>PCXA01000005.1 GCA_002796325.1 Deltaproteobacteria bacterium CG11_big_fil_rev_8_21_14_0_20_47_16 | reverse complement strand
TTTGTCCAACGGTTGAAAATGCTCCTACGTTTCCTGATGCATCAACAACTGCACGATATACGGTTGATTGTTTCGCTCCACCTGTTGTGGTGCCGCCGGTAACGTATAAATAATTGACGGATCCTACGGTATCAAAATACGTTGCATGACCGTACAGTCCTTGTGGTAAAGAAGCTTGTCCACTGGTGGTTAACGAAACAATATCGCCACTACTATCAATCGTTCCTTTATAGACTGTTGATTGTGCAGTCGATCCATTTAATCCCCCGATTACCCATATATAGTTTGTAGATGAAATCGAACCGGTCGTTGTGGTGTGATGTGAAATCCCCGACGCTAATTGCGTTTGATTGGTGGTTGAGCCGGCGTTGACCGTACCCACAGAATCTAACGGTAGTTTATACACGGTGGGCTGATCGGTAGAACCATTATGTCCACCGATTATATAGATGTAGGTATCTGATCCAAGAGTAAATGTGTTTGCCGTTAATCCAGATACAGCTTCCAAAAGTGCATTTGCAGAACTTCCAAAAACACCTACACTTCCTATCCCAGAGTCGATCATTGCCTGAGAAATCGTTGATTGAGCCACACCTGCGCTATTTTGTCCACCCAGTACGTAAAGAATTGGGTTTGTGCTAGCTGAAACATATACCAAGCTTCCACCAGCAACTCCATTGGGAGTTCCTCCTGCTCCCCCTACAGTTGTAATGGTTCCTGGAGTAAATGCAGTATTGTATGAAATACTCACGCGTCCTGCACCACCACCGCCACCGCCGTTGATGGTACCGTTACCTCCGACTCCGCCGCTTGCTGTTAACGAGCCGCTATTAGTTACCGTTGTACCAAGAAGTTTTATTAGTCCTCCACTACCACCACCCCCTCTGCTAGCACCAGATGCTACACCAGCATTACCATTTGCCACGATAGATCCCGTTGCACCTATGGTAATACTTCCACCACTACTGATGATAATTGCCCCACCGCCCGCCCCTCCCGCGCTTGATGCCCCACCACTACCTCCGCTTCCTGAGTCGTCTGATGTATATGCCACCGCAGGAGTACACGATGTATTACCCCCTACTCCACCTACCCCACCGTAACTGCCTCCACATCCACCTCCCGTAGAACCAGTAGTTGATCCTGGACCATACCCAGCCAGAGCCGTTCCACCACCTGCATAACCTTTGGCAGTAAGATTAATAGTACCCTCGATCAAGACATCTCCCAAGACATTAATATTTGCCACATTTATAGCTGAATCTGGAGCGAGACCGGTAAGCATGGTGCCACTTGGAATATTTACCGAGGTAAAGTTGTAGGAGGGCTTTTGAGGCGTATATATAAATGTACTGTTCACGGAGCCAGTGGTCCCTAAGACTAGCAATAGCTTTCCAGCATTCGGACCAGACTCTACTGGAACACGCCATGAATATTGAGAGGCAAATGATGTAGGCACAGCTGGTCCTACTTCAAAAAGGTTTGTAACGGGATTATAGAAGGTAAAGGTTAACGCTGCTCGATTTATGAGCAACGTTTTTCCAGTATGTTTACCCTCTGGTACCTCATAAATAATCGTACTTTCATCGATAGTTAAGAGAAAATTGGGACCAGTTAAAAACGTATTTGTTTCTGGGTCGTAAATTCTGGAAGCATTGCCAAAAAACACCATTGTTTTACCTGCATAATTACCCGAAGTAATAGGAAAGCTTAAGCTTACTGCTGATGAAACTCCCGAATTTGGACCGGCAGAAAACGTGTTGGATGCAGGATCGTACATCCTTGTGCCCGTACTGAATGCTTGGATTGCCAAAGTTTTCCCTGCCTGAGGCCCTGTGGCGATTGGGAAAAAACTTGAAGCTCTATTTCCTCCAAGTGCTGGACCAGCTGAAAATGTGTTAGTCAAAGGGTCATACAATCTGATCAGCGAGGCTCCATTACTCGAGGCTCCAATTATTAAGATTTTACCAGCTTGAGAACCTGTGAGGATTTCAAATGGAGCGCCTGGCAAAGGACCTCCCCCTCCCGTGCCAAATGCTGCGCCAACGCTTGGACCCGGACTAAATGTATTGGTAGTCGGATCATATACAGTAGTTACATCGCCGCCAGAACTAGCAGACTTAATAGAGATTGTTTTCCCCGCGAGAACTCCCGACGGAACATAAAATGGTTTCACATATCTGTTCGATATATCTATGCTTGCATCAGGTCCTGGCCCAAATGTATTTGTGAGTGGGTCATATATTCTTGTCCCGCGCGTGGAATTACCCACTATAACCAAGGTCTTTCCACTATTTGGACCAGAGGTTATTACAAATGAATTACTACCTTGATTGATCTTTGCGCCAATGTACGGTCCCCGCACAAAGTTATTAAGACTTTCATCAAGAATAAACGACTTTCCTCCACCATCGTTACTCGTAGAGACAAAACTCAATCGGTATCCTGCATATGCCCCCGATGGGATAACAAACGAGTGTGCTCCAAAAGTTGTTGCACCAAGCTCGCCTGCTAGTAGAGACGTTGCGGGTGCAGCTACATAGGTATTTGTTGCGGGATCATACATTGCCGCCGATGAGCTGAAGACTGTTACTGTCTTGCCCGCATTTACTCCTGAAGCGATTGTAAATGAGTGACTGCCTTCTGATGCTGTGCTGGGTAATGCTGGTCCGTCAGAATAGGTATTTGTTGCAGGGTCATAGAGAAATGTTAGCGCTGTAACTCCTCCCTTAACCGTTAGTATCTTGCCCGCTTCAGTTCCTGATGTAATTGCGAAGGAATGTGCCCCCCCCCAGTACCATTAGGCGTTGCACCAATATCTGGCCCAGCGGAGTAGCTATTTGTTGCCGGATCATAGAGTCTTGTTTTATTTATCTGCCAGTTACCAATCACAGTCAGATACTTACCCGAATGTGGACCAGAAGGTATTAGGAATGAATGCGATCCATAAAGAGCAGCTGCACCTAGGTTTGGCCCAGCCGAGTAGGTATTCGTAGCCGGGTCGTAGATGTTAGTTAACGATGAACCGCCACCCGCTACAGTAAGAACCTTGCCTGCATTTGGTCCTGACAAGATGGGGAATGAATGGCCACCACCAGAAGATGATGATCCAGATAGAGTGGGACCAGCCCCAAATGTATCCGTAGTAGGATCATAGATTCTTGAGGTAGATCCACCACTAGTCACCGTCAAGACTTTTCCTGCTTGAGGACCAGAAGGAATGAGAAATGAATGAGATCCATAACTTGTCGTATCACCGAAAGAAGGGCCATTCAGAAAAGTATTAGAGGTTGGATCAAAGACATATGTGTCTTTTCCCGTTATAGTGAGCATTTTCCCCGCTTGTGGTCCAGACGGAATTTCGAATGAGTGCGCACCATACGTAATTTCTTGTCCCGGGCTTGGGCCCGAAACGAACCTATCATGAGTAGCTATCGTACACGTAGAGGTATTTGTATCCCAACTCAACCCATCCCCCACGCACCCTCCCGTTGCATCTGCCAACGAAAGATCAAGGGTTCCGTCTGCCCCTGTTCCACTATCAACGGCTGGAACAAATGACACAACAGCCGGATCTGTTAATGCTGTCGTAAGATTATTTCCATTCGTGGTAAAACTCCCCACATTCCCAGTCGTAGAATTTACCGTTGCATATTCTATTGAACTCAATCCGTTTGCCGCAGTTCCATCTGATGACCCACCGATAGCATAGAGATACTCACTGCCCGAAAAACTCATATTGATAAACCCAAAATTAGTTCGTGCTGTAGCAAGCTGTCCTTGTGAAGTCGTTGAAAATACTCCAATGTTGTCGGC
>PCXA01000007.1:144619-228144 GCA_002796325.1 Deltaproteobacteria bacterium CG11_big_fil_rev_8_21_14_0_20_47_16 | reverse complement strand
GAGAGCAGCGTGGCGTTTTTTCGGCGTATGAGAAAAAACGACCACCGGCGCCCGAAGGGACCACATCGGCGAAGTCAGGCGGCTAATGAGGAAAATTCGCATAAGCGACATTATGTTGTGGGTGGTAAATGGTGACACGGCCTAGACGCATAAAAATAAACCCCCGACACAATTGTCGGGGGTTCAGGAGAGAATTACATACAACACTTTAAATTCTAATTGAGACTTTCTTTGGCCATCACCAACTGCAACATATTGGTGGGCACCGTACCACTCACCACTTTGGCAGAGCTCTCTTCTGAGGGCGTATTCAAAATATGATACTGAACGGGATTGTTGCGGGGCTGCGGAATGAAAATTCCTCCACAACTTAAGACCACCGGGTTCTCCGGGGCACCCTCAGCGGATGACCGACTATTATAGGTCGCCTCCAAAATCTGCTGGGCCTGACTTTCATCTTCTAATCGCGCCATAACCGCCTCCTGCCTTCCAATAAGAGCAAGAGGCGTGCCAAATTTAGGCCCAATAAAATAAATATAAGATATTGATTTTTATATGTTTTTGATTTTTAAGCAGCCTCAAATTGGTAATACTGGGGTGCTAGTTTACGCCTAGCGTCAGGATTTTGATACCTCCCCCCACACAACTTTCACCGATTTGAGCCGATAACACTATTATGGGACGTTTTTTTACAAAAACCGCGAAACACCTGATTGGGCTGACAGTGATTGCAGTGCTCACATCTGCCTGTGGCGCAGTCACGACCCCAGCCACATCTGACAATACTCAAACCGCCTCTTCCCAAGATGTTGCGTCGGACCCAACGGCAGATACAAGCGACATTCTTGATACCACCAGCGATACCGCAAATACGACCAACACTCTGGAATTAACCAGCAAATCGTATGTCAGCTCAGATGATGTTATTCTCAATCCAGAACGTGGATTTTACTATTGGACGGATCTGCTGACGACTAACTATTCCAATGTCCGCGATCTTGGCTACACACTCGTCTATGCACGCCTGCTATTAAGTAATTACACCGACAAAGTTATTGATGACACCATGCTCACCAAAATAGACGATGCATTAAGCGGCATCAGACAGGCCGGAATCAAATGTATCCTTCGTGTTGTCTACAGTGATTCCCAAATTGGTACTACAGACGCGCCGCTCAATATCATTTTGCAACACATTGAACAGTTAAAGCCTATTTTAACTGATAATGCCGACATCATTTATGTCATGCAGGCTGGACTGATTGGTGCATGGGGCGAATGGCATACATCCAGCAATAGCTTGGATACCAACGCAGATGCTCAGAAACAAATCTTAGATGGAATTTTGGGAGCTTTACCTACATCACGACACACACAAGTCAGAACACCACTCTTTAAAGAATCCTATGTCACACTGAGTGGCGCTGCTGCCCCACGCGTTGGCCACCATAATGACTGCTTCCTGGCGAGCAGCACTGATTTTGGGACCTATCCATCGGATGCTGTTGACCTTTGGAAGAATTATGTCGCTAATGACAATCATGTACTTGTTGGTGGCGAAACATGCACATTCGCTGATCCCGATAGCACCAATCCACCACGTACCGACTGCGACACCGCTGTAACCGAATTGGCTGCGCTTCATTATACATTTCTGAATGGTTCTCCCTACGGTGATACCATCGATGAATGGAAGACAGGTGGTTGTTATGACAACATCAACAATCGCTTGGGGTACCGTTTTGAACTGCAAAGTGCAGAGTTGAATGAAAGCGTCAAACCTGGTGAACTCCTACACGTTAAACTGACACTCAAGAATAGTGGTTTTGCCCAACTACAGTATTCCCGAATTGCATACCTACTCTTGAAAACAAATAGCGCAAGCTATGCTGCGCCCCTGGCACTTGACTTAAGCACGATTGATCCATCATCAACTGCCAGCGTAGAAGTCAATGCAACGCTACCCAGTGATATTGCAGAAGGGAGTTACACACTCTCACTTTGGATACCAGATCCTGCATCCACGTTGAAAAATAACACGTTGTATGACATTCAATTGGCCAACAAAAATGGCAACATCATCAGCAGCACCATGACTATTGATGCCACTGCAGATACCTATACCGCAACAGCCAACAGCACTTTCATCGCACAATAATTCAGCTCTTTTTAACGCGCTTCTTGCGCATTTTGTGGCGCACAAATGAATTTCCAAAGTGATGGGCAGCATCACGAATACGTTGCAGCAATAACAGTGCCGGATTTCCTGATTTTAATGGCAATGGATTTTTACGATTGGGCAGAAAAATGCGATCGGACCCTTTACCACGTCCCTTGGCAATCGCCGCCACAGGAAACGGCGACAATCGTAAATCTTCAATCACCCGCAACGCAATCTGCAGTTGACCACGTCCCCCATCCACCAACAACAACTGCGGCGCTGGTTGTTTTGCATAACGCCGGGCAAGCGTTTCATACATCATGGCATAATCGTTTGGCTCATGCGGTCCACGAATGTTGTAATGGCGATAGTCTGACTTGGCAGGTTTGCCATCTTGAAACACCACCACGGCACCCACCGCCTGCTCGCCATCCCAATTACTAATATCGATGCATTCCATTTGAAATGGATACTGAGGCAGATGGAGTGCGCGCTCAATTGATCGCAGACTTTGGTTGAGGCGATCTTCATCAGAGCCACGGCTCGCCAAAACAGCATCGGCGTTGGCTTGCGCCAGCTGCAATAGTTCGCGCTTTTGCCCACGCTTGGGATGGCGGATCGATACACGTCCGGCACGTCGCTCTGTCAGAAGCTGCTCTAAATCCTTGGAAGGCGCTACCTCAAATGGCCAATAGATGACGGGTGGGGGTGTAATCGGCGGCTGATAGTATTGTAACAGAAAACGTTGTACCACTTCGCTGGCATCATCCGGATCTTTGGTTTCAATAGAGACCACTTTGTCTTGCACACATCCACCCCGCACCATGAGAAGACTGACCACTGACCGATCTTTGTGCTGCGCCCATCCTATCCAATCTTCATCCACATCATCACCGCGAACCATGCGCTGTGACTCCAACGTTTCATCAATTAACTTCAGACGATCCCGTAATTGGGCTGCCTCTTCAAAGCGCATCTCATCAGAGGCACGCTGCATTTCATCGTGCAAGGAGTCACGCACTTCATTAGTACGACCCTCTAACAACAACTCAGCCTGCCGCACCTGTAGTGCATAAGCAGCTTCAGACACCTTACCAACGCATGGCGCTGTACAACGTCCAATTTGATATTGAATGCAGGGACGCGCTCGGTTGGCAAACTCGCGATCCGTGCAGGTGCGCAATCGACAGTGCCGCACAATGGTTTCAACTGTTTCGCGACATGCCGTTGCAGACACATAGGGACCAAAATACTGGGCACCATCTTTAGTTACATTTCGCGTGGTATAAATCCCTGGAAAAGCATGCTGCGTGGTCAGACGAATACGGACATAACTTTTATCGTCCTTCCAAAAAATATTGTATTTGGGTTTGTACTTTTGAATGAGAGTGTATTCAAGAAGCAACGCCTCTTTTTCGGTCGCTGCCACAATATGATCTAAGCTGACCACACGCCGCATGAGGAAGGCCACCTGATAGCGCTCATCACGACCATGAAAATAACTGGCAATACGCTCACGCAGGTTACGTGCCTTGCCCACATAAAGTACATTCCCACTGCCATCTTTCATCAGATAGACACCGGGACTCGTTGGCCAATTGCGAATGTCATCTTTCAGTGTCGTCATAAAATAAAAAGGCCCTTGGATTTTCCAAGGGCCTTTTTACAGAAACCATTCCAAATGCCAATTAGATATTCAATGTCAGCATTGACCAGATACGATAACGGCGATGGACGTCGGTGTTATACAATCCCACCGCACCAGTACCCACATTGACGTCATAGTTCAAATACATACCACCCGTGGTTTGCCACTTGAGTGTATTACCAATAATGTACCAGTTAATGGTGCCTTCATAGGCATTCTGGTTGTTGTTAGGTCCTTCACGGAACATTTGTGAAGAGCGTGCTCCAATTTCCAACTTGCGAGGAATTACAAAGTAACCCACCAACGCATAGTAACCGGCATCTTGGTAGTTAAGACCAATATTGGTTCCAGTCTGGTAGTCATATTGAATACGTCCGTACCATGCTGCAATCACAGAAAGCCCTTTATACTTGAAGGTGATATCACCTGTACCCTGGATGTTATAACGTTGGAACAAGCTAGCAACATAGGCATCCACAACACCCTGATCTTCATAGGCACCACCCGCACCAATTGCCAAGGCAGGTGTTTCGCTCCAAGCCAAATCCATTTCGGAAGAACCTGGATCTTTAAGAATATTCCACTGCAAGCGTGCACCCACCGTCATACGCTTGTTATAGTTGAGCACATAGCTGGCATTACCATTTGGGTTGCCACCGTTTGTTACACCCACCGCATAAACCAACCGGTCTTTCCAGTTACCACCGATCGTGAGGCCCACTGAGTTCGCCATACCAAAAGCAGGACGGGATGGAGACAAGTCGTTAATACCGAAGTCTTCAGTAACGATAATAGACGCTTCTGTGAACATGTAGTTTTTAGAACTCACATCACCAAAACGATCAAATGGAACAGATAAGGTACCCATTTCCAAGTTGAAGAGTGGAATTGGATTGTATGTAACCGATGCACCCCATGATAGGTTGGATGGGGTTGTTGAACTGTTTGCTGTTTGATTAAGGATAAAGGTACTGAACGACCAGTCCTTCGTCACGTTCCCACTGAAGTTTAACAATGCACGACGCAATCTGAACGAGTTAATGGCATCCATTGGAACACCACTAGTTTGATAGCCACCTTGTTGGTAAAAATATTCTGGTTGAATGCGGCCGTTGAATTTGAAGCGGGCATCACCATCTGGATTTTGAATGAAAAAACCGCCATCATATCCTGCGGTAGGCGTTGTCACCCCACCCGTATCCTGTGCAAACGCCGGAATCGCAACCGCGCCCATCAAACCAACAATCAATAGTATGCGTAATGCCTTCATAATTATAACCTTTCTTCCCCAAATAAAATTAGGGTGACCTCATATCCAAAGCACCTTCGCCTTGTAAAGCAGATTTATTCGACTTTTGCGGGTTTCTACTGGGACAAGAGCTGGTTTTGAATGGCTGTAATTTGATCTCGAATGGCCGCTGCTTCCTCAAATTCCAGGGCCTTGGCCGCCGCCAACATCTGCTTTTTGAGCTTTTCCAGGGCCTTAGAGGCCTGTTCGGGCGTCATTTCAGGGACTTTCACCTCAGTATCAGGGATTTGAGGGTAATCTTGCTCATACACGGACTGCAAAACATCACTAATATCCTTTTTGATCGTCTCGGGTGTAATGCCATGTTTTTGATTATAGTCCTCTTGCAGCTTCCGGCGACGTTCGGTTTCCCCAATTGCCCGCTCCATAGAACTGGTCATTTTATCTGCATAAAGAATCACGCGCCCATTCACATTACGCGCCGCACGACCAAAAGTCTGAATCAACGACCGCTCAGAGCGTAAGAACCCTTCTTTGTCCGCATCGAGTATCGCCACAAGTGAGACTTCAGGTAGATCCAAGCCTTCGCGCAATAAATTAATGCCCACCAACACATCAAACTTACCCTGTCGCAGCTCTCGCAGTAACGCCACGCGTTCCAAGGTTTCCACATCCGAGTGCATGTAGCGCACACGAATTCCCTGCTGCTGATAGTAATCGGTCAAATCTTCTGCCATACGTTTGGTCAGCGTGGTCACCAAAACGCGGTCTCCCTTTTGGACCCGCTTTTTGATTTCACCCAACAAATCATTGACCTGCTGTTCCGTCGGCCGAATTTCAATCTGGGGATCCAACAAACCTGTCGGCCGAATGAGTTGCTCCACCACCACACCACGTGCAGATTGCAATTCAAATTCAGATGGCGTTGCCGAAACATAGACCACCTGATGAACCCGATTCATAAATTCACTAAATTTGAGTGGGCGATTATCCAGCGCCGATGGTAGGCGAAAGCCGTATTCTACCAAATTCATTTTGCGCGCGCGATCCCCATTATACATCCCTCCCACTTGCGGAATGGTAATGTGGCTCTCATCCACAATGCATAAAAAATCTTCCGGAAAATAATCGAGTAACGTCGGTGGCGGCTCACCAGGCTTACGCCCTGTTAAATGGCGTGAATAATTTTCGATACCTTTGCAAAATCCAATCTCTGAAATCATTTCCAGATCGTAATGTGTACGTTGGGAGATTCGCTGTTCCTCAAGTAGTTTATTTTGTGATTTAAACTGCAGGATCCGCTCTTTTAATTCCGCATCAATTGTTTTGATAGCACGTTTAACCGTTGGTTCTGGAATCACATAGTGGCTATTGGCGTGAATTGTAATACTGGGAATATCTTTATACACAACGCCCGTTAGCGCATCAACCGAGCGAATTCGTTCTACTTCATCACCAAAAAATTCAATCCGCATTGCCAATGAATCTTCATAGGCAGGCACAATTTCAACAACATCACCCCGAACACGAAATGTACCGCGGTGAAAATCGGTATCATTGCGTTCGTATTGCATCTCAACCAAACGTGCGAGCAATTCATTCCGTGGCAGCTGATCACCCGAATTGATTGTCAAAAACATCTTGGCGTAATCATCGGGAGATCCCAAACCGTAGATACAAGATACTGATGATACAATGATCACATCACGACGTGTCAGCAATGCATGGGTGGCTGAGTGGCGCAGACGGTCAATTGCGTCATTAATTGATGAATCCTTCTCAATAAATAAGTCTCGTGCAGGGACATACGCTTCGGGCTGGTAATAGTCATAGTAACTGACAAAATACTCGACTGCATTATTTGGAAACAGCTCCTTCATTTCCCCATAAAGCTGGGACGCGAGCGTTTTATTGGGAGCTAAAATTAAAGTAGGTCGGTTAATTTCAGACAGGACACATGCCATTGTAAAAGTCTTACCGCTGCCCGTCACACCCAATAAAACCTGGTGCTGCTCACCACGTGCAAGACCCGCTAAGAGCTCTTTGATGGCACGGGGTTGATCCCCTTTAGGCTGAAATTTACTAATGAGCTGAAAATGATCCATAGCGGACCATTATCCAGCCATATCGCGCTTCATGGCAAGCAAATCTTCGACAGAAGCACCTTGGCGGGCAGTGCTCGCAAATTGGATTAATCGACCATGCTGGGCATCACGAGGCAGTGAATAGATTTGGTCTGCGACTGAAAAGAATAACGCATCTTCTTTATTACGGTGTGATTGCACTGTTTGGACGAAATCTTCAAATTCGCCCGAACGCAAAATTCGCCGAGTATCTGCCAACAAGCGTTGCTCTAAGCGGGGAATGATACCAGACACACGCATCATAGAGGTGTCCATGCGCTGGTGCAATTCCTTCACAGCAGCTCCATATGCCGCTTCATCGGATGGTGCTGATGCGATACGAATGGGTTCCCCAATGCGCACGCTAATGGTTTCATTTAACTGCACTTTGAGTGAATATTTATGATACACCGTTGCTGTTCCAAAAACCGCCACGGGCAATACACATACCGGATTTCGTGTTGCTACCTGCATACCCAAGTGAGCCGCCCCCTTCTTAAGGTGGCCACCCAAAACAGCCATACGATCTTTCTTACCCGCTGCAAAATAGCCGGCATCCCAACGGTTGCCCATCGCATCGAGTTGCGGCCATGCCCGTGTACCCTGGGGGAAAATCACCACATCCACACCTGATGACAGCATTTGATCAACAGCCTCATCGACAGAGGCCTTTCGATTCTTACCCTTGCGATCCACAAAAATCATTCCAATGGCTTGCATGGCGAGACCAATTTTCAAAATGCGATACACAAAGAAATTATCAACAAAGTGATCTTTAGCTGCCATAAAGCGGAGTTTAACAGGTCCACGCTTTGAAAGATGGGCCAAGCCTAAAGCGAGCGGTCCTGCCACAAAATCAAAAATGCTTTTGTGGTTACAAATAACCAAGAGTGGATCTTCAATCGAATCCAAATGCTGCAAATCCTGAACTTCCAATCGCAGCTGCACCACTTCACACATGCGAGTGCACCACAAAATCATCATGGCATTTGCAATATTGTGCAGATATTCATTTCCCCACTTTTTCCCTGCATACAGTCCGGATCGGGCAATAATCCAGGTTGACCATAAGCCACGCAAGAGAGGTAGAATCGATTGCTTGGGGGGAACGCTCGGTTCACCCTTTCTAAAATCCAGCACTGGTAATTGAAGACGTTCTGCAATTGGAAAATTAAATGGCCAAGGTTGATAACGGCGGCGCCAGTATTTAAAAAAAACTTTGGGGTGAATGCCGATGTTTTCAGCAACATAATCCAAAAGTTCCTTCATACGACGCGCACGCACCTGCCGCGCCAACACAAACAGAACCACACCAACGACTAGAATCATCAAATTTAAAGTTGTCATATGTTATTTAAGGATAGATAGATTGTATTTGAGTTGTAGTTTAACGGGGTTTTTCCCCACCCGAAATTCTTCGGAGCCCAATCGCTTTGAAATGCGTGATGCCACTGAATCGGCATGGCCTTTTGGTGTTTCATAGATAGTGCTGACCACACCACTTTGTTCGAATGCTGCAACCACATCAATCGGATAGCGCACCAGCTGTCGCACTGTCGTTTCAATACGGTCAATAATCGAGTGAATTTTTTCATGACCCAAATCACTTTTGAGTTGATCAAAATTACTGATTTGAATGTCATATTTAAATGTCTGAGTTGTTTCTTTATGCTCGGATTTTGTAACTTCTGCGCAAGGTAACACAAAGGTAAATGCAACCTTTCCCTTTTCTGGAATATCAACCCACAGCTGTCCATTATCTTGCTGAATTAATTCTCTGGATAATGCCAATCCGACGCCTGATGTTTTATCATCTGTTTCTTTCTGATAAAACTGTTCAAAAATTTTGTAACGGTCGCGTTCTGTAAAGTTATCACACGCATTGATAATAGCGACTTCAACACCATTACCCTGCCTTAAAGCAACTTCTTTAATATTGATATCAATTGATGATGCTCGAGATGAATGTTTAATGGCATTTCCAACCAGAGTTGTTAAAATTTGCAAAATATTATCCGGATGGCCGTATACTTTTGGCAAATCCGCAGAAGTCGACACATTATATCGCAGCTGACGTTGCAAAAAGAGCATGTCGTGCGAGGCAAATATCTTTTGGATGAGCTGAATAATATCAAAATGTTGCGCGTCTTCCTGGACCACAGAGCCTTGCTGTGCCGCAAGTGCCGCTACAACAGACTGGCATTGTGAATAGGCTTGTGTAACCGATTGCCACAATTGAGATTCGTGCGGCGACAATCCTTTACCAGACTGATCATAAAAAAGGCCCAAGCTGTCCCCCAGGACAGCTAGAGCCTCTTCCATTTGATTAACAGGCGTACGGCTAGAAGTCATGCGCACGCATCTATCACAAAGAATCGATCATTTAAAGCGCTTTTACGATTTATTGGGCTGCTTTTTCAGCTTTTGCTGCAGCCTTGGCATCCTTTGCAGCTTGTTTCGCAGCTTCTTTTGATGCCTTATCAGCATCTTTTTGAGCTTTTTTGGCTGCCTTGTCGGCATCGCGCTGCGCCTGCTTCTGTGCTTTAGGGTCAGCTGACATATCCACTACGCCAGGGCGTTGGAAGATATAAATATTTTCGTTATTACCAACCATCTGCCAACCATCTTGACCCATTTCATTCCAACGCTTCTTCCATTTATCATTTTTAGGAGGACGCATACGTTTGGCTGTAAACTCAAATTTACCGCCTGCTGCAGGTACGCTATCCTTAATTGCTTCTTCAACAGCCTTACGAATCATCTGTTCTGTGCTCATCTTTGGCTCTCGCACCCGCTTGGCAGCTGCACCAGCAGTACCAACACACATTGCAGATACCATAACCACAGCAGCCAATACACCAGTATACTTACGAAACATAGGTCTTCCCCCTTGCAATAGTAAATTTTGTCGCTATTAAGCACAGCTCCAATTGCAAGTCAATTGCTCTCACAAATTCATCGCTATTTTTTGAATCTCTCGCTAGGAACCCAACATGCTTTCTACTATCTATGAGGATTCTGATCTTTGGGTACTCAATAAACCGGCAGGAATGCCAACGGTGCGATTACCCAATAGTTCTCAGATATCTATTGCAGATATTTTGCTTGAAAAACATCCAAATCAGTCTGCGGTCGGCTCTATGCAGGACTGTGGCATCGTGCATCGCTTGGATAATCATACAACAGGCTGCCTTGTTGTCGCAAAAACCAATGATGCCTACCAACATCTGCGCCAGCAGTTCGACCAAAACCAAATTACCAAACGATATACGGCACTTGTAGTCGGTCAACTTACAGATACGGGGCAAGTTACTATTACAATCAGTCACATGCAGCATCGTGCAACACGCATGAAATGTACTCCTATTGGTGGTCAGACAGCTCATACGCTTTGGACCACCACACGTCGTTACCCAATATCAAAATTAGGCGCTGCCGGATTTTCGCTGGCAGATATTCAGATTACAACAGGTGTCCGACACCAAATACGCGTTCATATGGCCCATGAGGGCTATCCATTGGCTGGTGACAGCCTTTATCAATCCCGCAACATACGCAATTGTGATCGTCTACAATTGCCCCACTATCTCTTACACGCACGAGAAATTGAATTCACCAGCCCTTCATCTGGTCAACGTATTCAATGTAGAGCGGATTTAGCCGACTTATTTACCACAACTCTGAAAAGGCTGGACGAAATAGTCAAACGACATTAGAGCTTATCATATCTATGAAAAAGACAATCTTGGCATGTTTGCTTGTTGCAGGAACCGCATTTGCTCAACAAATCATTGGTATCACCAGTTTTTCGAGTGACACCGTTGGAGATTTCCCAAAAGGCTGGCGAAACTGGCCAGGCTTTGGGGATAAGGTGCATGAAGTTTACCGTGTCAAAGAAGAAGGCGGAAACAAGTTTCTATCTGCAGATGACAGCAAAGATTATTCGGGACAAATTTTCCGCGGGCCCGCATGGTACATAAAGGATCATCCTCTGGTCACTTGGCGCTGGCGTGCACAAGCACTGCCACCGGGAGCAAATGAATCAAGTGGTGCAACAAATGACAGTGCCTGCGGTGTCTACATCATGTTTAGCCAGTTCCGTCAGTATGGCATTAAATATGTATGGTCATCAACATTACCTGTCGGCACCATCCACGCCAAAATCCCGGGAAAAATGTATTTCATTGTTTTGGACAGCGGCAAATCCAATGTCGGGAAATGGCGCAGCCACACAGTAAACATTCTGGAAGATTACAAAAAGGCATTTGGCTCTGAACCACCGTCAGATCTGCAGTCTCAAGGAATCGGCATTCTAACAGATGGTAACGCTGTTCATGCACGTGCAGCATGTGACTATGATGATTTTGCACGAATGAAGGTTAAAACTCCCGATGCAGCGCCGGCAACTAAGTAAATTTCTCATTATTACCATTTCATTGTTTGGGCTACTTGCAAGTCCGGCAGTGTTGCACGCAGCAACCGCTAAATCTAGCACGACTAAGCATGCCAAAAAATCCACAAAGACAACACGCCGAAAGAAATTGCCCTATGTACTTGCCCCTAAATCGGACAAACAAGCATTACCTGAAGAACCCCATTCTCATAATTTTAGTCCAGAGTTTATCCAAATCCTAGTGGATGGTGATTTGGAGCAAGCCAGCCGTAGCCTACAAATGGAAGAAGCATCTGATAAAGTAGGCTATATGATCAATGAAGTCATGCGGGCTCAAGGTAAAAGCATGTCACATGATCACAAAATTGCACTATTGGAACGTGCGATGGCCAACCACAATATCTACCTATTCCTACAGCATCAGGGACGCACTGTTCCACGGTATGCAAAAGAAGCAGAGAAATATTATAAAAAGACACTTCGAAAATCGATCTATAAGAACCGCGCAAACACACTTTTAGCAGCGCTTTACGCCGCTGAAGGAAAGGAAAGCCAGGCAGAAAACACATTTAACAAGGTTGATGTCCTGACTCTCATCCAAGATGGAAACAGCTATAGTGGACTTGAGTATGTATCGTTGTACTACGCATCTCAAAAGAATGTCAGCATGGCATTGAAATACTTGTACCTTGCATACACAGCAAACCCTGGCTTGGTGTTACAATGGATTCATATTGGTGACGATTTTTGGATGATCGAGGATGATCCGAACTTTCAAAAAGTGGTTGCAGATTGGAAGATCGAACATCGCAAACAGCTTGCGCAACTCAAACACGACACGGAAACGCATGCCGCACGCAAAAAAGCCGCACTCACCAAAAAGAAGCGATCTGTACGGAAATCCAAAAAGAAAACGCGTTAATTATTCGCCGTCGTTACCAATGGCTTCGACAGGACAGCCTTCCATGGCTTCCTGACATTGTTGTTCTTCTTCAGGAGTGGAGGGTTGCTTGTAGACGTAGGAGTAGCCCTTTTCTTCGTTTTGCTTGAAATTATTGGGAGCAGTATCACGGCACAGGTTACAGTCAATGCACTGGTGATCCACAAAGAACTTGCCTGGGGTATTATCTGCTACTTTGTCATTTTTGTCTGCCATATCAAACCTTTCAGTAACGTTGAGTGGCGGTCATTAGCGGAAGCACTGAATTTGTCAAGCAGTTCGCGGTCAAACCTGTGAGCTGGGGCAAAGACGGCTGACGGGGCACTCACCACACTGGGGACGACGGGCGATACAGATCTTGCGGCCATGCTGGATCAGTTTGAAATTCAGTTCGTTCCAGTCCTTTTGCGGAAATAACCCCATTAAATCATGCTCAATCTTGGCCGGATCAGTGTTTTTAGTAAAACCCAATAGGCTGCTGACCCGCTTGACATGAGTATCCACCACAATAGCTGGAATATTCCAAACATGGCTTAAGACCACATTGGCAGTTTTACGGCCAACACCCGGGAGCTTGACCAAGTCTTCAAGTGTTTTGGGGACCTTGCCCCCATGTTTTTCAACAATCCCCTTGCTGCACCCAATAATCGACTTGGCTTTGGCTTTGTAAAAGCCAGTGGAGTAAATGAGTTTTTCGACATCCGTTTGCTTGGCGGCGGCCATGGCCTGCGGGGTCGGGAATTTTTTGAAGAGTGTGGGGGTTACCTTGTTCACACGTTCATCTGTACATTGTGCGGAAAGGATTACGGCAATCAGTAAGTGAAATGCCGTGTCGTGTTGCAAAAACCCAGTCACATGCGGATAGTACTTTTCCAAAATGCGCAAGACCTTGAGGGCGCGCTTCTTCTTTTCTACTTCCGTTTCAACCATGCCTTCACCTTTTCCAATGGCCAGGTATTAATCACATCGGCCTTCGTCCACCACCCTTTGCGGGCCACATTAATTCCATATTGCAAATCATCAATACCTGCGACACTGTGAGCATCAGGTGAAATCACAATTTTCAATCTCTTCTTATGCGCATAAAATGAATGGCGCCAGTCCATATCCAGACGATGTGGGTTGGCATTGATTTCAATCGCCACATCATGTTTCACAGCACAATCAATCACCTGTTCAAAATCAAGTGGAAGACCTTCACGCGCAAGCAACAAACGCCCCGTGGGATGACCCAAAATGCGGCAGGCCGGATGAGAGATTGCCTTGCATACACGCGCAGTAGCAGTCTTCATATCCTGATTAAAATTACCGTGAATAGATGCGACAACGAAATCAAAATTCTTCAAAATGGCATCAGGATAGTCGAGCGCCCCATCAACATGGATATCGGATTCCGTTCCTTTAAACACATAAATCGCTTTTTGCTTTTTATTGATCGCATCAATTTCGGCCCATTGCTTTTTGAGTTCAGCGGGTTTCAATCCGCCCGCATACACCGCAGACTGACTGTGATCCGAAATCCCTATGTAGCCATAACCACGCGCCTTGGCGCCAGCCACCATCTCATCCAGCGTGGCTTTGCCATCGCTTGCCGTGGTGTGGCAGTGGAAAAATCCCGTCAGGTCTTTGAGTTCAATCAACTTCGGAAGCTTGTCTTTTTCGGCTGCCTCAATCTCGCCCATGTTCTCGCGCATCTCGGGCGGGATGTATTCCAATCCCAATTTCTTGAAAAACTCCGTCTCGTCTTTGCAGGGAATTAATGTTTCGCCGCCTTTGCCTTCTTTAAAAAGTCCATATTCGCTGATTTTGTAACCCGCAGCCTTGGCGCGTGTGCGCAGGGCAACATTGTGTTCTTTGCTCCCGGTAAAATGATGAAGCGCGTAGGGAAACTCTTTATCACTCACCACGCGGCAATCAACTTGGATCCCCGGCTTGATGATCACACTCGATTTGGTGTCGCCATGATTAATGACGGATTCCACACCTGGCATTTTGACAAAGTCCGCCATTACTTTTTTTGCATCACTGCTGGAGGCCACAAGATCAATATCCTTCACCACTTCTTTGCAACGGCGCAGACTGCCCCCCAATTCCACACGCTTTACTTTGGGATGCTTTTTGAGAAAGGCAAGAATAGGTGCAGCGACTGCCAGTGCATCACTATATAAATGCTGGTCTTGATGTTGTTGTATAAATTGAATGCCCTGCAATATTTTCTGCGCCGTCTTTTCACCAAAGCCTTTGATCTTTGCGAGACCGCCACGCTCACATGCCAGCTTCAATAGACTGATGCTGGTAATTTCCATGTCCTTCCAGATGACCTTCACTTTTTTAGGCCCAACTCCTGGAATGCGCAGCATATCCAACACACCCGCGGGCACACTCTTTCGCAATTGGACATACTCTGGAAAGTGTCCTTTTTTATAAAGCGCGGCAATATGCTCTGCAAGCGCCTTACCAATACCGGGGACCTTTACCAATTCTTCATCCGCCACCAAATGATCCAGATTGGTCAACCCATCCACCACATGCGCCGCATTATGATACGCACGGATCTTGAACGGATTTTCACCAGTAATTTCCATGATCTCGGCCATCTCTTCAAGCGCACCCGCAATTTCTTGCGCATTCATTTTAGCCATAGTGGTACTTCTCCCCCTTCAGAATTGTCGCGGCACGATACAACTGTTCTGCGGCAATAACCTGCGCCAATTCATGTGGAAATGTTAGTGGTGAAAAACTCCACGTAAAATTACTGCGTTCTTTTAAAGCAGGCGTTAAACCTGGCGCATCACCAATGATCACAACCATCCGACGTGTGCCAGAATCCTGCTTCTTCTCTAAAAACGCCGCCAATTCACGTGATGTCATTAGTTTTCCATGTTCATCACAGGTTACTACAAAGTCAGAGGGTTCAAGTGCGGCCAGCAACTTCTCTTCATTTTTATAGAAACAATGACCACCCTGAAAATAATGAGACAAGCGCTGCATATAATCTCCCACAAGCGCTTCACAACTTGAAGACTTCCACTTTCCAATTGACCAAAGATGAATCTTCATTTTTCACAACCCATTGATTTAAAACACAATAAACCCTAGGCAAAATGTACGGGGTGCATATTAAAGAGTCAATTTCATGAGGGAATTGATACATTTTTCAATCCCGGTAGCGGCATCTCTAATATGTGCATCGCCATACATATACGCCGGCGTCGTCACAATTTTGTGCGCCACATCCACCACACAATCATCTACTTGGCATTCCTGAAATTTTGAGCCCCAGGCCATCATATCTTCTTTGACATTGGGCGTACTACCCAGCGTTACGGATATGCCACTGTCTTTTAGTGCACGCGCCACGATCATGGGCGAAATGCAAATTGCGGCAATCGGCTTCTTTGCTTTAACCATATTCAAGATCGCTTCCTGCACATCACTACGAATACTGCAGTCACGACCCGATGTTGCATAATCAAAAAAACTAAACGCAAGTCCCGTGCCGCCAGGGATTACCAACGCATCATATTCGGCAATTGTTTTGGGATCGAGAGGTACAATCTTGCCACGGGCAATGCGCGAGGCCTCTTCAATCATATTTCGTGCGCCCGGGACGACTTCACCCTTTCCATGATGCACCACTCGCTTTTGTGCATCGTTTGGTGCCATGCACATCACCTCTGCATTTGCACGATCTAGCGCGAGTAGTGACAAAATTGACTCTCGAATCTCGCTGCCATCTAAATGACCACACCCACCCAACAACACCGCTACCTTTTTGGACATAGCCCCCCCTTTCGCAGGGAAACTGCCCTACTACTCTGCGAAATAATTGTCTACTGAGGGATAAATACGAACTAGCGAATCAGTGTGCAGCCCGCTGTCCCAGATGAACCCGAAGGCTGAGCCCCTGATCCACCAGCAGTTTGGGTAGATCCTTCTGGTGTTTGTGCAGTGGGCGCTTGCGGCACTTCTGGTGTCGATACCTGAATTGGTGAATTACCAATAATCGAACTTGTTTCAGATTTGTTCACGACAATAATAACTGCTTGGTCACTAAACGACTTAGGATCATTATTGTCAACCGCACGCACCATCACTGTGTATGCGCCGGTTTGCTCTGGAGATGGTGTCCAACTAAAGTAACCCGTGCTGGTATTGAGCTCCATTCCAGTTTGTTTGCCAGACACAATGCTATACACGGGAACACCGCCATCCTCGTCCTTTGCATCAATTGTGAAGGATACATTTTGTCCTGCTGTCACTACCTTGTCTCCTGGATTTGTAATTTTGGGCGGCATATTAACATCATTCACCGCCACAGAAAGCCCCTGAGTTGCGTCCTTATTCGCTGCGTCAGTCACCTTAAATTGTATGTCGGCATATTTCCCGGCCTGCGTATAATTTGGTGTCCACGTAATTTCTCCAGATGTTGAATCAATACTCATCCCTTCTGGACAATTGGCCTGACAAATATATTGGAATGGGCCCGTCAATCCCGACTTAGATGCATCTAGTGTAAGGCTCAACTTACTACCCTCACCAATTGTAATAGTTGGTATGTCCGTTAATGTGACTGAACTTGGCGTCGGCTCTTCTTTTACAGCAGGTGTTTGTGAATAGCCCACTTGGAATGATTTCAGTTCAACCAATTCTGTTGATGTTGGGGAATGCAGGAATGCCTTTAGGAATATCTTTCCTGCTCCCGCAACAGACCCAAAACTTGAAGCACATTGGCTAACTTTTGCGGCACTATTAGTCTTCTGCAATTCACCCAACTCCGGAATGTCCATCACCAATGGATCTGTTGTCTTCTGCCATTTGGTGCCATAGCAGAAATACCAGGTTTCACCATCCGGAGATAATTGATAGCGTACTTCGCCCTTATTGTCGGGTCCCAATTCAGCAGAAAAGCTATCCAATGATGCATAACTCACACCAGTTGGCACAGTAACTGTTGGATTGGTTGACGAGTAATGCTCTGGCCCCACACTAATGGACTTGAGTGCTGGAAACAAGTTTGCCGACTTGGAATCCAATATCACCTTATATTGAAAATACTTGCTAAGAGGCAAGTTGGATAAAATCGCTTTTTGTTTAGGAACTTGCGACAATGCCGATGCCACATAATAGGTAGATGACGAATTTCCGGGTCCAAAATATTTACTACCTGCACAAGCGGCTTCGTCACAAGTACGCACCTGGAACTTGGGCTGCAATGCACCACGAAGATAATGTGATTGAATCTCATCTGGGCTTAACACGCGATTATAAACTGCAACATCATCTAAACGACCCCGAAAATGACTTTCATTAGGGCTCTTGTAGTTGGTCCCCAAATGAACGTGACGAACACCCACCATTAAAGGTTTTGCACTAGCTGTGATATCGCCCCCTAAGGCCATTACTTGGGATGCAACCTTCACACCATTCAAGTATATATTCACTGTGGAGCTTGCTGCATCATATGTACCAACAACATGACTCCATTGATTAAGTGGAACATTTCCACCCGCAATAGCGGTGGATGTACCACCTGTCGCATTTTTGAAATTATGGTTCACCATCTGGAAGGTCACCACCAATGCGTTGGGATACAAACCATATGAACCACTCAAATTTAATTCATAATCAGCTGCATAATAGGGAGTACCATCATAAGAGCCCTTGCTGATCAACCCATATCCTTGTGCGGTCGGCATTTGAGATGGATTTACCCATGCCTCCATTGTCACCGCCTTTGTAAGTTGCAGACTGGCACTATTGGGAACTGTAACGTCGCTCACTACATTGTCATCGTACAAACGGATTGATTTATCAAAGATCCCTGATTGCCCAAACGTGGGACATGCTGCGCCACTACAGACTGCATTATTCTTTAGACCTGATGAATCCACCATACTTGTGCCTTCTTCATCATTGAAATGCAGCAACATCACGTTGCCAGTCATGTCGGCATTACCAGCATAGTAAGATGATTCCTTTTGGGCATCATCTGGAAGTTGCACACCATTTGGACCGGCAGGCATCCATGACAACTCATTCCATACCACTGGTGATCCAGCTACAAAGAGTCGGGACTCGTACGAACTGGCAAGTCCTGCGGATTGCTTATCGAAGTGTGATTTAATTTCATCAGATGTAAGAGCTCGCTTGTAAACCGCTACCTCATCCATTTTTCCTCTAAAGAAACGTGCCTTACCATAGCCACTACCCACACGAAATTCATTACCATTAATGATAGGCTTCAATGACCCAAACGTGAAATTACTGCCACCCACTTTGATACCATCCGCATAAAGTGCAATATCCCCAGACTTGACACTGGCTGCCACATGATGCCATTCACCAACAGTGAGTGTACTTGCGGATGGATCGAAGTCGATCACTTTGCTGCCATTATCTGCGTAAACAGCTACGTTAAACTTATCTCCGGTTTTGAGCATTTGGAAGTGAACGAACATGTCCGCGGCAGTCGTAGATACGATAGCTTGCATATCCGATGTTACCGCATCAACACGCACCCATGCTTCAATTGTAGCTTCATTCCAATCTGCACCACCCCAGGTCCCAGAAAGTGCAAGATAGTCATTCACACCATCGAAAAAGAGCGATGTTGCAATCTTACCAGTCGCGTCAACTTGAGGACAACTTGGCATTGTACAAGTAGCTTGAATCTCCTGACCGGAACTATTGGGAAACGCTTCATTGAACCCATCAAATACGGGGGATGCATCTGCATGAATCAGCACTTGATTCTGCGCCATGTTGGCCCAATCAGTTGATCCACCATTATTGGGCAATGTGATGACAGACTGAACCACTAAATACTGATTCACGTCATCCCAAAGGCTATTAATAAACTTGCCGCTATCAAATGTATTTTTATTATTAGCGGTTTGATTTTGGGCCTTCAACACAACCATGTCGTTGGAAAGTGCAATTTCAGAACTGTCAAATTGAATGGGATTATCAATGCTGAATGTCCAATTGAGGGTTTCTGCGGCCCATGCTAAACCTGCCCCTAGAAGGATTACGCCCAACACAACAAAAATGCGCTGCATTATAGAGGCCCTGATTGGGGTAAATTGACACCTCGCACATTGGTGCGTTTTACCCCCCTCCCCAATATCATTTTTGTTATATTTTAACATGTTAGACGCCATTTCCCCCTCAGTACTCAAAATAAATAAACGGCGGAGATTATCTGTTGCAGGAAGCATGCCTACCAACGGCTTTTCTATTGGGACTTAGTCCTCATTTTGATAAGGGGCTCCTATGTCGGAACTATTATCTACCCATGCCATTTTATTAAAAGACAGCATCCGTATGGATGCTTACCGAAAAGCCATTCAGGCAGTCGTTAAGCCGGGTATGGTGGTGGCGGATATCGGTGCAGGCTTGGGCGTGCTATCACACATGGCATTAGATGCCGGTGCCAGCAAAGTGTACGCCATTGAATTTGATGAAGAGACAATCCAGCTTGCTGAAAAAGATGATCGCATCACCTGGGTGCAAGGCTTGTCCGGCGAAATCAAATTACCTGAAAAAGTAGATGTGATTGTCAGTGAAACGTTGGGGAGTTTAGCACTCGATGAAAATACGCTCCCCACACTCATTGATGCGCGAAAACGCTTCTTGAAAAAAGGGGGCGCCATCATTCCCGATCACGTCGACTTACTCTTAGCACCCGCGGCTACAAAATCACGCGCAAAGGTGCAGCACATTCCAGAAGCGCAACTTTTAGCAGCCCCCATCGCAACATCAATTCATTTTTTAACTGAAACAAATCCCATTTTTACAATTGAAACCCAGTTTACGATCACCCGCGATGCAACCGTGTCCGGATTCGCGGGCTGGTTTGACTTAACACTTGCCAAAGGCATTTCGTTTTCGACATCGCCTAATGCGGCGCCAACCCATTGGAAGCAGGGGTTTTTACCGATTCGAAAACCCTTTAAAGTTAAGCGTGGACAAGTGCTGCGCTTTGCGATCGAAATGGCACCGGACCAGCTTCCCACCGGTGTTACCACCGATATTGGATATAATTACCATGTTGATTGATGTCGCCATTCCCGTTCCACTGAACACCACATTTACATACGATGCACCGGAAGAATTTGTTGCCACACTCAAACCCGGCATGCGCGTCCGTATCACCATGCGCCGAAAATCGGCCATCGCGATGGTAACGGCGCTTAATACATCGGCACCAGCGCATGCCAAGATCCGACCCATTGATGAGTTACTCGACACACAACAGGTCATGTCGCCCGCCACGCTTGCTCTTTGCAAATGGATTTCAGATTATTACGCCGCACCTATTGGGGAAGTGATTCAATCCGCATTGCCACCCCACTTTTGGAAGGCTGCCAAAAAATCAACGCGCAAAGGCCGACTTGCCGAAGCGCACACCGCGCACGTGGCACGCGAGGGCATTAACGCCCCCATACTTCTTACGCCGCAGCAAGATGCCGTTTCTCAAATCACAGCGAAGTTTGGGCAGTTCGCACCCATTTTGATTCAGGGTGTCACCGGAAGCGGTAAGACAGAAGTCTACATGGCCGCTTGCGCAGAAGCCATGGCACGCAATGAACAAGCCATCGTATTGGTGCCCGAAATTGCACTGACCCCACAACTCTTGGGGCGATTCACCGAGCGCTTTGGCGATGCCGTTGCAGTCTATCACAGCGCGCTCACCGAATTACAACGCGCGCACCAGTGGCAACGCATTGCACTTGGCGAAGCCAAAATTGTCGTCGGCACACGTTCAGCAATTTTTGCTCCGACACCTAAGTGTGGCCTTATCATCGTCGATGAAGAACACGATTCCTCTTACAAACAAGACAGCTCACCCCGCTACAACGGCCGCGATGTGGCTGTCATGCGCGCCAAGATGGAAAAGATTCCGGTCGTTTTAGGATCTGCGACACCATCGCTCGAATCCATTTTTAATGCGCGTCAGGGAAAATACCAACTCATCACACTCACAGAACGCGCCACCGGCCAAGTCATGCCCAACGTGCAATTGGTGGACATGCGCGCACTCAAAGAAGAAGGAAAGCCGCTCCCACTTTTTTCACCACAACTATTGGCTGCACTTCAAAAACGATTGGATGTCGGAGAACAAAGTTTACTGCTCATCAACCGCCGTGGGTTTTCGCAATTTGTGGTGTGTGAATCTTGTGGACACGTCGATACCTGCCCCAATTGCGATTTAAGTCTGACATATCACCACAGCAAACATGAATTGCGCTGCCACTATTGTGACTATTGTACGGATGCGCCGGATAGCTGCGAACTTTGCAAGGGAATCGATTTGAAACCCATTGGCGCTGGGGCAGAACGCATTGAAGATATTTTAAAAGGCCACTTTCCTACAGCGCGCATTTCACGCCTCGACAGCGACACCGTTTCCACACAAACCCAACGCACCGAACTTTTGCAATCCATGCACAATCAAGACATCGATATTTTGGTCGGCACCCAAATGATTGCCAAGGGCCATGACTTTTCGCACGTTACATTTGTTGGTGTGATTTCGGCAGAGATGAGTTTGAACATGCCTGACTTTCGCGCACCCGAACGCAGCTTTCAGCTGCTGACTCAAGCCAGCGGACGCGCAGGCCGCGCACATTTACCAGGTGATGTACTCATTCAAACCATGCAACCCGAGCACTATTGCCTGCAGCATGTGATCAAGCATGACTATACTGGATTTGCCGACGCCGAATTACACAACCGCGAGGAACTGCGTTATCCGCCATACGGTCGCCTCATCACCTGCACCATTGCCAGCAATGTTGAAAAAAAGGGAACTGACTACGCAGATGTGTTGGGGAAATATTTACAAACCACTTTAGAGCGACATGCGCCAGACTGCATCGTCTTGGGCCCAGCACCCGCACTCCTCTATCGACTTCGCGGAAAAACGCGCATGCAACTGCTTCTTAAGCTCAATTCGGCCACTCAAATTCCAGGCATTGCCGATTGTATTTTAAAACATAGCGCAGCTGAAGCCCCATCGGGCGTGCAAGTCACCGTTGATGTTGATCCGTTGAACTTTGTTTGACCCCAGAATTTCCCCATGCTAGCCAGCGCATATGGCCGTACTTCCCATTACATTATTTCCAGAACCCGTCTTAAAGCAGGTGGCAAAACCTGTTGCCAAGATTACAGACGATATCCGCAAACTGCTCGATGACATGGCAGAGACCATGTATGCCGCGCCAGGCGTGGGTTTGGCCGCACCGCAAGTGGGCGTGAGCCAGCAACTCATTGTATTGGATCCCAGTAGCAATCGCGAAAATGCAAAACCCCAGCTCTATCAGCTGGTAAATCCCAAGATCACATTTGCTGAAGGTGAAATTGAGTGGGAAGAAGGATGTTTAAGCATTCCCGGATTTTTGCTGCCCATGACACGCAATTCGCACGTAATCGTTGAGGCCATTGATCGCGACGGCAAAGACATTACCATTGATGCCGATGAATTTTTGGCAGTAATCCTACAACATGAAATTGATCACCTGCATGGCAAACTGCTGATCGACAACGTAAGCCGCTTAAAGCGTGATCTTTACCTGCGCCGTTTGAAAAAAATCCTCAAAGACGGTGGTGACCCCACCACCATGATGGGTTGACATGAAAATTCTATTTTTTGGCTCTGCTGAATTTGCCATCCCCACACTCGATGCACTCATGGATGCAGGCCACGACATCTGCGAAGTCGTCTGCCAACCCGATCGCCCTGCGGGGCGCGGCCAAAAGCTTGCCACACCACCATTGGGTGAGCATGCGCGCACCAAAGGCATTTCCCTCTTTCAGTCCGAAAAGCTGCGTGATCCTGCAGCCATTGCCCACTGTCTTGCACATAACGCAGATATTTTTGTGGTCGTGGCCTACGGACAAATTATTCCCAATGAACTACTGACTGCTGCAAAGTACAAATGCGTAAATCTCCATCCATCACTTCTACCGTTGTATCGAGGCGCCGCCCCCATCAACTGGCCGATCATTCAAGGGGATAGCAAAACAGGTGTCAGCACGATGTATTTGGTTGAAGCGCTCGACGCAGGCGACGTGCTCATGCAGTACCCCGTAAACATTTCGGATACGGATACCGCCGGTGACATGCACGACAAACTCGCCAAAATTGGTGCACGCGTCATGGTGGAAACACTGGCGGGGTTGGAATCCGGCAAGATTACGCCGCAAAAACAAGACGACAGCAAATCCACGTATGCTGAAAAGCTGAGCAAGGAACACGGCGCCATCAAATGGGAGCTGCCCGCAGACGTCATTGCACGCCTCGTTCGCGGTTTAAACCCGTGGCCCATGGCGCATACGCAATGGAATGGGAAACTGGTGAAGATTCATATGGCGCATGATATTCCACTCGCCTCATCTGAAACGCCGGGTACTATTCTAAAAGCGGACGACAAAATTGTTGTCGCGACTGGGCAAGGGCGTTTGGCCATCACACAATTGCAAATGGAAGGCAGCCGTGCCATGACCGCTGCAGATTTTTTAAACGGACATCCACTCAAAGCAGGAGATAAATTTCTATGATTCAAATCGCGCCATCCATTTTAGCTGCTGACTTTGCCAAACTCGGCGATGAAATCCGTGCCATTGAAGCCGCCGGCGCCGATATCATTCATTGGGATATCATGGACGGGCATTACAATCCCAACTTGACCTTTGGCCCACCAGTCATTGCGGGTCTTCGCAATGCCACCCAACTCCCGTTTGATGCGCACTTAATGGTCACCAATCCCGATGCTATTATTGAAGACGTCGCCAAGGCGGGCTGCCAGATGATTTCGGTGCATGTGGAAACCTGCGATCCCAAAGTCACACTGCCAGCCATTCAAAAACTGGGCTGCAAGGCCGGCATTGTTGTGGACGCCAAGACGCCGGTTGAAGAACTACTCCCTTACTTACCACTCGCTGATTATGTTTTGGTCATGACCGTACAAACGGGTTACGCAGGACAAAAAATGATCCCCGATTGTTTGGAAAAAATGAAGATCGTGCGGGACAAACTCAAAGAATTGAATCACGCGATTCCAATCCAAGCCGACGGCGGCGTCACACCCGACACACTCAAACTTTTCCTGGATGCTGGCGCATCAATCCTTGTTGCAGGGAATGCGGTGTTTAAGTCTGGGGATTATGCGAAGGCCATTCAACAGCTTAAATCCTAACTAAGTTTCCACTCGGTCGTGCCATCGGGACGGTCTTTGATGGTGACCCCCATAGCAGTCAACTGATCCCGAATTTCATCGGATTTTTTGAAGTCCTTTGCAGCGCGTGCGGCCTTGCGATCGGCCAGGAGTTGCTCAATTTGAGCGGGATCCACGCCCGATTTTTGCGTGGCAAGCTGGGTCTGGCGCTCTATATAGGCATCTGCATTGCTTCCTGCAAACCCCAATGTTTCTGACACCACTTCAATAAACCGTGGCCATGCCGCAACCGCATCTGCATCCCCACGATTCACATCGCGTACAGCATCGAAGATTACTGCATAGGCCTTGGGGGTGTTGAAATCATCATTGAGGGCATCGGTAAATTTCTGAAACCACATGTGCGCGGGTGACGCCGAGGGGAGGGATCCCGCTTGAGCCGCAGCGAAAGTGGGATTCCCATCGGCGGCAGGACCCGCACTATTTGATTTAACACGTGCGGACGTCTCATAAATTTTATCGAGCGCCTTCTTCGCATCATCCAGCGCCTGCGTCGTGTAATTCAAAGGCGAACGATAATTGGCCGAGAGCAAGAAATAACGCACGACTTCAGGATCATAATTTTTGAGCACATCATGTACGGTAAAATAATTGCCCAGCGACTTGCTCATTTTTTCAGAATCAATATCGAGCGTTCCATTGTGCATCCAATAACGTGCAAACTCACAACCGTTCGCCCCTTCGGATTGCGCAATTTCATTTTCATGATGGGGGAAAATCAAATCGCGACCACCACCATGAATATCAAACGTGTCTCCCAACAATGCCTTCGCCATGCATGAGCATTCAATATGCCATCCTGGCCGACCCTCGCCCCACGGGCTTTTCCAGGCAGGTTCCCCTGGCTTGGCTGCCTTCCACAGTGCAAAGTCCAGCGGGTCACGCTTCGTTTCCCCCACTTCAACACGCGCACCACTTTCCAAATCATCAATTTTTTTGCCCGACAGTTTGCCGTACCCATTAAATGACCGCACCGCATAGAATACATCACCACTGGCGGCATAGGCATGGCCGTTGTCGATCAACTGCGCAATCATGTCCTGCATGTTCTGAATGTACTCACTGGCCTTGGGTTCATCACTGGGCGATTCGCAACCCAGCAGCGACATGGATTTTTCGTAATCATCGATATAAAATTGCGCCAACTCCTTCCAATCACGCTTTTCTTTGTTGGCACGATTAATAATTTTATCATCCACATCGGTGAAGTTCCGCACATAGGTGACTTTATTTCCCAAATAGCGCAGATACCGAACGACCATATCAAACGTTACGGCTGCGCGTGCATGACCCAAGTGGCAATAATCCCACACTGTCACACCGCAGACGTACATCTTCACCTGCCCAGGTGTAATCGGCTTAAATTCTTCTTTTTTACGTTTTAATGTATTATAGAGTTGTAACGTCATAGAGTTTCTAAAAGACACACGGCCTGCGCAGCAATGCCCTCTTTACGACCGATTGCCCCCAAGCCCTCATTGGTTGTGGCTTTCACACTCACACTGGTTGTCCCAACGGCAAGCGCCTTCGCAATAACCGTGCGCATTTCTGGAATATGGGGTCCCATTCTTGGTTCTTCTGCAATGACCATAATATCGCAATTCACCACACGATAGCCGCGCTGTACGACGATTTTCATAATATGTGACAGCAACTCCATGCTGTTGGCATCTTTGTATTTTGGATCTGTATTGGGAAAATGCTGACCAATATCACCTTGCCCTAGTGCACCCAACATTGCATCCATCAAGGCATGGATGACAACGTCTGCATCTGAATGACCCTCCGGACCCAATGGCGACGGAATGGTAACCCCACCCAAAATACACGGGCGCCCTGGCGACATCTTGTGAATATCATAACCCATTCCCACACGCATGCTCATAGCATCTCCTTTGCCAACCACATGGCAGCAATATCGGCATCTTCTTGCGTTGTCACCTTGATGTTGCGATAGCTTCCTCGCACCATCGTCACTGGAATTCCAATTCGCTCTACAATACTAGCCTCATCTGTTCCTAAAAATTCTGCACTTACAGATTCTGAAACAGCTCTTGCAAAGATTTCATATCGAAATGCCTGTGGCGTTTGCGCACCCCACAACAGGCTACGATCAATTGTCTTATCAATCGTTTCACCCGTAACTTGTTTAATTGTTTCTTTTAGTGGTGCTCCTAAAATGGCGGCACCTGATTCGCGCGCGGCCGTCACCACCGCATCAATTTCTTCTGGTGTCACCAATGGGCGTGCCGCATCATGCACCACGACAACATCACAGTTATCTGCATCACAATTTTCAAATCCGATACGCACAGAATCCTGACGTTCTTTTCCACCCAAAACTACGGTTGTAACTTTTTCAATGCCATAAGACTCAAGCAACTCTGGGAGCTGCTCCATCACTTGCCGGGATGCCACAATCACCACTTCATCAATAGAGGGCGCCGCATCAAATCGACGCAGTGTATGAATAACCAATGGAACACCAGCAATCGGTATCAGTGACTTAGGGAGAGTGGCACCCATACGGGTACCTTGGCCTGCTGCAGGAATAATGGCTGTAACGCTCATAAACGTGCGGGACATCTAGAGCGGTCGCTCATGAAACGCAATAAAAAAGGCCCGTTGAATGGTAATTCAACGGGCCCTTCTCATTTGGGGGGACAATTAAGCAGCTTCAAAAATCGTATCAATTTCTTCTGCAATCTTGGCTTCATCCTTCTTCTGGGCAATTGCCAATTCTTTGATAATCAAGCTACGTGCGGTGTCTAGCATTTTACGTTCACCGAATGAAAGTTCCTTATCGAAGCGTAACAGTGACAAATCGCGCATGACTTCGGCAATTTCATAAACCGAACCCGTTTTAATCTTGTCCATGTATTCGCGATAGCGGCGATTCCAGGTCTGGTTATCAATGGCAATGTCGCGTTCTTGTAAAATGGCATAAACCGCATCCACTTCTTCTTTGCCAATGACCTCGCGCAAGCCCACGGCCTTGACATTACCCGTTGGCACCATGATCGTCATGCCATTGTCCAAGATACTCAAGATGTAGAACTTTTGCTTCATGCCCATAATCTCACGGCTCTCAATGCTCGAGATCTTTGCCACACCATGTGCGGGATAAACTGCGATATCGCCTACTTTGAACTCTTGTGATCTCTTGCTCATTCAAAACCTCCTTAAAATTGGGTAAAAATCTCCTAAAGCCTGGTCAAAAAATAGACCGACATAAGTCTTCAAATTCAAGACGTTGTGGCGATTTCTGCCGAAAAACTTGGTGCGCCTTATATCACACCAAACTGCAGGCGTCAATTACGCCACCACTCCCCCAATTTTTGCCAAATCCATGAGCAATATCAGCAAGTCACACCTACTTCCTTCATGACGATTCTTGCAACTTGCTATGTATCTTCTTTATTTCCAAAACCTATTCAGCCAAATCTTGACTCAAATTGCGTCCTATACTAATGACGCCGCTCCCTATCGGGACAGGTAGCTCAGTCGGTAGAGCAGAGGATTGAAAATCCTCGTGTCGGGGGTTCGATTCCCTCCCTGTCCACCAAGCAGCGCATTTGCCACAAACAAAAAGGCCAAGCCCCTATTAGGGCGTTGGCCTTTTTAGCTCTAGCTGCGAATACACCACATCCAAACATTAAAAAACCGGAAGAGCTTCATAAAAAACCTTTCTCACTCCCCCGGGTTATTAAGTTTTTGACCTTCTAATTATATTATCGGCAAATTTTTGAAAAAGTTGCGTCTGTCACACAATTATTTCACTAATTTAAGTTTCTCTGCCATCTTGATGATTGCCACGGCCGCATTCTCTTCAATGACGTCCAAATACGGCGTTTGCTCAATACGGCTCCAGATTTCTTCGTCCGTTTTACCATTCAAATCAAAGTCCACCGACTTGTACGCAATATTCCCATTGGCTTCGCGTACAATCTGATTCATGAACAAATTCTGATCACGATCCAACTTGGTACGAAAATGGCGATTGGTCAGTGCCTTGCTCCCACGCACAATCAGGGCTTCTGTCAATTTGGTTAATGACTCACGTGTCCATGTCTGCTTCATATGGCCCCCTTAAACGCATCTTGCGCAATCGCTACCATCACATCGGCCTGCAACTCAGCTGGTAATGAATCAATAAATGCAGCCAGTCGATCGTAGTCTGGTCCCACTTTGGCCTTGGGTGCCCACATAGAACCTGCAACACGCCCCTGACCTGAAGATCGCACCAAACCACGAGCGGCAAATTCGCTTACACCACATTCTGTCATCGATGTAGCGTCCGCTGATGGTTCGCCAGTCATAATCTGCTGGGCCACGCGAATGGCCTCTGCAGAACTTGCTGGAATTTTTGGAACGATCATTGCCATAACATCCTCTTTATATTGGCTGGCCCACCATGGGCCAACTTACCTACCTGCTAGATAAGCAAAAGCCAGGCCAAGTACCCAAACAAAAATCACGGAAATCGGAATGCCTAAAACCATTGATTTTCCTTATCTTTTTTCTATCCCCTCATTAGGACCTGTGTTAGGCGCCCTAACGAAGTGGGGAGTTTTGGCCCCAAAGTGGGGAACAAACACTACCCTCAATTGTATTATCGGCTGGATTTGGGTAAAAGTTGTGTGAGAAGGCGCAAATAATTCTATGGCACAGTATAAACGGAAAGATCACTATTATGACAAGGCCAAGCGTGAGGGTCATGCGAGCCGAGCGGTCTACAAACTCGAAGAATTATATCGAAAATTTAGATTATTTGGGCCAGGTGACAGCGTGCTGGACTTGGGCTGTGCACCCGGCAGTTGGCTGGAATTTGTGGCAAAACAGGTCGGTTCAAGCGGAATTGTCGTAGGAATTGACCGTTTACCGGTCAAAATTCAATCTGCGGGCAATATTCGTGTGATTCAGGCAGATTTAGAGGCCAACGCCACCTATTTTGCCGCTCGTGAGCACAGCCCCACTTATGACTGCGTCCTATCCGACATGGCACCCAACACCAGCGGTGTTAAGTTTCAGGACCAGTGTCGATCCTACGATTTGGGTGAACTGGCCTGGCAGTGGGCGCAAGAGCTCCTCCGACCCGGCGGAAATTTGGTCATTAAGTTGCTGTTTGGTGAAGACACTCCCAAATTACTCGAGGCCATTCGCCCCCACTTCCAAAAAGCCCAGATCGTTCATACCCAGGCTACCCGTAAGGGATCAACCGAAGTCTATATTGTCGCAACTGGGCGAAAATAACCCACAGAAGCACAATCATAGAAAACATATAAAAATTAGATGGTTGATATCTATATTTTAGTAACCATAGCAACCTTTTCACATGACAGCCGATACCCTAACAGAGTAAAGAGAGGACTCTTATTATGGGTATACCGCCAAACAATGCAACTCCCCCTCAAGGATGCTTTCAAAACCTTCCAAGCTGCATTAATGCGTTGTGTGGTGAACGGTCGAATGGTGGATCTAGAATCGATTGGAATTCGCGGTACGATGATCTAGTGGATTTTTCGAATCTTGATACCAATATGATACGTCAACCCGCCAGAAATAGTTCCTATGAGGCAGCAAATTGGCGTTGGGAATCAACATCCAGACGTCCGATGAGTTGGGCTGCAGACTCAAATTTTAGGCAGGCGCACTCTCATCGCTTCAGCACACCACAGGAAAAAGCGGAATTCAGACATCGTGTTGCGCGACAGTATCTCGACGACCACCCCGATGACTGTCAGCCACCTCCACCTCCACCACCGACACCTGCTGTGGTGCGCAGCAAAAGGCCAGCGACAGTACCTGTTCAACTTTCTCTCTTTCGGGAGAAGTCTCCTGTATCTATCACGAGGGCTTGGTGGACATCGCCAACATTTAAAGCCTTGGGATATGCAACTGCCTTTGTTGGTGGAATCTGTGCACTGTTTGCCGAAACAGGGGGGGCTACAGCTTCATTTGCGGGCTTTTCCTTGCAGTTTTTTAATCCGGATAATCAAAAAACCCCGGTCATCTAAAAGATAACCGGGGCTTTTACCTTACTTCACACCCAACAATTCCACATCAAATACGAGAGTTGCGTTTGGCGGAATGACCGCACCCGCACCACGTGCGCCATACCCCAATTGTGGTGGAATGGTGAGTTTGCGCTTACCGCCCACTTTCATACCGGCAACGCCTTCGTCCCAACCCTTGATGACGCGCCCTTCACCCAAGGGGAATTCAAATGCCTGCTTACGATCTACCGAGCTATCAAACTTGGTGCCGTTGGTTAACCAACCTGTGTAATGCACGCTTACAACATGGCCAGGGGTCGCCATTGCACCGGTACCCACTTTGATATCTTCAATCACCAATCCATCTGGCTTTGTCATTTTAGTTGCTCCTTGTGCCAATAGCGGCACTGTTAGAATCACGACAGCTGCAATTAAAAATTTTTTCATATGATCTCCTTGCTGTTAGGTGGCGAGCAGTGCCATAAGGTGCCTTACTCTTTCAACCTAAAATCGCTAAATCATTGGGGCTGGCATGTCACAAGATCAGATTTTCGAAACAGGTAAGCGCATTTTGGATGCCATGAAGGGCCAAAAGGCATCCATCTTCGATAAAAGTTGGTGGACTGGAAAAATGATGGATTGGGCCATGCAAAAACCCGAATTCAAAGTTTCTCTGTTTCGCTTTGTTGACGTCCTTCCCTATTTGAACTCTTCCGAACAAGTCGGCAAACACCTGAAAGAATATTTTATGGGGGATGGTCAGGAGCTGCCTCCATTTTTTCAGTGGGGCATTGGGTCCATTGCCGCAACAGGGATTGGGTCCAAAATTGCGGGCACTGCCATTAAGAAAAACATCGAACAAATGGCGCGCCAATTTATTGTGGGTGAAAATGCAAATGATGCACTCAAAGGTCTCCATAAAATCACAGACAATGGTTATGCATTCACTGTTGATATTTTGGGCGAAGCGGCATTATCAGAAACAGAGTCGCGCCATTACCAAAATGAGTATTTAAATATCATTCGCACATTGCATGCTGAAGTTCCCAAATGGAAATCTGCTGAAAAAATTCGCAAACCTCTTAACGTATCTGTCAAACTATCTGCGATATACTCGCAAATTAATCCTGCTGCATTTGACCACACTGTTTCAGAATTGAAAAAACGACTCTTGCCCATATTTCAATTGGCCAAAGAATTGGGCGTTTTCATCAACTTGGATATGGAAAGCTACGCGCACAAAGCTGTAACGCTACAGGCATTCAAAGATGTGGTGAGTGATCCCAGCATGGCGGGCTATACCCTTGCGGGCATTGCGATGCAGGCTTACCTGCGTGACACCGAACGTGATGTGGCAGATCTCATCGCATGGACAAAAGAACAGAACGTCCGCATCACGGTACGATTGGTAAAGGGTGCCTACTGGGATTACGAAGCCTTGAACGCCTCACAGAAAGATTGGCCATGTCCCGTATTCATTAACAAAGCTGACACGGATGCAAGTTTTGAACGCATCACCGCCCTACTCTTGCAAAATAATACTTATGTGGGCGCCGCCATTGCAAGTCACAATGTCCGCAGTATTGCACATGCAATGGTCTGCGCCAAAGACTGCGGGCTTGATGCCAACGCGTTTGAATTTCAAACACTCTTCGGCATGGCAGAACCCATCAAGCAGGCCATTATTCAAATGGGATATCAGGTACGTGAATACGCACCGGTTGGCGCACTTATTCCCGGCATGGCGTATCTAGTAAGACGATTGCTTGAAAATACATCAAATGAATCCTGGCTTAAAATGAGTTTTGCTGACGAGACCAGTATCGATACGTTACTTGCTACACCCGTTGCAAAGAATAAGTCGTGGACACCCCCCCATACAAGCTTTGCCAACATCGCTGTGGCTGATTTTGGGGATGCCAATCAACGTGACAAAATGATCGCAGCATTGCGAAGCGTAAAATCCCAATTGGGCAGACACTATCCGCTCATCATTGGGGGAAAATCAATTGATAGTAAGACACGCAATACCTCTGTCAATCCCACACATCCCGACCAAATCATTGGCACCTATGCGATGGCCGATACGATGCATGCCGACCAAGCCATTGCTGCCGCACAGAAGGCATTTCAAACGTGGCGCTATGTTCCAGTAAAAGAACGTGCCACTATTTTGCGCAATGCCGCAGACATTGCAGAATCACGACGATTCGAGCTATCCGCAATGCAAGTATTAGAAGTGGGTAAACCCTGGGCTGAAGCAGATGCCGATGTCTGCGAGGCGATCGATTTTCTACGCTATTACGCACAAGAGATGGAGCGCATCGCTTCTGGTGATATGAGCGGCAGTGTTCCAGGTGAAACCAACTGGTATCACTACATTCCCAAAGGTGTCGGTGTCGTCATTGCACCATGGAATTTTCCACTCGCTATTTCGATGGGCATGGTGGCCGCAGGACTTGTGACGGGTAATTGTATTATTTATAAACCGTCTGAACAATCCACGATTGTTGGCACGCAACTCATGGCGCTCTTCACAGAAGCGGGCCTACCCGATGGTGTTTTAAATTTTTTACCGGGTAAGGGATCAGTGGTTGGAAACTATTTAGTAGAAAATAGTCATACTTCATTTGTGACATTCACAGGATCGCGTGAAGTGGGACTGTCCATCATTCAACATGCCAATCATTTTGAAGCCCAGCAAGATCACGTCAAACGCATCGTTGCTGAGATGGGTGGTAAAAATGCCATTATCGTCGATGCGGATGCTGATTTGGATGAAGCGGTAGCAGGTGTTTTAAAATCCGCATTTGGATTTTCGGGACAGAAATGTTCTGCCTGCTCACGCGCTATTGTGCTGGAAGAAAATTATGACCGCTTTGTGGAACGATTGGTGGATGCCACAAAGAGTATGGTCATTGGTGACCCCATAGTTCCAGAAACCGTCATGGGACCCGTGATTGATCACGACGCACAGACAAAAATATTGAGTTACATCGAAAAGGGAAGCCAACAATCACACATGATTTATCAGGGAAGCGTTCCAACAGATGGATATTTTGTACCACCTACCATCTTTACTGATGTGAAACCTGACCACAGCATTGCCCAAGAGGAAATTTTTGGACCCGTCCTTGCCATCATTAAAGTTAAAACATTTGAAGACGCCATTGCTATTGCAAATGGTACGCCGTTCGCATTGACAGGCGGTGTCTATTCGCGCTCACCGATCAACATTGAAATCGCTAAACGTGATTTTAATGTGGGTAATTTATATATCAATCGTCCGTGCACCGGCGCCATTGTGCACCGCCACCCTTTTGGTGGATTTAAGTTGTCAGGTGTGGGTAGTAAAGCAGGTGGTCCAGATTACTTGCTGCAATTTATGGAACCACGCAACATTTCGGAAAACACGATGAGACGTGGATTTGCACCAGAAATGCTAGAAAAATAAATTGGAGGATATATGACCAACCATAGTCACAAAATTGGATTTATCGGTGGTGGCAAAATGGCTACCGTATTTATTGCAGGCGTTCTGGCCAAAAAAATATGTCCGCCTCAACATATTGTTGTGCATACCAAAACAAGTACAAGCCAACAGCGGTTGCACCATGACTTTCAAATATTGGCAACACGAACCAACTCAGATGTGGTTGACACATCTGACACAATCATCTTGGCGGTTAAACCCATTGATCTTACCAGCGTACTAACGGAAATATCAGATCGCATTACTGACAAGCACCTGATTATTTCGCTCGCAACAGGTGCCTCAATCGCTAAAATTAAGGAAACGATTGGCAAGGATGTCCCTGTCGTACGTGTGATGAGTAATACTGCGGCACGTATCGGCATGGCAGCCCAAGCTGTCAGCTTTGACCCCATCTGTACAAATGCACAAAAGCAATGGGTACTGCGTTTGTGTGAGGCCGTGGGTACTGTTGCCGAAGTTCCGGAATCCCAAGCCAACGCCGTTATGGCACTTGCTGGATCGGGTCCTGCATTTGTATTTTGGCTGATGGAAGCATTCATCAAAGCCGGCACAAGAGCAGGTCTTGCAGAAAAACTAGCAACCGATCTGACACTCCAAACATTCTCAGGCGCCAGCTTGTTAGCACAAAAGAGATACGCCACCCTCCCTGAGCTGATTCATGAAGTTAGCTCACCAGGTGGTATTACAATTGAGGGATTAAAACATTTGAACAGTAGTGACTGTGCCGACATTCTTTCTGAAACAGTCGCTGCCGCTATCCAACGTGCTCAGGAGCTCGAATAGTGAAAAAACAAAAACGCCCTCGCATAAGCGAAGGCGTTTTGTTTGGGAGAAGGAGTGGGGGATTATGGGATGGGGCGTATCTCCTTCCCCCGTGCCCCACCAAGTCATTTACTTTTGGTGTTTTTTTGTATTCATCCTCACTCATGTAGGTTATCGGTTGGTTACGGAAAAAGTTGCTTAGAAAAAACAATGAAACGCATAATTCACATATTCAAATTGGTTGGACCTTGGGCAGTCGCCATTGGAATCTTTGCTTGGCTCTTCCACAGCTACCCTATCTCCTCCCTCATAAACGCCGCTAAACACGCAAATTTATTGTGGTTTTCTGGTTTTTCGCTTTTCTATTTCTTCTTTGTCTTTGCGTTGGATAACTGGGCATTCTCTGCAGTACTGTCTAGATTCCATCATCCCATTAGCTTTAAAGAACTCATGCCCGCACGCGCTGTCACTTATCTCATCATGATTCTCAATTACGGTGCCAGCCAAGGCGCCTTCGCCTATTACTTAAAGCGCACTAAGCAAATTCCCATATGGGAAGTTCTGGGCACATTTGCCTTCGTAGCGCTTGTAGATCTATACTGGCTAATCGGAATGGCAGTTTTAGGATCCTTCTTTGAGGACTTTCAAATTCGTGGCGTGCACTTGGGTCCTACAGTACGTGGGTTTGGTGCCTTTGCTGCCGTTGCACTTATCTTACATCTTTTCTACTGGCACTACTGGAGTAACAAGCCATGGCGCGTCACCCAATGGTTGCGTCAAAAGAAGTTTCTTCGGATCTTCCATGAAGCGCATCTTAGCGACTATGCCAAAATGGCATTGATGCGCACTCCCGTGCATGCCAGCATTATTTCTTGTATGTATGTCGTACTACTCACCTACAATGCACATGCCCCATTTTTGACCGTTCTTGGGGCCACTCCAATTGCTTTTATTTTGGGAATTTTACCCATTAGCCCAAGCGGATTGGGAATCACCAATAGTGCACTCATTGAACTGCTGCAAAACAGTGTACAGTCACCATTAATTGCCAGTGGCGAACTCACAGCTGCAGCCATCATTCTCAGCTCTAGCTTGCTATGGATTTTCGGAAACATGTTACTTAAGGCCATCGTCGGTGCATTTTATCTAACACGGGTATCCAAGGATCTTTTTGAACCACCAGCAACCACCGATATGAATACTGAACAATAACCCATCATGTTTAAAGAGTTCCTCAAACATCGCTATGGCTTAACCCTGTTTGGCTATTTAACTGCGGCTGCAATTACCGGGGTCGCCTGCGTTTTATTCATGCTTGGGTTTGATGCGGTCATCTATGAACGATTGGATTTTTGGCATATTGGCTACTGGGCATGGCTTACCACCCCCATATTGTTCATTATCAGCGTTACCATGATTCGCTGGTTAGCACCTTGTGCAGCAGGCGCTGGTATCCCACAAGCCGTTTTTGCGGCCGAACATGCAACAGTGCATAACCAGCATAAGCTTGCACCGCTCACATCATTTAAGACACTCGTTGTTAAAATACTCGCTCTTTACATTGCTATTTGGGCCGGTGCATCAACCGGCCGTGAAGGCCCAACCGTCCATGTGGCTGCCTGCGTCTTTGTAGGCATTTTACTTTTGTTCCGACGTTTCTTAGGTTTGAACTTTGACATGAAATCAGCAGTGGTAGCGGGTGGCGCAGCTGGTTTAGCCGCCGCGTTTAATACCCCACTGGCTGGAGTAACATTTGCCATTGAAGAACTCATGCCCGAATATTTTGGCAGCATTAAAGATGTGGTGCTCATGTCTATCATTATTGCAGCCATTGCCGCCAAAACATTTACCGGCGACTACACCTATTTTGGTAAACTCGCAGACCCACCCGCTATTCGTTTGGACGCGATCTTGGCCGTTAGCGTGTTTTCTGGTTTAGCCGGAATTCTATTTGCTGCTGCACTCCTCAATGGTCGCCGAGTACTGAGCCTCTTCTATAGCCGTCGATCCCAAATCATATTGATTGTCATTTTGTCATTTGCGCTTCTGGGTCTTGCCACCATTAGTGGCCCCAACGTGCTAGGCCCTGGTAACGAAGCCGCCCAACGTTTGGTAAATGGTGATTATGACAATTGGGTCTTCATTTTCCCCTGGACTAAAATGGGTGCCACTTTGTTTACCTATTGGTCAGGAATTGCGGGAGGCATCTTTGCACCATCCTTATCCATGGGCGCAGCGTTAGGCGCCAATATGGGTCATTGGCTAAACGCACCAATTAGCGCCTGTGCCATGATTGGTATGGCCGCTTTCCTATCGGGTGCCATTCAAGCACCCATGACCGCTTTTGTTATTATTTTTGAAATGACAGGACATCACCAAATGCTCCTACCCATCATGTTAGCTGCACTCATTGCCTATCTCTTGGCACGTTTGATGGGAACCCGTAATCTGTATCATAGTTTGGCGGATAGTTATCGCTACCTCCTCGAAACACCTCCCACAGTGGCGGCGCCCGCGACCAAGACCCCTCCCACCCCCCCTGCCAATTAGCCAATTGACACTAGGGCAAATAATCTTTAAAATTTAGCAGTATGGCAGATGTCGTTGAAAACAGTAGTCTGTTGTCATTCTTTAGGGACCTCGTCCGAAGGGCCATTGTAAAACATAAGATCTCGCTCACCGAAGACAGCGAATTCTATATCGTCAATCTACTCTCTGAGCTCAAAAAAACAGACAAGGCATTTGATTGTGTTGGTGGTCAACCAGAAGACACACCTCTGGCATTGCTGCTAGAACGCGCCGTCCATGGGGATACCGCAACACGGGTTCGTACCCTTAAGTTTTTGGGAGATAACGCCCTGTTTGTGGCTGGCATTTTTCCTGAACGTGCCACTCGTCGCTTTAAAACACTCGACTATTATATCCGAATGGGCGGTGGTGCTTACCTTACCCTAGCCTCGTCCATGCCGGGACAGCGTGGATTTTCGGAGGTTTTTGAAGAGATGGGCATTAAGTTTCGTCATTTAGTAGATGTTGTAAACGACGTTGGTAAGGCAGGCCGCAACTTGACTGATATTAATCTTTTAGAATGCTATGAGCGCTTTTTAGCAACTGGCGACCAGCGGCTGCGTGATGTTTTAGTACAAGAAGGCATCTTGCCCGTGGCAAAACATCCAGGTTCTTCAAACTGTTGACTCCCCTTATTTCTCGAGATACCGTCATCGCAATGAAACATCTCAAACCATTGCTAATCTTGGGTCTGCTCTTCATATCTGGATGTGGTGGTGCCCAAGTGGGTGCAGATACAGTTACAACTGATGTCGACCCCAGCATACCAACAGGCCTGGAACCACCACTCATTTTTTCAATTAGCCCAACAACTGCAGCCCGCGGAGACACAGTCACGCTCACAGGTATCGGATTTTCAACGCTTGAGGCGTTTGACATTGTTATGGTGGGTACCAATGCTGATTCAGTGCAAACCACTGGCATTCAGTATGGGGTTGCAAGTGCTGGTGAAACCCTCACTTTTGTCATTCCCGCAGATGCCCCATTAGGTCTTCAGAACATTGCCGTACTTGTCATTACCAACCTGAGCAATGCTGACAAACAAATGACAATTACACCATAATTGCATCGTTGCATTTGTCCCTGCGGCCCGCTAATAGCGGCCACATGACTACTGACACTAAAATCACACACTTATTAAGTGAAGCATTTGCAGAAGCACCAACAGTTGAATCCATTACTAAATTGCATGGTGATGCCTCGTATCGCACCTACTATCGATTATTCCTAAAAGATGGTCGAAGCTACATTGTCATGCAACTGCCAGAGGGTAAGGCAAGTGCATCTGAAGAAATTACCAATTTTTCTGGGACGATCGAAGAAACCCCATTTCAGAATGTTCAAAGATTTTTAAAATCAAACGCAATTCCCGTCCCAGACATTATATTCTTTAGCCCTGATCTTCGCATGATGTTACTTGAAGATTGTGGCGACACATTACTTTACACCAAGGTTGCGCAAACCTCAGATACAGACAAATTATTCTGGTATGGGAAGGCTGTTGATTTACTCTCAACCATTCAGGCACAATGTGGCACCGCACGTCCGCATGAATGTATCGCCCTACAGCGTTCATTCGATGCCACCTTGCTTAACTGGGAATTTGCCCACTTTATTGAATGGGCAATTGATGCACGACGTAATGAAGCGCTACCTGAAAAAGTTCAAAAGGAATGTAGAGCAATTACAAATCGTATTACTAAGGCCATCACCGAGCTCCCATACGGATTTACCCACCGTGATTATCAGAGTCGGAACATCCTCATCCAAAATGACTCACTTGTAGTGATTGACTTTCAGGATGCCCTTCGTGGACCTTATATTTACGATCTGGTCGCATTGTTGCGCGATTCTTACGTCACCTTATCTGCAGATGTCTTGCAAAAGTTGATAGGTCAATATGCAGCATTACGGGACATGCCTCTTTTAGAAGTACAAAGTGCTTTTGATTTGGTGACTGTGCAGCGCAAGTTAAAAGATGCAGGACGTTTTGTATATATTGATCGCGTTAAGGGAAACCCCAACTACCTAGAATTTATTCCTACTTCACTGGGATACGCTCGCGATGCATTAAACCGAATTAACGACGGACCTGAATTGCTGGCACTACTCACCCCATATGTCCCGGAGTGGCAGTCATGACTATTACCAAAGCTATGCTCCTTGCTGCTGGGTTTGGAACGCGGTTGCGTCCACTCACCGATAGCACACCCAAACCCATGCTTCCCATGGATGGTCATCCACTTATTGCCTATAGCCTAGGCCTACTGCAAACGGCGGGCATTCGTGATGTCATAATCAATCTGCATTATTTAGGTGAGCAAGTCTCAGAGTATTGTGGTGATGGATCCCAATGGGGAATGCGTATTTCATATTCTGAAGAACCCACTATTTTAGGAAGTGGTGGTGGACTCAAGAAGGCAGCACCATTTTTTGAAGATAAACCATTCATTGCGATCAATGCCGACACACTCATGGGCATCAATTTAAAAACGGTTATAGCAGCATTTAATCCCGAACATGCAGGCCTTATGGTCACCTGCCCTGTTTCAGCAGAAGATAATTATGGCCTTGTGAGTGTTGCAGACAATGGACGTCTCACAGGATTTGGTGAAGGTGATGTCACTTTTGCAGGCGTCCAAATTGTCACGCCAAGACTCATTGCTCAACTACCAGACGGTGAATCATCCGTGATCAACGATGGTTACAAACCACTTATTGCAAGTGGTGCGATTTTTGACACTATTTGTCATACTGGATATTGGAACGATATTGGCACTATTGAACGATACGAAAAGACCCGCATTGATATTTTAGACGGTATTATTCGCTTAAACCCGGTACACATGAGGTCATAGTCATGTTGACATGGAAACGCGCCATCATAATGTTTGTCATTGGCGGAATCGCCGGTGCCATTTCTGATGGCTTCCACAATATCTCTGGCATTTTATATTACACTGATCCTTGGATCCTAAATACGGCGTGGTGGGTTCCAATTTTGTTTGGATCTGCAACACTTGCAGTTGCTTATGGTCATTTATATTATGATCGTGTCTTTCACGTCTCCTCAAAAAATCTGTCGTGGTCCGAGGTCGTCACCGGATTGATTGCTTTTCTCATGGTATATGCCGCAAGTGCTTTTCTATCTTATTCGGATTTTGGCAAAACCATTGTTCTGAGTATTTTGGTGTTTCTGATGGCATGGCGTTGGAACCGAAGTTGGCACGCAATTCCACCCCTTGTTATTACAGTCATTATTGGCTGCACCATTGAAAGCACACTGAGCTACATTGGTGAATTCCACTACACCTATCCTGACTTTCTCAGAATCCCCATGTGGCTTCCGCTACTCTATGCTGCTGCTTCCATTGCGGTGGGTAACTGGGCACGCAAAATGGCAAAGTAGGCAGCCCTCTCCCTCAAGGAGATGACGGAAATAAAAAGGTTCATATTAGGCAACTTTTTGCAATTTCTACCGATAATAGGTATGGAGGCCCTACGATGGGGGATCTTATTAAAAAACCCTTTATTTTTACACTGTTAACTGCCACACTTTTGACTGCATGTGGCGGCAGTGGCGACATAACGCCTGAAAACCCGACAACGACCATTACTCCTACCACTATTGAGGCCCCTGCCGTTGGCAACGTCACCAAGGTCTCTGAATGTGGCACTCTCCCAGGACAATGGGCCTTTTCAGACATTACAACAGGTAACCCCGTCAGTTTAACCACATATGCCACTACTGCCATGCAGCGGGCCTATCGTAAAAGCTGGGGTGGAACCACAACAGCATATGCCATCATCAAGCAACTCTCTGGCTATATTCCGGTATGGAATGAGGGACGGAAATTACATATTGGTGATTCGCTTTCCTTGACTACCCACAACATGATCCGCAGCATTATTATTACTGGAAATGCGAGCAATCCAACAGTGCTTGTTGGAACAGACGGCGGTCTCGATATTATTGGCCTGAATTACAATGGGAATTCATTTTCAGTTGTATCCCAAAAGTCCGTAGATGCCATCACGCGCATCCGATCCGTTGCCACTGCCAAAAACCAAATTTTATCTGCAGGAGAGCAGCCTACTGAAATGGTCTACATGGTGGCTGATGACAACGTACTCATTGCAAAGCTTTCTGATCTTCAATTGGGGTTTGGCTGCATGTTTGTTGCGTATCAAGCCAAGGATCATCCTGTGGATCCTGCAAATGCCAAGGATAAACGCCTCTTTCATCCCACTAAAGTTGTAGCAGATAGTACATTAGCTGCATTCTTAACGTCATCACGATTACCAGAAGAATTTGTAAGTGCAGATCAGTTCAAGCTGGCATTACAAAACGAATGGCTGTCATTTCAATCAACTGCATATTTGATCGATATTGCTCGTCAGACACCTGTTGAGCCATTTGTGATGCAACTTGGAAAGTTTGATCGATTCTTTGCGTCAGATATTAACATTACCTCCACAGCCATATTCTTATTTGGCACAAGCTATCAACTCTCAGCACCCACCGTTTTGGAAAGTGGTATTGCAACTTATAACACACCCATTGGCACTCCAATCGCAAACCTATGGTCTGGCATTCCTGCAAAACTTGGTGATTTCCGAATGGGGCGCATGGACACTTTTGTTTCTACAGCATTCATTCGTGGCTTGGACAGCATTGCGCGCGTTGACAACTTTTTTGCCGGACCAACTCAACAAAAATGGTCTGTGTGGCCCACCAAACAACCTTTTGATTATGTTCGTAGTGCAACAATGCGATCTACTACTGACGAAATCAACGTAGGCGTTAAGACGATTGTCACAGTACCACAGTTTCTACCAACTGGTCCCACAACGGCTATTTGGGAGCACAAAGACTATCAAAATGGTCTAGGGGAACCAACGACTGTACCATACACCGCCATCACAAAAGTACTGAACATTGGCAATAGATCTGTCAGCTATAACGACACGGCCAAGAACGCGACTGTATTTCAGAGTACAGTATCTGATGATTATGCATCATTTCCGATCGTCAATGCTCAAGATAATGACTCCGTGGCAGACGCTAATAATGCCAGACTATTTCACTCGGGTGGTCTCATCTTTGATGTGCGCCATGGCACACTAGGACCACGTGTGAGGGTCTATAAGGATACCATTACTGGTGACAATATCAGCACTGCCATCAAGGGTCCTGCCGTCATGGCCTTTTCTCTAAGTAAGGCTTCCAATAAAACTGGTATATTTGATCTATATACCTTGGGAGCATTTAGCGGAATGGGAGTTAACGGTGAGTTTGAACGTGTTGATGATATCAAAGTATTTACCAATCCTGCATTACCCAATATCTACCATCTTGCAATTTTAGTTCATGGATGGGACGGTATTGCCAATCGGTATCGCGTTATCGTTGCACAAATGGACATTTCTGCAGCTTCCATGTTCAATCGCGTAGCAACTATTCAAGGATGCAGCGATATCGTTGATCCCAACAATAATTATTCATGGAATACCAGCTATGGAAAGCTCAATGATCAAGCTCAATTTTTGGGTCGCCTAAGTGTTGTTCCAGATCCTCAAGCAGGTGACTTTGTCCTAAGGGGATTCTTCCAACATTATAACCCTACGTACAATGTGTGGTTAATGAATATGCATGTTAGCCCACAAATGGCACCCGACATCAATTCATGTAATCCAACTGGTGAAATTACACCACTTCCACAAGCCGATACTGCATCTGGCCTATCTGCTGTTCGACTTCAGAACACGTTTATCAACTTACACCCCAATGGTTTCCTGCGTTGGATTGAAAGCGCTACCACCACACGTATTTTGGATATCGGTTTCAATATCTTTAAGGAAGCAGTTGATGCCCCCACAGGAAAAGTAGTGTCAGCTGGTGGTCATTACCTTGTCCAATTAAACGGCACGAACGGATTACATCCTGCTGCCCTTTTGGATCTGGATGGCGGGTTTGGAGAGAACTGCTCCGAATGTCAATTCACCGACATTGATTCTTCTGGTAGCATTGTCTTTGCCGCCAATCCCGAGCGCGGCATAGAGATGTATGATTTTCAGTAAGATTAACTCACAATACAACTAATTCGCTTATCACAGGATATTTCAATGCGGGTGGTAGGTGCTTTGATATCCCCATCTACAAAATATGGCTGAGGCTCAGAAAACGTGATTACAACACGCTTTGCCACAGAACTTAATTCATTTTCACAGTTTGTGGGTTTGCGCATCCAGATCTTAGGGAGCGACCAACCAATATCGGATGGCAAAACAGACGATCCGATAATATGTGTGTGCCCTTCCCTTTCACGTGCACGATAGAAGGGATCGAAACCTAATCCATAGGTTTCAACCGTTCCGGCATGGATGATATTATAATTTTTATACGGCCACACCTCACCATCTACTTCAATTTTACAGTCAAAGCGTTCAAACATTTCATCGATAAATGGTGTCCTAAAAATCTGCGCAAGAATGCAACGTGCAAGCAAAACACCCGCCCAAACCATTGATCCCTTCACTCGGTAATAATGTTCCATAAAGCGCTCCACCACACCAACACCAAACAAAAATCCATATTCTCCATTCACAGTCATCATATCCAGCTCAACCGTCTTAAATTCTTCACCTGCGTCATGCTTACTAATCAAATTAGCTAAAATTTGCTCGGGCGTTCCTTTGATTCCAATGCAATTTGCCACATTATTCATGGTCCCACCACGTAGGAATGCAATTTTAGGTAGCTTGGCGTCGCCATACACTTGAAGCACACGCGTCAACGTACAATGATTGGTACCATCACCACCACTAATCCCCAATATCTCTACATTACGCTCCTTAAATTGCTGCGCAATTCGCCCCACATCCAAAATATCTTTGGTCGCGTGGCACGACCCTTTATCACCTACAATGAACCCCAAACGCCTGACACGACCGGGATTGCGGCGGTTACTACGCGAATGCGGATTTAAAATAATGCCAACTCCGGACATATTAACCTCCGAACCATTCTTCCATTGGGTTCCAGTAACGGCGATCCTTTTCAATTACAGTATCACTGCCATGTGTGAACTTGGACATGGCAAATAAACCACTATGATCCTGTTGAACAACTTTACTCCAGGTGTTGCGATATAGGCGAAGCAATTCCTTCATACTGCGATCGAGCAATGTATGCATTAGACGACTGAGTTGACCGTGATCGCTGAATTGACATTCATACGCAAGTGGCTTGAATACCGCTCCTAGCGCAGCAATTGATTTGCGATCAACAGTCTGTGGCACCATCACACCACTTTGACCAATAACAGCCGCAACACCAGAGTCCCATGCAGCACTTGGGGCATCTGTGTGTTGCCACATTTCAGACTGGGGAAAAATTTCGCGACACAATTGATTACGCGCCAACGCAGAAACCAAATCGGGTACCCCATTTTGAGATGCGATCTCAGGCAAGACAATTACTTGGGCTTCGGGTTCACCGCGATAATACATAAGCCACTGCTCTAGAACAATTTGCATGGCTATCGCTTGATAAAAGTGGGTTTCGTACGCGGAACTAGTCCATGCTTGTAAATTATTGTGCAATCGCAGACCTGTGCGTGCCGACAATCGCAAAATCATATTGTATTCGATAACAGCCTTGCGTGGATCCATCTTTTCCTGATGAATGCGGGAAATCGGGTCCACACGCATACGAGTTCTAGGGATTTCAGCGGCCACAACTGCGGTTTCAGGCGCCATTGCCCCTGCCCAGCAAACCAACTTTTCGTCGGAACCATTTTTTGCTACCGCCCGACGCATCTGTTTTTGCAAAGGATAACCCTTCTTAAAAATAAATCCACCTCGCTGAGAGGCAATACCATCCGCCGACAAACCATATGGCACCTGCACCACGGCCAAATCAGATTCCTTCCAAGCAGAGTAAAGCTGCGCTAAATCTTTTTGAGCGTCGCCCGTTTCCACCTGTACCGCCACTCGAAACTGTCCATTCCTCATGCGCCCATTGCTGCGCTTCGGCAAACTACGTGACCATTTATCAAAAGACTCGCGCACCACCCGCTGTGCCTGACTCCAGGGGACATCCTTTAAAGAATCAGGCTTACCCAATCCATGATGCGCTAAAAATTGAGCTGCCTTTTCCGGAGACAATTTGTGTGCCACCATGATGCGCCCCAACCAACCCGCCACACCTAGCTTAAGCGACTGTGGACCGAGTTTTTTGGCAATGGCATGAATGATGGGTTGCGGTGAATTCCCTGCTGCACCCAACGCACGCAATGTGGCTTGTTCAACAGATAGGGTTGTGTGATGTTCTGCAATCTTGCGGATATGCTCGGCAATAAGGCGCGCCTTATTGCGACATTCGTCCACCTGATCGCGATTTACAGCTAAGCGACCAAACATTGTGAAACTCGTTTCTACAGGTGCACAAGTCCCATTAGGGAATGCGGTACTCTAGATCTGCGCTTACATATCCGGTATCCATTTGGGCCAGCTGCAGTTTTCCACTCATATCCCAGTTCACGGACTGCCACCGTGTGAATTGATCCAATACCCATACGCCGGATTGGCGCGACCCGTTGCCGGACTTCCCATTGCCCCCAAAGGGCAAATGGGCCTCAGCACCCGTGGTTGAATTGTTAATACTCGTCATCCCGGCGTTGATGTCTTCCTTCCACTGGTACACGGACGCCGGTGTGTTCGTGTAAATGGCTGATGAGAGGCCGTAACCGGTACCATTTGCCAACCGGATAGCCTCATCTAAATTTTTGCACGTCATGACATTGAACATGGGACCAAACGTTTCGGTCCGATAAATTTCATCGTCTGGTGTGACATTGTCCACAATTGTGGGAAAACAAAAGTAGCCATCGTCAGGAGATTCCCCAACCCAATTAGCCCAGGGATTCTTCTCTGTAATACGGCCATTTTGCGTCGTCAAAAGCTTATGGGTTTTACTAACCAACTTGTCCAGATTACGTAAGTGATCATTCATGAATTTTTCACTGATCATGGGACCATATGTAATTGTGGGGTTCGCAGGATCGCCGATCACCATGGCGGCCAGTTTTTTCATGAGCATGCCGAGAAATTTTTCGCGAATTTGAGTATGAAGAATCAAATTACCCAGACTGGTGCAGCGTTGGCCAGCGGTACCAAATCCAGACCACAGCGCGCCCGTCGTGGCCAATTCCAAGTCCGCATCGTCCATGACGACCATAGGATTTTTGCCACCCAGCTCTAGACACGGCGTTTGTAAATTTTTGCCGCAGACTTCGCCGATATGGCGACCAACTTCAGTAGACCCCGTAAATCCAAATTTGTCGATCCATCCGTCATTCACGCCATCAATTAAATATTCCCCTGGCCCCTTGGCACCCGAACCAAACACGACTGAAAACACGCCGTCTGGCAGGCCTGCTTTGTACAATAGTTGCGTCAGGTAGTAGGATGTCAGTGGTGAATCTTCCGAGGGCTTCCACACGCAGGTGTTGCCACAGAGTAACGCCGGCACAAAATACCAGGACGGCACCGCAACCGGAAAATTGCCAGCAGAAATACAACCAAAGACGCCAATCGGACGGCGATAGGTATAACACTCTTTATTGGCCATCTCTGATGGAACGGTCATGCCATACAAGCGGCGCCCTTCACTCACAAAAAAATTGCATGTATCAATCGCTTCTTGCACATCGCCGCGCGCTTCGCGCAATGGTTTGCCCATTTCGCGACTCACCAATTGCGATAACGCTTCTTTGTTGGATTCAATTAAGCGACCCCAGTTTTGAATAATGCCCGCTCGCACCGGTGCAGGTACTTTTTTCCAACTGGCAAATGCTTTGCGTGCACGCTCGCAGGCGACTTTCACCTGGTCACGACTGGCATGCGCAAATGTGGCAACTGTGTCTGATGTGTCGGCAGGATTGATAGAGGTAAATGTCTTGGTGCCCGTTTCAACAACGCTACCCGATAATAAACTGATTTTATCTTTCATAAACATGCCTCAAATATTTTGAGTGCCATATCCACTTCGGCACGCGTCACAGAAAGCGGTGGCGCAAACCGAATGGTATTGGGGCCACAGCCTAAAAGCAGAAGCCCCTTGCGAAACGCCTTATCGACAATGTCGTTCCGCCGTTTGGGTGCGCGGGTCTTACGTTTGCGGTCAGACACGATTTCAGCACCCACCATGAGGCCTCTGCCCCGCACATCTCCAATTTCAGAGTGGCGACGCATCATGCCCTGCAAATTTTTCATCAAATACTCACCTTGCTTGGCCGCATTTTTCATCATGCCTTCATCTAACAAATCCAACGTGGCGGTTGCCGCCACACAGGCCAAAGGGTTACCCCCAAATGTGTTGGCGTGTGCACCGGTTGTCCAATGCATAATAGACCCGCGCGCGATCATGGCACCCAACGGCAATCCTGAAGCAATGCCCTTGGCGATACAAATAATATCCGGTGTTACACCCGTGTGTTCGATTGCAAACATTTTGCCCGTGCGTCCAATTCCGCTTTGTACTTCATCAACAATCAGCAAAATGCCGTGTGCATCACAAATTTTGCGCAATCCTTTGAAGAAACTATTTTGAGGGACAATATATCCACCCTCACCTTGAATGGGTTCGACAATAATTGCAGCAACTTCAGATGGTGGCACAATCGTTTTGAAAATGCGTTCAGAAATCCAGTCTAAACAAAAGTTGGTATAGTCATCCGGTGTCATCCCTTTGGGCGTGTGATACGGATCCGGATACGGCACATGCGTCACACCTGGAACGAGCGGAAAGAATCGTTCCTTTTGTGTGATTTTACTCCCAGTCACGGACAACGCGCCCATGGTACGCCCATGGAAAGCCCCCAAAAATGAAATGATCTGCGGACGTTTGGTCACCCAGCGGGCGAGCTTTAATGCGGCTTCGACGGATTCTGCGCCCGAATTGGTCAAGAATGCCTTACCACTGCCCTTTCCACCAGGAAACAGGTTCACCAGGCGCTTAGCAAGCTCTGCTTGTTGGGGATAATAAAAATCGGTGCCTGACATGTGAATGAGTTTGGCGGCTTGCTCTTGAATCGCCTTTACCACACGTGGGTGACAATGGCCTGACGCAGTCACTGCAATGCCGGATGTAAAATCGAGAAAGACGTTGCCGTCCATGTCTTCAATAAACGACCCACGACCACTTTTGGCAACAAGAGGATAGCTACGGGTATAAGACGGTGAGACGTATTTTTCATCGAGTGCCAGGACCCTTTTGGATTTAGGTCCGGGAAGTTTGGTTTTAATGTGGGGATGCAAAAACGCCACGCGGTCTCCTTCGATCAACTCTCGTGGCGTTTATATATAGATACGCTAAAAATGCAAGGTTTAGGCGATGCCCTACTGATACTTAGTCAACAAAATATCTTGTAGGAATGGATAAGGAATGACCACTTCTTGAATCCCAGCAACGTACGGAGCAACCTGGTAAGGGTTGAATACGAAATAGAGCCCTTCGGGTCGCACTAAGAAGTTGGCGTAATTTTCAGTAGTGGGTTTGAGTCCGTCTTCAAATAATGTAAAGCCCGAGCCTGCAAAACTTTCATTGAGACGTTCCGTACAAATTTTAGATAGTCGCTTGAGATAATGGCTCCCGGGTTTAAAAAGGTCGGCCAACGCAATGACCTTGCCCGTTTCAAGATTATACATAATTGGATTTAGCACTTCGCTCGGGTGTGCATTGCCAATAAAATTTTTATACACATCCCACGAAATGCCCAACATCACGTCACTCTTTACCCTTGCATTAAATGTAATACTGAGCGCATTTTCACCTGGCAAATTAGAACCCATTCCTTCACTTTGCATCTCTGCAATTACCTTGTCGAACTGGGTAATGCGCGCTTGTGCCCAATCCAACATAGTTTGATTCAGTGTCGCTTCGATATCTTTATTCTTTAATCCCTTAATAACGGGATATGACACAGACACTTCATAACGCTCTTTGGGTTTATTGATTGTAATCGACTTTGATTTAATTTTGTAGGCATGTGCCGTGCCAGAGATCATCATCATTGCAGCCATACAAACAACCCATTTTATTTTTGATTGCATTTTACGCCTCCGTTTAAAAGCTACGACTTGCTCCACCACCACCGGAACTGCCACCACCAAAGCTACTACGAGAACCACCACCGTGACTACTCGAATGCAATTTCTTACGTCGTTTTTCTATTTCTTCCTTGGGCAACTTAACTCCTGCATCAAGCAGTGGTTTTGCAAGACGCACGCGAAATTTTCGAACCAGCCACCAAAAGAAGATGGGAATGGGCGCGCCAATTAATCCAACCCATAGATTTCCTTGATCGTATCCGATCATGCCTGCAACAATGGGCCCCATAAACAAAAACGCCGCTTCCACTGAATCGTTCGGCGACACGGCCAGCAGTTTCTTTTCAGGTGATTTTTGAAGTGCATATCGCAGGCCATACCATAGCAACAACAGGATTGTTGGGATTCCAAACAAAATTGACACCAACATAATGACCAGCACCACCACCCCTTTACGTAGAGGGGCTTTTTCAAATGTAACTGTGGGTTGTTCTGGCCAAGTCGCGGGATCTGTCACACTCAGCGTTGAGCCAATCGCTCCCGAAATTTCAACAGCTAGAGCTTTACTGGTTTCATACAGGCCGCGACCAAATTGATTATCATGGAACCATGGAATGGCGGTCTGGTCTAAAATACGCCCTGCTTTGGCATCGTTAATCACGGCTTCCAAGCCATAGCCCACTTCAATTCGCGTTTTGCGATCATCGCGCGCAATTAAAATGAGAATACCGTTATCTTTGCCTGCCTCACCCACACCATAACGATTAAACAGCGTGTTGGCATAATTTTCAACGGACTCCCCATCCAGATTATCGACAGTGACAAGTGCCATTTCAACACCCGCCTTGTCATGTAATTGCTCAGCCACGTTATTAATAAGTTGAATATATGCAGGACCCAAAATCTGAGCCTGATCTTGCACCCAAAGGCCCGCACTGGATTTTGGATTGGGCACCTGATCCATAGGAATGGCATATGCAATCCCTGCGCAAACCAATGTTAAAAGCACTAAACTTATTTTTAATCGTTTCATCGCACGCTACTTTCTAACAGCCTTGAGAGATTGGCAACGACACATAGAATTGTGTTCCCTTACCAAATTCTGATTCGACCCAAATACGCCCTTTATGGGCCTCGATAATTTTCTGACAGATGACCAAACCTAATCCAGTACCCGGTGACTTGTGCCCTGGGGTGGCAATTCGACTAAATGCCTGAAACAACTTTGGAATATCATCTTTCTGAATGCCAACACCCTGATCAGCCACACACAGCTCCACATTTTGGCCTTTTTGCTGAGAGGTCACTGTAATTTTACCCTGATCCATAAATTTGATGGCATTGTTAATTAAATTCGTCAGCACCTGAATAAGTGAATCTTTATCACAACACACTTTTGGCAAGGTGGTTTGCAAATTTTGAACAATTTGAATATTTTTTGCAGCAGCCACTTGATCAAACCCTTCGACAACCTCGTTAATAAGGGTATTGATATTAGTTAACGTGATATTCAGCTTAATCTGCCCCGATTCCAACTTTTGGAAATCCAAAATATTATCAATGAGCCGATTCAATCGGTCCACATTGCGATTGGCAATTTCCAAATGTTGCTTCTGCTTTTCATTGATGGGACCGTCAATACCGTCTTCAACCATTTCCACTGCGCCCTTAATGACCGTCAACGGCGTACGCAATTCGTGCGACACCATTGATGCAAAGCTGGACTTCATTTGTGCAGCAGTTTCTAACGCCTCTTCGGCCTTCTTACGCTCAGTAATATCCGTTGCAATACCACAAATTCCGCGAACGCCCAACACAGGATCAATCAACGGAAACTTAACAGACAAGTAATAATGATTTCCGTCAACCAAAGGTACGATTTCTTCCATTTGAATCGCCCTATCTTCCCGCGCTACTTGCTCATCATTTTTACGAAATACATCGGCATATTCTTTTGAAAAAAGTTCGTAATCGGTCTTTCCCAAAAATTTTTCAGGTGTCACACCAAACAAATTTTGAAATTGGCTATTAATAAAAATGTAATGACCCTTTTCATCTTTGATAAAGACAATGGCAGGGGTGTTATTCAAAATTTTATAAAGTCGTTGGCGACCCTGCTCAGCAATCTCTGTTTCCTTTTCTAAAACCGCTTCAGACTTTTGAACAATATTGGATCCCCATAAAACTAGCGCGCCCACCACATTGAGTGATATAAAAATGGTAATTACCGATCCCATTTCCAAACTATATAGACCGGCACGCTGTCCTTCCAAACGTAGCCACCAAATCAATAATAACAAAAAGGCTATTGCGGGAATCAAACGTCTAGAAATGCGCCCACCACTACCCTTGGCAACTAAAACATCCATTATCGCCACTCGCGTGTATCCCAGACACACACCTAGCGCTAACAAGTGAAATGCAATCGCACCATGTATGGGCATACGAATAATCGGCGTATATGAATAGAGTGCTGGCGCTGTGTATAGGTACCCAATTAACGCCTGCAATGACGACAGACCTACAATAAGAAACACAAATGAATTTAAGTATCGTGTTTTTAAATTTTGCGCGGAAAATAGAAAAACCATGCCCAATAACGTTAAACTAAACGCTGCACGGGGCGGCATGCGACCTGGAAGGTCTTCAATTGTACGGAAGTGATCCACAACTAATAACTGATCAATTCCAAGATTGATATGAAATAGATATTCAATTACTGCGATAGCACCAATTGCCAAGATGATAATACCACAAATTCGGCGTATTAACTGATTTCGCGCAGAGTCACTTTGTGACAACCAAATAGCCACCCCTGACAAAAAAATTCCAATTGAGGGATTGAGCTTCATGACCAGCACTTCATCAAATAATGGTGGCAGGGTCTCATGGATAATCCAAAGCAGAATTACTCCCCCACCTATAACCATGGGCACAATTGAAAACATACGTACAATTTTGCGTGTATTAATAATTGATGTAGACATCGCTTCTCCTAAACTATTCTAAATATTGGCTATTGAGCGATCATGATACCGCGATAAAATAATCAATGCCATTATCGCCCCAACCAATGCCATTGTCATATCAGTTTGAGTATCCCAAATATATCCCTGCATCCCTAAAAAGTCATCTGCCGAAATACCCAATGCTTCCGCCACAAGCCATTCAAATAATTCATAAGCTGCACTAATCGCAAGACAGGTGCTTACAACCAATGGAGGTAACCACCGATTTCCCTTAAGCGGTGACGTACGAATCAAAACTTCACGCACCAGGATTGCCGGAATAAATCCCTGTATAAAATGAGCAAACTTATCATAATTGTTACGGCCCCAGCCACACGAAGCACCAATCCAATCAAAAAGCGGCACACGGGCATATGTATAATGCGCACCCACCAGCAACACAATTGCATGAAAGGCTAAAAGACCATAAAGTAACGACGATAGTGGAAATCGCTTGTGGGATAAAACCAATATTGGAATGCCAATCAACACTGGAAGCGACTCTAAAAACCAGGTCAAGCGATCAAAGGCACCGATATAGGATATTCCAAGCGCAAGTATCGTGACTAACAGCGCAATAGCTGCTGAATGTTTTGACATAGATTTTCTATATCAAAAAGATCGTAGACAATCGAGCAGTAAAGATGCTTTTGTGGAGCATATGAACACAATTCTGGTCACAGGCGGCGCGGGTTACATCGGGTCTCACACATGTAGGCAACTGAATGAGGCTGGTTTCAAACTCGTGCTTGTAGATTCTTTATACACGGGTCACCGTTGGGCCGTTCCCAAAAATGCCAAATTTATCGAGGGAGACGCCGGCGATATTGCACTCATGTCACAACTCATGCGTGACAACGCAGTCAGTGCTGTCATTCACTTTGCAGGCTACACGGTTGTTCCAGAATCCGTTGCGAATCCGCTTAAATATTACGCTAACAACACCTGTGCGAGCCGAAACCTGATTGCAGCCTGCACAGATAGTGGCGTTAAAAACATCCTCTTTTCATCCACCGCCGCGGTGTATGGTGTTTCCGAAACAACTATGGTTGATGAAACGTCTCCCACCAACCCCATCAACCCGTATGGGGAATCCAAACTAATGGTTGAAAAGATTTTGGCCGATGTGGCCAAAACAGGTGCCATTAACTATGTTGCACTTCGGTATTTCAACGTGGCAGGTGCTCAACCCGACGGTAGCTTGGGACAAGCAACACCCGAGGCCACGCACCTCATTAAAGTGGCATGCGAAGCTGCCTGTGGCAAACGAGACCACGTGGATATTTACGGCACTGATTTTGATACTGCCGACGGCACCGGTATTCGGGATTATATTCATGTCGTTGACCTAGCCAACGCCCACGTTGCAGCGCTGGATTATTTGTTAAAAGGTGGAAAATCCGAAATCATGAACTGTGGCTATGGCCAAGGATCTTCCGTTCGCGAAGTTCTCAACATGGTTATGGATGTGAGTGGAAAGAAGTTTAAGTGCGTTGAAAAGCCACGTCGTGCAGGTGACCCACCCGCACTCATTGCCAACTCAGATAAAATTCAAAGGGTTCTGGGGTGGAAACCACAGTACAACAACCTGCGCACGATCTGTGAAACAGCGTATAACTGGGAAACCCACGGAAAGGTTTAAGCCTTATATCGGAAACAATCCACGGTATGGTCATTCACCATGCCTGTGGCCTGCATGAATGCATAACAAATCGTCGATCCAATAAACTTAAATCCCCTTTTCTTCAGATCACGGCTCATGGCGTCTGATTCCGGGCTCGTTGCTGGTATTTCCGCAATTGTTTTGCGATGGTTGATGATGGGCTTACCATTTACAAACTGCCAAATATATTTATCAAACGATCCGTGATGCTCTTGCATGCGAATAATGAGACGTGCGTTTGTTGTAGCCGCTTGAATCTTAAGACGGTTGCGCACAATACCTGCATTTTGCATCAACAAATCCACTTGGCGCGTGTTGTAACTAGCCACTTTTTGCACATCAAACCCATGGAATGCCTCGCGAAAATTTTCGCGCTTTTTAAGAATGGTAAGCCAGGAAAGCCCCGCCTGAAAGGCATCTAACACAATCGCTTCAAATAATTTTTGGTCGTCATGAACAGGACGGCCCCATTCATTGTCATGATAGTCCTTATAAATTTGATCGTCTGTTACCCAGGCACACCGACACTTCTCAGCCATTTTTAGTCTCCAATAATTTTGATTAATGCGCGCTTTTTGCGACGCCCATCAAATTCACCATAAAAAACTTGCTCCCACGGCCCAAAATCCAATTTGCCTTGAGTAATCGCCACCACCACCTCGCGCCCCATAATCTGACGTTTCATATGGGCGTCCGCGTTATCTTCGCCAGTGTCATTGTGGCGATACTGATCCGTCGGTGCATGGGGTGCCAACTTTTCTAGCCATTTATCATAGTCATGATGCAAGCCACGCTCATCATCATTAATAAAAACCGATGCCGTAATGTGCATGGCATTTACCAACACCAAACCTTCTTGCACACCACTTTCCTTGAGGCATTTTTCAACATCGGACGTGATATTCACAAAGCCGCATCGCGACGGGATATTAAACCACAATTCTTTGCGATAAGATTTCATGCACCCGCCTTACGCCAACGTTGGATTAAAATCCACAGTACAATCGGAATCAAAATATCCGTCCAGAAAATGGGGCCTGCATTATTTACTGCAAAATTGTGCGCCACAATCATCTGATGCACATGACCATAAGCCGCACCCCAATTGAAACAGGTATTAATGACTGCTACCGCAATCGCAAATTCCAGTCCAAACCAGAGTGCCATAATCCCGGCCACACCCATGCCCAAATTGGCCACACCGACTTCAAATTCAAACGGGGATGGCGCCCAGCCAATGCTTGAGGAAGCTAATTCAGAAAAGAATACATGAAAAATAAATGCCCAAATCCCAACCACACCCACCGCAAATAAGAAAAACCATTGGGCCCTTTTGCAGCGCCATACAGCTAAAAGACCACAAACCATCATGATGACGGTAAACCAATTAAAGAATGCTGCGATCATTGAATCCCCCTTTGATGAGCACTTTTTAGAGCGACTTGTTCAGTTTTGCAACAGCATCGCACTTCAAGTTGCATACATCGATCATTAGGCGCTGGCATTGTTTTTGCTGAAAGACTTTCGGAGGTGTCAGATGACAGCATTGCTACCAGAGGAACATATTGAACAGAAGATCTTGTTGATTCGGGGGCACAAGGTGATGTTGGATAGCGATTTGGCCACACTTTACGGAGTCCCCACGAAGCGGCTCAATGAGCAGGTAAGGCGCAATATTGAGCGTTTTCCTGAGGATTTCATGTTTTCCCTTAATAATCAAGAAGTTGCACTTTTAAGGTCGCAAATTGCGACCTTAAAAGTGGGCCGCGGAGAACACCGAAAGTATATTCCATATGTCTTTACAGAACAGGGTGTCGCCATGCTCTCCAGCGTTTTAAATAGCCGACGCGCCATACAGGTCAATATTGAGATCATGCGAACATTTGTAAAATTAAGACAACTCCTCATCAACCACAAAGACCTCGCGAAAAAGTTGCACAAAATGGAGAAAGGTTACGATCAGAAATTCAAGGTGGTCTTCGATGCCCTGCGCCAACTCATGACACCACCCACATCCACATCCAAACGCAAGATTGGATTTTTGTAACTACCGATACGCGGGAATACCTGTGATGTGCTCACCCAAAATTAAGGTGTGCATGTCATTGGTGCCTTCGTAGGTGTAGACCGATTCAATATTCATCATGTGGCGCATCACAGGGTACTCATCCAAAATACCATTCGCTGCTAAAATTTCGCGTGCGGTGCGCGCGCAGTCGCGAGCGAGTTGAATATTATTCATCTTGCCCATCGACACATGAAAAAATTTGGCTTCATTTTTGTCTTTGAGGCGACCAAGTTGCAATGCCAACAACTGCCCTTTTGTAATTTCGGTTAGCATCTCCACCAGTTTACGCTGCACCAATTGAAACCCTGCAATCGGTTTGTCAAATTGCACACGACTCTTGGCGTATTCCAGCGCACATTCATAACACGCAATCGCAGCACCCACACCACCCCACGCAATGCCGTAACGTGCCTGCGTCAAGCACCCCAGTGCGGATTTAAGTCCCTGTGTCTTGGGCAAGCGATGCGTGGCATCGGGTACACGCACCTCATCCAACACCAACTCCGATGTCACCGATGCGCGCAGACTTAATTTCCCGGTCATTTCAGGCGCCGAAAATCCCTTCATGCCCTTCTCCACCAAAAATCCTTGCACCACACCCGCTTCATCTTTGGCCCACACCACCGCTACGTCAGCAATGGTTCCATTCGTGATCCACATCTTGGCCCCATGCAACACCCAGTCGTTGCCATCGCGACGTGCCTTGGTTTCCATGCCCGCAGGGTCAGACCCATGATCGGGCTCCGTTAAACCAAAGCATCCGATTTTCTCGCCCTTGGCCAGTTTAGGCAACCAATGCTTCTTTTGCTCTTCAGAACCATACGCAAAAATCGGATACATCACGAGTGCACCCTGCACGCTCGCAAAACTGCGAACACCGGAATCACCGCGCTCCAACTCTTGCATCAAAATACCGTAGGCAACGTTATTCAAGCCCGCACAGCCATATTCCTCTGGCAGATTGGCACCATAAAATCCCAGCTGCCCCATCTTAGGTACCAGCTCCATGGGAAACGTGCCATCACGATAATGTTGCGTAATCACCGGCAGAACTTCATCCACCACAAAATCACGCGCCATGTTCTGAATTTGAATTTCGTCATCCGTCAAAAGCCCGCTAATGTTGAAATAATCAGTGGTTTTGAGCTGTGCCATGGGAATCATCCTTTCAGAATTTCTTGACAGATCGGTTTAATCGAGGCTTTACAGCATCTATATTTATCACGCAAACAGAATCAAGGAGGCGCATCATGGCTAAAGGTCCCGTTTCACAATTTATCGAGCACAACTACCGTCACTTTAATGCTGCGGCACTCATGGACGCGGTGAAGGCCTATGAGGCCCATTTGGCCAAAGGTGGCAAAATGTTCATGACGCTCGCAGGAGCCATGAGTACCGCCGAATTGGGACTGACATTGGCTGAAATGATCCGCCAAGACAAAGTGCATGCCATTTGCTGCACAGGTGCTAATTTGGAAGAAGATATTTACAACCTAGTAGCGCACGACCACTACGAACGCGTTCCCCATTATCGTGACCTCACTGCAGCTGATGAACAAAAGCTGCTGGATCGCCATTTAAATCGCGTCACCGACACCTGCATTCCCGAAGGCGAAGCCATGCGTCGCATTGAGGCAGTCGTTTTGGAAGAATGGAAAATGGCTGACAATAAGGGTGAGCAGTACTTCCCATACGAATTCATGTATAAAATTTTACGCAGTGGTGCGATTGAAAAGCACTATCAAATTGATCCTAAAGATTCTTGGATGGTTGCAGCGAGCAAAAAAAATCTGCCCATCTTTGTACCGGGTTGGGAAGATTCCACATTAGGCAATATGTACACTGCACACTGCATGTTAGGAAATGTCAAAAATGTCACCACTGTTAAGGGCGGCATTCAAACTATGAAGTGGTTGGCAGATTATTATACCGAAACCACAAAGAACACATCACTCGGATTCTTCCAAATCGGTGGCGGTATTGCAGGCGACTTCCCCATCTGTGTCGTTCCCATGTTACACCAAGATATGCAGCGCACAAGCGTTCCACTCTGGGGCTACTTCTGTCAGATTAGCGATTCTACCACGAGCTATGGCTCATATTCTGGTGCCGTTCCCAATGAAAAAATCACCTGGGGCAAATTGGCCGCAGAAACACCCAAGTTCATCATTGAGTCCGATGCCACAATCGTTGCCCCACTCATGTTTGCATATTTGCTGGGTCAGTAATTACCGCGACAACCAACTAATCGTTTCAACATGATTCGTCTGTGGAAACATATCTACGGGTTGGCAGGATTCTAACCTGTAACCACCCTGGCAAAGTGCCTTTAAGTCAGAGGCAAATGTTTCGGGATTGCATGAAATATAACATATCCACTGTGGCAGCATTTCTAAAATTGACTGAATCACTTCAGGGGCTCCGCGACGTGGTGGATCTAAAACCAAACCATCTGCTTTCACACCCTGATTTTGTAGAGTCCGCATAAACTTGTGCGACTCGGCTGCGGCAAATTGCACATTCTTTACTTTTTGGGATTTAGCTTGAGCGATTGCTGCTGTAATTGAGCCTTCGTGAGAATCACACCCGTAAAGTTTGCCAACCAATGGAGCGATGGGAAAGCTAAAATTACCATTCCCGCAAAACAGCTCCACAACTACCGTTGCAGACCGTCCCGATAGTCCATCACATAACAACTGCTGTAGCTCCTTATTCTGTTCAGGATTGATTTGCGTAAATCCTTCACCATCATCAATACGCACTTCGTAGTGCCCAGGACGTCCTGTGATCTTCTTCTTTTCTGCAGCTAGTTTTGCATTAACTCCTGGTGCAGCAATAGGACACTCATCAAATTCAATCGCATCATGAGTTCCCCTACGATAAAAACCAATGCGCCCATTGCGATCACAATGCAACGTTATGCGTGTTCGATAATGCCAAGGATGAGATGCAGCAACTGTTGGTAAAACATTTGGCGAACGAAGCTGGGCAATTTGCGTTAAGGCCTCACATACCGCCACATACTTTAATTGCAGTTGATCAGCATATGCCATATCCTGCAATTGGCAGCCGCCACATTCATAAAATATGGGGCACTTTGGCGTTACCTTTTCCATTTGATGCTACAACCAATTGGATGCACTTCACGAACTTCGGGATGGCGCCGAGCCAACATAGCTTCACACGTATCTCGCAAATAGCGCTGGGTGGACTTTTCCGGTTGATCCATATTGTCATCAATTCGACCCGTATAAATTAATCGTAAATGATCATCAAACGCAAATACTTCAGGTGTGCAACCTGCACCATATTCAACAGCCACTTGTTGAGTCGCATCGTGTAGGTATGGGTATACTAATGCATTTTGAATCACTTTCTTCTGCATCATTTCAAAACTGTCATCTGCATAAACATGTTCATCATTCGAATTAATGACAAAAAATTGAATTCCCTTTGGCATGTATGTTCCGGCTAATGCGTTAATTCGTTCATCGTAGGCCTGCACATAGGGACAGTGATTGCATGAGAATATTACAACCGTTCCGTATTGTCCCTTTTGACGGTGCAAACTGTATTCCTTACCATCGGTTGCACGGAGCGTAAAATCTGGTGCGATAACACCAAATGGTAGGCGTCCTCCTTTTGGTTGATGTGCCATACTGTTCTCCTCAGTTATAAGTCTTGTGCACGACTAATTTCGATTTCTAAAATGGCTCGCGGACTGACCGCACGAATCACATAATGCCACGCTCCAATATCAATTGACTCACCCACCTTGGGCAACCGTCCAAAATGCCACAACAAATATCCTGCAATAGTTGAATAATCTCCCAATGGAATTCTTAAAAACAAATTTTCATTGGCTTCTACAATTTCAAGTCGACCACTGGCCAAATAGTGGTCGCGTCCTAGCGCATGATAACGCTTACGGGTTAAATCCATTTCATCACGAATTTCACCTACCACCTCTTCAAAAACATCTGAGAGTGTCACCAAACCTGAAACTCCGCCAAATTCATCAACAACTAACGCCATTTCCTCTTTTCGTTCACGAAAAAGCAAAAACAGATCATTCAAGTGCATCTCTTCAGGCACAAATAGCGGTGGATGAATCAGCTCTGATAAGGGGCGATGATCAACACCATCGATCAAATCCACGTCATGTAAGATACCCACAAATTGATAGGGTCGATCTTCATATACAGGTAACCGCGAGTACCCCGTCATATCACAAATATGCTCCGCCTCAGAGGCTGGCATTGTTGTCGGGACTGCTACCATATCCGTTGTAGGAATTTGAATATGCCGCACACGCTTCTCTGCAAGCTTCAAAATCCGCTTAATCATTGTGCGTTCAATCGGACGCAAATCACTTTCGGGATGTGTGCTTGAGGTAATCAACAACTGGAGTTCCTCACGCGCCAGAGGCTTTTCGGTACCACTATATTCACGTACACCACCCAATAGAAAATTGGTGATTTTGGAATAGATCCATACTGCTGGAAAAAACAATGTAGAAAATGAAGTTAGAATCGGGGATACGCGCAATGCAATTGGCGTTGCATAAGACTGAAACAAGCTTTTTGGAATGATCTCACCAAATACGAGTGTTATTGGTGCAATGGCAATAGCTAGAGGGCCATACTTCTCGCCATAGTTCGTGATCAGAAAAATAGTCGCAATTGTTGAAGCCAAAACTGTAGATAAGTTGGTCCCAATCAATGTGGTACTAAAAAGCTTTGCGGGATGCGACATCCACCAACAAGCCAACTTCGCACGAGAAGACCCCTTGGCTGCTAGCGCCTTTAGACGTAGGCGATCTGCCGAGACCATGGCAATTTCGGTCCCTGAAAAAAAACTTTCCGAAACAACACAAAACACTAATAAAATAATAACAAATACTAAGCTCATGATTGACCTTTCAAACCAAAGAGTCGATCTAGCAGCTCATCCATGGTCAAAATACCAACAGCAACCTGCTGTTCATCTGTCACAACAGCCAAATGAATTTTTGATTTTTGAAAATCACGAAGCGCATCTTCAACACGGGTATTGAACGGCATAAACAGTACTGGCCTTACAATTTCCTCTAGCTCGCGCATGCGTCCCATACGGCGATGGTGCCATGAAACCAGTAAATCACGTGTATAAATCATTCCAACAATATCATTCGGATTATCCTGATACACGGGTACTCGCGAATAAGTTGATTCACGCACCATTGCAACTGCTTCATCAAAGGAGGCTTTGAGTGGAATGGAGAATGTCTGATCAATTGCAGTCGCCCATTCTTGAACACGGGTGTCGCCAAATGCAAAAACCTGGTCAATCAAGTCATGTTCAGTTGTTTTAATTGCACCTCCGGCAACGCCCAAATCCACCAATCGCCGAAACTCTTCTTCCATGATCAATGGGCTGGCCATATCTGGATCGCCACCAAAGCGACGCACACACCAATTAGCAATTCCAGATAGCACAACCCTTATCGGTGAAATCGCCCAATAAAACCATCGCAACGGCACAGATAAAATGGGTGCCAAAATAGGTGCATAACGCAGTGCCAAATTTTTGGGAATCATTTCACCAAACAACAAGAGTATTGGAGTTGCAACGCAAGCCGAAATAAGAGCGGTCCATCTCCATCCCAAGTGACCACAATAATCGTACACAATAGTTCCAAAAACCATTGCGATTGAAATATTAACCAATTCATTCCCAAACAAAATGGTGGTTAGGACCTGTCGTGGACGCTTAAGAAGCGTGAGCATGCCAGCCGCCATGGGACGCGGTGAATCCCGAAGTCGCTCAAGCTCAAGACGTGATAATGAAAACAGAGCTGTTTCTGTTCCAGAAAAAAAAGCTGAACAAAAAATGAGTACCACCAAAAGCGCTATTCTATATTCAATATTCATGCAGATTTACCAATACAGTGAGCATACCCTGACTTATCCAAGGACAACACACCACCGTCTGGCTTGCGCACAATAACACCAGATCCTGCAACTACCTGTCCAATACGTGTAATGGGATGTCCCAATTGACCAAGAGCTGCCGGTAAAAGACGCTGAAATGCACTATCTCGTAAACCATCTACAGTAAATGCCAGTTCATATTCTTCACCACTGGCACATGCTGTCTCAATGTTAACCGCACCCTTTTCGGTTTGCCAACATGGAATACTACCAGACTCAACCACAAGACCTACACCACTGGCCTTTGCCACATGACCCAAATCTTGAATCAACCCATCACTCACATCAATCATGCTAGTTACGCAACCTGTATCCGAAAGCCAGGCACCGCTTGCCACACGTGCCGTTGGGCGAAGAAACCGATTCACTTCTTCCTGATATCCAGTACGTTTTGTCTCCAGAACATTCAACCCCGCCATAGATCCACCCAAAACACCTGTCACATACACCACATCTCCCACACGTGCGCCTCTGCGATACAGTGAAGCACCATGCCGAACATCACCAATCACTGTAATCGCCAAATGCAGTCCCTGCTTAGAGGTTGTTGTATCCCCACCAATGATAATCATTTGGTAATCTGCTGCCGATGCAGAAATGCCCTGCATATATGCCATCGCATCAGATTCACTCATGGTGTTTGGAATTGAAATTGAAACCATGACGTAACGAGGACGACCACCCATCGCAGCAATGTCACTCACTGCAGCTTCCAAACATCTTCGTCCAATATCTGAAGGAGATGCCCATGCAGCCTGAAAATGCACACCTTCGGTAAATCCATCGGTAGAAATGAGCCAATCTCGCCCACCATTTCCAGCAAATACAGCACAATCGTCACCAATACCACACAACAAGCCCTCTGCCTGGCTTGGTAGCATATCAGTCACACGATGAATAAATTCAAATTCTTGCATGGATTACTTTCGTAATTCGACAATAGAACCATTGGAAACTGTCAATAGCACCAGCTGCTTCTCTGCATCACGACCAGGTCCAAAACTAATACGTCCAATCAAACCTTTGACGTTGGACAAATTATCAAGTGCATTGCGCATGCTGGCTGGTTTGCGTCCACCACGTTCAATCGCCTTTTCAACCATGAGGGTTGCATCATATGCCTGTGCTTCCAAAATTGTTGGCTTGATTTGATATGCCTGTCGGAACGTCTCTACAAACTTTTGAACACCAATGTTGTCACTGTTGGCAAAAAAACCATCAACAAACACAGCACCATCAACATTGGATGCCACATCAAGCAAACCACTTTCATCCCAACGGTTGGTACCCAATAGCTGTACCCCCTTAAACATGTCCGCATCACCATATTGAACCATATTGACTACGGCACGGTAAGAATCGGGAATAAAAATAACTTCAGCGCCTTTAATTGTTGGGATTTTTGGCCGCACACTCATTCCTTCAACCGGTATCTCTGAACCAATTGGCACACTGCTGCGTGTACTCTTCCCAGCTTCATGCCAAGTACCATCTGTTCCAACACCACTCCTAGACCGAACAACAGGTGGTGCATCTTGCTGGCTCGATGCATCCACTATATTTGCAATTTCTTCCCCATAACCACGTTCTGCAACAACCCTGCCGCCCGCTTTGGTCACAGCTTCTGCGAACGCAGCACGAAATGTTAAACCATAAGCATTGGTAGGATACAAAATGCCAAACGTTTTATAGCCCTTCTGCTTTACAGCATAATCCACTAACGTATCAACTTGTGATGATGTATTTAATGCCACCCGGAAAATAAAATTACCAATGTCTGTTACACCGTCTTTTTGACTGAGACTAATAAGGGGAACTTGCAGTTGCTGCGCCTTCTGAGCGGCTGCAATCACTTCACGACTCATCAGAGGACCAATAATTGCCATAACATGATCTTGAGCGACCAATTCTTCAACCGCTGTTGCCGCGGTCGCAGCATCACCACGTGAATCTTTAACAATCAACTCAACATGAATTGGACTGGTACATGGGTCAACTACGCCAGCAGCACATTCAATGCCATGAAATGCAGACTCGCCGTACAGTTTATACTTACCAGATAGTGGCAAGACAACACCGATTCTAAAAGTCCCTTTGGTTGGCTTAACAGACTGTCCACTACCATTCGACTTATTTCCACTCGTAGCACAATGGCTGAGCGCCAATACCGAAACCGCTACAACACATAACAACCGCTTCATATATCCCCCTGTAAAAATCTATTTTTCACGAACAACATCAACCAATGCCGGACGTAACAAACGGTCCCCCAATAAATAACCCCGCCTATGTTGCGCAACAACCGTACCTGGGGCAACATCTTCAGCATCCACCATCTGTAATGCCTCGTGGAGTTTGGCATCAAACACCTGACCCACTGCATCCACGGGTTTGAGCCCGTATTTCTCTAGTGTGCTTGCAAGCTGCTTAACTACCAGCTCCACACCCAGCGCCAAATTTTTTGCCTCGGCACTGTCGCTTTGCTTGATGTGGGAAAGTGCTTGGTCCATATGGTCCATTACCGTCAGAAGTTCTTGTATCAGTTCTTCATTTGCAAACTTGATAGCTTCCTTCTTTTCCTTTTCATTGCGACGACGAAAATTATCAAAATCAGCCATAACGCGCAGAAGCTTGTCGTAGTGTTCCTTCGCCTCTTCACGAGCAGCATTCAATTCACCCTCTAAGCTATTTTCCTCAACTGTAGCATCTTCTGAGTCGACATTCGCTTCTTCTACTTCTTTACGCTTTTTCAAGGCATCCCTCAATTCATCCACTTTCGTTTTGGCTTTTTCTGTCATAATTATTTTCCTGTTAACCATTCACCGATATACTGCGCGGCAGACTCAACCATTGGTACCACGCGAGAATAATCCATGCGAGTCGGACCCAACACACCAATACACCCCAACACTGTTTTCCCCTCGGAATATGGTGCAGTCACCATGCCACATTCATGTAATGGATCTTGAGGATCATCACATCCCACAGCAACATGTGCCTTCCCTGCCTCTTGGAACTGCTGCATGACCTGAACCAGACGCGTTTTCTCCTGCAGAATCGCCAAGCGCCGACGCACTTGTAGCATTGGCATTGATGCATGCTGATCTAACACACCCCAAGGGGCATCAATAATAACCTCATTACCTGCGCTGCATTCTAAAACTTGTGTAGACATTGCCAATGCACGTCCTAAAATTTCATCATAGGCACGGCTTGCCTCACGCATTTCAGTGTGGGCTTTCTCAATAGCCTCTTCGATTGTAAGTCCAAAGAAAAACATATTGCAGTAGTTAGTCATTCTTTCGAGATCACTCAATGTCATCTGAGAATCGGCGTCCATAGGGCGATTAAAGACAGTACCGTTTTGAGCTACCAATACTCCCAAAACACGACGTGCGCTTAATTGCACAAATTCAATATGTTTAATGCGTACAACTTCGGTACGAGGCGTCATCACAACAGCAGCATATTGAGAAAGTTGACTCAGCAGACGCGAGGTCTCACGCAATACAGTCACCAAGTCCCCTGTTTGAGATGATAAATGATTTTGAATGGCCATTACTTCACCGTTACTTAAAGTTTTGGGCTGCATGAGATGGCGGACATAAACCGTCAGCCCATCACGTGTGGGAATTCGCCCCGCAGAAGTATGGGGCTGTTCCAAAAATCCTGCAGAAGACAATGTACCCAGTGTGCTACGCACTGACGCTGATGACAACGTAATGCCCTGCGCTAATAAGTCCTCGGCAAGCGCCTGCGACCCAACTGGTTCTGCATGATGTAAATAACGCTCCACCAACATACGCAACACCAGCGCTTCTCGTTCCGTTAATTGTAAGTTCATGAGATGCATATAGTTTTAGACTTGGGGGTCTAACAACCCATCTCGGACGTGTCAAGGATAGGACCTGCCCATTTGGCTTCAGTTTTTTCTTGGTCTCTGCACAAGGCCATGCTAATGCCGCCCCTATTCCCAAGGAGGAATTATGAAAAAAGCATATTTCGTTATGGCCGCATTGGCAGCAGTTGGGCTTGCCACCGTGGCTTGTAGTAAGGGTGGCTCGCTTCCCAAGGAAGAAGTCGCCAAAGTCTTACCAAAGGCCATGTGCGCCAAGATGATTGAATGTCTACCCCAGGGTGGACCTACCATGGATGACTGTGAAAAGGCCCTTTCAACTCAGGTCATTGAAGGAAAAAATGGTCAGCCTTTCCCCACAGTAACCAAGTCAGAACTGGATGCTTGTGTGGCAGGCTTGGGCAAATGGACCTGCGATCAAATGCAGACCAGCCCAAATCCACCAACTGGTTGTGAATTTTTAGCAAAGAAATAGTCTAACACACTGATTTTGTTATAAAAAAGGCCCCCATTTTTGGGGGCCTTTTTTTATGCCAAACGATTGGCTAGCCCACCCCCCCCACCTACCCCGTACAATTACAAACACTATGAAATCATCCCTGAAGAACATAATTTGTCACCTGCTCTTAGTAGTGGGGCCATTATTGATGATGCAATCATGCAGTGGTGGTGGAACAGCCACATCAATCCCAGCATCCAACCAAACTTCTGGCGGCAACTCCACACTCAGTGACAGCGGTGCAGGTATTTCAATTTCAGAAGGTAGTTTCGATAAATCACTAGATATTACATTGGATGGTAATAGTTCTGTTGATATTTCAGATATTGGCAATGCAGAGGCGATTTCATCTCCGGTCAGTATCACATTTTCAAACATCCAAAGTGTCAAAGCAGACGCTCCAATGACACTTTCCATTCCATTCGATAAACAATTACTCGAAAAGGCGTTTTCGAGCGGCAAAGCTGTTTATGTCAAAGTCAAAATTGAAGGAGATGAAATGGCCGATGATGTGGGTACAGGCGATCCGACATGGATACCCATCATTGGCAGTCTAAATATGGATGCAGGAATAATGACCATTCGCTTAATGGCAAGCGCTAGTACCATTCATGCCATTGTCGTTGTTGGAAAAGAACTCAAAGTCGTTGCATCATCATCATCATCAGCAGCACCATCTGCTAACGCCAGCAAGCGTGTCACTCATACAAAAACTTCCCGGAACGTACTTACACCACTGGGACAACAATCATGGGCAGTTATTTGTGAAAATGATCGATTGTCTGACGATGGCGCAGGGAGTTGCAACACCACAGAATTTGACCCTGCATTGGGATTAGGACGTTCACCTGTTCTTACTCTACGCGATCAACTGAACGATCTCTCCACAAAAATGTCTGCGAAAGGATTTACAAATGTCATTGTGGCACAAATGACGGTGCAAGACCTCATCGATAGTCGCAATGACGGTACACCAACAAAGGAACAGCTACAGGCAATGCCTGACAAGACTGCAGCGTATAACATTGCTTATTTCACCAATGCCAACCAGCGCTGCAGGAATACTGACGAACATGCTAGCGTCATTGGTTGTTACTTTCACAGCAATGGCCTTTTAGTCTTTGGCGAAGAATATGATGACCCACCAGTCCTCGAAGTTGCGGGCGATGTTGTTGCACATGAACTGACACACGCCATTCAAGCCGCAATGTGTCCGAGCTGCTCTGGCGCTGGTGGCGCAAGAGTTACTACAAACAAAGCATTCATAGAAGGTACTGCTGATTTTGTAGGTAACTACTTCTTTGTGGGTGAAGATGCGCGTCGCGTTCAAAGTCGGACCATTGAAAATCAACCACGTAAATGGACAGTGCCATTAAACACAACATCAAACGACATTGAGCCATATAGAACATTTGAATTCTATGCATTGATATCTGATGGACATATTTCAACACTGCCTGCCATGTTCCGCGCATTTGAAGGCGCCAATGGCCAAAGTTTTGGCCATCGACTCGATGCTGCCACTCTGGCTGGTACGCATCTGACTTTCAAAGAGGCAATGATTAAGGCTGTTGCATTGCGTAACTATCATTCAATTAACCAACCTAACTATGACTTGGCTGTCTCTAATGGCAATTGGGATTCAGTTAACCTTGGTGTAAAACCACTTGCCGCACTTCACATCTTATACAGGGCACCTTTTAATGCCGACCCAGCATCACATGACTGCCAAGTCAACATGGCGCAGATTACATCTGATACCAACGACAACCTTGTATTGATTGTGGTGGATTCACAAGACCCATTTGATAATACCATTCCTTCCATAGATTTGGGGAATGGTACATTTGCTTTCTATACAACAAACGGGTCTGCATTGTGGTTTTCCGATCGCTGTTCTACCGATGTCATACTGGCCAATGTCACTTTGGATGGTAACACAGAAATTCCCATGAATTTTGACCTTAAAACGGGGTTCGACTAGACTAATTCGCTCACAAGACTATCTAACAAGAGCATTCCAGAAGGTGTTAGCTGAAGATGAGAATCGCCGGTGGCTAGGCCCTTTTCTTTCCATGCAGCAATTCTACCAGGGTAAAATGATTCAAATGATTTTCCAAAACGCGATTCAAACCTTTCCAGATCAAGTCCACACGTCATACGCAACCCCAACATACAGACCTCCGTACGCATTTCTTGATCGGTGAGATATTCTTCCTGATCCACATGCAACTCACCCATCATATAGGATTTGGTATTGCGCGCACGACGCCAGCGATGTTGACCAATGCGTGAGACCGCACCCGTTCCAATTCCCAAGTAGTCGCCACATTCCCAATAATGAACATTATGTATACATTCAAAACCTGGCTGGGCAAAATTGGAAACTTCATATGCTGTATACCCTGCCTCACCCAAAATTTTACGCACGCGGTGCCACATGGCAATGGCAATTTCTTCATCAGGGAGTGTCACATCACCACTCTCCACTTTGCGTTCTAATGGCGTTCCAGGCTCTACAATCAGTTGATACGCCGAAATATGGGTGGGCTCCAGAGCAATGGCGTCATGCAAATCATTTTCAAGATCGGCCATCGTTTGACTGGGGAGCGTGTAAATCAAATCCAGATTGCGATTTTCAAAACCAGCGCGACTGGCGGCGCGCAATGCGTCGCGCGCCTTGTCTGCAGAGTGCACACGCTCTAAAAATTGCAGCTGCCCTGCATCAAATGACTGCACTCCACATGACAGGCGTGTAAATCCCACTGCACGCAATTCACGCAGAACGGATTCATTCAAAGTTTCAGGATTTGCTTCGAGTGTAATCTCAGAAGGCATATCATATTTTTTTGAAATACTATTAAGCAATCGCCCCAAGTCACTTGGCGCAATCATAGACGGTGTACCACCACCAAGAAAGATGGAGTGGAGTGTTCCGTTGATCGCAGATACATTTATTTCCTCAATCAAGCGATCCACATAACCTGAGCCAGGCACCGCATCTGATGCTGAGGGCAGCGAATAAAAGTCGCAGTAGCTACATTTGTGCAGACACCAAGGGATATGAATGTAGAGAGATGTACTCACAACAAGATTACCTACGATATGGGTTCAATCAACATATGAATGGGCACTGCGGGCGCCGAATGAGTGAGTGCACCGACAGCAATAAAATTGGGGCCAGATTCAGCGTATGACACAATATTATCAAGTGTAATACCGCCAGAGACTTCCACCAGAACACGCCCCGCTACCAAGCGGATTGCCTTACGTACGTCATCAATTGGAAAGTTATCCAATAAAACCATTTTCGCACCAAACTCAATCGCCTCTTCCAGCTCATCGAAATCACGACACTCTACCTCAAGCATTATCCCTGGCTTACCGTGCATACGAATGGATTCCAATGCATCGGGAACAGATTCAGCCATGTCGATGTGATTATTTTTGACGAGGTATCGATCATATAATCCCATGCGATGATTCACACCGCCACCGGCTAACACTGCTGCCTTGGCTAATTCACGATAACCCGGAATTGTTTTACGTGTATCAGTCACTTTGGCTTTGGTATGTTTGATGGCATCTGCATACTTGTGCGTTTGAGTTGCAATTCCCGATAGATGCTGCAAAAAATTGAGCATTGTTCGCTCTGCCACCAAAAGACTCGATGCATTTCCAGAAAGTTCTGCTAAGGGTTCCTCTGCTTCACAAAAATCGCCATCCTTTTTAAAAGCTTTCCATGTAAGACGCGCATCCACTGTATGCGCCACTTTTCGGGCAACATCCATTCCACACAAGACTAATGGAGACTGAGATTCAATAATCGCACGTGCTTGAAGCTTGGGATCCACAATAGCTTTGGTCGTAACATCACCACTGCCGATGTCTTCAGCAAGCGCCATTTGAATCAGAGTTGCAAGTGGAGATTTTATTGCTGTACGACTAGCTGTCACATGCCGTTTGGCTTGCATTTTTACTGTAATATCGCGGTCGTTGCTCATAAGAGTCGCTTATATGCGTCTTCTAGTTTGGATAACTCCGCACAATTTTGCGCCAAGCGTTCACGTTCTTTGGCCACCACGTCTGCGGGTGCGCGATCCACAAATCCTTTGTTAGCCAACTTTCCTTCAACAGACTTTACCATCTTTTTGAGATTATCAATCGCCTTGTTCAGACGTACCTTTTCCTTTTCAATATCGACTAATCCCGGGAAGCCAAGCTCAATTCCCTGACTCACTACGGCCACGGCTGTTGTATTGTCAAACACAGCATCTGCACCCACGGCAGACCAGTTATCAATGCCGCCTAGGCGCTGAATGTAGTCAAGTTGCGCCAGTAGTATTTTTTGTTCACTAGGGGTGGATTTAAAAACAGCATCTACTTTTTGCGATGGTGGCACTTGATATTCTCCACGTACATTCCGCATTACCGACACCACACTCTTCATCAATTCAAAATCCTGCGCTTCGGGTGCGTAAGGCGCTGGCGCATTCAGCATTGGAAATGCACTGACCATCACCGAACCTTCGCCTCCCAAGGATTGCCAAAGCTCTTCACTAATAAATGGCATCACGGGATGCATCAGCTGTAGTGCCGTCAAAAATACCTGACGCATTGTGGCCATCGTCGACTTCTTGGCAATACTATCCGGCCCTTGTAAGATAGGCTTGATCGATTCCACATACCAATCGCAATAGTCACGCCAGACAAAATCATAAAGTGTCTTAGCCACATCATCGAATGTATAATTTTCAAGTGCAGTTGTAATGCGATGTATGGCGTGATGCAGACGATTCAAAATCCATTTATCTGCAAACGACAACTCAATCGCATCACCCGCAATAGCGCTTGCTTCCTGCATTTGAATGAACCGTGCTGCATTCCAAATCTTATTACAAAAATTACGCCCCACTTCAAACTTCTGTTCATCTAGTGCAATATCTTGCCCTTCGGTTGTCAACTGCACCAGCGCATAACGCATGGCATCTGCACCGTAGCGCGCCACAATGTCCAATGGATCAATACACGTCTCGGGGTGAGACTTACTCATCTTACGACCAAATTTATCCAGAACAGTGCCATTGATGTACACATCTTTAAACGGCTCTTTCTTCATGTGGTACATTCCCATCATCACCATGCGCGCCACCCAGAAGAAAATAATGCCACGATCCGTGATCAATACACTGGTAGGATAATACGTCTCCAACTCGGGTGTTTTATCAGGCCATCCCAATGTCGAAAATGGCCAGAGGGCCGATGAAAACCAGGTGTCCAAAACATCTGAATCTTGCTCCAAAGCGGTGCTGCCGCAATGAGGGCATTTCTCAGGATCCATTGTCGCAACAATGGGTTTACAATTTTTACCCGCCTGACAATACCACACGGGAATGCGATGCCCCCACCAGATCTGACGGGAAATGCACCAATCGCGCACATTTTCGAGCCATGAGAGATAAAAATCAGTCCATCGCTTGGGATGAAAATTAACTTTGCCATTCTTGGTTGCTGCAATCGCCATCTTTGCAAGTGGCTGCATCTTCACAAACCACTGATCGGACAACCATGGTTCAACAACTGTATGGCACCGATAGCAATGCCCCACCGAATGGGTGTGGTCTTCCGTCTTCACCAAATAACCATGATCCGTTAAATCCTGCAGAAGCTGGTTACGACAGTCTTCTCGCTTGAGTCCCCGATATTTCTCGGGTGCGGTATCTGCAATGGTTGCATCCGCATTCATAATATTGAGTTGCGGCAAATTGTGACGTTGGCCAATTTGAAAATCGTTGGGGTCATGAGCTGGTGTGACTTTAACAGCACCGCTTCCAAACGATGCATCTACAAAGTCATCGCCCACAATCGGAATGCTGCGACCCGTTTCAGGCAACGTGACCTGTTTACCGATTAAATTTTGATAACGATCGTCCTTGGGATTGACGGCCACCGCCGTATCTCCCAAAAGTGTCTCGGGACGCGTGGTGGCAACCGTAATACCATCTTTGGGATTATCCACATAGGGATAGCGAATGTGCCAGAGGTGACTTTTCTTTTCTTCGTGTTCCACTTCGTCATCGGCGAGCGCAGTCTGACACCGCGGACACCAGTTCACGATGTATTTGCCACGGTAAATCAACCCATCATCATACAGACGCACAAAGTTTTCACGCACCGCCTTGGACAAACCCTCATCCATCGTAAATCGCGTCCGTGTCCAATCACATGATGACCCAATCGCCTTGAGCTGTGAGATGATCCGATCGCCGTATTGGTCCTTCCACTTCCAAATGCGATCGATCAAGGCCTCACGCCCAATTTGATGGCGACGTATCTTCTCTTTTTTAAGCAATTCACGTTCCACCACATTTTGCGTGGCAATCCCGGCGTGGTCAGTTCCCGGCATCCAAAGTGTGGCGTCCCCCTTCATGCGGTGCCAGCGGGTCAGCGTATCTTGTAAGGTATTATTAAGGGCGTGGCCCATGTGAAGCGATCCGGTCACGTTTGGCGGCGGAATCACAATACAAAACGGATTGGCGCCTGTTTGGGGCGCTGTAAAATACCCAGCTTTTTCCCAACTGGCGTACCAACGAGGCTCCACATCTTGTGGTGCATAGGCTTTTGGAATTTCAGCTTCAGCCATCGATTTTATCTTTCTCAATCACTTCCACACGCACCTTTGTAATTCCGGCGGAGGCAAATCCCAGCTTTTTTGCGGCCGCATGAGACAAGTCGATAAGGCGCTTGGTCCTTTTGACTGGACCGCGATCATTAATCTCTACTTCAACGGTTTTGTCATTTTCAAGATTGGTAACTAGCACCTTGGTTCCAAATGGTAGCGTGCGATGAGCAGCTGTGAGGTTGTGTGTGTTGAAACGCTTACCGCTTGCTGTTTTACGTCCCTGAAATCCCGGTCCATACCACGACGCCACACCTTCTGCCGTATAATGCGATTGTTCTTCAACGTGGGTTTTTTTAAAATGATAGTTGGATGCATGGTGCTGCTGACAGCTGGGCAAAAAACATACGCCCATCATCATAAAAATGCCTAAAATCCAACGAACGACTATTGACTTCATACGCAACTCCTATTTTGATCAGGCCATGACCAAAAACCGACTGATCTATGGTGTTCCTGCTGAAAACCCCGACCTTGCTTATGCCTTGGGGGCCACCTCGGCCGATCCCATCATTTACCTGGAAGCCCAGGGCAAACCCTGTGCCGTAGTCCCTAACACCGAAATCGATGAAATGAAGCGGAAGGCCCGAGTGCGGCGCATATTTCCCTATAGTGACTTTTTCCGCAAGATGAAATCGTTGAATCGCCGGTTAGGTGAATCCGACATGATTCGGGCCCTTTTAAATGATTTTCGCATCAAAACGGTTGAGGTCCACCCCTATATGCCGGCCATTTTGGTGGATCAACTACGCAAGAGTGGCATCAAAGTCAATTTGGGCACTCATCCCTTTTGCCCCAAGCGCCTGACCAAAACGCCCACAGAGTTGCAAAAAATTGCCGCGGCCCAAAAAGTCACATTCCAGGCCATTGGCCATGTGGCCTCTATTCTCAAGGCCAGCCGCATTTCGGGGAGTAAGCTATATTACAAAGGCAAGGTCCTAACGTCCGAATTTTTACATGCCGCTGCAAAGACCTTTTTAGTGCAACAAGGTTATGACTGCCCCACTGGAATTATTATTGCCTGCGGCGACGATAGCACCGAACCCCACAATGCAGGACATGGCCCTGTTCGCCCCCACCAATCCGTTATCGTCGATATTTTTCCACAAAATGCGGAGACACGGTTCTTTGGTGATGCCACTCGCACCTTCTGTAAAGGCAAACCATCCCGGGATCTTCAGCTTATTTATTTGGCCGTACGTGAAGCGCAGGAAATGGCGCTACGCATGATTCGCCCGGGTGTTAATGGACAAACCATTCATACTGCCATTCAGGAATTTTTCAATTCATTGGGCTTTACCACCCGCCCTGAAAAGGGACGTCTGGTTGGATTCTTCCACGGCACTGGACATGGGTTGGGACTCGCACTCCATGAAGACCCCGTCCGCATTAGCTCAGCATCATGGGTGCTCAAACCTGGCAATGTGGTAACAGTAGAACCTGGGCTTTATTATCCGGGAATTGGCGGCGTACGCATTGAAGACGTCGTGGTGGTCACCAAAACAGGATGCAAAATCATCGGCAGTTTCCCTAAAAAACTGGTGGTATAAAAACAGGGATTAGTTGCAGCCGTGGCTCACGTGAATAATGTCGTATGGGGACGTGGCTTCGATAATCTGCTGACTCTTGATGCGCAATCGCAACACAATATCAGACTGCGATTCTTGGAATTTGGTTGCGGGGATTACAAATGTAACCTCGCCTTTAGGAGCAACAGTCTCAATAGGAACAGTTCCCGTAGGATGGGTTACCTGCCTAATCTCTTCACTTGATTCCGGAAAAACCTGATACTGCAAGTCCTGCTGAATCACTTTGTCAAAATCTTGCTGATACGACACTCGTAATTGATAGTCGCTGCCCACACACGCAACATCTACAATTTTGGCAGAAGATGAAGACTTAAGAGAATTTGGCGATGTCGATGATGACAAATTGGCTTGAGCAGATAGTGCCGGCATCGCCGACGATGATGGATAGGAATACCGCGTACATGCTGTTGCAACAACCGCAACAATGATTAGTCCTAGGGGGTATATTTGTTTCATAACAACTCCTTTGCTCAAGCGTCCCCCAACGCCTACGCGGATGAATTACAAGTTATCTAAAATCTTTTTCCGTTTAGACAGGTATTCTGGCTCTGTAATCATTTTATCTTTGCGCAGCTGATCCAAGTCCATCAAACGCTGCTTAACAGTAGATTTGGAAGTACTTGTCTGAGCCGTTGCTGTGTCAGGTGTTTGCACATTTGAAAAATCACCTGCCATATTAATAGCCACTTCGTGTTTGTGTTTATTGGTCACCACAACAGAACCGTTGGATACCAATTTAATGTGCAGGCTCTTGGCATTACCAACGACGAAGTTAATATTGTCCTTCTTGTCTGTATCCCCGACCAACTTTGCAAGAAGCTTATTGAACTGAACATACAATTGACCGTTTTGGACCCACATGGTGCTAATGGCAATGCGATCATTGCGAATCACAAAATAAGGATCCTTGGTCAACCATGAGACTGTAACCGCTTCATCTGGTTTGGCGTTGTTAAACGCCTTCACAATAATAGGAGCCAGAAAATCAACTGCGCTATCATTATAGACGCGTTCAATTTCAGGTGCCTTCTTAAGAAGATTGTTTTCGGAAACTATAATAGAAGACAGATACAACTTCATTTGCTCTACGCTAATTTGAGCAGGGTGCTGGGGGTTACGCGCTTTCACCAATTTGGACTTCATGGTGTCTAACTTCACAAAATCCATGCGTCCATTGGTGTAAAAGATACCACGATCTTGCGCCAATTTATCGGCCTTCGCTTCTTTTTTTGCAGCTTTGCGTGCAGCCTTCTCTTGAGCCGCTTTAGCCTTGGCTTCAAATCGTGCTTCTTCAGCAGAAACTGAGGGATCTTCTTGAGGAGCTGCGACAACCTCTGTAGTTGGGACGGGGGTAGCCTGCGGTGCGGCCCAAGCAGGAAGAGTAGTCAGTAGAATTGTGAAAACTAACATCAAACGCTTCATAAAAACCCCTTTCATATAGGAGGGGGCTTACTATCGCGCAAATGCTGACTGGGCAAGGATTTTTAGCGTTTGGAACGGAGTTTTTCGAGCTCCTGAGCGGCTTCCGCGGCCAAATCATCCGTCGGCTGACTAACTGGGGCCTTATTATCGACTTTAGACTTGGCTGGCGTCCGGGTGGCAATTGCCTCAGCAGGGGCCTTTGAGGCCGCTACTGGTGTCACACTGGAGGTATCATCCTCGTAAACCTCACCATCCCAAGGCAGACCGGTTGATGACCGCCCCACCACCTGAGCCGGTTCAGCTGGCACTTTGCGAATAGCCGCAGGTTTGTCATCTTCGCCGATTTTAGCAGGTGCCTTGGTACGACTGGCCACCTTTTTGGGCTCACTTGCCTTACGACCTGGGATCAAACGTGCAGGCTTACCAGTGGATTCTCGAACCGTTGGAACGGCTGCAATAGCATTATCGGAGACCACAACCTCTTCTTTAACGAGCACCTTTTCCGTAATGGTATCTGTTACAACTGGAGTAATTGGCGCAGCAACTGCAACGGCGGAATCTGGCTTGCCAGTACCCACGATATGGACATAATTTTCAACACCGGTCACATGTTTGACAGATTTGGCCAGTGTTTCCGCCCGGGCCTTCTCAGCTTCAGTTGCAGCGCGTCCCGTCAGAGTTACCTCACCTCGATAAACTTCAACATGCATGCGACCTTTGTGTACCTCTTTATCCTTCATCAGTTTGTAGCGCACTTTGGAAGCCGTCATGGTGTCAGTCCATGTTTCCTTGGCAGAACGTCGCACAGGTGTTGAAGAACAAGCTGCAAGTGTTACAACAAGAGTGATGAGTGTGAGTTTGACGATAATTTTTTTCATGAATCCTCCGAATTTTTTGGGCATTTTACGCAAACATTTTCTTGTTGTCACGCGCAAAACGCGTAAATGACGCATTATGCGTATCATTGCCGGTACTCGAAAGAGCTTACGACTTGCCACACCTAAGGGAGAAGGCATCCGCCCTGCACTCGACAAAGTGAAGGAAGCGATCTTCAATATTCTATGGAATGTTGAAGGCTTGCGTGTGCTGGACTGCTTTGCAGGGACAGGCAACATCGGTCTGGAGGCGCTTTCGCGGGGTGCTTCACATGCCACATTTATTGATTCTGGCCGTGAAGCCATTGAGTTGATTCGTAAAAACATTGCAATTTGCAAATTTGAGGCCCAAACGACGCTCATTCCCTACGCAGCTGCCACTGGAATAGCCAAACTCGGTCGGGAATCAGCACAATTTGACCTGATCTTTGTCGACCCCCCTTATAATAAGAACTTGGTCAATCCATCGATTCGACAAATTGTGGATGCAAGTTTACTGGCACCAGAAGGCAAAATCATCTGTGAACACTTTCCTAAAGAAGTCTTAACGCCACCTGAAGGTTATGAGTTGACCGATGAGCGCAAATACGGGCAAACACTGATTAGTTTTTTATCCTCGAATTCCAAGTAAATTTCTGTCAAAAGGCCGCGCTATGCACATTATGAAATTTGGGGGTAGCACCCTTAAAAATGCTGAGAATTGCAAACGCGTGGCCGATGTTGTGAGAGCCGCCCATCAGAATGGCCCAGTTGTGGTGGTGGTTTCTGCACTTTACGGAGTCACAAACCGCTTGCTTACACTCATTGACGCTGCCAAATCCTCAAATGGCAAGATCTGGCACAAAGAATTACAAAGCCTGATACAATTGCATCAGCACACACTGGATGCGCTGGTACCTAAATTTCAGCAAAAAATAGCACTTGCCGCTATACACGACCTCTTTTCAGAACTCACAGAGCTATGCGACGGTATTGCGCATTTACAAGAGTGCAGTCCGCGCACACAAGATCGTGTCATTGGATTTGGTGAGCTACTTTCTTCACAAATTATTGCCGCGATGCTCGCGAGCAAAAAGATTCCTGCACTCGCTGCCGACGCACGCCAATTCATTGTTACTGACAGCAATTTTGGCGCAGCCAATGTGGATATGGCTATATCACGCAAGCTGACCAAAACAGCCGCCTCACAATGGAAGAAGAAAGTTCCCGTGATTACCGGATTCATTGCCGCAACCGTAGATGGCATCCCTACCACAGTGGGCCGCAACGGGTCAGACTACACCGCTGCACTCGTGGGTGCACTTCTGGACGCCAACAAAATTGAAATCTGGAGTGATGTGGATGGCGTGTTGAGCGCCGATCCCCGCGTGGTCAAAGATGCATTTCCACTCACACAACTGAGTTTTGCTGAAGCCATGGAACTTGCCTACTTTGGCGCCAAGGTCTTGCATCCACGCGCGGTCATTCCGGCGGTTGAAGCGGGCATCCCGCTCGTCATGCGCAACATACTCAATATAAAATTTCCCGGCACCATCATTACCCATAAACCTGACTTAGGTGGTCCAATTATCAAAGGAATCACATCGATTCCAGACATGAGCCTACTCACGTTGGAAGGCGCAGGCATGGTGGGTGTGGTTGGAATTTCTGCCCGGCTTTTTGATACACTCGCACGCGCGGGCATCAACGTCACACTGATTTCGCAGGCATCTAGCGAACAAAGTATCTGTTGTGTGGTCAAACAAAGCGATGCCGCGCGCGCGGTTGCCGTTTTGAAAAATGAATTTGAATCCGAATGCCGACGTAAACAGATTCGGCGTATCGCTACACTCGATGACATTACAGTCATTGCTGTGGTGGGCTCTGCCATGCGCGGTACACCAGGCATTGCGGGACGTCTTTTTAGTTCACTAGGTAACAATCATATTAATGTGATTGCGGTGGCACAGGGATCATCCGAACAAAATATTTCGTTTGTGGTGCCCAGCACTGATCACATCAAGGCACTCAACGTCATTCATGGCGCGTTTCACTTGGCCAAACGCCATGTTCATGTGGCTATTATTGGTAAGGGCGCCATCGGCAAAGCGTTGATCAATCAAATTCGCGATGGACAGACACGACTCAACCGCGACAACGACTTGGATTTACGGGTGGTGGGCATTGCCAATAGCCGTCACTTTTTATTCAATACGGATGGCATTTCGCTCAAGACCTGGGAACAACAACTCAATGCCTGCCGTAGCAAAATGACATTGGACCACTTCACCACAATGCTTGAAGAAAGCCATCTTGAAAACTTGATCATCGTTGACGCCACCGCCAATGAAATGGTGGCACAGCAATTTCCGACATGGCTGGGCAAAGGATTTAGCGTGGTCACCCCCAATAAAAAGGCCAACACCTTGTCGCAAAAATTTTACAACGAACTCCAAACGGCTGTACGCAAACGCAACTCATACTATTATTGTGAGGCCTGCGTGGGCGCCGGACTGCCCATCATCTCCACGTTGCAAGATTTATTGAACAGTGGCGATGACATTATTCATATTGAAGGACTACTTTCGGGCACATTGGGATATCTGTTTAGCGAATTGGAAAAGGAAAAATCCTTTAGTGCGATTGTCAAAAAAGCACACGAGATGCGTTATACCGAACCGGATCCACGTGACGACTTGTCCGGAATGGATGTCGCCCGAAAACTCGTGATACTCGCGCGTTTGTGCGGTGCTCACGTGGAACTATCAAAAGTGAAAATCGAACCACTCCTGCCCGCAGCGTTATGGAAAGCCAAATCGGTAGCGGAATTTTTCAAAGAGTTGCCACAGGTTGACACATTGTATGCCAAAAAAATGGCAGCTGCCAAAAATTCCGGTAAGGTGCTACGCTATATTGGCCGTATCAAGGATGGAAAATGTGCGATTGAATTGCGTGCCGTTGAAAGGAATTCCCCATTTGGCAATTTGGTGGGCGGCGACAACATGGTCATCTTCACCACGAAACGCTACCTTAAAAATCCGCTCATTGTGCGCGGCCCTGGTGCCGGACCGGAAGTCACTGCGGGTGGTGTGTTTGCGGATATTTTGAAAGTGGCCAATTTACTCACGAGTTAATGATGACAAAATCAATCACTGCCATTGCACCTGCGACCGTTGCCAATGTGGGACCTGGATTTGACACCTTGGGCTTCGCACTCGCTGAACCATGTGTGTCCGTTACTGCCACGCTCACGACAACCACCGGCAGCAAAGTCACCGTATCCTGTGATGACTCCAAGATTCCAACAGATCCATTGAAGAATACGGCGGGCGCTGCGGCGTTGTCACTTTTGGCACAACTTCAATCTACTGCTAGCGTGTCACTCCATAGCAACACCGGGATTCCGCTCGGTTCAGGACTGGGGAGCTCGGCTGCCAGCGCAGTTGCCGCTGTCGTTGCAGTCAATGCACTGTTGGGATCACCACTTAAAACAGAAGCGCTGTTACAGAGCGCTCTCGACGGCGAGGCTGTTGTCAGTGGTGCACGCCATGCAGACAACGTAGCGCCGTGCTTGTTAGGTGGATTTGTGGTGATTCGTCAACATGACCCTGCTGACTGGATTCATGTTCATACACCAGCATCATTACATTATATTGTCGTGCATCCTCATTACATGGTCAGCACCGCTGATGCGCGCCGCATCTTGCCAGCAACGGTTTCTTTAAAAGACGCCACACAGCAATGGGCGAATGTTGCAATGCTGATTGCGGCACTCGCTGCGGGGGATACGCACCATGTTGGGCGCGCACTCGAAGACAAAATTATAGAACCAGTACGTGCGCAACTTATTCCTGGATACAACACAGTTAAGCTTGCCGCCCTCAACGCCGGCGCGTTGGGCTGCACCATTTCCGGTTCAGGTCCGTCTGTTCTGGCGCTCTGCAATGAAAAGACCCAGATCGAAAAAATATCCATCGCAATGGTGCGCGCCTTTTCTGAAGCTGGGTTAAAGGCCGACACCTGGATAGGCACACTCCACAACCCGGGAGCCCGTATCATATGAAATACATCAGCACGCGTGGTGCAGTGAGCGATTTAAAGACCGCCCTACTTCAGGGGCTGGCACCTGATGGCGGATTGTACTTACCAGAACAAATTCCAGCTATCGCAAAATCCACATGGCAACACTGGAAGGGACTTTCGTTTGCGCAGCTTGCAGAACAATTGGCTGCTATTTGGTTTCAAGACAATTTAGATGCGACTCTTCTAAAAAAGATTACACACGACGCTTACACATTCGACATCCCACTACAGGACTTGGGCAACAACCAATCCTGCTGCGAACTTTTTCATGGGCCAAGCCTAAGCTTCAAAGACGTTGCTGCACAATTCTTGATGCGCATCCTTGATACCCTCTTGGAGCGCGACAATGAACAAGCGCTGGTATTGACAGCGACCTCTGGTGATACAGGGAGCGCGGTGGCTGCAGCATGTCATGGCCGAAAACGAATCCGGACGATTATTCTCTATCCGCAGGGACGCATCAGTCGTGTGCAAGAACAGCAGATTGCCACTTGGGGTGGCAATGTGCAGGCCGTTTCTGTTGCTGGGATATTTGATGACTGCCAACGATTAGTGAAGGCGCGACTTACACAACCGGCGCCGCAGGGTTGGCACCTTACCTCTGCCAACTCCATCAACATTGGGCGACTGATTCCACAGACATTCTATTATTGGTTTGCAGCTCTTCAACACCCTAACTGTGTCATCGTTGTGCCCACGGGAAATATTGGCAACTTAACTGCCGGAGTCATCGCCCAGCGTATGGGTGCACCAATTGCGCATTTTGTCGCCGCCAGCAATGCCAACGACGCACTTCCCCGCTATTTGCAATCAGGAACATTCACACCACACGCGACACACCACACCATTTCCAACGCAATGGACGTGGGTAACCCCAGTAACTTTGAACGCTTAAGCCATTTATTTGATCAAGATGCGACCAAGATGGCCACTATGATTTCAGGTTGTGTGGTCAGCGATGATGAAACACGCGCCACAATGAAAATGGTTTGGGATCAACATCACTACTTGATGGATCCGCACACCGCTGTGGCATGGACTGCATTGACACGTTTACAGAAGCAATTTGCAGGTCATCCAATGATTGCATTAGGTACTGCCCATCCGGCCAAATTTCCAGAAGTCGTCGCGCCAGCCACCGGTCAAGTTCCCCCTGTACCCGCATCACTTCAGGCTCAAATGGGGCAAAAATCCCATAAAATTGACCTAAACGAGCCATCTGAGACGGCTTTTTCAAAGATTTTAGACAGCATGGCCCTTTGATCAATAGTTGACGCCCCACCCATATATAGATAAACCGCCGCCGTATGAAAAATACCGTCATATACCCGGGAAGCTTCGACCCACCCACCAACGGGCACATCAACATCGTTGAACGGTCGCTAAAGATTTTCGACCGAGTGATTGTCGCCGTGGCGGAACATTCAACCAAAGTACCCATTTTTTCACCTGCTGAACGCGTTGAAATGATGCAAACCATTTTCAGCACCCATAAGAATGTCATCATTGAACCCTTTTCAGGCCTGCTCATGACGTATGCGCGCCAAAAGGGTGTGCAAAAAATTCTGCGCGGCATTCGCAATGTCGGTGATTATGAATTCGAATCTCAAATGATGTTAGTGAATCGTGCGCTGGACCCGGAACTGGATACGATCTTTATGATGACTGAAGGACGATTTTCACACATTAGCTCGTCTATCATTCGTGAAATTGTCACCTTGGGTGGTAGCATTACAGGAATGGTGCACCCAGTAGTTGAACAAAAATTAAAAAGCAAACTGACCCCATAAGAGGATATTCAAATGATCGCAAATCGCATGAAACAAATTCAGCCATCACCAACCATTGCTGTTTCGGCAAAAGCAAAAGCACTCAAAGCTGAAGGCGTTGATGTTATCGACTTGGCGGCAGGTGAACCTGATTTTGATACTCCAGAAAATGTGCGTGAAGCCTGTGTAAAAGCCCTAAACAGTGGCAAAACTCATTACACCGCTGTGGGCGGCATACCCGAACTCAAGGCGGCGATTATTCGCAAACTCAAAAGAGAAAACAATCTGGATTACGCTCCCGAAGAAATCATTGTCACTTGTGGTATTAAGCAAGCCATTTTCACATGCATGCAAGTCATGATCAATCCAGG
>PCXA01000007.1:0-144585 GCA_002796325.1 Deltaproteobacteria bacterium CG11_big_fil_rev_8_21_14_0_20_47_16 | reverse complement strand
AAACCGGGCTCAAGATTACACCCGAACAATTGGAAAAAGCGATCACTTCAAAAACACGCATGTTGATTATGACAAGCCCATCCAACCCCACGGGCATGGTCTACACAGCAGCGGAACTGAAGCCGCTCATTGAAATCTGCAAAAAGCATAAGATCTTCATGCTGTCCGATGAAATTTACGAATACATGGTTTATGGTGACACAGAGTTTGTGAGCCCTGTCACTCTGGATCCGTCCATCAAACCAATGGCACTAATTGCAAACGGTCTTTCAAAATCATTTGCCATGACAGGATGGCGTGTTGGATTTGCAGCAGCGCCAAAAGAAATCGTGAAGGCTATGGAAGTATGGCAGAGCCAAAGTCTCACGCACATTACATCGTTTGTACAATACGCTGCCATTGAAGCACTCGACGGCTCCCGTGACTTTGTCCACATGATGCGCGATCAACTCAACAAACAGCGCCAAATTTGTTTAAACGCCCTACGCGACATGTCGGGAGTGACATGCTCCGAACCTCACGGTGCATTTTATTGTTTCCCAAATGTAAGTGCATTTGTAGGCAAAACAGATTCTGATGGAAATAAGATGACATCGTCACAAGATATTTGCACCTACTTGCTCACCAAGGCCCATGTCGCAACAGTCCCTGGTGAAGGATTTGGTGCACCCGGCTTCTTACGCATTTCATATGCATGTGATGTTCAAAAATTACAAACAGGACTACAACGCATTGCCAAAGCGTTACAAAACTTAAAATAAGGAGAACCCCATGACAATTACAATGAGCAAATCTAAGTTTGACCATATGGCCAAGGTGTCTAATGCCCAAGGTGTCATTGCAGCTGCAGCCATGGATCAGCGCGGCTCTTTAAAGAAGGCGATTGCAAAGGATAAAGGTGTGGATCCATCGGCGGTGACTGACGCCATGATGGAAGAATTTAAAACAGCGGTAACCGAAGTCTTGTCACCACACGCCAGCGCCATGCTCTTGGATCCAGTGTGGGGTCTGCCAGCTGCTAAGAAGTGCGATACAAATTGCGGATTACTTTTGGCCTATGAAGAAAGTGGTTACGACAACACCAAGCCAGGACGCCTGCCAGACTTGTTGCCAACATACTCTGTTAAACGGTTGAAAGATGCTGGCGCAGATTGCTGCAAAATTTTGCTCTACTACACCCCATTTGACCCCAAAGAAATTAACGATCAAAAGCATGCATGGGTCGAACGCATTGGTGCCGAGTGCGAAGCCGAAGGCCTACCCTTCTTCTTGGAATTTGTGGGCTACCCACATAATGCAATGGATGAAAAGTCACTCGACTTTGCAAAACTCAAACCCGAAATCGTGCGCAAGAGCATGGAAGAATTCAGCAAGCCGCAATACCGTGTGGATGTGTTGAAAGTGGAATTCCCAGTGAACATGAAGTTCGTTGAAAATACGCAGTCGTTTGCCGGTAAAGGGGTTGCTTACTCCCGTAACGATGCCATTGAATTGTTAAAGGCCACCGCCAAAGTCACCACCAAGCCATTCATTTATTTGAGTGCAGGTGTGTCTGATGCGGAGTTTCGTGAAAGCCTAGAGATGGCCGTTGAAGCCGGCGTGCCATTCAATGGCGTGCTTTGCGGTCGCGCCACATGGAAAGATGGTATTCCTGTGTATGCCAAAAAAGGTTTGGCGGCATTCACCGCATGGCTTCAAGATCGTGGCGTCAAAAATATTCAGGCATTGAATGGCATTCTGGAAAAAGGTGCCAAGCCATGGTGGACAACATACGGCGGCAAAGAAAAGATCAAGGTTATTTAACGCTACATCGGGTCCTGTCACCGGATCACCCCATTTGTCGGCATCGCCGTCGTTAAGCTCCGAGATTAATTGAATCATGGGCCTCGGCTGCTGGCGAAAATGGGGTCCCCACCCGGCGCCACCCGCTGACGATTGGAAATAACGATGGCAACAATTGTTTTGGGCATTACTGGCGGAATTGCCGCGTACAAGACGCCGGACTTGGTGCGCCTGCTTGTGAAAGAGGGCCACACGGTGCACGTGGTGATGACCAAGGGCGCCGAGCAATTTGTAACCCCACTTACGTTGCAAACGCTTTCCAAAAATCCGGTTCACACCGAACTATTTGATCTGACTCAAGAACAAACGATCGGTCATATCCAATTGGCGGATATGGCCGATCAGGTTTTGGTCGCTCCAGCCACTGCGAACGTGATGGCCAAAGTGGCACATGGCATTTGTGATGACTTACTCAGCACAGTCATCTGCGCCACACGCGCGAAAGTAACGTTTGCCCCCGCTATGAATGTGCACATGTGGGAAAATAAAGCGACACAACGCAATGTGGGGATGCTTAAAGAATTAGGGTATCAGATTATTCCACCCGCATCGGGCGACTTGGCCTGCGGCTACACCGGTGAAGGGCGCTTGCCAGAATTGACAGATATTGTTTCAGTAATACAATGACCTCACTCCACAACAAACACGTTCTCATCACCGCTGGGCCCACATGGGAAATGTTGGACCCTGTGCGATTTCTTTCCAATCGCTCATCGGGATTGATGGGATTTGAATTGGCCAATGCCGCTGTCAAAGCAGGTGCCAAGGTCACACTCGTTACAGGACCGGTGACACTACCGGATCCGAAGGGTGTCTCCGTTATTCGGGTGGTCAGTGCACAAGACATGTATCGCGCCTGCCTTAAGCTGTTCCCCAAAATGGATATTGCGATCATGACGGCTGCGGTATCCGACTATCGGCCCGCGAAAGTGGCAAAACATAAAATAAAGAAGTGTCTGGATGCTGGATCGGGCACAACGATGACGCTCAAACTCGTCCGCAATCCCGACATTTTGGCCACACTCGGCAAACGCAAAAAGAAGCATCAACTACTCGTTGGCTTTGCCCTCGAATCCCGCAACATGCTGGCCTATGCCAAAGATAAGATGAAACGCAAAAACTGCGACCTCATCGTTGCCAATGCACCTTCTGCCCTGGGCAGCCCTCTTAACCAAGTGACCCTCCTATATAAAGATGGCCAAGTCCAAAAACTTGGAAAACTTGAAAAACACCAGGTCGCCGAGCAACTCATCTCAAAACTATCCCCATCCTAAAACTTCTCATTTTGGTGGTACCTGTCTTTAACTACCCCATTTTCGTCCCATCTAGCATTTAACGTGTGCTGTGCTTGGCAAAACACCCCCTTAAAAACTTGAAGATAATTCAACTCATATAAATCAACTGTTTACAACCATTGAATACAATACACATTGGCACAGCTGATGCAGTATCTGTATATGGGTGGTCATTATGGGTCTTGTAAAAGTCATGAGACCCCTGCTTTGGATGGCATGTTTAGGAGGGCTCTATGGGTGGGCCCTTCAGATATGCGAAAAAAGTGGGGGTCTAGATGTAGCGGAGGTGTACGCCTCTGATTCAGCAAGCGCCGACATGGAATTTGGTGTCACGTGTCAGCGGGAGGCTGTAACGATCTACCTTCCAGACACCAAGTACAGCATTTCACTGCCCCACCAATCACCAACAACAGACACATGTAGTGCCACACTCAATAGCGCATCTCCAATTAACGGAATCCCGCTTCCACAGGCGAATTGCCAGCGCATGGAGGACTCCAGAGTCGAAATTTCAAGCGCAACGCCCATTTTCAAAGTGGCCGGGCTACTTTGCCAGTCCGTTCATGGCATGTCTGTCGATGTCAGCAATCCCAACACCTCGTTACACCCGGAAACATCGGTCATGATTGCGTCCCCACAAACAACAACGTGGCAAAAACAAGCGGTTGTTACCCATGACGCCAGCACGCTGTTTGGAACCAACGGGCGCATTTGGAATTCCGCAATTGATGACGGGCACGATTACGACAACTCGGTAAACGGTGAAGTTGTATTTGGTGGTCGCGCATCACAAGGAGGAAGTCGCACCGTTATTCGCACAACGCTTGCATCACAAGATTCAAATGACACAGCAATGCCACAGACACAGTACACCTTCAGCCCGCATCAACTCTAGCTTTGGCGTCATTACTTACCCGTGTAGAACAACTTCTCAGAGGTTAACTTTACCCAGCGATGTAACGTGTTGATTTTTATATTCGTGGTTTTTGTATGTTGCATACAATCAATTCAACTTGGCTTAATTTCTAAACTTCGACTTTCAATTTAGTTTCTCAAAATGGATGACGCCTTCTTGTCAATTCACCCGTATTTCTCAATCTGATTTTTTCCACAACAATATAACTATTTGATTTTAATAGATTTTTTAAAACCATTATACGGCATAGTAATTGCTCTAAGAACCCTTGCCTTAACGACCACCCATCATCTCAAGTCGTCGGCGCCGGCAACTTGAGATGACCTAAAGGTACGTCGAGGCAAGTGAAAGAGACGTAACGGAAATATGATGTATGTGCTCCATGATATTTCCGACACTAAAGAGCACACAAGTGGAGGATAGAGTTATGAAGAAACATAACTTGACGTACCTAGGCGGACTCGCCGCCTTGGCGGTAGCAGGAGTTATGCTATCGCAGCATGTCGATGTTGATGCAACAACAGATGCGCTTGCCGCATCAGCGGATTCAACAATGTCAGTATCATGCACCCAAGATGCTGTTGCAGTATATGTACCCAATGTGTCGTTCACTATTTCACGTTCAGCAGGCACAGGTGATCGCGATAACCAATCTACATACACCAAAAGTGTAGCACTCACCAATGGTATCAATGGTGACACTGTTGGGTCTGTCACAGTGGCTGCACCCGACAATAATTATGTTAAAGTCCATTTGAATGCTCCCAAGATGAAACTTGCAGGTCTTTTGTGCCAGGCTGAAAATTCATCAGCCCTTTTGGCAAAAGACAACGATGCCGTAGATGATGCCAATCTAGACATCTTTATGGAAGCGAGCACTCCAACGTATGTACCTGCCAACCATATCGATGGGAGCACCACCAATAAGGCAATCTATGGTAGCGGTGGCTTGATTCAAGCCTCTTATCTCAAAGATATTGATGACAGTGAAAGCGCAGGCACCACACAAGACGGTGAAGTTACCTTTGGTGGAGGTAGCAATACAACCAATACTTCTGGCGGCTTTAAGTTAGGTGCCAAATTTAAGGCATTTAGCAGCAATTGGACATCCGCTAGTGAAACATTAACAATGACGTTTATTCCGAACGCTATCTAATCCTGTTTGGTCTCTCCCGGATTGTCCGGGAGAGTGCCATGGGGGATTATGAGCGTTCACATGACATCATTGATTAAAAACACAGCTCTTCTGAGCATTAATGCCATTCTTGTTGCTACGCTTTTGTGGCAACACGATGTTGAGTGGTCGCAGGCTTGGAGTAGCGCATCAGATTATACTCTATCCGTCGACTGTGTGGAACCCACAGTAGTCGCCTTTGTTCCCAGCCTTTCATATTCAATTAGTAGCCCCGGCACTCAACGCAACTATTCATTGGCAGCAAATAACCTTGTTATTTCAAGCGATATCACAAACGCCATCAATAGCGACACCGCACCTTCCATATCGGGTATGGCAGCTTCAGGAAATCATGTAACATTTCACCATAGAGGTCCACTTGTCAAAATTGGTGGCGTTCAATGCAGCAGCAGCACCAGCGCTTCATTTGCAGTATATGGTGATGGCGCAGACGACACTCAGTTTAATTTAGCAATGGAAACCAGTGGCAGCAATAGCTGGCAGGCCTCCAATCAAGTCGATAACCGTGTTGCAGGAAACGCCGCCGTTATATTTGGCGCAGGTGGCCTCATTAGTTCAGCAGCAATTAATGACGGCAGTGATGCGGACACAATTGTGAATGGAGAAATTGCCTTTGGGGGAACCCAAGGTGCAGCAACATACGACCTATTTAATTCAATTCAGTTAATGGGCACCAATACAACCAACCATAGTGAGACCCTGACTTATGTCTTTACAGTTCAATAAATCTATTCGCCAATTTGCGAAGCTAATGGTCTATATTTTTTCAGGACTGTGTCTCGTTATGCTCGCCATTCCTACGATTCAAGAAGGAAGTGCAGCTGAAGATTTCATTGAATTAACAGTTTCAACGCGGTGCGATCCCCAATCGCAAATTGTAAATCCAACATCAATCGACATTAAGGTGGCATTCGGCAGCAGCGCCTCTGGACCAACCGCACTAGCCACAATGAACACCTATGGAGAAATTACTAGCGAATCAACATCGACGCATCCCTATTGGGAAAACCCCAACAAAGGGTGGGTATCATTCGTATTCGATGGACCACCCATTAGTGCCAACTACTATTGTCAGCAAGATTGGGGAGAAAAGAAAGTTCACTTAAGCTACGAACCATCAGAAAATGTTAAACTATACCTTACAACGAACAACATGCCATCATCGAACGAATTGGACGTGAGTGATATTGATACCCGAAGCACCGTCAGATTGGCGCCACCTGGGAACGATGATATTCGTTACTCTGCAGGAAAAGGCAGTGTCAACCCATATGGGCTTCAGGTGGCCATTCCAATTTATGGACAAGGAAAAGGCCACACTGTCTTACAAAACAATTTCATGTAGAAGCTTAAAGAGACGCGATGCTGCGCCAGATTGTAAAATGAATATGCTCTTCGTATCAGGCAAGTAGGCGTAATATCGATTATTGTACTGCGACAGCTGAATGAGTTGCTCCGACTGACCGTCTTGGGAAACTCGAATTTCTACATCAGGCAATGTCATGCCATAGCTAGCAAGCCCCTTTTCCGATACTACTGATTCCGAATAGAAATTTGAAAAGGCCTGTGCCTGCAACAACTTCAGTATCGCTGTAATCTGCTCAACACCGAGGTGAGAATCTAGGTCCGTCCATCCCTTTTCGGTTCGCATTAACTGCAATGTCTTTTGGCCATCACTAATACTAATCTTTTGTGTGGTCGTGGATAGTGGCAGCAACTGGCGTGACCAAAATTCTAATGGTTCTCGATCTAAAATCGACAAAGTTTGATTTGGCACCAGATAGACAACATCTGGTCTTTGGCTCGTCATAGCGTAGAATTCAGTGCCTGATGGCGATAAGCGTCCCACCTGTAATTCCAGCTTCTTCCCAGAATCTAATGTAATCGAAACAGTAGCGGTATCCCCCATATGCAGTGCTGATTTGGATGCATCGTCACCAAATTCTGTGACTGGAACCTTCTCAACAAATGTCATACGCGCGAGTACTGCACAATAGGATTGAATTGCGCGTTCTTCTGCAGGATGCACTTGACCCTGACTCACAATAACCCAGACCCCAGACAGATTCCGCTGGAAATTTAAATCTGTTGTTGCTGTTTTTAAAGTAACTGACGCCACTTTGGATGGATTCAACTGTAAAACGTATTCCTTTTTGGGACGAATCGAAATATTCAATAACAAGAAAATGACGATCCCTATACCTAGCACAAAAAACACTTGCCCCAATGACCTGCTCATGACTTCACCCGACGGTGCACGATCCAAATTCCCGCACACAACATGAGCATTATTGCCGGTAATCCATAAATCACAACGCCTCTAATCCACTGTGATTGATAATCTGTCATTTCCATAATTGGCTCATCAACAATGCCATAATCAGGCAACTTCACATCGCTCTCAGCTGCTAATGTCTGCATTAAGTTCACAAATGCAGCACCATTGCTGGCATAGCGCCAATTAACATTCAAGAATGGCTTATTACTTCCAACAACCAAGGCTTTAATACCATCATCGGAAAGCATTGCAGCAATCACAACAAATGGGCCCACATTTTTAATATCATCTTCTACAGTGACCTTACCATATGGTGTTGAAAGTGCAGAATGCCACGCAACCATATCAACCAAATTCAATGACTGCACTTGAGGCAAGTAAATATTACCACGAAGCATACTTAAAACTTCTGATTCGCCCAGATTAACTTGCACATCTGTTAGAGGCACATGTCTCTCCAAATTCTCTTGATCGACAAGTAGCTTGCCAAATCCCAAACCCTTTTCTTGAAACAGTGCAGAAAGGCTGGGTGGCATATTGGGACCTGCTGCTAGCAAAATTGGCAAATGCCCTAATAGTGTGGATAAACGTCTTGCCTCTTCTGGAAAAAAATCAGACTGTGGTGCGACTATTACAAGTAATGAGCAGGACGTTTCGATGTCAGAGGATGACCGCAAACTCACAGTTCGCACGCCGTATCCAACGTCCTTTGCAGCTGCAGCAGCCAACGATAATCCTGCAGGTGTGGTATCTGAAATATCAGGCTCACCATGATCAACCGAGAAGCACACACTACTTCCCTCGCGATTATGCAACCTCACAATACCTTTGATAAGTGTTGCCTCTTTAAAGTCATCAACCTTCACCCAGCGTGGGCCGCTCTCCAAAACAGTTTCACCCACTTTATGAATTCCAAATTTGTCCGCAAGAGTGAGATCCCGGTTGATATTATGCACCTGAATATCCAACTTATTGCCTAACGAATATGCGCTATTTTTCAGCCAATCAACATATGCACTCGTTTTGTCATCAGAGCGTAAGAAGATATGTACAGTCATTGGATTTTTAATTTTACCAATCCAATCCACAGACTCTTTTCGTAGTGAATAAATGTGTGTTCTGGAATAATCCCACACATGTTCATACACGCGCAGCAATGTATTAACGGCCAACAAAAATACAAAAAATGCAGCAACAAGCAGATGTCTGGACTTAAATTGTTTAATCGATGTAAGTTTACTGGCAACTGCGCTCTCTTTTAAAAATCCTAAAGCAGTGATGGATACAGCTGCTGCAATCGCAAGCGTCTTAGCCCATAGTGGCACATCAAGGAAGGTGAGTCCTACGGCAACGACTAATGAAATAATAGTGATGATGATCATGCGTAGTGCCTCTTGAGGCGCAAATAAGCCAAGGTAAGAAAAAAGGATGTTCCTGCAGTATAAACAGCCAAATCACCCCAGAATACCAACCCATCATTAAAACTACTCAAATGGGCAATCAGCAGGAAGTTGGCTAAAAACCGATCGTACGGGGTGCCCACGATGTGCGCCAGATACCCCAGAAGAAATGATAAAAAGAAAGCGCCATAAGTAATCACTGCTGCAACCAGCTGATTTTCGGATAGCAACGACGCCCACACACCAATCGCAACATAGACCATCAGGAACAAAAAGTCGCCTAAGTAGATGGTCCACACTTGTGGCCAATAGGGGTGACCAAACATCTGAATGATAATGGGATATACCAAGCTAAGCGCTAACATCGATAGCACAATTGAGAATGTTCCCAAATATTTGCCCCATAGAATTTTGCCAGGTGTAACAGGATAACTCACCAATAACTCGTATGTAGCACTTTTCTTTTCTTCTGAAAAAACCCGCATGGTAATCAGTGCCACCATAAAGATAAATACATTCAGAAGACTATCGAAAAAGGGGCGTAGAATGCCATCCATCGTATTTAATCCCTGAACAGCAAAACCGACATCCCCCATTGATTCATTTGGATGGGCCAAGTTCATATAGCTTTCCAGATTTGATGCAAAATAGCTGCCCGACAACACCAAGAACAATGGCAGCAGAATCATTGCAAATGGAGTATAGAAAAAGGCTTTCCACTCCTTTGTGGCAATTAACCAAATGACTCTCATGACTTTGAACCTCCGGAGAACAAGGACTCAAGACGATGTTCACGCGCCACCACTTCACGTAGTGGCACGCCATACTCGCTCACCATTTTATATAGGGCAGGATAAAACTGGGTATCATCTTCAATCAGCACTTTCACAAACAAACCTTCAACAGATAGTATTTGCGCGCCAGCCAAGCCTTGCAATCGCTGCATAAAGGGCTCAACAGGGTCTGCAAACCGCAACGCTACAGTTTGATGCGCCTTTTCAATAATGGCTTCAATTTCTTGAATGCTGCCCTGATACCGAATTTCGCCGTCTCTTATAAAGATGATACGATCGCAAATCTGAGCAACCTCGGACAAAATATGTGACGAAAGCAGTACCGACATTTCACTCTTAAGCTCGCGAATAAACTCACGAATTCGAATAACTTCGGAAGGGTCCATCGCAGACGTTGGTTCATCTAGAAGCAATACCTTGGGCTTGGCAATTAATGCCTGTGCCAATGCCACGCGCTGGCGGTTCCCTTTTGAAATGTTGCCGATAAGCCGCTCCTGAATATGCGCAACGCCACAACGCTTCATGATATGCTGCACACGATCCTGATATTCTGATTTGGAGATATTTTTGATCTGCGCCACAAATTCAAGGTATTCACGGATTTTAAGTTCGCGGTACAAGATCGGCGTTTCCTGCATATAACCCATCCTGGCACGAGCCTCGAGTGGATGCGTAAAGAGTGAAATGCCGTCTAACTCTACGGTGCCTGATGTTGGAATTAAAATCCCTGCCAAGGTACGCAGAGTGGTCGATTTACCTGCCCCATTCGGGCCAATGAAACCCGCAATGGTTCCCATAGGCACTGTAAAATTGATGTCTTTGAGTGCATGGAACTGGCCAAAGAAGTGATTAAGATTAGAAACTGTGATCATAGTAAAGTTTACCTTGATTTTAAAGTCGAGTGATCTGTATAGCACGGCCATGTTTATTCGCAAAAAAAATTCTCTGTATACAATATCATTATTGGGTCTTCTTCTCTGCATTGTCGCCATTTCTCGAACACAAGAAGTTGAGGCTGACATCACCCAAACACCCGACTTTACCTTTGGCACCACCGTTGATGCCGCATTGCAAATCTCAATTCGTGACGGTGTTAGCCTATATGGTCACCGCACCATCTTCACTGGAAGTGGTGTTGACTTTGGTCGGGTCACGTTCACCAATCCTGAGTTGATTGGCAATGGTGATGCCTATGTGGACAACAACAAACTATACGTAGAAGCTATTTTGGATATTGGAATCATCTTTAGTGGCCTACTCTCTGTACATGTTGATCTCAGCAAATTGATGGGCGCACCCAATGGCTTTAAAAATGTTTTTTACTCCCTATCCAAAAATCGCTCAGTACTTGCCATTGAAGTCCTATCAGAGCCCAGAGCTAATTTATTGAAGGTTTTAAGCGCACCGGAACGGTTTCCGCTGCGTATGCAATTTGAAATTAGCCCTCATCAAAGTGGTAATATTGCTGACCGCTTTCGCATAGTGGCGTCTTCTCAATAAACTCTATTGCCGGAGGAAAAATGAACTTTATACATCGTCCAATTGCCGTACTTTTTGGCCTCATTATCGCATCCACTGCCCTTGCAGGTCCCCACCAGGGGGGGACAGCGTTTGGCGTTAGCCCCCCAAGTCTGAAATTGGAAGTTACACCGGGCGAAGTTGCTACCACTTCGCTTAGAATTGAAAATCCCTTAAAAGAAGCATCTACATACACGCTTACCGCAACGGGAATGGCAATCAAGCCAAGTGGCCCAACAATTATTCCGCTCAGCAGCCTACCCGCAGATCATGTTGCACGAAATATTAACTTTGAAAACAGCACGATTACAATTCCTCCAAAGAGCTATAAGAACGTCGCTATCACAATGAGACTATCACCCAATGCAAAGGGAACCCAATTTGCTGGTATTATTATTAATCGATCGGCAGGAAGCGACGATCTTGATACAAAGCGTACTAAAGAGTTTGAATCCCAAGCAGGTGTCGGTATGCAGCCTGGCCTAAACGTGCGCGTCGAAGTTTCTGCAAAAGGTACTGTTAATTATGATGTCGCGATCAAGAGCGCAACCTCATCACGAGCCTCTAAAAATCAACCACCTGTCGTAAAAATGGTCCTCACCAACAAAGGTAACGGCAGCATGCAGATTAATCCGATTTTAGTGCTTATGGATAGCAAGGGTAAAGCCAGCATTCGTATGCGCACCCAAAATCAGGTTACATTGCAACCTGGTGCAGATTCAATAGTTGAATTCAAGGCACAAGATCAAGACATCCCTGCTGGTACTTATAAGGCGCTATTAACGATCAGTGATCCTCAATACAAAATGGCGCCGATGCAGACTTCGGTTTCCATCAAATAATCTCATGTGAATTCATTACGTTGGAAGCTGCTAACATTTCTTATATTTTCTGGCGCGCTAATCTGGCCACATCTAGCAAACGCAGAAGACGACTCAAACCCACCCATTCAATTACAAATGGGTCAGCGGCTTGACTACTCAACAACAGCGTTATTGGTGTTTCCTGCTGACGACACCATACTTGCTGTCGAACGTAAGAGTGATACTCAAATTACACTTGTTGGATTAAAGGCAGGACATACTCAGTTGGTGTTTTCAGATAACGGCCAACTCAGCAATATCCCGGTTGTGGTTACAACTACACTTACCGCCGGCGCACTGTTGTTGACTCCCGAATTCAACATCCGCTACCCGTATATGATGCTTGAGTTCAACTCAAACTCAACATATACTCAAGACAATTTCTATCAGAATCCTAATTACACATACAGCAGCACTATCGACTCACCATTTCTTTGGCATGGTCATGCCCGTATGTTTGCATCCTATTTTCAACCATCCACAGGGTCTAACACACTCAACAATGCCACATTCTCATTCATCAATCGTGATGTCGACTTTCTAATGGGTAATCTTGATGCCGCTATTGGCCGGCAAACGGGTGCCATTATCTCCGCTGTACCAGGCTATGGGCCTCGACTTCGCTTGCAGAACGTATTTATGCAAGATTCATCCTGGATGGAAAATCTCAACTTTTTTGCCGGCGTTGAACCACAGGTCAACCTAATGGATTTTCAAGATAATGAACGCAAGTTTGGCTTTAACTATACTTTTTCAAAAAACGAGCATGGATCTGTCTTCCAGGACTTTTTCAATGCTGGCTTGGTTTCATTTCAACCACCAGGGTCAAATGCTTACCACTTTAATGGTATTCTTGAAGGCACGGGACACGTCAGTAGTCGAGTACAGTTGGGCGGAGGTGCTTATCTCAGCGATAGCAGTTATGCTTTACTATTCACGCCCGTTTACCAAACACCAAGCAACTTAACCCAAGGTATATTTAGTTATGTTCGACAAGGATTGGAACAGGTGGGCGGTGCTGTTGCATTAAATGATTTCCATAATTACCTGGTTCAAATGAAAAAGGTGTTTAAAGATAAAATTACAACATTAAGCGCAACAGCCCAACACCAAATCACCGTTGCAAATCCCGATTTATCAATTACAGGTGGAAACAACACTAACGCCCAACTCAATATTTTTCGACAATACACCATTTCGCGTCGTTATGGTGGTAGCTATGGTTTCAATAGAACTTCTGACCCCTCAAGCGACATTTATAGCAATGTTCTCACCGGATACTTATCTCACCCTGTTTCTCGTCGTACTTATATGCAGCATACCGTATCCGCCAATCAGAGCAATACTGTTGGTGGCGCAACGACACGACAAGTGCAAACAAACGACTTTATTCAATTTGAAACTGTGAACGTTCGTCACCAGCTAGGACTAACCGCAAACTATTCAGAATCTCCAAACAAACTCTTTGGAATCACATTAAATGGTATTGCCAACTTTTTCTACAAATCTGGAACCATGCAATTCAATGGTGCCTATATCAAACGTGACGTATCCGATAATATTCAGCAATTTCAATTTGGCCCATCCATTGTGTGGCAGCCCACCACGACCAATCTCATTTCACTAACATCCACTGGAAGTTATATTACGGGCCAAGGCAACAACACATTAAGTGGATCATTTAACCTTATCTTTCGTCATTATGCAGGACCTGGCGTTGTTAAGGACACGCTCTTTAGAAAGCTATTCAAATCAAATTCACACGTGAGGATTTCTGGACGCGTCTATTTAGATGTTAATTTTAATGACCGGTTTGAAGAAGGCGATCTTGGCCTTGAAAATGTACCTGTCTCACTTGATGGAAAGCTGAAAACAAATACTGGCCCTGGTGGTATATTCTCAATAGCCAATGTCACACCAGGACAACACACCATCACCGTATCCAAGAGTCCTATTCAAAATATTAATCGCGATGTGGACTATCCAATTTTTATTGGAGAGGATAGCTCCAAGAAGGAGTTTGGCGTCCCAATTCAGGAATCAAAGGCAATTGTCACCGTAAGAACCATTTTGGATACCAATGATAATAACGCACACGATGACAACGATTCGCTGGCGACAGTCAGCAAAGTTGAGCTCAAACAAGGCGAGTTAACTCGATCAGTATCCGCAGTTGATGGTGGCGCCATCTTCAAAGGCATCGATATTGGCAAGGCTATTGTCAGCATCAATCCGATCGACATCGGTAACAATATGGAAGCCATTTCACCTCTTACGCAAACCATTACAATTGGTGATTACAGTGAACACATTGTAACCTTCCTATTTAAGGCGCTGCGCAGTTTAAGAGGACGCGTTAAGATGCCGGAAGGTAGTACCCTTCCAAAATCCATGGTTGTTCGGCTCGGAAATAACTCGGTGTCGGTTGATTCTGAAGGGTATTACTGGCTCAAAGACCTGCGCGAAGGCACCTATGATCTAACCGTATCGAATATTCCCAAGGGATACTGCATTGCAGGTGGTAGACCTGAAACCATTCAAGTGGTCTCTCCATTCAGCGGTCACTTCGACATTGAATTGACAACGCAGTGCAATGCGCAGCCGCAGCCCTAACAACATACTCGCTTCTCCAGCATTCATGTTATTTCTAAAATTGATGATTTTGGACATATTTTATACGACTAACTATTGACGGACACACTATCGCTGCTATGAGAAATTGACATGACACTCGCATATCACACAGTACATGGACTTGTTTTAAACCAACTTCGTGACGACATCGTCCGCGGCGCCATGCGGCCGGGTGACAAACTGAATGAAGCTGAGCTGGCACGCCGTTATCGCGTTAGCCGTACACCACTTCGTGAAGCCATTCGGCAACTCCAAGCTGAAGGTCTAATCGATTCTGCACCCAACAAAGGGGCGCGCGTTGCAACCCTCACAGAATCTGAACTGGCTGAACTATTCGATGCTTGGCGTGTTTTAGAAACATTAGCAGTCCGCCGTGCTTGCGCAAATATTTCTGACCACGAAATTCACCGACTAGATACAATTATTAGGCAGTTAATTCAAAATCACGAGGCATGTGATTTTATTGGAAATGACATGCTACTGTTAGAGCTTCGCCTAACCATTCTTAAAAACTGTAAGAATCGTCACCTCGAAAGATCAGTTGCAAGCATGATGCAGCGACTTGCCACAATTCGTTTCATTATGGTTCAAACAAAGAGTGTTTCCAAACTTTATGAATGTCTTCGACAAATGACTGACGCAATCATGGCAAAATCTGGAGACAAGGCTGAAGAATGTGCAGGTCGTGGCATTGATGTACAGCGTCAGATTGTTTTTGAGGAAATTCTTAAAAAGCACCCGCAGCTCGTTTCTGCAGAATAAGCTCACTGAATAAACGCTAAAACCACCATTACCAACGACAATACCATAATAATCACTGCAGATGACCAGCTGATAATATTCATCTTTCGCGAGTTGACATATTCACCCATAATCTCACGATTATTAATCAACTTGAGCATGAAAAATAATACAAATGGAAGCAGAACTCCGTTCAAGACCTGTGAGAAGAGCATGATAAGAAAGAATGGAAACTTGGGCCACAACACGGACAGCGCGCCAATAATGATAATTGCGGTATATAATCCGTAAAATTGGGGCGCCTCTTTAAAGGTTTTGTTTACACCCGTCTCAAATCCCAGACCTTCGCAAATAGTGTACGCTGTTGATAATGGCAAAATTGATGCTGCAAAAACAGAGGCATTAAGCAGTCCAAACGAAAACAACATGGAGGCATATTTTCCGGCAAATGGACGAAGAGCAAGGGCTGCATCGGCAGCATCATCCACGTGAATACCAACAGGATGCAACGTTGCAGCGCATGCCAACACAATAAAGAAAATAACAACTGAAGCCATCACGCAACCAATAATCACGTCTAAACGTGAGTGACGGTAATGTTCGGCATCCACACCCTTTTCAACCACAGCTGATTGTAAGTAAAATTGCATCCATGGTGCAACGGACGTTCCCACAATACCGACCAACATATAAAACCAGGCACTATCCCACTGAACACTTGGGCTAACCATTGCAATACCCACTTCATGCCAATTGGGATTGGCTAAATATCCTGACAGAGGATAGGCAACATAAAAAAGACAGGCGACGAGAAAGATCTTTTCGACACTCTTGTAACTGCCCTTCACTACCAAGATCCAAACAAAGAGCGCTGAAAGCGGCACAGAAATATATTTACTGACTCCAAAAATCCCCAAACTTGAGGCCACACCCGCAAACTCTGCAACAACATTACCAATGTTGGTTACAAAAAGTGCCAACATAAAGTAGAAGGTAATTTTCAATCCGAAACGCTCCCGAATCAGGTCAGCAAGCCCCTTTCCGGTTACTGCCCCCATGCGCACGCTCATTTCTTGCATAATAATCAAAACAATTGTTACAGGAAGAATCGACCATAAAAACCCATAACCATATTCTGCACCTGCAATCGAGTACGTGGCAATACCACCAGCATCGTTGTCCACATTGGCCGTGATAAGCCCCGGGCCCAAAATGGCCAGAAACATGAGTATATTTTTCCATGAAATCTTTTTGAACATTACAATAACCCTGTCTTTTCACCCCAAGTGGCTGCAATCACTTGTGCCAACACGTCATCAATTGTGATGATGCCCTGAATAACGTTATCTTCATTAATGACCGGCACAGCCAGAAAGTTGTATTTATCCAACATGTACGCCACTTCTTTTGCAGACGCGTTGACCTGCACACAGGCTGGCTTTTTGGTCATTACGTCCTGCATCTGCTTGAGTGGATCCGCTTGCAACAGCGTACGAAGCGTTACCATGCCTAACAAGTGATTCATTTCATCTACAATATAAGCATAGTAAATCATTTCAGACTTCTTTGTAACGGCCTTCAGACGTTCAATCGCCTCTGCAACCGTAATCGTCTGTGACAACAAAATCATTTCTGTTGTCATCAAACCACCCGCAGAATCACTGCGATGCTCTAACAATCCCGACAATGTTTGTGCGCGCTTATTGTCCATCTGCATCAACAAGCGGTCGGCATCACGGCGATTCATTGCCGACAATAAGTCGGCCGCTTCATCCGATGGCAAATGCTCCATGAGTTCCAATGCCACTTTGGTATCCAGCTCCGCCAGAAGGTCCATCTGCATCCAGCTATCCAGCTCTGCAAAAATTTGAGCCTGAGTCACGCGATCCAAGACTTTGAAGAGGGCTTCGCGTTGACGAGGATCCAATTCATTTAGAATTTGACTCAAATCAGCGGGTGGAATGGAACGCAGTTCACTCTGCGGCACATTGAGATGTAGCGCCCCTTTGGTGTCTGCTGTTCCCAAGGGTTGCACATATTTCCAGGCAATAAATGCCTCATGCGTCAGGTAATCTGCATGATTATTGACAAGGCGCACCGCAAAATCTACCCACTTTTCCCAACCCAAACGCCGCACCATGCCACGCAATCCCACATCGGCATGGGCCAAGCGCAATTCATTATGCACCTGCAAAAAGTGGACATCATTTACCCGAACCACGCGGCGATTAAATGTATCTAGAACCTGTTGATCTAAAATGTTCCGACGAATTGAGGCATCGCTAGATGGTACGTCGCTCTGCGGCTGCATGGATTCCATCGCTATACGCAATTGAAAATGATTATTAACCTGCTGCACTTCGGACCACGGTACATAATAATAGCGCGGATGCACCCATCCCCGCCGCAAAATCATACCCATGAGTCGCGGATAGGCTTCTTGAAATTGGAGAGTGAAGTCGAAGGGATATCCCAAAAACCGTCCATGACGGTCCACCACTTCACGCCCCAAAAGTTCTGTATAGAAGAGAAACATTTGGGCCTCCTACACCACATCATACACATCTGGCCACCAAATTACGGGTAAAAACAACGATTCTTCAAGCTGTTTTGCAGATAACTCTACCCATTTATCGGCTTGCGCACGTGTGATTACTTTCCGGCGTAAATTCTCACGAATCCGATTACGTAACTGCAATGATTCTGACAGTCGTGCCATGCCCGATGGATCCGCAGCCAAACAATGTGCCCGCTGTGGATCTTGCAAAAAATTCATCACTGTATTGATCGTCAAATCATAAAAATGAGAATACCGTTCAGGCGCAATCTTCCATTGGGATTTCTTGGCAAACACCTGCAGAGTTTGCCGCAAGTGCTTCAATTGTTCCAACTTAAGCAATCCCTTAAATATGAATCGGCTTGTTCGAAATGAAAGAATGGTTTTACGCAGCGTTTTTTCCATCAACGCGTCAAAATCAACATAGTCCCCTTTGGTAATATGGGTAATTTCCTTCCACACCCGATTATCCACATTCAAATCGTAACGCAGCTCCCAATAGGTATGAGACAGCATCTTGGCACTATATCCACGCACCGTTTTATAGGGCACATAGTAATTATGAGCGACTGTATCCGCAGCCAGATGTGTTAAATATCCATAAACACCCGCCTTCTCGGCTGTCGTTTTAGCGGTATCCAATAACACTTTAGCCACATTCCAATTGTGGCAATGCCAATGGTAGCCTGCATAGCGCTTTCCCACGAGGATATCCGGACTCACCGTGCCATAAATAAAATGACGGGGATGTTCGGCAATAATCGCGGCAATGGACGGTGCAATTTCACGGATACGCTCCAAGACAACCAAAGATGTCTCCAGATGCATCCCTGGGCCCCATGCAAAGGCAGTATCCGGAATTAAAAGCACCGCAACAACGAAAAGAAGGTAGACAAATATCATGAGCGCATTATAGCCACAGGTCATGACAACAGAGAAACAAAAACTCGCTTCATCACTCAAAAGTCACCTGCAATTTCAACAATCAATGGGTATCCAAGGAATTCCAACATACAACACGGTGCAGGGGTCATCCGCCACTACCCCTATTCACGCTGGAGAATCGCTTGATGACATTCGAAATGATGTTGGTGACTGCCAACGGTGCAAACTGTGTAGTACCCGTACCAACATTGTCTTTGGTGTGGGTAATCCCCATGCAGAGCTCATGTTTATTGGCGAAGGACCTGGGGCAGATGAAGATGCACAGGGCGAACCTTTTGTGGGACGAGCAGGGAAGCTGTTGACCAAAATTATTGAGGCCATGGGCCTGCAGCGCAGCGATGTCTACATCAATAATATTGTCATGTGCCGCCCACCCAACAATCGTGCACCCGAACCCGACGAATCAGCCACATGCAAACCCTTTTTACTTCGGCGGATTGCCGTCATTAAACCCAAACTCATTGTGTGCCTAGGTGCAACTGCTGTTAAAAATTTGCTTGAAGTGGATACACCCATTTCTAAAATTCGCGGTAAAATTCAAGATTGGCAAGGCTATAAAGTCATGCCCACATTTCATCCCGCATTTTTACTCCGGAACCCCAATATGAAAAAACCTGTTTGGGAAGATATGAAAGTCGTCTTGGAATTTTTAGGAAAGCCTGTTCCCGAAAAGAACGGTTAATTAATTGTACGCCCGTTAGCGACAACCAACTCTTCTGATTTTTCTTCTGATTTTTCAACATCACTCGCGGGTGACATGGGGTACGGTACCACACGATTACGCCCCTGATCCTTGGCATCATAGAGCGCTATATCTGCGTGATCAACCAGATCCTCTAGATCTTTAACATCATTAGGATAATTGGATACCCCAACACTAATTGTGATCGGAATTGGTTTTTTATCTGACAATACAAAACCTTCTTCATCTATAATGCGCCGCAACTTTTCACCTACCGCCAGCGCACCATTACGATCAGTGTCTGGTAGAAGGACTACAAATTCTTCGCCACCAAAACGTGCCAGAGTGTCCACTTCACGCAACGTCTTGACCAGAAGCTTACCCATATGTCGTAGCACGCGATCACCTTCTTTGTGCCCGTAACTGTCATTGCACTTCTTGAAGTGATCCACATCAATCATTAACAGTGACATAGGATGGTGAAAACGTGAGGCACGCTTCCATTCCAATTGCAGAACATGTAAAAAATGCCGCCGATTGTATAAACCCGTCAATTCATCGCGCACAGACAACTCACGCGTTTTGGCATATAAACGCGCATTCGCAATAGAAAGCGCAATTTGGTTGGCGATCAACTGCAAAAGTTTAATTTCATTTTTGGAAAATGCACTTGGTTTAGAACGGCCACAATTCATAACACCAATCAATTCACCTTTATAATTGAGAGGCATCGATAAAAATGACCCCTTACGCCTCTTTTCACCACGATAATTCATATATCGCATATCTTTTTGTATATCCTGCACATAAATCATGCGCCCTAACTGAGCAACTAACCCTGTAACGCCCTCACCTACTGCAAACGATAGGTTACGGACTTGCTCTACATGCTGAAAACCCCATGCCGCTTTCACATGCAAGCGACGATGCTGCGGATCAAGTAACATCAGCGTAAATTCCTGAATGCCAATTTGGCGGGGCAAATTACTACAGATATTCTGGAACAACTCTTCCAAATCAATTGTGGAGTTAACACTCTGGCCAATTGTGTATAGAGTCGATAGATCTTGTACAAGTACCTCTAACTCTTTGTTGGTTTGTGCAATAACACGATTTTTCTCAGCCATCTTGCTTGCCCACTTGCGCAGCAACCTTCTGATAATCGCACCATCAGAATAGCCCCATAGGCGAGAAACCACCACTGCAGCAATAATCGTGATACTCAAACATAGTGCTTGCAGCCAATGACGAACGGGTACATCCATTAACGTACCTGTTATCGAAATGCCGCCTGAACGCACGAGTAGGCCGATGCCTGACCACAGGGTAATATACAGCATGCCCACCAGCACAAAAATACGTGTATGTATGGAAAGTGACAACTTTGGTGATTCTTTGGCTCGTGTTGTTTTCATAAAACGCGCGTAATATATCAGAATTTTGCTTATTCGTCCTATGGTTAATATCGGCATGGGCCGAAAAATGTTGCCTAAAATACCGAAATTCCGCTATCTCTTTGCCGCCATTGCCCCGACAGCGAATAGGAAAAATTGCATCTATGTATTCGATTTTAATAGCTTTTTTGGTTTTATTGTCCAATATCGCCCTTGGCAACTCCCAACCCATTCGCGTGGCGCTTGTTCAAAACGCCCCCTACCTCACCATGACAGGACACAATTTTTACTGCTATTTACCCACCGCAACCGCGACAGAACGGACACAAACGCCACTTCAGGCTGCCATTATCCGCCATACAGGAGCTGGTTTTTTACTCAATGAGCGACTGGTTATGGGCAACACACTGGAGTGTATTTCAGGTGAAGGCATACTCTCGATCAACGACATTCCGACGCAAGGCCAGGTGCGACTGCTTGCAGATGGGCATAAAAGACTGGAAGTGGTTGAAACGCTTCCAATGGATTTATACCTCATCGGTGTCATGCAAGGAGAAGTTGGACACAATTGGCCCATTGAAGCGTTAAAGGCGCAAGCCATCGCATCGCGCAGCTACGCAATGGCTGTTGCCAAAGAACGTCACTATGCCCCATTTGATGTGGCCATTACCACGCGAGATCAAGTCTATGATCCACGGATCAAAATTCCAGCCAACATTCAGGCTGCTGTCTTGGACACCTCAAACCAAATTTTGGTGTATCGTGGAAAGACTTTGAAAGCGTTCTATCATAGCTGCTGTGGTGGTGCCGGCGAATCATTCTCAGCGGTGGCAAAGGACTTAAGTCCAGAAAGCAAAGCACCATTTCCACCCGCTGTCACGCGAGACCCATTCTGTCATGAGGCGCCTGCTGCACATTGGAAAGCCGAATTCAGCGATGCACAGGTTATTGGAGTTTTGCAATCCCGATTACCTGGTCTGAGCTCACTCGATCAAATTCACTTCAACACAGAACGTAATGGACGTGTTGAATCCGTCAAACTGGCAACACGTGATCACAGAACAATTCAAATGACTGGCAACCAATTTCGCAAAGCGCTGGGATATGAAACCGTAAAGAGCACATGGTTTACAGCCAAAAAACATCGCCATTCACTCACATTGACTGGGCGTGGTTACGGACACGGCGTAGGAATGTGCCAATGGGGTGCACATGGCATGGCCGAAAAGGGGAAAACTTCAACACAAATACTGTCATTCTACTACCCCGGCGCTAAAATTGTGACAAACTGAGGATAAGATGAGTAACCTAATTGTTACTGAAACCGAACTTCGACGGGCATGCGATGTCCTTTCGCAGGCACCAGTCATTGCCTTTGATACAGAGTTCATTCGCGAAAGCACTTTTTTTCCAAACCTCGCATTAATTCAGGTGGCCACCCAATCAGAAAGCTTTTTGATTGATCCACTGGCATTTAAAAAGGAACAACTTGTTCCATTACAAACTATTTTTACCAACCCTTCTATTCTTAAAATATTACATTCAGCACAAGCGGATCAAGAATGTCTTTGGACCACTTATGGATATCTTGCCACACCCATATTTGACACTAGTATTGCAGCATCACTAATCGGCATGGGAGATCAAATTGGTCTAGGCAAGCTACTTGAACAAACCGTAAATATCACTATTGCAAAGGGTCACAGCCGTACCAATTGGCTTCAACGTCCCCTGCCCAATGAACTTCTAAAATATGCACGTGAAGATGTTGCGCATCTAGTTGCAGCTCATGAAAGTCTTTCTGCACAACTTGTAAAGGCAGAACGCTTAGATTGGGCCATGGAATTATCACAAGAATGGACGCACCCTGAACGATTTGAATTCAATGCCATTGATGCAGCCACAAAGATTGGGAAGCGCAAGCGGATGGATAAGCATTCACTATCTGTTTTGGTCAGGCTATTGGAATGGCGTGAGGGATTAGCTCGCAAGGTCAATATTCCACGGCGTCGCGTCGCAGATGATCAAGCGCTGATCGACATTGCATCGACTCGCCCCACCGAGGCTGGCCACCTGCATAGCTTTCGCGGGATTAGCCGAAGCTTCATGGCCCAACATACAGACGAGCTACTTGAGCTCTGTAAATCAACGGATATTCTTCCTGAGTTTTCTGAATCACCAAAACATAAATCGCGTGACTCGCAAGAGGATCGCTTGGCGATCGAAGTCTTTCAATTTGCAGTCAAAATTCTTGCACAAAATCACAATCTCAGCGCGCGCCACTTAATTGACCGCGAAACAGCTGAGAAAATTGTATTTGGAAAATACAATGGACCAGATGATTGGGTAACCGCAAAACTCATTTCATCAGATGTTTGCAAAATGATTGGTCAAGAGTTGTGGGGCTTTTTAAATGGCCAGATGGGCATTTCCCTTCAAAATGGACAGCTGAGTTTAAAATAAAATGAAACTCTCGGACTTCGACTACGACTATCCTGAGGCACTTGTTGCTCAACACCCACTGCCACAACGAGAATTATCACGCATGATGGTAATAAACCGTAGTGGCGATGACCCCATACATACAACGGTTTCAAAACTTGAAGACTACTTAAATGCTGGTGATGTTTTGGTGCTTAACACTACAAAAGTATTACCTGTAAGGCTTTATGGGCAAAAAGAAAGCGGTGGCGCCATTGAAGTGCTGCTTTTGCGAAAAGCCCCATCTTTAGGCAACCAGTGGTGGTGCATGGCCACACACACCAAGCGCTTAAAAAATGGCATTGTTCTTACTTTTTCAGCGGAATTGACTGCCACAATCTGTGACCGCAATAACGACGAAATCCTTATCGACTTTCAATGCAGCGATGACTTCGAGGCAACGCTGCAAAAAATTGGGCTTCCACCACTGCCCCCTTATATTGTGCGCAATACCGTTGACGATTATAGCCAAAGCGACCGCTCACGCTACCAAACAGTATTTGCGCAACATGCGGGTTCTGCTGCGGCGCCCACGGCTGGACTTCACTTAACAGATACCATTTTGAATCAACTTCGATCTAAGGGAATCACCATTGCAGAAGTCGTATTGCACGTGGGTCGTGACACATTTCAGCCTGTGCGAGTAGACAGCATTGCCGATCATCAAATGCATGGCGAAGAGCTTATTATTTCGCAAGACACAGCAGATATTATCAACAAGGCCAAAGAAGAAGGACGGCGCATTATTGCTGTCGGCACCACAAGCGTTCGCGCACTTGAATCATCCTGGGATATGGATCAAGGCAAACTCATTGCGGGAACCCAAACAACACAAATCTTCATAACACCAGGCTATATTTTCCGAGTAATTGATGGGCTTTTAACCAACTTTCATCAACCCAAATCCACGCTCATCATGCTCGTATCTGCACTACTGACACGCGAACGTGTTTTAGATTTGTATAAAGCTGCCATTCACGAAAATTACCGTCTCTTCAGTTTTGGAGATTGTATGCTGATTATATAAGATTACTTATCGTTATTCTTATAATTAATTTCATATAAATCTTTTCGGCGATCATGCCAGTTACGCACCGTTCCCTTTAAACGCGACCGCCGCAGGTGCGCCAAGTCAATATCATGCGTCACCACTGTTTCAATATTGGCATTGCACTCCGCTGCGATTCCATCGCGCTCAAAACCAACATCAGATGGTGTAAAGATACCAGACTGTGCGTAGTGAATATCAGCATTTTCAACGTCAGGCAAATTGCCAACACACCCTGCAATCGCAACGTACACTTGATTTTCCACCGCACGTGCTTGTGCACAATAGCGCACACGCAAATAGCCCTGACGATTTTCCGTATTGAATGGAACAAATAGAATATCGACGCCCTGTTCTACAAGATATCGCGCCAACTCTGGAAATTCGACATCATAGCAAATTAGAATTGCTACTTTACCACGATCTGTTTGAAACACTTCTATTTTACTTCCATGAGTCACACCCCACCAACGACGCTCATCTGGTGTGATATGAATTTTATACTGTTTTCCGATACGACCATCACGATGGAACATATAGGATATATTATAGAGCTTATCATCTTCGATAGAAAACTGAGACCCACCAATAATGTTTACATTATATTTGAGCGCCAATTTATTAAACAGATCCAAATACTCTGGCGTATACTCAGCCAACTTTCGCGCAGCCAGTCCTGGCCGCTCATTTGGGATGCAAGAAAGCATTTGTAGAGTAAACAACTCCGGAAATACAACAAAATCAGAACGATAATCTGACGCAACATCAACAAAGAACTCACTTTGTTTAGCAAATTCAGAAAAGTCATGAATGGGTCGCATTAAATACTGTACCGCACTTACCCGAACTTTTTCCATTGGTACCAAAACAGACTTGCCCTTTGGTACATAGTCTAAGTTAACCCACTCCAAAAATGTCGCATACCCGCGGGATTCTGAGTCAGATGGAAAATAATTTTGAATAAGGCCTTTAAGTGTAAACCCATTGGCAATTTGTGGCGTTAGAACGGGATCAATCAAACGCTTCGACAGCACCTTTTCAACATACTCTCGTGCTGACATTTTGTCAGCACGCTTACCGTATCCTGGAATCCTTCCACCAATAATGATCTTGGCTAAATTATGTGCCCGCGCAATTTCCTTTCGGGCAATGTAGAGACGGCGCGCCAACTTGTAACCCCGATACTTCGGACTCACCATAATTTCGATGCCATACAAGGTATCACCATTAGGGTCGTGATTGCGAATAAACCCATTATCCGACAGCTCCTTCCAATTATGCCACTCTGTATAGTGACTAAAATCCACAATCAGACTGGAAGACGAGGCAACGATTTGCTTATTCAGTTCGACACAAATTTGACCTTCGGGAAATTGCTCGAGCTGACTTAAAAATTGATCTTCTTTCCAAGTACCAATTCCGGGAAAGCATTCTTCCTGCAATTTGGCAACTGCCTTAAAATCCTTTGCTTCTAACCGACGTATTTTGAGGCGTTTTTCAAAATCTTTGAGATTGAGTTTGGTCATAGACAAGTGTGTCTAGTACAAAGCGCCTGAGAAAACAACCTCATGTATGCCTATTCTAAAATAGGTATGATTTCGAATCCAGCATCACCACGGCGACGCCGCACCACTGTTTGTGACGGCTGTGGCAGCTCCCCACTTCTTGCGACAAGCCAACCATAAATTGAACGCCGGGTTTTTTCATCAGGAAAGGCATTACTTCGAAAGCGTCTGACACGACGCTGTTCATAAACAATTGGACCTTGATCACGATCCAGACGTGCTAATTCGAGGTACTTCTCAGGAATATCCAAGGTACGGAATCTAGGGTCTTGTTTCACTTTTGCAGCGGTAAGCTGCTGCAGAAGATCACCCATAAGCGTAGTATACATCGTTGTTTGTCCACTCTTCGGAAAATACAGAACGTGGACATGTTGTGATGAGCTTGGAAGTTGGCCAGTGTTTGCAATAAACGGCATCGACATAAGTTGCCATAATAGTGACAAATTACCCTCAAGACTGCCTGGCTCCCCTTTTATTTGTGAGTGGTTTACGATATGCGCAATTCGCTGTGTTGACCATTCACGATTAAACTCCATACGCACACGACCAGTAAGTTGATAATAAATAATATTCATAACAGCGGGTATTTCTATCGAACTTTGCACATCTGAACTCACCTCTCCACGCTGAATCAAACGAGGGCGCTGCATTTGCCAATACTGACTCAGCAGATCTGCAACACGATCGACTTTTCCAGTCACCGAGTTCTGAATTGAAAGATTACGAAATTCCAGCATTAATAGTTGTGGTCGATCCACCAACATCGCCTTCAACAACAATTCGGCTCTGCTTCCCAATGATGCGCCATTCGGAACATTGACATTCACAATAATCACCTGATTGCCCAAACCACGCTCCCCTTCCACTCGCAGTGTTACATCTTCAGAGGCCCATCGTAACGCCCAACCTAGAAAATGACGTGAATACGGGGTACCTGGCATACCTTGAATGCGTTTATCTTGTTGGTGCCTCTTGTTATATTTAGTAACTATAGCATGGAGGGATTTGAGAATCGTTTTCAACATCAACGCTTGACCATCTGAAAATCCAATCTTCGATACTACAAGGTCCTTTCCTCTATCATTACGCAACACACCCTTTTCATCTCGAGGCCATTGTGCAGTAATAAGTGTCAGCACCTCCCGATACTGCACAAGCAGTTCGGTACTACTTCTGCGAGAACGACTTGATAGCTCTGGAGTGGCATGGTCAATTGTAACAAAAATACTTTCAGGTCTTTGAATTGCACGCAGCTTGCCCAAAACCCATTTCACTTTACTTACATCATCCCATACCGCGGGCATTGATTGATCACGCCCATGTAGAGCCACATATTGTTTTATATATTTCTGAATTAAGGTAAGCGGTAAAACACGTCGCCCATTCATAGGAACTAGAATTCTCCAATTTTTTGGATCTTCAACATTCACCTCTCCCATCAGTTGAAAAAGTTCTCGAGTGGTAAGCGTCAAATCTCTTTCAGTTGGCGTATCATCTTCCTCATCCACACCACGTCGTCCTCTTCTTGATGCCGCCCCAGAAGCGGTTGGCAATGGCACACGCAGTGCGGAGGCAACCGCTTTGAGGTTGCGTGACCACTGATAACTCATGAGCGCTGCACCCAAATAGGCTTCGATTAATTGTAAGCGCTGTTGTAAAAATCCCAATTGAGAATCGAATGCAGCATCGGACCCCGCCTTTAATTGGAGATATAGCAGCTGAGATTGCACCGATGCCCATTCCGCCATGAGTTGTGACGTAGTTGCAAATTCAGAGAATGTATTGGCAATGGTTTTACCAAATCGTCCAATGCCCAAGACATGCTGTTGATCTGAAACGACCGGCGGCAATGGTCGTACGGAAGTATCCCCTTGTAAAAAAACCGTCGACCCTGCGGCAACTTCTGGTGCAGCAATCAGACTTGCAAACCATACCCCAACACGTCCCCAAAAAGAGGGTGGCGGCGATGGTGGTAATAAACGTAATGGCGGAGATTGAAGTGATGGTGATGCAGACGGCAAGAGCTTTAATGCGGGTAGTGCAGATGCAACAACAGGGTGCGACCGGTTTTGAACGGACGACATGGCTCTCTCCCTAACTCCCCCGCGAAATGCCTATGAAATTTGAGCAGAGACGTCAAGCGTCAAGGATGTGGGCTAGAGGATTAAGCCGACTAGTAGCGTTTAGATGCCGCCAGCCTGAGTAAATAGATCTTCAGATTTTAAATCAAAGTAGCGCCCGCATATAAAGAATGCCCCTGATGCAGTGGCCAATCCCATTTCTGTTGCTGCAAGCGCGTAAGTCCACGCTTTTTGAAGTGTGTACAATACAACACCTGCTTCTAAAAGACGTCGTTCATCCGAAACAACTGCTAGATGTTTTGGTTTTGGCTTTGCAGAAGCCACAACGCGCCGCCAGCCCCCACGAAAATCAGGTGGCTCACAGTTTTTCAACACATTGCGGTAGAGCTCTTTAGGGTTCAACAACGGGATGGGTTGATACTCACTCTTGAGCCACCAGGCTTGTCGTACAAAATCCACCAACCCAAAAGCCATGAGTCCAAATGTAATGCCTACAACCTCACGCGCGAACAACTGGCCTCTAATTTTGAATGATTCTATTGGGGTCCTTGGAACCAAGACAAGATCCCCATCCATAAACTCAAACTTCGATTCAATTGCAATTTGTTCATCGTCAGTTGGCACAAAAAATCGAAACAGTGCATGGGTAGCAAATCCATATGTGATCGTCCCAGCTGCTGCATGCCAAAGGGCCTCTGAGCAACGCCCCCCACTGGGTAGCTTGCGGAGTTTGGGTGATGGCGGTGTGGCGCGGCCACCATTGATTACGCGAAATTGTCGGGGGGCTATGGGTTGGGCCATGATAGAATTGTATCGGCATTTTTTGAATAAAGTTGCTCAATCTGATGTGACGTCTTTGTGACAGGAAGAAGCATTGCATTCCCCATAAATTCCTTTTATTAGAACCACTTATGAAGCAGCCCATCACCAAGGCCTCGGGCCAACAAGAAGCCTTTAACTCAGAAAAGGCACTATCATCATACAAACGCGCGGGGGCCACCGAGCAGCTCGCCAATCGCACCCTCCGTGCGGTCCGAAGAGACATTGGCAAATCAGCAGATACTAATGACATCTATTCCAGCGGACTGCACTTTCTAAACGAACATGCCCCAGCCATTGCCAGTCGCTATTCACTTAAGCGCGCCATCATGAACCTGGGGCCGGCAGGTTATATTTTTGAAAAATTTGTCGCACGCCTTTTGGAGTCTGAAGGATACACAACACAAGTCAGCCAGGTATTGCGAGGCCATTGTGTGGCACAAGAAATTGATATCATTGCCACCAAGGGTGACCAAAAAATTATGGTGGAGTGCAAATACCATAACCGCCCTGGGCTAAAGTCAGATCTTAAAGTGGCGCTCTATACCCAAGCACGATTTCAAGATGTGCAAGAGCGCGGCGGATTTACAGAGGCGTGGCTTGTGACCAACACCCATTCCACCACCGAAGCCGGAAAATATGCGCGCTGTATGGGCATGAAACTCATTGCATGGCGCTATCCGTATAAGGGTGGTCTTGAAAAATGGATTGAAGATCAGCGATTGTATCCCATCACCATCTTACCAGCGCTCCCAGCAAATGTACTTTCGGCTTTCGCCGATGCGGGCATTATTTTGGTGAAAGACCTAGCCCATTTTTCGGTGAATGATTTAGTAACACTGTTTCACTTGAAACCTAAAATTGCAAAGCACATATTGGCAAGTGCACAAACCTTAAACTCAGCCATCGCAAGGAGTTAATATGTTCACACCAACGGTTTCAGAACTCATTCCCATATTACAGACCGCTATTGGTCCCGCCATTTTAATTTCAGGCATCGGATTACTGCTTCTTACCATGACCAATCGCTTGGGACGCGCTATCGATCGTTCACGCATTCTCATCAGTGAAATGATCAAAGCGTCACCCAATGATCGCCATAAATATCAAAAACAATTGACTGTGATCTGGAAGCGCGCACGACTGATCCGTCTTTCTATTGCGCTATCCGCCACCAGCGCCCTCGCAGCAGCATTACTCATTGCCACCCTTTTCAGCGTTGCCATCTTCAAACTTGAACTCACTTGGCTCATTGGATCTCTGTTTACCGTAGGCATCATCTGCTTAATTGTATCTCTGGTGGTCTTCATCCAAGATATCAATCAATCCCTTGCTGCATTAAAGCACGAAATTTCACATCACGAACTGTAACAGTGTATTTTGTTTGCGCCAAACGCCAGCCTATGACAGGTGCGTTGCCGCATGCAAAAGACCCCCGGCACATTTGAGCTTCTGAAGACGGCCCCCACCGGCCGCGCGCGACGCGGACGCCTGCATACCGCCCATGGCGTGGTGCAAACCCCGATTTTCATGCCCGTGGGCACCCTGGGTACCGTGAAGGCCATGACCCCCCATGAAATGAAGGACTTGGGCGCCCAAATCATCCTGGGCAACACCTACCACCTCTTTTTGAAACCTGGGCACAAATTGGTCGAAAAAATGGGTGGTTTACACCAATTTATGAGCTGGAATGGGCCAATTTTGACTGATTCTGGTGGTTTTCAGATATTTTCACTCAAAGATCAGCGTAAAATGACCGAAGAAGGGGCTATTTTCCGTTCCCCCATTGATGGTGGTGAAAAGCATCTGCTCAGCCCCGAATTGGCCATCGAAATCCAGGAATCACTCGGCTCGGACATTATGATGGTATTAGACGAGTGTCTGCCCTACCCCGCAGGTCGCGATACTGCCAAAACATCCATGGAACTCTCTTTGCGCTGGGCCAAACGCTCATTGGCCGCCCGCACACGCGCCGACCGACTCATGTTCGGCATCGTCCAAGGTGGCATGTATAAAGATCTTCGTTCAGAATATATTGAACGTCTGGTTCCGCTGACCCATACCGGACGCACATTTGAAGGCATTGCAATTGGAGGATTATCCGTTGGTGAACCCCCAGAACTCATGTGGGAAATGACGGAGCATTGCACCGCACACATGCCCACGGATAAGCCCCGCTATTTGATGGGCGTGGGCACGCCTGAAGATTTAATGGAATGTATTGATCGCGGTATCGACATGTTTGACTGTGTACTCCCCACGCGCAACGCTAGAACCAACAAGCTTTTCACGTCGACGGGTGACTTGAACATTATGAATGCATGCTTCACTGAAGACGCAGGCCCACTGGATGAAAACTGCAGCTGCTACACGTGCCAAAATTTCTCTCGTGCCTATTTGCGCCATTTGGCACTTTCAAAAGAAATTTTGGGGGCGCGTCTTAATACAATTCACAATTTACATTTCTATCTTCATCTGTTAGACCGCGCCCGCCTTGCAATTGAAGAGGATCGTTTCCCGCAACTCAAGGCAGAAGTCATCGCTAAACGTCGCAGTCAATAAAGGAGAAAACCATGTCACACGTACTCGCAGTTTTAGGCCAAGCCGCCCCCGCACAACAAGGTGGTCTTTTGGGAATGCTCGCCCTCATGTTGATCGTATTTGCGATCTTCTATTTTTTGATGATTCGCCCACAACAACAGCAGCAGCAAAAGAAACATAAATCCATGATTGAAAATCTCAAAAAGGGTGACGAAGTCATCACCCGTTCCGGTATCATTGGCACCATCTATGGCATTGCAGACAACATCATCACACTCGAAGTTGAAAACAACGTGCGTTTCAAAATGATCAAGGACCAAGTTGCTGGACTTCGCGGCAATCCTTTGGCTCAGACCAAGTAAAAAAGGAAAACAACATGTCATCTACGTGGAAATGGAAATCACTACTATCCGTGCTCGCACTTTTAATGGGCATCTATTTTATCATCCCAACAGTCTGTCATTTTCAAGACGGATGGCGAACGGCTGAAGCTGCCAATCCTAATGACCCACAGGTGCCATGGTATTATCATGCGTTTCCTAAAAATTATATCAACTTAGGTCTCGACCTACGCGGTGGTATTTATGTGGAAATGCAAGTCGACGTTCCTGACGCGATCAAGCGCCAGGCCGACTACATGATCACACAACTCACACGCAATTTTAAAGAGAAGCAGGTTATGCCTGTTTCAATTGATCAACCCGAGGGCAATGGTGTGATCGTTGCCGCATTCAACACACCTGGTGATGTTGCGGCCGCTAAAGATATATTGGCCGACCAATACAATGGTGCACTGCATGTCTTGGAAGAAACAACTGTTAACGATCATCCAGCGCTCAAAATCACCTTCAACGACAAGTATCGCAATTTCTTAGTGGGCGAATTGGTTAAACAAGCCCGTGAGACCGTTGCCAACCGCATTGACCGATACGGTGTTGGTGAGCCTGAAATTCGTATTCAAGGTGACGACCGCATTGCCATTGAATTGCCAGGCATGTCTGACCCTGATCGCGCCATTAATTTGATCAAGCAAACAGGTCTTCTGGAATTTAAATTGGTCAACACCGCCAAAACACCCCAAGAGGTTAAACTTTTGGTAGATGAGGCACGCAAAACCGCCAATCTGCCAGAAGGGTATTCAGCTGAGGATGTTGCAAAGTTAAATGCAGCACTGAAAGACAAAATCCCAAACGACTCCGAGATTGCGTATCAATTGGTACGTGACCCCATCATCAAAAAAATTACTAGTGGCATTCCCTATCTAATTTTCAAAAAGGTGGAGTTGTCTGGTCAAAGCTTGCAAAATGCACGCAAAGATATTGATCAGCAAAATCATGATGTCGAAGTTCTCATTACATTTGACAAGGGTGGCGCCCAAACATTTGGTGAAATTACCAAAGCCAATGTTGGTAAGCAGTTGGCCATCATGCTGGATGGGTATATCAATTCCGCACCCCGCATTAACGAACCCATTTTAGGGGGATCAGCCCGTATTACATTTGGCAGTCAAGACTTTGAATCCGCCAATCGCGAAGGCGATGATCTATCGCTCGTTCTCCGTGAAGGCGCACTCCCTGTTAAATTAACAGAAGCGACCAAGACAGTTGTCGGCCCCACATTGGGCGCAGACTCTATCCGTCAAGGTGTTCACGCGAGCCTAGTTGCAGCACTGGTCGTCGTATTATTCATGCTTATCTATTATCGACTGTCAGGTCTTGTTGCCAATATCGCACTCGCCATGAACGTTGTTTTAATTCTGGCCTGTTTAGCTCTCTTTGGTGCCACACTCACCCTACCCGGTATTGCCGGTATCGTACTCACCATGGGTATGGCAGTGGATGCCAACGTCATTATTAATGAGCGTATACGCGAGGAAATTCGCAAGGGTGCCAAGCCTGCGGCTGCCATTGGTTCCGGATATGGCAATGCCATGCGCGCGGTCATTGACTCCAATATCACCACTTTGATTGCCGGCCTTGTCTTATATCAATTTGGAACCGGCCCCATTCGTGGTTTTGCTGTCACATTATCAATTGGTATTCTGACAACACTATTCACCGCTGTCGTTGTGACACGGCTGATTTACGACTACTTCCTTGTAAAACGGAAGATTGAAAAGGTTAGCATTTAACTTAGAGGTGATTATGCTTGAGATTCCATTACCCAAAAATTTTCCATTCATCCCCAAGCAGCGTTATTTTTTGGTGCTGTCACTGATCTTAACCATCAGTAGCTTGTTTGTGATGATTACTCATGGCCTTAACTATGGTATCGATTTTGTGGGTGGCAACAAACTCACTTATAAGTTCACACAGCCCGTCGGTGACGGAGACCTACAGTCCGCTTTAGCAATAATGCCCACTGAAGTATCGGTACAACGCATGGGCCAAGAAGAAGACAATCTTTTCTCCATTAAAGTTAAAGGTAGTGATGCCGATCCCAAGGCTTTTGCCACACAGGTCACTTCAATTCTCGAAGCCAAATATCCAGGTGGCGTTTCACTTGTAGGTGAAGAAACAGTCGGACCAAAGGTTGGTAAAGAACTGCGCCGCAAAGGGGCGCTGGCCATTCTCTTTACTCTCGCTGCAATGCTCATTTATGTTTGGATTCGCTTTGATTTCTTTTTTGCACCAGGCGCCATTGTTGCACTCGTCCACGACGTTATCATGGTCATGGGGGCTCTGGCACTCTTCCATAAGGAATTTAACCTGACGATTCTGGCTGCACTCCTCACCATCGTTGGATATTCAATGAATGATACAATTATTGTGTACGATCGTATTCGTGAACACATTAAGAACATTTCAGCAGCAACCATCAGCGAAATTGTAAACAAGAGCATTAATGAAACCATGTCGCGTACCATCATCACTCACTTAACCGTGTTGTTCGTTGTGGTGGTATTGTTCATTAGCGGTGGTGGGTCCATTCACGACTTTGCATTCTGCTTTATTGTGGGTGTGTTGACCGCCACATACTCGTCCATCTTCATTGCATGCCCAATTTATATTTTCATGTATAAAAAATGGCCAAAGTGGTTCGGTGAACCAGTTGCGGCACGGCGCTAATGTGGGCAGCGCCACCATCTCCAGACATTGATATTGCTGCGTTTGCAGCAGCACTTAAAATACATCCCATTGCAGCACGTGTCCTTATCAACCGTGGCATCACCACGATTGATAAGGCACAACTATTTTTAGACACGCCCATCACATCATTGCACGATCCGTATTTACTACCAGATATGAGGATTGCCATTGAGCGCATTTTGCGCGCAATTCAATCTGGCGAACCTATTACACTATTTGGTGACTACGATACCGATGGTGTGTGTGGCACTGCAATGGTCGCTCGATTCTTTCGCGACATTGGCATCCAAGTACACAGTGTTCTGCCGCACCGAGTACGGGATGGATATGGATTATCCGTTGCAGCTGTGAAAAAATTAATGACTGAACGCAACGGCTTGCTGATTACAATCGACAATGGCACCTCAGCAGCTGATGCCGTCAAAGCTGCACAAGATGCTGGCATCGATGTGATTATTACTGATCACCACCACTGCCCTGACTCATTGCCCCCTGCGATTGCGGTTGTGAATCCCCACCGCCCAGACAGTACCTATCCGTATCCAGAACTGTGTGGGACTGGTGTTGCATTTAAAATGCTGATGGCCTTGCGCAAAGCCCTGCGTGATTCTGGTTTCTTTGCCGATCAACAACCCAACTTGATGCCATATCTCACCTATGTTGCCATTGCGACCGTTGCGGATGTCATGCCGCTGACAGGCGAAAATCGCATCCTAGTTAAAGCAGGACTACGTAGCCTGGCCACTTCCCCAGGAACCGGACTCGCTGTCCTGATGCGATTGGCCAATATTGATCCTGCAACTATAGATAGCGAAAGCATTGCGTACCGCATTTCACCGCGATTGAATGCAGCAGGCCGCATGGATGACGCTCAAATTGCATTTAATTGTTTATATGAAGATGATGTCGTTCGTGCTGCAGAGGCCGCAGAACAATTAGATTGCCTCAATACGGCACGACAAGCCGCAGAACAAAAAATTTTAAGATCCCTCGATACTCCTGATATGAAACTCAGCATTGACAGCAGTTCTGGGATCGCAATCGGCAGCAGCGACTATGCCATTGGTGTCGTTGGAATCATTGCAGGGCGGCTGGCACGTCTGCATGACAAGCCGGCTGTTGTTGTAAGTTTTGAGCATGGTATCGGAAAAGGCTCTGCCCGTGGGATCAGCGGCATCTCAGTTCTCAAAATTTTGGAAGATTGTGCGGGTCATCTCACGGCATTTGGTGGGCACGATCAAGCCGCTGGCGTTACCGTGACACCTGAACAGTGGCCTCAATTTCAAAACGCATTTTCAGAGGCAGCATCTCGTTACATGGCAACACGTACAACATCGCAACGACCCGTGGACGCCATTGTTGATGCCACTGAGCTGACTTCCCAACTGGGTCGCGACTTAAAACGCCTTGCTCCATTTGGTGTCGGCAATCCTGAACCTGTACTCACCGTGCGACCTTTGACTATTCATAGCCGTCGCCTGGTGGGGGCCAACCATCTCAAACTCCGCATGGGCAACAACCTGGTTACTGTAGATGCCATCGGATTCGGCCTTTGGGAGCATCCTGCTGCGCAAACCGCCATGCAGCACGTCATTGGGGTGCCTGAACTCAATACATGGCAAGGTGAAACCCGGCTACAACTACGTCTGTTAGATCTGGACCCAAAATTAGACTGGTTATAGACAATACCCGCTTACGGTGTTACGCTTCTAAAAACAGAAAAGGAGCTCACCATGGCAAAACATAAAAAAGTAACCCGGAAAACAGCTCGTAAAACTCCCAAAACAAAGAAGAAAGCCCATAAAAAATCAAATGGTTATGCCGCATCAGGCCTGGGAAACTTCCTTTCAAAACTTCCCGCTCAGGACTGGTTCGACTTTGCCAGCCAACAACGTCATCGCTTGATTCGCGAGGTTAACCACCTGTCGGCTGAAATCCTCAACAAAATCAGCGATTCCAATATCTTCAGTAATCACGATGAGATTGTAAAAGACGCCAAAGACCACCTTGATTCCATTGTGTCTCGCCTGAATCAGAGTGAACTGATTTCTCGTGTGATTGATGCTGCCCGTGGCACCAAGAATGAAATTTTGTCGTTCTTGAATATCCCGTCACATAAAGAGCTGAGCTCATTGCAAAAGAGACTCAATCAGCTTGAGAAAAAAGTTTCTCACACACGTCCACGCGCACGCAGTTAGTATCATTACGTCATGGACAGCTGTCTCATACTCTTATCGGGGGGGCTCGATTCAGTGGTGGCAACCGCAATGGTACGCCAGTCCATGCCTGTTCGACTTGCACTCACATTTGATTACGGACAACGCGCAGCCCCACGTGAAATTGCCACGGCCCAAAAAATTTGTGCGCAATGGGACATCCCCCATCAACTGATTGAAATTCCCTGGCTCGGCACCGTCAGTCAGTCCGCTTTAAACAAAACCCAGCACAGCATGCCGCATCTGAATGTCACACAACTTGATTCACTTTCCGACACCATCGAAAGTGCTTCTAAAGTTTGGGTGCCCAATCGCAACGGTGTCTTCTTAAATATTGCTGCTGCTATTGCAGAGGCCAATGGTATTCAATGGATTGTTACGGGATTTAATCGTGAAGAGGCCGTCACATTTCCTGATAATAGCCCCGCATATGTGAACGCCGCCAACACGGCTCTTCGTTTTTCAACAATGGATCGCGTTTCGCTGATCAGCCCCACTCAGGGTATGGTCAAATCTGAAATTGCAACATGGGCCAAAGAGAACGCTGTTCCATTAAACACGCTGTGGCCATGTTATGAAGCCGGAGACAGCTGGTGTCGAAAATGCGAATCCTGCTTACGCTTCATACGGGCAACGGGGTTATAAATGTATTTTCACTTCTTACCCACATCACAGAAATATGACGGCGCACAACTGCGTAGCCAATTTATTTTGGAAACAACGGGCCACATGGGTGATGGTGTGATTGCATTCTGTGGTGCTGCAGAAGTGGGTGCTGCCCACATGGTGGATCAGGAAGATATTGCAACTGCATCATGGATCAAAAGCAACAACATGCTTCACTTTATTGCAGAACATTTTCATATGCCACTTCGCGAAGGGATCGCGCATCAACGACTACTTGTCAGCAGTATCCATGCAGCACTTCAAAAAATTAAACCTGAATGCAAGGTTTTGCGCAGCGGAGATGATTTGTTTGATGGGGATGCCAAACTAACAGTTTCTATAGCGGCTGCAAGCCCACAATCCACCTGCATTCACACCGCCATCAACATTGATTCACAAAACACGCCCGTCAAAACGCGCGGACTTGATGATTACAAAATTTCTGCAATGCCGTTTGCACTTGATGTGTTGCGTCGCTATTCACAAGAATGTCACGATATTTTTATTGCAAGTTGCAAAGTCAAACCCATTCCTTGACGCACGTCAGCACTAAAAACACTTGGCAGATAATTTTACCATGTGGTATCTCAGATGTATGGAACATGAAAAATTAACATTCACATTGCCCGACTGCCTCCAGACAGATACTGATAAAATGGTTTTCACACATCAGATCAATTCTGCTGTGACACAAGGCAAGATGCCAAAGCTACATTTTAATATTTCGCCGCTCACAACAGATAAGCATGTCTACCAAGCCATTCAAATTATTAGTAATGCCAACAAATATCTGGATGTGACATTTCACTTAATTGACGATGATGAAGTGGCAGCAGTCAAACCCGAAACCCACCCTGCCACCGGCTATCTGAAACTCTGTCAATCCTGGTTGCCCAATAGCACAATTGTGATGTAAGATTTGCCCATGTTAAGTCGACAGGAATCCGAGTCCCGGGAGCATGAACACCTGGCTCCCTATGCCATATCCGCCACCGCCTCAAATGGACGCCAAGTACCTGAAAATGAATGTAAATTTCGGACATGCTACCAGCGTGACCGGGATCGCATCATTCATTCCAGCGCCTTTCGTCGCCTGGAATACAAAACCCAGGTCTTTGTGAACCACGAAGGTGATTATTACCGAACACGACTCACCCATAGCCTTGAAGTGGCTCAAATTGCCCGCAGCATGGCACGCACCATGCGTCTTAATGAAGATCTGAGTGAGGCCATTGCACTTGCCCATGACTTGGGTCACACCCCATTTGGACATTCTGGTGAAGAGGTTTTAAATCGTCTGCTTAAGGAACATGGCGGCTTTGAACACAACCGCCAAAGCTTTCGCATTGTGACGCTATTAGAGCATCGCTATCCAGACTTTCCCGGACTTAATCTCACAATCGAAGTACTCGAAGGCATTGCCAAACATGTCAGTGAATATGACCATCCCACTTTTGAGTCGATGCGATTTAACGGTCACCCCACTATCGAGGCGCAGCTCGTTAATCTTGCCGATGAAATTGCTTATTCTAATCATGACTTGGATGACGGCCTACAATCCGGAATGTTGAGCTTTGAAGGACTATCCGCTGTCAAAATTTGGCAAAAAACGTGTGAAGATGTTGTGCGGGATCATCCTAAAGCCGATCCCAAAGTCATTAAAGTGCAAACCATTCGGCGTATCATTCACGCGCTAGTGGCAGATGTTCAAACAGAAACCGAATCACGCATTCAAAGCAATGGCATTAAAACATTGGATGATGTGCGTCGTGATGGAAAAAATCTTGTTGGATTCAGTCAGGGAATGCATGAGCAATTTATGGAATTAAAGCGCTATTTGTTCAAAAATTTGTATCGTCATTATCGGGTAGAGCGCATGGCACACAAGGCCGAGACCATTATTGAAGATTTATTTGGTACGTACCAACGTAATCCCCGGATTCTACCACCGGATGCATTTTTGGGTCGGGAAGATTCCCCACTGGAACGCAAGATTGCTGACTACATTGCAGGAATGACCGATCGATTTGCATTGGATGAACACGCTAAACTCTTTGATCCTCATGCCCGCGTTTAACGTGAGGTGTACGGATTTTTAAGTGAAATTCGAACACGTCCCGCCACTGACTTTCCTGCAATTGCATCATCCAAATCAGGATTTCCGGTTTTAGGAACGAATGTCAAAAAAACCAGCTCTGCTGACATGGTTTCTGGATCCAACTTGCCATGCATTTTTTTACCATCAATTGTAATTTCACCTGTGGTTAATCGCAGGTTATCAAATGGAATTGAAATCATGGGACGACCCGACTTTCTAACAGCGGTTGCAGGGTTCAATGCAGATACTAATTCAACGGCCTGCACTTCGAAACCCAAACCTGTGACCACCACATCGCTCCGCTCAAATTGAACCTTGGCTCGCGAATCTGATTTACCATGCAGTTCTAAAACAACTGGCTGATAGCCTGGGACAGTAAGCGGCAGCAGTTGCCGCATGGCCGGAATATCACTATTAATGAGCTCTCCAGCACCATCGCCCCATTGATAGCGCATGGGTCCAGAGCCCAACCAGCTCATACTGGAATAATGGGTGCCCAACAGTTGTGCTTCCACACCATAAATGACATCCACCTGACGAAGTTCATAGCTAATGGCAATGGCTGGCAGAATAAGAGCTACACAGATTATCCAAAGTTTCTTCATGGGAATAACAGCTAATTCAGAATGAATGATGGCTCAAGACGATGCGCGTCATTTTACCAAATACTAGGCAGGATTTTTTTGACATAGGCACGGGTTTCATCATAGGGGATTTCTTCAACAAATGTTTCAGGGTCAACTATAGAATGCGATTTTATCCATCGCACGACAGCATCTTCTCCTGCATTATAGCTGGCAATCATGGGAACCAATTGTCCAGAAAACTGCTTTGATAATTGCCTTAAATAACTCATCCCCAACATCACATTCCATACGGGATTTCTAAGGTCGTTTCTTTCGAAGACATTTTCCAAATTTAAATCACTAGCCAACTTTAATGCCGTTGGAAAAATAAGCTGCATCAATCCAACAGCGCCCGCATTGGATACCACTTCAGGACGAAAATGCGATTCAACATAGATCAGTGAAAGCACCAATGCTGGCGTTAATCCCCAAATAGGTGCAACCCCTTCAACATAATCACGATAGGCATCCGTTTCGCCCACAACTGGCATGAGTTCATAAAATCCCATTTTGGATAGCACATGGGCAGCACTACCCGGGGTTCCAAATTCAATGTGCATCGGGCGTGCAATGGGTATTAAGCGCCAAGAGAGTGACTTATGATGGAGGCGCGCAGATGCCAAATACCCATAATAGTCGCCCGAATCATGTCGAGCGATTTCTGAAAACAAGGATGCTGCTGCTGATTTATCTCCCTTGGCAGCAAAACTGCGCGCCATCCAATAGGATGCACGACTTTTTTCAGATTGGGACCGCACCATATTACGATAGTCTTCAAATGCAGAAATTGCAGAGGCCCATTCTTTGAGACGGAAATATGACCATGCCATCATCCAGATTACCTCGTCGCAATCACGGCTTGTAGCATATGTGTGCATATACTCTTTGGCCGTTGCAATTGTGGCGCGGTCGTTCATACGATCAAATTCCAAAAACACAATTTTATACAACGCTCTCTTGGCCTCGGTAGGCACTTGGGTCAATCGCCGCTGCATGGCAATCGCTTTGTCGAATTGATCGCTACGGGCATACGCGGATGCCAATGACACCATGAGTTTGACGTCATTGCCACCCCGTCGCTTGAGGAGTTCTTCTATGATAACAGCTGCTTTGGAATACTCTCTGGCACGAAATGTTGCTGTACCCAACAAATCCATAACATCCGTCGCTCCACTGACGCCATGGGCAGACATATGCACCAGCGGTTCCAGTACCTTGACCGCTTCTGCGGGCTGATTGCTTTTAAGATATGTTTCGGCAAGCCGCATGCGTGCAGACTCAGAGACAATAGCACTTCTTTCTGGGATTTTTTTTAAGAGTGTCAGCCTTTGTTCGGCAGCTGTGCGCCACGGAGAGTTGGGATACGTTGAAATGAGCTCTTGCAAGATCGTTGTGCCGTGTTGCAATCGATCGGACTCCAAAGCAGTCACACCGGTTGCATACAGACGCAAATCATCAATGGGAGGGATTGGGTGATGAATTTGTTCAAAAAGGGAATAGGCTTTCAGCGCGTCCTTCTTTTGCCAGTATTGATACCCCTGCTGAAAGAGGCTCATATCTGAACTGGAGGCAACAATAGCAGGAGCATACAGGATGATCGCTAAAAAAAGTACAACGCCCTTAAGCCGTCCCCCGTGCCTGATCTTCTGCATCACCTTCCCAACAAATGCGGTTGAGCAAATCACGAATTTCCCCCTCAAAAATGATATCTGCACGACCCAACGCATAGGTTTCACGAATCAATCGCACCACACCATCGTATTGCCCATATACTGTCTGCCACAAATCCTGAGGCACTCTGGGATATTTATTACTAAGAACTGGCACAACTTTGTGCCAATAACGTTCAAGCAGATTTTCTTCCATATCGTCTCCTTACAACCCCCCCAACTAATGTTAAAAACAACAATCCTGCTGCTGTGTTTATTACATGACTTTTGTTGCTACGAATCAGTGAACAACTACTCCCACCTGTACTTGAAGAGGTTGTACCACCTGCCGTTGTTCCTGCGCCATCTTCACCCGTATTGTCAGGTATACATGAGCTGGCGGTTGTTGCAACCACCGCCGCAAGCGCATTGACCTTACCATTGCCCCAGGTATTATCCGGCAAACTCGTTCCCGTAAAACTGTCCGTTGACGCATTATTGGCCAGCAGCGTTTTAATTTGGCTATTAGTAAGGCATCCATTTCGCTCCAACATAAGCGCTACAATACCTGCAACGGCGGGCGATGACATGGATGTTCCCCACAATGTGTGATGGGTTGTATCGGCGCGACACGCAGTGGGTACACCAGACGTAGTGACTGTACTGGCCATTGTTGAAATAATGGGCTCACCAGGTGCGGTAATATCCGGCTTGGTGCGTCCATCGGCCGTTGGGCCAATACTGCTAAAGAGCGAAATGTCACTCGCAGTACCACCATAGCCCGTACCACAAGTGGGTGACGTGCTTTCATTATCCACCGTTGTACCATTGATGTTCGTCCAATATTGACGTCCCATAAACGACCCTGTCGCAATCACACTGGATGCTGTTGCAGGAATCGTCACAGTATAATTACTGTCACCCGCAACATAAGTATAGCCGTAGGTGCTATTGCTTGTGCCATTCAAATCCTTGGTAAAATCAAGTAACGATGTCTGATCGGGGTATAGCCATGCATGACCGCTACAGGTTCCGCTAAAAATCAAATCATATGTAAATGACGAGAGAATACTGGATGAAACGCTAGAACTGGTACGCGTGATTGTAACCAATGCCTGCTGCTTGCCATTGTTGGCATTGGCACTATCGGTAAAATCCAAATCAATTGTGATGCCACTACCGCTGACTGTTGATGACCCCCCTGGAGAAACTGCGTCGGTTGAAACTGCAGCTGTCGTTTTGCCCGAACCGGAAAATGCCCGCACTTGAATAGTGCATGTACCACCCGCTGTTAACCACACATTTGCAACAGCACCACCATAAGCAATAACGGATGATGAACTACGTACAGCCATTTCATAGGCAATCGGACTGCCACTGGTGGCGCTGATCAACGCATGAATTCCCCCAAACGTGGCATAGCCTGAATCGGATGTGGGTAGATTTTCATTACCTTGTGCATTCACAATGGCACGACCTTCGGTACCCGAAAGCAAGGCATTCAATCCCTTTTCCAAATTGGATGTATCATCATGCGCGCCCAATGATGTGCCGAGTGAAATATTCACCACTGCTGGCTTTTTAACCTGCTGGGCCTTGCGGAAAATATAATTAACCGCATCAATCACCGAGGAAGAAAATGTACCGCTACTATCGGCATCGGTCGATGATTGCAGCACCACAACCAGTGATGCAGCCGGTGCCATGCCCGTGTATGTGGCATTCTTGCTGGCTGTGATGCCAGCGACGTGAGTACCATGCCCTTCCGAGCTGCTATCGGGCGATGCGGTGCAAGTGCCATCCTGGATTTCTTCGGTGGTATATTCCACACCACCACTGCCTATAATTTCAGAAACACCACTACCGTTAATGGATTGGTCCCAATAAGTAACGATGCGGGTATTACCATCGGCATCATAAAAATCAGCATTGTTACATTGAATACCCGAATCCACGATACCAATATAGACACCGCTACCCGTATACGCTGTACCACCCAAACCACTCCCCGATCCGTCTTCAACCACATTATCTTGCGTGATAATGCGCGCATTCTGTAAATTGTAAGTCGAATTACTGTCACCCAACTTGTAGGAAAGGGGTTTGGAGGCTTCGATATAAATGGTTTCGGGCATGGCATTAAGGTCGACCAGAAGACTTCTGGGTACCCATGCCGTCATGATTTCACCCGCAACAGTTCGCACCACACCGCCATTGGCGTTAATAAAGTCACGCACGACGGCCACGTCTGACGCGCGAATTATGCAGTCAATTTGCGTTTCACCACCCACCGATTTGGTGTTGAGCGCTTTACTGACACCCAAACTCGGTGCGGTCTCAGACTGACCAATGGCGCGATTCAGCATGGGATCGAGCTTGGTTGGCGCCTTGCCTGCAGGGCCTTTGCTAATGCCCCCTTCCACATTCTGGGAGGAAGTGTCCGTTAGTGATGGACTGGCACCACATGCAGCGAGGGTAAGCAAACAACACCATGTAATGGATATATTTTTGAGAGAGGTCATGTGGCAGGCTTCCTACCTGCCCTGTCTTAAAAATTCTAGGAAAATGATTGAAGATAGCAAACTTGACAAATGCCTATAACGGGTGGACTTTGGGGGCATGAATTATTTGGCTATAAATCCAAAGCCGTGACTGCTGTAGCAGCTACCATCCGTAAAGTTACAAAAAACCCCTATCGATACCTGTAGACCGACATAAGTTAAAATTGAGCCCTTATCCGTGAATTTGATCGGAGTTAAAAGTGCGGCTGTCGATTGAAATAAGCCTGAAGTTTTCCTGTCATAATTATCACCTTCTACCAAATACAAACGACCCATCATTCCGCTTAGTCCAAGAGAAAATAATGAGTCAATACCCCTAAAATCCCATGAAACTAAACCACCTGCAAAAACAGCTTCTGTAGAATCAGTTGTCTCAGGACACCGAATTAAACCCAAACATTTTGGCTGATAGGTATGGCTATATCTGTCTTCGTTAGTACCTGCCACAGAACCAAAGAGAGCTGCATATAAATTCTGAAAGCGCCATCCCACCCCAAGCTTCCCGAGAAGAAAACTATATTTACCAGTACCTTCAAATGTAAAATATGGTGCCCAACTCGCTCTTTTAGGTAAACAGTATTTCCTCACAGTAAAATCTTTATCCTTCTGCAACACACTCAAATCTTCGGCGCTCATTTTTGCAACACACATTACACAACTTTCATAGCTCATACCGTCATTACAACTATTTACCGAAGCCATATCAATTTCTCCCTTGCAACACTTGCATTAACAAACTTCGCCCATCAATAATTTATCTTTGATCTACAAATTTCCTCTAAACATTTTAAGGCTCTCTCTAACACCTTTTTCCTTTTTCATATCAGCCGGCATTATCGACAACATTCTTCTCAGAGTCTTTTGAGTTTCTTTTGATGGTTTTCCGTGAAAGGTCAAATGCATATTAATTGCGGCGTCGAACTGCATACCTGCTAGCCACTTTTTATTACTTAACCACAAAGCATAGCTAACAAGAATTTCTGTTTTGAATACCACTTCCTCCGCACCAGAATCTTTTTTGAAGATATCCATTGTCTTTTGATTCTTTGAATTTTTAAATGCAACAGAAAGCTCTCTGGACATTCTTTGAATGAGCATGTCTGGATCCATTCCTGTTAGAGTCAACACCTGTGATAAATCAACTATAGAACCAACAAAATTTCCCATAGCACACCTATATATTGCTCTATATAAATGGGCCATAACGTGCTTCTTTTCAATTTTTATAGCTGTATCATAAAATTCAATAGCCTTCTTCCAATCACCCTTATCGCTCCAAATATTCCCACATGTTAAATGGACATCAGCTGATCCACTGTCAAAATGAACAGCCTTTTGACAATTTTCCAAAGCGCTATCCAGATCCCCTTTTTCTGCAAACAAGGTCGCCAAATTATGGTACGCAACGACGTATTGAGGATTAATTTCCAGAGCCCGTTTATAGTCCGCGATTGCCTTTTCTATATCCCCCATTTTTTGCCAAATTACCCCTCTATTAACAATAATATCGATTGCATAATGATCAAATTGCAGCGCCTTAATATACTCCGCAATAGATTCTTGAAACTTTCCCTCTTGAGAGTAGTAAACACCATAATCAAAATAGATTGTTCCCATAAATTGCCGAGGAGTCATGGGGTTATAGTGATCGTAGTGAGCGTTAGATGAAATAAGTGATGGGTCCAAAATTCTCATTTTTCCCAAAACTGGTATACCGATGCACGCATGGCCCATATAACTTGGATAATTGCTAACCATTTCTTTAACAAAAGCATCCAAATGACGCTCTTTCCTAATGTCTTCTTGAATAAAAAATGAACTTATTCCTGCCATTTTTAAAACAGCAAAAAGCGTTTTGGACATTTCTGTACACTTACCTTTATCATTGTTCTGTGCGTCAAGCACAGTCCGCTCTGCAGAATAGTCAGTATCTAAACGCATCCCTCCATTCTTGATTAGATATTGAAAAAGTTCTCCAAAACCATCCGACATCATTCTTTGTTGAACAATTGACAGGGTTTTAACAATAACCATTTTTCCTGCTTTCGGAAATGCCACAAACCAAAGCAACCCCACCGCAAGCTTCTCTTGGTATTCTGGTGTACCTTCTTTCAAGCCCTTTGCTCCAAGAATACGCTTCACCTCAATAATAGCGCTTTGTACTTGCGCACGAATTTTAGCATCGAAATCAGTTTTGGGATCAAAGTCGTCCAAAAGCCACGGGAGTTTAGTACCCAACCGCCCCTCTAAAATTTCGCGGTACTTTTCGTAATTGTTAAACGCATATTCCAGCACTTCTTCAGCTTCGACAACACCATCACCTACACCCTTCATGCACGACTTTGCAGATTTGTCAGAACAGTGAATGCCGGCATAGTTGGTAACCTGATAGCCACCATCTAACTCTTTGCACCGAACGCCCTGCTTTTGCAGATCAGCATATATGCCTTCTGCAAGGGCCTTAGATTCACCAAAGAAATTAATTTTGCATGTGGTCATTTTATTTACTCCTCACCGCTTCTCTTCCAAAGGGAAGATAAATTGAGATACAAAAAAGCCGCCCAGCTGGATAGCAGGGCGGCCTAATCACAACACTACTTATCATAGGACTGACAACTGGACGTATTCGATGTGACGTGTTTAAAAGAATAAACGCCTAAGCTACATATCCATGTAGTATCCACTATTGTACACATGGCAGATCCATTATCTTCCCGATGATAGGCACTCCTAATCGATTCACACTTTCCCTCTTCAACCACAAATGCCTCTAAATGGGAGCTTCCTTCAAATTCTGCCAGCATCCGCTGGGCAAAGTTCAACAATTCAAGGGCACTTTCTTCAGTTGTAGGTTTTAATAGTGGCCTGGCTGCGGCATATTTTTTTAAGATAGCTTTCAATACATCTGAGTCACTATCACTTGAATCTGCTTTGTCTGCAACTTCAATAAAACTATCTACTTTATTCCAAATATATTGCGCCGCAGCAAACATTCCTTCTTTTGTATGAGGAAACGTTGGAGGGGTATTGGAAGCAGCTTTATTACCAACAGCAGGTACAGGTGGAGAAACCAATTTTAACAAATTAGATTTTTGTGCACTACAATCCTGACCTGACTGCAAATAGCATGCATACAAGAGTTCCGCGCCTCGTTGAATTGGAGACAATTGTGATGCAAATGGATGACCAACTCCCATAAAAATCATTTCAGTGGCTACGGTTGACAATACCAGCGCTGGCTTTCTTGAAGTAATACCACGGTATACACTTCCATTCTCTGCAAGCCTGAACAAAGAGTTGTCAGCACCACCAACATTAAAAATTAATTCTCTTGTTTTTCCACCAGAAGAAGAAGTTAGCTCTACAACATTCACATCAATGGATTGTGGTATGTTTGCTTTTGAAAATAAATCCTTAAGTGTAGCTACAGTCTTCCCATCAACCTTATAGGCAGGAACTAATTCCAATACATTATTCAAGCTCCCCAACAATTTATTCCAGCTAACGTTTGCCATATACTCTCCTTATGTTGTCTAGTCTTGTGATGGATATATGAGACAATTCTCAATACCACAACAGCTTCTGTATATGTCATCGGCAGCCGATAATAAAAGTTGCTAAGATTTCACATAAAATTTTCAAAAACGTCACATTATGTTAACCAGTTAAATTATAAGCACAAAAAAGCCGCCCGGCTGGATAGCAGGGCGGTTTGATCTTGTCAAAATCCTATTACTCATCGTCAGACTTGTTTGTAAGGGTATAAATCAATCCATAATAGAAACCATCTCCCTCTGGCACAGAGATCCGAGCAACTCGTGCCAAAATGGAGTTATACTTATTAAGCTTAAAATTGGCTGCAATACCATAGTCTGTAAGGTCCGTTATTGTAATGGATTGTTCTGGAACACCTGTTGCGGGAGATCCGTCACCTACTACTTGGAGTTCGCGCACAGTCTGAGCCGTTGAGTGACTGGCCGACACGCTCAAAACCAGACGACTTGAAACATCGTAACCAACTTGCCCAATTAAAGCCCAATGAGAGACATCTGATTGGTATGGAGCGATATGGGTCATATTATTTATCGGTCGCCAGTTAAATCCAAATTGCCATTTCTTATAAAATGCTCGACCAGCAACATTTAACATCAGATCCCAATTGGATTGATCATCTTTCATGGTATCAACAACATGGGCCGTCAGAGACAGTGTGGATTTCCTTTTACCACCATCAATCGGTGCACCAAATGAAAGAGTTGCGGCGCCATCCACTTGAAATGCTGGTTTCTCATCATCACCCGTAAGATATTCGAATTTATTATTACCGGTTAAACTCGCTGATGCAATAGGGCGCCCTATAGCCAATTGTGTAACAAAATTTATAAAACCCGTTCCACCCAGCTTCAATTCACCATATCCACCCAAATTGCTATTGATTGCCGCTGGCAGTGCAGTTTTACCTAGGCTTGTAAGCAATGGGCCATATGGATCCGTCCAAATTTCATTTAGTCCAGCCTTCAAGGTAAGTCGCTTATCAAGTAACCGGGCAAACAGACTGACATAGTCAACGGCAAGGTTCCCACCGGCAACTTTTGTACCCATTCCTGATCCGAAAAGATCTTGGCGGCTGGAACCCTGGCCAGGTTTAAGCGAAGCACTATTGATATCCATCTCTGTTTCAATACCAACTTCTCCATATTTTATTGGTACGGATAATTCCAAGCTTCCCTTTTCTCGAAATAGGCCCGAGTCAAATGTATCGCCCGCAGTTGCCTTTCCGGCATAAACTTTGTTCGTAAATTTTGCCGCCATTCCATCTTTTTCAACAATTTTATCGATCCCCTCCTTCCACACTGCAACCGATTTTGCTTTCTCTGCAGCGGCAAGGGCAGCTTGCTCCTGCTCAACAACCTTAACAGCCATATACATTGGAAATGCAACCACTGTATTAACAGTCGCTTGTGGGGACAGTGATTGAATATGCACAACCAAAGCCGATGCCCTATCAACAGCGACTTGTGCAGCATTGATCTTAGCCTGTTTATTGGCAAGCGAAAGACCTGTCGCCGCATTGGCCTCTGTTAATTCTGCGACTGCTTTATTCAAGACATCCTGTGCGGATTTGAGCCAATCAGAAACAGCCTTGTCGGTGGCCTTCTTTTTATTATCATAAGATACTTTAGAATTTTCCAACGCCGCTTCTGCTGCAGATTTTTTAGCCGCATCAGAACCTACAGCAGCAACATCCTGCTCCGATTTCTTGAGTTGTAAACGTGCAGTTTCCTCTGCATCGACAGCATCAATCACTGACTTGGGAACATCATGTATTGTTAGGCTAGCTGTTTTTAGTTTAGCAATAGCTGCCACACGACCCATTGCGTGCTTGATTTCAAGCTCTCTAACTTCATCTGGTGTTGAACCAGCCACTCTAGTGGATGCTGAAACTGGAGTATCAACTGGAACCGGAATATGCCTTCGAGTAGAACCTTCATTATTATAAAGATACTCGCCAAGCTTGGACGATTGTTCATCCATAGTGGCAGCAGTACGCTGGGCTGGATCTGGGATCACTGCCGCAACTGCTGCAAGCCAATATTTAAAAGCCTCTTGCGGTGTATTTCCAGTTCGATATGTGAGTAGTGCCAAAAGTTCTGAAGATGCAATCGCATCACCACGAACTATGCGATTCAACAAGCCGCCTACCGAGGCCTTGAACATTTTTTCATCTTGATCCACAAGCCATTGGGACAACTTGTCGCGGATAGCTTTAACTTGAGACTCACCCAAATTATATGTTGCCACAGCATCTTCAATCCGTTGACTGGGGTTTTCTTTCAAGGAATTGAGTAACTGACGGCCTTCCCTTGTGCGAAGCTCTAAACGAAGGCTAGAATCTCGCTCCGATTCTACAATGGCACTCATGAGACCGGTAAACTTGGCCCGCCAAGTCATGTTAATAGATGTCTTTATAGTTTGATATCGGCGACCCATCTTAACTCGTTTATCTATTTCTTGCGGAAAGTCCTTTGCAAAGCGCTTGTCTGCATCTTCTGCCAAATGACGCACATCAGCTACCAATTTGGTTTGCGCATTGAAGTCTGCAGACCGTGCTGCAGATGGAGTAGCTGCTGGAGGTGTCCCTGCAGCCTGCTGTAACGGAATACTTGGACCAAATACACCAGACACTTTTGCCATAACACAGCCTCCTTTTCCCCGTTCTATTTAGAGTATCGGCCCAAACTTTAAAATGTTGCTTAAATTTCACATAAATTTTCAAAAATTTAGATACAAAAAAAGCCGCCTCGGTAACCCGGGGCGGCTTGATCTTGTCAAAAATTATTACTGTGGTGTTACGGTTCCTGGGCCCGCGTTAATCGGTTGGGCTGTTGGTGTTGTAACCGTCACAGTTGGTTTATCTGTTGTGGGTGTATTAGCTGGGTCTGGTGTTGTCGCTGGCTTTGGGGTTGGTGCTGGAACAGCGCTGCACGCATCACCCGAAACAGCAAGACCTGTCGAGGTAAAGAGACCTTTGCTCGTTGCCACAGCGACTGTGGATTGGCTACCATCGCTGGCCACGGCAATGTTACGCACGTCGCCCAAATCGGCAGGCACCACTGTGAAGCTCTTGCCACAGCTGCGGGCAACAAATAAGCCTTCCTGAGTACCCACATAAAGTGTGGACTTGTTAGCAGCATCAACCGCCAGGGCCTTGATTGACATGGCACCATCGGCAGGGGCAGGCGTTGCTACAGCTTCCCACTTACCAGATGCATCCAATCCTTCATGTTTGAAGAGACCACCATCAGTGCCGGCAAAGAGTGTACCACCGCTCACAGCAATTGCATTCACAGCACCAGAGAGGTTTTCTTTGTCCAATTGTTGCCAGGCCTTGGGATCACCTGCTTGATCGTTGACATAAACACCGTCACTTGCAGCAGCAATCAAGATAGTTTGGTCACCGGTTTTAATAGATGCCAAAGCGTTTACAACTTTACCCACAATGCCCTGCTTCCATGGATTTGCTTTGCGCGTGGCGGCATCAAGGCGTGCATCAATGTTGTTAATATGATATGTGCCTTGATCTGTCGCTAAAACAACTGATTTACCATCCGCAACTATATCACAAATCTGAATCATACCTACCCATGCACCATTCGCTTTAGAATATTTGATTCCCTTTTGTGTGGAACCATCACATCCCTTATGCTCTTCATCCCTACTGGTAAAATTATGCGCATTATCAAATATCATTAATGGATCTACGAGATTCCAACTTGTACCAGAATCCTCAGAAATCAAGAGCGCACCTGTTGCACCAGCATATAACCGGTTTGGATTGGAAGCATCTACTAACACAACACGAATTGTATAGGGTGCAAAGAAACTCAGTTTTGTCTTTTTAATATCTTTATTAATTCGATCCGACAACGGAGCTGCGGCATCAAACTTCACATCTAACATCGCATCCCCTGACAATTGAGAAAACTGCATATTTAGAACATCAACATTCTTACCCGCTACACTTTCAGTTGCAACATCACCAGTATCAGAACCCGCAATAATTCTTTGGGTATCAGAAGATGCAACGCCATACACACCCTTTGTAGAACGCTGTTTAAGAGCGCGTACTTCCAATGAAACAGAGTTAGAGCGCGACCCATTGGATTCCACGGTGTAAGAACCACTCACTGGTTTCGCAATGGTGATCTTGCCATCAGCAACATTGGTTTCAGTGGCGTTTCCAGCAGGATCAAGAAGCGTCACAGAACTTGGAACAGCATCACCAGTTACAGCAAGGTCAACCGATTCACCGGCAAACACAGACTGCGACGATGCGGTTAGGCGCAAATTTATACCACCTGTTCCACCACCAACGACCACTGTGGCTTCAACAGTTTTACTCTGACCATCTTTGGTGGTTGCTGTTAATGTAAATGTGGTTGTGGTACTAACTTTAACCGTTCTTGCACCACTGCTAGCTTCATTGGATGCCCCAGCAGGTTCAATGTTCACCTGAGCATCTGCTGGAGTTACGGTCCAGTTCAGAACTACATCACCACCCTCTGAACTCAATTGTGTAGGTTGAGCAGTAAATACAATCGACAATTCTGATGCGGTAACGGTTACCGTTGCATCTTTGCTGTCGCCATCTGAACCATCTGCATTCACAACTGTAAGAACGTATTTCGTTGTTTCTGTGGGTGATACCGTGACGCAAGTTGGTTCATCGCTTGTATCGTCTTCTGTAGTTTCTTCTCCACCTGACCCTGCATATGGATCTTGAGGAGCAGCTGGTGTTGCCACTTTAGCAAAGAACAATGATTTTTGAGTTGAAAGACTATCTAGTGAGTATGGATCTTGAATCACTGTATCATCAGTAATTTCCGTACCATCAGAACCATCATCTGTGGCTTCTGCAGTATCACTTGACCAAACTACATTATCACCAGCTGTAATCTTGGCCTTGGCGCTTTTATCTGAAAGTTGGAAGCATAAATCTGACGTTGCACCAGAGCGAATTGTATCTGGAGTTGCTGAAAAGCTGGTAATTGTTGCAGGTGCAGACTGACGGACCGTAACAGTCACTGACCCCTTGGCTTCTTCACCATCCAAACCACCTTGGGCAATTAGCTGAAACGTTTCGTCTTTTGTAATATGATCTACCTGTTGCTCACCTGATAAACCAAGTACTTTGGACTTGAATGTATCAACGAATGTATCATTCTGAATAGAAACTGACTTAGCACCCAAAACTTCCCAAGAGATAATGACACTATCACCCTGATCAATTTCGATTTTGCTCTTGGCCTCTGATTTTTGAGCAGAAGCAGGACGCACCTTGAAAGAGATGATTTTCGTCGAGCTTTCACTTGGCAAAATCTTCTCTGAGTCATGGCCGCCGAGACTTCCGTCGGAGAGACAGCCCGTCAGGCTAAGCATTCCCAACAGGGCTACCAGAATGTAGTTTGATTTGTATTTATTCATCATAAAAACCCTCACTGTATATTGTAACTTCAATAGTTTCTATTTTATTTAATCGCCCATGTTAGAAGCCCTGTATACCCTGTTCCTTCAGGAACCCATATTTTGGAAGCACGCACACTCAGAGTACTCAACGCACTGATTTTAAACTGAGCCACCAAACTAATATCTGTCAGGCTGGTATGAACTTCTGACTGTTCTGGGGTACCTGAGGAAGGACTACCATCGCCACCCGAAGCAATTGTGCGAAGAATTGTCGCTGATGCATGACTAAAAGCACCAATCAAAGTTATCTTTCCAAAATCATAACCACCCTCTGTGGCGAGTGCCCAATGGGATTTTCCATTTTGATACGCTGTCTGATATGCCATGTCATTGATTGGACGCCAATCGAAGTTGAATCTCCAATTATTATACAATCCACGACCAGAAATGTTCAGCATGCTATCCCAAAGCGTATTATCATCCTTTGTGGTACCAACCAAATGACCATTCAGCACAACACTACTCTTGTGCGTATCATCCAGTTTCGCACCCAATTGAAGTGATGCAGCCACATCAAACTGTTTGGCCAAATTTCCATTTTGACCCTTTACAAAAGCAATCCCTTCCTCTTCAGCCAGATTAATGCTGTCAACTGGAACACCGTAGGCCGCAGTTCCCCAACCACGTACGATACTTTTACTTTCGTCGAATTTTGGATCAGAATCCACTACTACCTGTGGACCCGCAATCACATTGATAGCACCTGGTAAAACGTTCTTACCCAAAGCACCATTTATTGGAGCAAACTGGTCAACCCAAATTTCATTCATTCCCAACTTGGTTGTCAGCATACCACCAAGAAATTTTGCATAGGGAGAGAGGCTTGAAACACCAATTCCGCCACCACTAATACTACCAATGACACCTGGTCCAAATAGATCCTGAGCACTACTTCCTTCTCCAGGTCGATAGCCACCTTTATTGATGTCCACTTCACCTTCAACACCCAATGCCACTGAGCCGTTTAGTGGCTTTTCAATGGAGGGAACTAGTTTAAGACGTCCAAGTGGTGATGTTGTATCTCCCACGCCGACGAAACCTGCACGCAAATCTAACTTCACATTGGCTCGTGCTTTGCCTTTATCGATTTCAGTATTAACATCCTTCTTCCACTTCGTATCTTCCGCGACTTTGTCGGCATCAGCTTTGGCTTTTTCAGCAGCGGCAAGAGCAGCTTGACTCTGTTCCTTTTGCTTATTGACCAAGTAGATTGGGTACGCAGCAACTTCCTCTGTCTTTGCTTGCGGTGACAATGATTGAATGCGTTTGATCTGCTCGGTTGCCTGATTAATAGCTGCCTGTGCGGCGTCGATCTTGGCCTGTTTGTCAGCAGGTGTAAGACTCGTGTCGGCATTGGCTGCAGCCAAACGGGCGTTCGCTGCGTCCAATGCGGATTGGGCTTGTTTGAGCCAATCTTCCACGGCTTTATCCGTGGCTTGCATTTTACTTGCATACAATGTTCTGGCACCCGTTAATTCAGCTTGAACAGATGCTTTTTTCGCAGCATCCGAACCCGCTGCAACCAAATCCTTTTCGAGTTGTTCAATGCGCTGACGTACGGCTTCTTCATTATTAACGGCTGTCATGACCGCTGCAGGAATATCGTGGGTTGTCAAATCAGCGGTTTTCAAATTGGCAATGGCAACACTGCGGCCTACGGCGCGCTTGGCAAGCTGCTCTGCAACTTCGGCAGGTGTTGGGCCTGCAGCGCCAGTGGGTGGTGCAACAGGGGCTTCAACAGGCACAGGGATTGCCTTGCGGCCAGCGCCTTCGTGAGCATATAAATATTGACCAATGTCCGCTGAAACAGAGTCCATCTTGGCCGCTGTGCGTTGGGCCGGATCTGGAATCACGGCCGCCACTGCTGCAAACCAATGCTTCATGGCTTCTTCAGGTGACTTGCCAGTGCGATAGGTAATCAAGGCCAACAGTTCTGGGAATGCATTGGCATCATTGCGGCCCATACGGTTCAACAATCCATCCACAGATTCTGTGAAGATGAACTTGTCTTGATCTTGAAGCCACTGAGATAATTTGTTGCGAATGGCCTGAACCTGGAATGCATTGAGGCTATAGGCTCCCACAGCATCTTCAAGTTTATGGCTGGGGTTTTCCTTCAAGGCCTTAAGTAAGCGTCTGCCCTCAGTCGTGCGCAGCGCAGTGCGCAGAGCCGTTGTTTCTGATGCCTCACCAGGAATGGGGCGACGGGTTGCTGCAATGGCATTCATGAGGTCGGCAAACTTGGCCCGCCAGGTCATGCTCACCGTAACTGTTCGGGCACGACGGCCACGACCCACTGTTACATTTGTTGGAAATACTTTGGCAAAACGATTGTCTGCATCTTCTGTCAAACGAAAGATGTCAGCCACGTATTTGGTCTGCGCACTATAATAGCCTGTTACAGGCCGTGTCATGGGTGGCGTCGCTGGTGCGGGCGGAGTTGCAGGTGGGGTTGCGCCACCAGCTGCTGGGGGTGTCCCTGCAGCCTGCTGCAGTGGAACATTGGGACCAAATGCACCGGATACGTTTGCCATAACACAATCTCCTTTTGTAATCGTCTGGGGAAAATAAATGGGGGATACACACTGCGGCACTTCATTAAGTGCAGTGTCTATCCCCCGTTCTGTTTAGGGTATCGGCCCAAACTTGAAAAAGTTGCGTATTTTTTGTAAAAAAACCAAGGATTTCGGAATACACGGAAAATACCATTAAAAAACAATTGCTTATAGACTCACACTGCGCTATCCGCGGCCCCATACCATTTGAGAGAGGCTACTATATATATGACTGAGGCTACCCAACAACACGACCTGTACGCCACCCATGTGAACCCCCAATTTGTAAAGGTGCTGCGCACCATTGGTTATGACAAAGAATATGTGCGCGCTGAAGGACAGTATCTGTGGGATAAAGACGGTAATCGCTATCTGGATTTACTGTCTGGCTATGGTGTGTTCACCATTGGTCGCAATCACCCTGCAATTAAAAAGGCGTTGCATGACGCCATTGATGCCAATCACGCCAGCATGGTGCAAATGGATGCGCCACTCTTGGCTGCGCAATTGGCCAAACGCTTGCTCGCCAAAATGCCGGACCATGTCGACACGGTGTTCTTCACCAACTCTGGTACCGAAGCCAATGAAGCGGCCATCAAATTTGCCAAGTGTGCCACCAAACGCAATCGCATCATTTATTTGGATCATGCATTTCATGGGCTCACCAATGGATCGCTGTCACTGAATGGTAACGATGAATTTCGCAATGGCTTTGAACCACTGCTCCCCAATTGCGACATGATTCCTCTTAATGACATTGATGCGCTAGAAGCAGCGTTGTCTAAAAAAGATGTTGCGGCATTTGTGTTTGAACCCATTCAAGGCAAGGGTGTGTATCTGGCAAAAACCGACTACTTTCAAAAGGCCCAAGCACTCTGCCGCAAATATGGCACACTGATGATTGCCGACGAAGTGCAGTCTGGCCTGGGCCGCACAGGCCGATGGTTTGCCTATGAACACTACGGCATCTCCCCCGATATTATCACAGTCGCAAAAGCACTCTCTGGTGGCTTTATTCCAGTGGGCGCTTGCTGCTACCCACGCGCTGTCTACGATAAGGTCTTTCATAAGATGGATCGTTGTGTGGTGCATTCCAACACCTTTGGTCGCAATGCACTGGCCATGGTGGCGGGACTTGCCACGCTGGATGTTATGGAAACTGAAAACATCCCCATGCAGGCAGCCATGCGCGGCGAAGAACTTATTGGTGGCATGCGTGCCATGATGGGCGAATTTGAAATGCTCAGTGATGTGCGCGGCAAGGGTATGATGATCGCAATTGAATTTTCGCGCCCCAAATCATTGTTGCTACGCACCGGTTGGGACTTAATTCATAAAGCCAATAAAGGTCTCTTTGGACAAATGGTCGTGGTGCCGCTCATGAGCAAGCATCGCATTTTAAGCCAAGTCACGGGCCACAATGTGGATGTGGTCAAGTTATTGCCACCGGCAATTATGACATCTGACGATGTTAACTATTTCTTGGATTCATTCCGCGCCGTCATGCAGGACTGCCATCGTTTTCCAGGCGGCGCTTGGGAAGTCGCCATGCAATTAGCCAAGCAAGCCATTAAGGCCTAAAATTCAAAATCTTGTTGAATGATTACTGAGTCAGATGGGACCGTTATAACTGCAGTGCGCATTACAGGTCCGTTAGGTGTCATCACAGAAATTTGAACATTTAAGACATCCCCTGATTTTACACGCGCCCCTAAAGAATAGTTCCCGACAGTATTGTAATATTGATCGGCAACCACACCATTCAACAGGCTACTTACCACCACCGCCATGCCTTCATTTGGCGAGCAACTCGGGCAACCCACGGAACCTTGTACGGTCAGCGGCATGGGCATTACACTATTGGTCAAATTGGTGAAAAGCATGGCGTTGACACCACTGGCATACCGCGCATTTCCCTGGCAGGCGGTCGTCGCAACGGCTGCACACACTACTATTATATAGGATAAGCGCTTCACATGGCGGTCATGCCACAGCAGCAAGGCTGTTTCCACATCAATTGTCGTATGGGTCTAAAACTTGAAATCCTGCTGAATGGTACCGGCATCTGCGGAAACCGTAATCACTGCGGAGCGCATCACCGGCCCAGAGGATTTAATCACAGAGACCTTAATATCCAAGACATCCCCCGGTTTGATATTGGCCAATAAGGAATAGCTGCCCAGGGTATCGTAATGCTGATTAGCCACAATTCCACTGAGCACACTATCAATGACAACAGCCATGCCACCACCCGCTTCACAGCCCGTACACGATACCGTTCCCTGAATGGTTGTGGGTATGGCCGCCGTACTATTAGATGGGTTGGTGAGCAGGTCGGCATTGACGTCGCTGGCACTGCGCACATCGCTGTGACAGGCCATGATTCCCAAAATTCCTGACAGCAGCAGCATATATAATAGATGTTTCATGTTCATAATCATGCCACCACTCTTGCATTCAGGCAATCCCTGTGATGAGAGAGGGTCATGAATTCAATGGAACGGTTTTTAACAGCTGCCCATGGGGGCACCACCGACCGAGCACCCGTTTGGCTCATGCGCCAGGCAGGACGCTATCTGCCCGAGTATCAGGCCGTCCGTGCCGGTCATAGCTTTCTGGAAATGTGCAAGACACCTACGCTTGCCGCCGAAGTATCCCTGCAACCCTGGCAGCGCTACGGCATGGATGCCGTCATTTTCTTCTGCGACATCTTGATTCCTTGTGAGGCGATGGGCTTGCCATTGTCTTACACCGACGGCGCCGGCCCACGTTTGGGGCCCTTGATGCACAGCCGTGATGCGGTAGCAACATTGTCAATTCCAGACCCAGTTAAAACAATGCCATTCGTTGGTGAAACCCTTAAGCGACTACGTGCAGAGTTAGATGGACGTGCGGCATTAATTGGATTTGCTGGTGCACCGTGGACGCTTGCCACTTACGTTCTTGCCGGTGGCAGCACCACACGGCGTGAACAGGTAAAAGAAATTTTGACGGTCAACCCCCAACTACTCCACGACCTGCTCAACAAATTAACAGACACTACAATCATCTATTTGAAAAATCAGTTTGATGCTGGTGCACAGGCCTTGCAATTATTTGATTCGTGGGCGGGACATTTAACGCCAGAAGAATATGCCGAGTTTGGATTGCCATACACACAGCGGATTCTGAAGGCATTGCACACCGACTGTGACGCACCACTGACATTGTTTTGTCAAAAGGCCGAACATCTGCTGCCATTGATGGCCCAAAGCGGTGCTGATGTGTTGAGTATTGGCGAGGGCACATCTATTTCACAAGCGCGACAATTGGCGCCCCAAGTTAAGTCGTTCCAGGGCAATTTGCCCCCGACGCTTCTGCGCGATGGACCTATATCTGCCATTCGCGAAGCGACACAAAAAATGTGTAAAGATGGTGGCACTACTGGATTCATCGCCAACTTGGGTCACGGTGTTTTGAAAGAAACACCCCCCGAACACGTTGCCGCATTTGTCGAAACAGTGCAGCGTTCATAAAACTGCTTATGAAAGAACTTCTTCAAAAATATGATCGGCCGGGACCACGCTACACCAGTTATCCCACTGCACCTGAGTGGACAACTGATGTGGGTGAAGCAAATTTCTGGGCGGCAATTGAACGCGGGAATCACAAGAAGACACCTCTTTCGCTTTATGTACACCTCCCCTTCTGCGAAGAGCATTGCACATTCTGTGGTTGTAGTACCGTCATCACCAAAAAACGTGCTGTAACAATACCGTATCTGGCTCACCTTTTTAAGGAAATTGATCTTATTGCAGATCAGGTGGATACCTCGCGACCTGTGATTCAACTGCATTGGGGTGGCGGCACACCAACCTATCTCACAACCAATGAAATCCAGTCGCTCATGCAAAAAATTCAATCGCGGTTTCAATTTTCAGACGATGCCGAGGTGAGTGTTGAAGTTGATCCGCGCGTCACGACACTCGAACAACTCACTGCCATGCGCAAGCTGGGCGTCAATCGCATTAGCATGGGTGTTCAGGATTTTAATCCGAAGGTGCAAGAGGCGGTCAACCGCATCCAACCTGAATCCCAAGTACGACAAATGATTGAATGGTGTCGCAACCTGGGCTTTCAAAGCATCAACACAGATTTAATTTATGGGCTTCCCTATCAAACAGTTGAAAGCTTTGCAGATACTGTTTCCAAATTGATTGCTATGCAACCAGATCGCGTGGCACTTTTCAATTTTGCGTTCGTCCCATGGATGAAGCGCCAGCAACAGTCTATGGATCCCAACACATTGCCTACTCCTGCTGATAAACTCCAAATTTTTTGTGATGCCATCCAATCCTTTACAGATGCGGACTACCTGTTCATTGGCATGGACCATTTTGCCAAGGCCACCGATGAAATGTCGCAGGCATTACAAAATCGTAGTCTGGCACGCAACTTTCAGGGCTACACCACACGCATGGACAAAGCCGATATGATTTCGTTCGGCATTACAGCCATCAGCGATATAGATGGTGACTATTTTCAGAATAAAAAAGTGCTAACCCGTTACTATAGCGATTTGGATTCTGGTCATTTGGCCATTGAGCGCGGTAAAATTTGCTCCTCAGATGATTTACTACGCCGTGATTTGATTATGGACCTCTTTTGCAACACCCATATTCATAAGAGCCGAATTGAAAAAGCTCACCAGATTCAATTTGATAACTATTTTACAAATGAACTGCATGACCTACAGAGCTTTATTGATGATGGACTTGTTGAAGTGACCCAGGATGCCATCACAGTCACTAAACGTGGCCGACTACTCATTCGCAACATTGGAATGGTATTTGACAAATACCTGCGTTCCAAGGCATCTAGTCCTCAGCGATTTTCGCGCACCATATGAGCATTTCACCTGCAGGAAACAAAGATGTTGTTATTATTGGGGCCGGCATTGCCGGCCTTACGGCCGCTTACACGCTTAAAAAGGCAGGATACCGCGTATTGGTTTTGGAAAGATCGGATCATAGTGGTGGACTCATCCAAACAGCAAACTACCAAGACTTCCTTTGTGAACTAGGACCCAATACATTTTTGCCCACCGCAAAACCACTGCGCAACCTCATTACAAAACTGGGTATCGACTCTGAACTAATTCAGAGTCCTTCCGAACATAATCGCCGCTATATTTTTAAAAAGGGAAAGCTGCAAGAACTGCACATGAGTCCATTTGCCTTTTTAAAATCAGGACTGGTGAGCTTGGCGGGTAAACTCCGCCTGCTATGGGAGCCTTTTGCAAAAGGTCCACCATCCGAACAGGATGAATCTGTTGCAGATTTTGTAACACGACGCTTGGGCAGCGAAATCCTGGACTCCATTGTAGATCCTATGGTGACTGGAATTATTGCAGGAAACCCACATGAGTTAAGTGCTGCCGCTGCATTTCCAAAATTGGTCAACATGGAGCGGCATTACAAGAGCATTTTTGGTGCCATGCGTGCGCGAAAGAAGAATTCCAAGACATCCCCACATGGACTTCTAGGGTTTAAAAACGGCATGGGCACACTATGCCATGCACTGAATAAGCAATTGGATCCCGATATTTGGCACAACGTTCAGATTGAAAAAATTACTCAACGTCAAGATCGTCAGTGGGAACTGAGACTGACACATAAGGATGGCCACTTCATCCAAACAACCCCTACGTTGCTCATCGCAACGCCGGCCTACGTTACAGCAACACTATTATCATCAATATCGCCTGATTGCGTCACACCACTCTCTGCAATCCCTTATGCACCCATTACCGTTGTTCATTTGGGATATTCCAAAAAGGAAATCAACAACCTTCCAAATGGCTTTGGCTTCTTAGTGCCACGGAGTGAACGCATACGACTACTAGGAACCATTTGGTCATCTCAAATCTTTAGTAATCGTGCACCTGACGGGTATACTTTACTGACCGCGATGTATGGCGGCGCATCGGACCCTGATATCATGGAAATGTCCGACAATGACCTTGTTAAGCAAATTCAGTCTGACTTAGAACAGACTCTTTCCATTTCAACACGCCCATCATTTATCAATATTCGACGTATTATACGTGGCATTCCTCAATACACAATTGGCCATCTAAATCGCATAGATCATTTGGACACACTCCTCAAAATGCGCCCTGGCCTTTTCCTAACTGGTAATTACCTAACAGGCTATTCAGTATCAGAGACGGTTCTAAATGCCACACAAGCAGCTACCGAAACTGCGGAATACTTGATGGCACATGGTTTAGCATGAACCTTTCCAGCTTCATAAAACGTAGTGATTCAGCAATTGCACCATACACACACGACGCAGTCATTACTGCCACACCAGATTATGTGGCACGCCCCAAAACAGTTCAAGACGTTCAAGACGTTATCCAACATTGTCATCATCATATGATCCCCCTTACCGTGTGCGGATCACGCACATCTATGACGGGAAGCTCGGTCACAGACGATGGTATTTTAATGACGCTGGAAGGACTCAGCGGCGTTATTAATATCGATACTGAATCGCGCACGGTAACCGTACGACCCGGCACTATTTTGGGAGACATGCAACAGCAGGTTGAATCAAAGGGACTGTATTATCCACCATCTCCCACCAGCCGAAACGAATGCACCGTTGGCGCCACACTTGCCACAAATGCCACCGGCGACAGCACTTTCAAATATGGCACCACACGGCGTTATGTTCGTGAAATTACTGTTTTAACCGCAGATGGTACGCAGCACGTTATTGTACGCAAGGGTCCTCCGCCCAACGAGCTTAAAAACAGTGCGGGATATTTTATAAATGGTGAAGAAATCGACTTATTTATCGGATCCGAAGGAACATTGGGTGTGATTGTCGAAGCCAAACTTGCGCTCATTGAACGTCCAGATGCAGTCATGACATTTATGATTCCATTTCCAACAAACAATGATGCGCTTCATTTTATTAGTAACTATAAAGATTTTTCAGATCTTACACCGAGAACAATGGAGTTTATTGACAAAGCAACTGCAAAAATTATGTCACAAAGCAATGGATTCCCAAAGCTACCAGAAAATGCTCGCGCATTTGTAATTTGCCAGCAAGAATTCACAAAAGGGTCCGAAGAGGATTGCTTGGATAGTTGGTTTTCAGCGCTTGGCACTACACTTACTCGCTGCAAAGCACCTCAATTGACCAATTTTATTACTGTCGCCCAATCCGATAAAGATCAAAGCCGCATAGCTGCTTGGCGTCACCACATTCCCAGTCATGTCTCCGAAATACACCGAACGCTACAAACCCAAGGCGGTGGAAAAATAGGCACTGACTGGTGGGTACCACTACCTCGCATGATCGAAATGATGAATTTTGCTTATACCGAATCTGACAAACTCAACATCCCCTACATTGCATTTGGACACTTGGGAAATGGTCACCCACACTTCAATTATTTTGCGCGCAATGCAGCTGAAAAATCACGTGCCTATAGCTTAGTCTTGGATTGCTGCCGAATGGCCGTATCATTGGGTGGTGGTGTTGCAGGTGAACATGGGATTGGAAAAATTAAACATGACCTGCTCAAAATTCAGCATTCGCCTGAAGTTATTCAAAAGATGATTGCCTTGAAACAGAAGTGGGACCCTCTATGGATTTTAGGACGTGGCAACATTTTTACGAAGCCCAATACTTGAACCAGTCCACCTTGAGCGACTCTGCAGAAGCAGGATAATTCTTACCACTCCAAGCAGGGTACCAGAGATTAAACATCATGTAGGCTTTGTTCTGTGGAATATAGGTTGCGTCAGTATAGTTCCAAAGCGTTACCTCTTTACCATCCAACACAATAAAGAAGTGGATATAGGTTGAGTGCCAATCAAAACCCATCTCGTAATAGGCATCATCGGTTGCAAGCGTTGGCAGCGCCATTTCAGGAATTGTTTCTATCACTGTTGAGTAGTCAACATTATATGTACCTTCTTGACCTGCTGGCGTTTCATAAGCCTTACCGTTACTCAAATCAATCACACGGGTTACCTTCTGAATTGTTTCGGTATCTGTTGCAGCATCATAGTCATAATCAGTCCATGTCGTGAGATATAATTTTTTAGGAGTTCCACACAAAAGCTCAATATCGATCTCATTATTGTCTGTAATGCCGTTGAGATTTGTATCGCTGCCATCATTAGAATAAACGAAGATACCGTTCATCAAATCTTCCCCATCAGCGCATTTAGCAAAATTGAACCGCGCGCGATACATTCCGAAACCGAGGAGTGATTTAGTAGAAATTTGAGTGGAATTGCCAGGTCCAGCCGCATTGCTCTGACCGCCAGAAAACGTCAGTTGGGCAATTTTTTGATCTGAGGCCAGATTATCGGTCACAGCATAGGTCATGACACCATGGGAAGCCTGTTTATTCCACGAACTGTTCGTTGACGTTGTGAAGTTGTCTGAAAACGTGGGAGAAGCCTCATTTTGACATGCAGACGTGCACCCATCCCAACTTAACGTGTTGCCATCGTCACATTGCTCTCCCGTTTCGACAGTGCCATTGCCACATACGGCACTACATCCTGTTTTGACAAACTTACAGGTCCCTCCACAGGATAAGCTCCCCACCGTATATCCAAACGTTACACAGCTACTTCCATTCAAGTTGCTGCCATCACACTCCTCGCTCAAACCGGACTGCACAATGCCATCACCACAACTTTCCGTTTTGCATGCTGCACTGCAGCCATCACCTGATGTTGTATTATGATCGTCGCACTCTTCCCCAGACTCTTGCGTACCATTACCACACACGGACGACGTCGCCAGATTACTGCAGCCGGTTTTGACAAATTTGCAACTATCACTGCATGACAAACTGCCTTGTGAGTATCCAAACGTTGCACACGTGCTTCCATTCAAGTTGCTGCCATCACATTCCTCACTCAAACCGGATTGCACAATGCCATCACCACAGGATTCCGTATCACAAATGGACGAACACCCATCACCTGACACGGTATTACCATCGTCACATTGCTCACCAGACTCTACTTTTGAATTTCCACAAACCGCTGCAGATGGGGTGACCGTTGGCGATTGTGTGATGTCCGAGGGGCTGCTTTGAATATCACCATCACCGGAACTACTGCTACTTGTGTTCTGAGGTGTACCACTGGATAAGGACCCCGTCGCAATGGTACCTGAGCCGCTACAGGCCGCCAAAGCTGCAATTGCCACCAAAAGAGTTATAATTGGCCTTACGTTCATCACTCGTCTATTATATCGAATATCGGCTAGATGAATAGAGAAGTTGCTGAATTTTTCTTGGCAGTCCAGGCAACGTTGGGTAGGAGGCTTTCATGGACTTCAACCTCACCCCCGAACAGGACATGCTACGACAAGCGGTCCGTGAATTTGCCGAAAGCGAAATCAAGCCCCAGATTTTGGAGTTAGACGCCAAGGAACAATTCTCCGTGGAGCTCACCCATAAAATGGGCGAGCTGGGTTTGTTTGGTATTACCGCCCCCGTTGAATATGGCGGTCAAGGATTGGACACATTATCTTATATCATTGCTGTTGAGGAACTTGCCCGCGTCGACTCATCACACGCCGCAACCGTTGCAGCGGAAAACTCCCTCGGCATTGGTCCACTTGTTAACTTTGGAAACAAAACACAAAAAGAAAAGTATTTGCCCAAACTGTGCAGCGGCAAATTCTTGTGGGGCTTTGGTTTGACGGAACCTAATGCAGGCTCTGATGCCGGGGGCTCGCAAACCACTGCCAATTTAAAAGACGGTCAATGGGTCATTAATGGATCCAAGATTTTTATTACCAACGCATCGAGTCCCATTACACTGGGTTCCACGGTACAATGTATTTCGGGCAAGCGCCCCGATGGCAAAAATGAAATCAGCTGTATTATTGTAGAACAAGGCACAAAGGGATTCACCGCCAAAGAGATGCATCACAAAATGTTGTGGCGCGCATCGAATACAGCAGAATTATATTTTGATGATGTACAAGTCCCCGAAGAAAATTTGCTCGGCGAACGCGGTGCCGGATTCAAACAAATGCTCAAAACATTAGATGGCGGCCGACTCTCGATTGCCGCTATGGGCTTAGGACTTGCGCAAGGTGCCCTTGATGCGGCTATTCAATATTCGGGTGAGCGCAAACAGTTTGGCAAAACCATTGGCAGCTTCCAGGCCAATGCATTTAAGCTGGCCGACATGGCCACAGAAGTAGAAGCCGGTCGCACCCTACTTTACAAGGCCTGCTGGCTTAAAGATTCCAATAAGCCCTATGGCAAAGAAGCTGCCATGGCCAAACTCTACTGCGGACAACTTGCACGACGCGTGGCTAACAACGCCGTCCAAATCTTCGGTGGTTACGGCCTCATGGAAGAATACCCCGTCGCCCGATTCTATCGCGACGCCAAACTCCTCGAAATCGGCGAAGGCACCAACGAAATCCAGCGCCTTGTGATCGCTCGCCACCTGGGTTGCAGCATCTAATTTTTACACCACAATCGCCAAAATTTTGGCGATTTCATGGTAAATTTCCACTTACATCAATCCCTCCCACCACTAACGCATTTACAACACATTGTTTTTATTGGATTTTTTACCACTTCTCCAGCGTCAAGCTTGGCACGACACTTGCTCTACACTCCATAAGGGGCCATTACAAAAGGGAGAAGTTATGTACCGCTACTTTAGCATTATCTGCGCTGTCATCATCGTCACTACGATTGGTATCTCGTCAATTGCACAAGCAGATGCGTGCAAAGTATCCAACATATTAACCCTCAACAATGCCATCAAATCACCCATTGCCAATTGTGAAGATCCCAACTTCAAAGGATATCGCTCGATCGAAGTGCAAAACGATTTTGACCTGGCTGTAGCCGTCGAACTTCCAGATAAAACGCGTCTCTATGGTAAAAAGGTAAATCCTGGCGATCCACTTGTTAAATTAACGGCTACATTTAATTTAGACTCGTTCTACACAATTAAAATGGGAAGTGATTCTGCTCTTTTAAATCTAAATATCGACAACACACAGCCTAACACGCCGCTTTCTACCATCATTGTTCTAGCTCTGGGAAATAACAACATCATTGCCAACAATGAAATTTCTGGCTCTGCAAGTATTGGGGTGATGCTTGGATATGTTGGTGTCTATGCAAACTACAATGCTGTTCTTGGGAATCTCATCACTGCAGATGGTGGAGTTGGAATTGCAGTCAGCGGCTTTAACAACATCATCAATAAAAACAATATCAACGGGATAGCCGGAACTCTCGTTGGAAAAACAGGCATACTACTAATTGAATGGCCACAGCTCAGCGTAAGCAACAATACATTACGCGCAGCGCCAGGTGGCTTTGCATTACAGTTTGCAAAAAATATATATGGGGCACCAATGCCAATCGGCATGGCTGCCAACTTACTTACTAACAACTCATTTCCAATACAATTCACGAACCCTAATGATCCAAATTCAGTGTTAAAGACAAGCAACTTTGAAGTCTTCTACGGCATGTCTGTTGGAGACCTTCCAACCTGCGACGGGAAAACAGCTTCGCCCTATTACGATGATGGAACCTGTAAGAGTGCAGCCGTTGCAAACGCCAATAGTAGCTGTCCAGCCAGTCAAATAAAATTGGCCGATGGTAGTTGTGGATGCGTTGATGGAACATCCCTAGATCCAGATTTGAAAGTTTGTGTCAAAACGATTGAAAAGACCGTCGAAAAGATAGTTGAAGTTCCAGCAACCAATCTTGGTAAAGATGGTGCAACACCTAAAGCCGAACCCAACCCATTTGGGGCACCTCCAACCGCTGCAGCATCAGACGGTGGAAATTGCACACTCATGACAAATATTGAGCACCCCGCAACACCAATCACTGCGTTTTTGATGATCATTACAATATCTGGACTTGTCGCATTTCGCAGCCAACGAAAGGTACAGTATGAAAAGAGTCATTATAAAAAATCGCATCTATAAGCTTATCATCATACTAATTTTGGTGAGCACGAGTAGCATGGCTAAAGCTGATGGCAACTTTGACCTTAAACTGTCCAACAACACGGTGGTCGGAAAAGTAAAATCTACCACACCAATCAAAGCAAAAGCTGGCGAATCCAGCGAGAAATTCAATGGGTCATTTTATGTAACTAACGTATCCATTGACAGCAGTAGCCCAATTACCATGGCAATATTGCAAGACAGCAAAAGCACCGCCATTCAATGGCCTTGCACGATTGATTATTCAGGAAAATATAAGAAGGCTGTCGCCTATAAGCATTATACTGAATTGACATGTATTATGCCCATCTACTTTACAAGTTATACAGTAGGATCCTCTGACACATTAAACTTTTTAGCACTTTTATCAGATGACAAACAGCCAGTTACAAAACAAGCTGGTGCCTTTAAAGTTTTCGATTTGAGTAAGGCTGTTTCATGGGCAGACGCAATGAATGCCTTGGCAATTGCCATCCCGCTTTTTGCCGACCCACAGGAATGTCCCAACAAAAAAATTACATTCTTCACATGCAGCTGCCCTGATGGAGAAATCTACAACAAGGGTATCAAAAAATGTATGGCAATCTCAGAACCTGCACCTGTCACTCCACCAGTACTACCATTTTCAGGAACACTTTATGTAGAACCCAATACATCAGACTGCCCCGCTCCAAAGATTATCGACCCATACGGTATTTGTACAGATCCATCACAACAAGAAACTCCTAAATCAAAACCCTGCTCTGGCAACCTAGTCCTCATGCTGGACGGTACCTGCGGAGCCTCGTGCCTTAAAAACGAAACTGCAAATAATGGATCCTGTGTATGTAATGACGGATTCACAAAAGATCCTGACCGACCCGTCTGTATCATTGACGATGGATCTCAAAACAAAAACGCCAATACTACAACAAGCGGTTCTGGAGGATGTAGCCTTATTGTCCCCGAGGCAAAAGCTACACCGACCTCTACAGGAAAGTCATTTGCCCTTCAAATTCTCAACACTCTTATACCGACTGCCTCGCCGGAAAGTGCCGGCAATTTGGATAATGTTGGTGTTACCTATGTCAAAGGCAGTAATGGTAAAAACAAGACATTAACAATTACGGGCATCGTACTTAAGGGAAGCCATGGCGTACCCTTGGAATTTGTCGCGATGGATATGGCAGGAAGCCCTGCAAACACATTGGTACCAGAAAACAATTATAATGGCACAAAGCGTTGCATGGGAAAAACCACAGTCACCAGCGCTACATTCAAATGCATCTATTCCGTATCGTCCAACAAACTAACAGAAGATAGCAAACTAAGCGCTTTTTTATTTTTCCCTGATAATGCAATCGCGTTTACTCCTGAACCAATTGTATTGAAGGACTTATCTAGCGATACTTCAACTTCAGTTATTAAATGTGATGCACCAAAAGTTCCTTCAAGCGATGGGAAGACATGTGTTACGCCACAGAAGAGTGGCAATACATGCGTTGCACCTGCATCAGTACGACTATTTGAAGGGTCATGTGGTACTGTAGAAGAATGTAAGGCCTACGAGAAAGCAACTGTTAATGTTGATACCTTCGAGTGCGAGTGTCCATCTGGTCTTGTAGCCAACTTGGAACAGAAAAAGTGCCTGCCCGAAGCATCGCTGAATCAAAATGCCCAAACACCTGCTGGTCGCAATTGTAGCTTGGACCCATCAGCAGCAAGTGACACGCAAGCCATACTACTCTTCGAAATGATAGTCAGCAGTCTTGCTATCTGGCGGTTTCTGCGAAAGCTTGCAGCCAAGTAAATCCGATGTTAGGGACAAGCCATGTCCCTACTTCTCAAAACCCTCAAAAACCGAGTCCTGGTGCTGGATGGCGCCATGGGCACCACACTGCAAAACTACAATCTGACGGCCAATGATTTCGGTGGCAAGCATCTGGAAGGCTGTAACGAGAATTTAGTCCTGACTCGTCCGGATATTATCGAAGAAATTCATTCCAAGTTTTTTGAAGTGGGTGCCGATATTGTTGAAACCGACACGTTCGGCTCTACGCCACTCGTTCTTGCCGAATATGACCTGGCAGATAAATGCTATAAGCTCAACAAGGTTGCGGCTGAGCTCGCACGCAAGGCCGCTAAAAAATACTCCACGCCCAACAAACCCAGATTTGTTGCGGGTTCCATGGGACCCACCACAAAACTGCCAACACTGGGCCACATTGAATTCAATGAAATGAGCCAAGGGTTTTATGATCAGTCTTTGGGTTTAATTGATGGTGGTATCGACCTCTTTCTTATCGAAACCTGTCAGGACCTATTACAAGTAAAGGCCGCAATTGTTGGTGTGAAGCGCGCCATGCAAGATCGCAAAGTTAAAATTCCCATCATGGTCTCTGTCACAATCGAACAAACCGGAACCATGCTCTTGGGATCCGAAGTTGGTGCAGCCCTCACGGCACTTGAGCCCTACGACATTGATATTCTGTCAATGAACTGCGCCACTGGCCCCAAAGAGATGGAAGACAATGTCCGATTCTTAAGCCAAAACGCACCCATGATGATTGGCGTTTATCCCAATGCAGGCCTTCCTGAAAACGTGGGCGGACATGCACATTACCACTTAAGTCCTGAAGATTTTGTAAAATGGCAGACACTCTTCATTGAACACTATGGAATGAATCTTGTCGGCGGATGTTGCGGCACAACATATGACCATATTGGCGCGCTTGCTAAAGCGGTAAATGGCCGTGCGCCCGCTAAGCGCCAAATCACATGGGTTCCATCGGTATCCAGCTTGTATAGCAGCGTTTCAATGGATCAAGAACCACGTCCACTTCTTGTTGGGGAACGCACCAACGCCAACGGATCGCGCTTGTACAAGCAGCTTTTGGAAAAGGAAGATTGGGACAGCATTGTTGAAATGGGCAAAGAACAAGTCAAAGAAGGCGCCCACATCTTAGACGTTTGTGATGCGTATGTGGGACGCAATGAAATCCGCGATATGGAAGAAACCATTCGCCGATTTGTAACCCAAGTTCCGTTGCCACTCATGATCGACTCGACAGAAGCACCTGTCATTGAACGATCACTCGAACTCTGTGGTGGCAAATGCATCATCAATTCTATCAATATGGAAGATGGTCGTGAACGCATGGACATTGTCGTTCCGATGGCTAAAAAATTTGGCGCCGCACTCGTTGCACTCACCATTGACGAAGTGGGCATGGCCAAAACAGCCGACAAAAAAGTTACTATCGCCAAACGCATTTACGACATCTGTGTGAATGAGTACGGTATTAAACCTGAAAACCTGATCTTCGATCCACTCACATTTACTATCGGCAGCGGTGACTCAGAATTCTACACAGCGGGCATTGAAACACTTGAAGGTATTCGCCGCATCAAATCAGAACTTCCGGGCGTTCGCACCATGCTGGGCCTCTCGAACATTTCGTTTGGATTAAACCCCGATGCGCGCGTTATTTTAAACAGTATGTACCTACATGAAGCTGTAGGTGCAGGACTCGATTGGGCAATTGTTCATGCCAGAAAAATTTTACCACTCAATAAAATTCCCGACGACCTGCAAAAACTGACATTGGACCTCATTCACAATCGTCGCGAAGACGGCGATCCCCTTGTGAAGTTTATGGCCTACTTTGATGGCGGCGCCAAATTCAGCACCACCACAACTGAAGATGATTCAAGCGATCCTATCGAAGAACGCCTGAAGAAACGCATTATTGATGGCAATAAAAAGGATATCGTTTCTCTCTTGGATATTGCTCTCACCACCTACACACCACTCGATATTATTAATACAATTCTCCTAGAAGGCATGAAGGTCGTTGGTGAACTGTTTGGTTCTGGGAAAATGCAACTGCCCTTTGTTTTGCAGAGTGCAGAAGTGATGAAGGCCGCAGTTGCCTACCTAGAACCCAAAATGGAAAAAGTAGAAGGTAGCACAAAGGGTAAAATTGTTTTGGCCACTGTTAAAGGCGACGTGCACGACATTGGCAAAAACCTGGTCGATATTATTTTAAGCAACAATGGATACACGGTTTACAACTTAGGCATTAAGCAGCCACTTGAAACCATTTTGGCAAAGGCCGAAGAAGTCAAAGCCGATGCCATTGGCATGAGTGGACTTTTGGTAAAGTCCACTGCAATCATGAAAGAAAATTTGGAAGAAATGTCATCACGTGACTGGAAAATGCCAGTCATTTTGGGCGGAGCAGCCCTCACACGAAAATTTGTAGAAGAAGATTTGCGGGCCGTTTATCCAGGCGCTGTTTTTTATGGCAAAGATGCATTCGAAGGCCTTCATGTCATGCAGCAAATTGCCGAAGGCGGCATGGAAATTCCTGCAGCCCGTGTGCCATCAGCACCACGCATTGTCGCCACACCCATTGACTTGCCAGAGCGCTCAGCCGTTCCCGTCAACAACCCCATTCCAACACCACCATTCTGGGGTGACAAAGTAATCGACGCTGTATCGCTCGACGAAATTTATCCACTCATTAATACAACCGCACTCTTCAAAGGCCAGTGGCAATTCAAACAAGCCAAGATGAGTAAAGATGAATACGAAAAAATACTCAGCACAACCGTGCGTCCGCTTTTCGAAAAACTTAAAGCCAAGTGTCGTGATGAAAAGATTTTCAAACCACGCGTGGTCTATGGATACTTCCCCTGCCAGGCAGATGGTGACTCATTGGTAATTTTTGATCCCAAGACAAAAGCGGAGCGTGTACGATTTACGTTCCCTCGCCAACCCAAGCCACCTCACTATTGCATTTCGGATTTCTTCCGCCCCAAATCGACTGGTGAAATGGATGTGATTGGTTTGCATGTGGTCACTGTGGGCGACGATGTTGCAAAACTCTGCCAAGACTTATACGCGCGCGGAGAATACACCGAATATCTATATCTGCATGGACTCTCTGTTGAAACGGCAGAAGCACTCGCCGAATACTGGCACAAACAGATCCGCAAGGAATTAAGCATTGATGGAAAGGATGCCACACACACCGAAGGATTGTATCGCCAACAATACCAGGGAAGCCGCTACAGCTTTGGGTATCCGGCTTGTCCGCATTTGGATGAACAGGCCAAAATTTGGGAACTCTTAAAACCCGAACGCATTGGTGTCGAATTATCTGAAACATTCCAAATGCACCCTGAAGCATCCACTTCCGCCATCATCGTACACCACCCCAACGCCAAATACTTCGATACGCACTAACTCATATAAGATCAATTACCCAAAGTTCGTTTCTACTTGTGCGGGACGGGTCCTGCCGCCCGGTGTCCCTCCTCCGCGAGACGGCGAGGTAAATTTGGGTGTGGTTAGGAACGAACTTTAGCGGGTGGCGTATTTCTTTTCGAGTTTGCTGAATTGTACGGCGCGGGAAAGTACTTTGGGAACATATTGAACCGTTTCCCAGTAAGGCGGAATGCCATTATATTTATGAACTGCACCTGAACCCGCATTGTAGGCGGCGGTTGCCAAAACATAGTTGCCTTTGAATTCATCGAGTAGATCGCGCAAGTGCTTTGCGCCGGCATATACATTCGCTACCGGATCAAATGGTCGTTGCAATTCATATCGCCGTGCCGTTTGCGGCATCAATTGCATCAGGCCTAACGCACCGGCTGGCGACACTGCGCGCACCTTATATGCCGATTCCACTTCCATAATGGCTGCCAAATAGGCGGATGGAATTTTGTAGGTCGCAGCAGCACCTTGCACCAAACTCACAATATCTTGATAAGGTAGTTGCCGGCACGCATAGTCATTTGCGGCCTGCGACACGGTTGCCAGCATAACAGCTGCAACAATAATAATGATCCACTTCTTCATAAGTATATTTAGTGTTGGTCGTCGGGCTTTTTCCACGCCGAAATCAGCGCAGGAAATTGGCCACCCAGGTAGCCATCCGCCAAATACACGACGGGAGCCCCCTGGAGACGGACGTAGGTGCTTACCATGTCAGGACTGAGTTTGCCTATATAAAGATCGGCCAAAACCTGGCCTGCTGCGTCATAGGCCTGGACGTGGGTGCCAATGTCATTGGCTTCCAATTGAGGAGCGGCGCTAAAGTCATGGCTTGCAACTCCCCGTATTTCAACATCTTTTATAGCATTCAACAACGCATCTGCCTTTTGGGTATTTGCCACAATTGTTTCAACCGCTGCTGCATCTTGGCCAGACTGTGCATTAATGGTTTCGGCCATTGGAGTCACAAAACTACTCGCCAGCCACCCTTCCCCATTCCGTTTCAGTTCAATTCCTTCTACAAAGTGCGCAATCTTAACGGTCTGCACCGCGGCAATATCCAATGCTTTGAATGGAAAAAAATCCTGCCGATCATCATTTGGACCAGTGCCAGGCTGTTCCAAAACAACCACCACAATGCCAACAATGACAATCGTGATCAGGTAAATGAGTGGATGTTGATTTAATAATCGCTTCATGAGTGATGATACATAGCTTGTAGTGACCTACGCCGGCCACGACGATACGTCACAACCACAATTGCCATGACTGCAATCAAGATAACACCGCCTGCTATATTCGCATATTTGATAATGTTTTCAGCAAGGTCCGATAAGTCTTCAATGGGATGACCAAGCTGGCTTCGTGATCGCACATCGATGAGCTGATCGCCAATGGACATGACGTCTACTGCATTCAATAACATTGTTTTATCTTGTGGAAACTGATGCACAAATTGATCCTGGGCAACGCGACTTGTACCCACCACTAAAACGCGTGCTTTCGCATCTGCCACCTTTGATTTTTCAAAATAGCTCGGCAATCTACCTTCTGCAGATGCAATTAAAGTATATGACTTACCACCGCCCTCTTGCATCGATTTACCAGCTGTATCGGGATCCAACTTATATCCCGCATCAAAATTTTGCACTTTGGCAAAGTCCGTTGTACGCGCCAGCACCTTAAGTGTCACACCTTCTGCAGGCGCTTTGGACACATCCAGAGAACTGGTCCATGGCAACACAATGCCATCCAAACCAGATACAATGCGACTTTCTGAGTCAATATCTTGTGTGAGCAACTTGACCCAGAATGGATAGGGAATTTGATAATTCACCACCCCACCCATAAACAGTGCGTTTGCGTTTGAACGGTCCATCACCAGGTCATTTTTAATTGTAATTCCATAATGTGTTAGTAGCGATTCAAGACCACTAGTCTGCGACATGGCCTGCATTTGTGTACTTACGGCAACCGTATCAATGAGTGCAATGACTTGGCCGCCATTCATCACATATGTATCAATAACACGCTGCTGATCCTCAGTCACTGCATGTGGTGCTACCACCATGAGCGCTGATATTTTTTCAGGATCCAGATCCAGCAATTTAGGGTTCACATCCACAATGGTGTAACGCTCGGACAATTCCTTTCGAAGAATCAAATACCCTTGGCCAGAAAGCGCCCCTTGCTCTTCTGTTAACTGCGGGCCCCACCATGCAACCGTCGGCAGCTTGTCGCTCGTCAGTTTCACAATACGACTTACAAGGTCGTACTCCAAATTTTGTGGATTGATTACAACGGGAATGACTTCGCGTTTATCACCCTTCATCACACCAATACCCAAATAAATCTTGGCTACCTCTACCTTATTATTGTCCTGCACGTTCAATTGAACGGGTGTTACCTTTGCAACAAGCGCTTCGCGTTGAGCTTCATCGCTAGAAGAGGGATCTACATATTCGACTCGGACATTTTGACCAGAATAACTCCGAAATTCATCCACTGTATCATCTACAAGTCGCTTCAATGCTGAAATTTGGGGTGGCATATTTTCCGTAAAGTACATGCGCAGCGTCACCACATCTTTTAGATCATGCAAAATCTTTTTGGTCGATGGCGCAAGCGTATATTCCTTGTTTCGCGTTAAATCGATGCGCGCAAAATGCCGACTGGCCAAAAAGTTAACAATCGCCAAGGATAGAAGAATCGTAATTGCTGTAATCGTAATGTTGCGCTTCATACTATCTCCGCGTCTCAATCACGCGCCAGTTGCACCACAGGAAGAATCCGGTCACCGAAACAAAATAAATGAGATCCCGACTATCAACAACGCCACGCCCAATGGAATCAAAGTGGTAACTTGCACCTACATACTCTGCAATAGGAGCCAAAAATGATGGTAGAACTGCTGTCACCAAAGACTCGCTTGTGACATACAATGCGAAGCACCCTAAAATTCCCAACACAAAAGCGATGATTTGATTTTGTGTCACACTAGACACAAAAAGGCCGATGGCCAGGTAAGCACTCGACAACAGCAGCAACCCCAAATAGCCGCCCATCACGGGTCCCCAGTCCATTTGTCCAAGCGTTGAAACAGTCAACGGCAATGGCAACGTTAACAAGAGCGCTGTTGCCACCAACCCTACACAACCCCAAAATTTTCCCATGACCGCATCACGACTTGTCACGGGCAACGTCAGTAACAACTCCATTGTTCCCAATTTACGTTCTTCAGCCCATTTACCCATGGTGGCAGCAGGAATTAAGAACAACAAAAACCATGGCATCAAACTAAAGAGTGGCCGCATATCTGCCTGACGCGTAATAAAGAACATTCGGAAGAAGAACCAGTTCACCAGCACTACAAATGTGAGCATCCAGATGTAAGCAACAGGCGAATAAAAATACGTACGAAATTCTTTGCTCGCGATAATGCGTGTCATTGGGTTAGCTCCCGGAACGTGTCCTCTAATGATGCGGCTTCTGCACGCAATTCACGCAGCTGCCAACCGTTGGCCACAACCCATTGAAATATTTTTTCACCATCGTTACCATTCGCTGCACCAGTCAATTCCACATGCTGCCACTCATTCCCATCTACCGCACGAATTCCATGCAATGCCAAACCGTGACATTGGTCAATTTCCTCACGAATGGATTTTTCTGCAGCACGAATGAGCGCGGTGTAATGCGCCTTTCCAGTGCGTAACGCTGCAAGCTCTGACAATGTGCCCTGCCCCACAATACGTCCCTGACGCATAATGAGCGCCCGTCCGCACATGGCTTCAACTTCCTGCAAAATATGGGTGGAAAGAATCACTGTCCGTTCACGGCCCAGGTCAGTAATAAGCTTACGAATCTCAATGATTTGATTGGGGTCCAATCCGCTCGTTGGTTCATCCAGAATCAAAACTTCGGGCTCATGAATTAACGCCTGTGCAAGACCCACGCGCTGCTTGTAGCCCTTGGATAGTTCAGAAATATCGCGCCCCACCACACTACGCAAACCGCAGCTTGCAACTACTTTTCCAATAGCCGCATGAATTTGATCGGAGGGAATACCGCGTAGACGGCCCACATAAGACAAGAAAGCCGTTACTTCCATATCTGTGTAGAGTGGTGCTGATTCGGGAAGATACCCGATTTTACGACGGGCAGCGAGTGAATGGGTTGCCACATTTTCACCTGCAATCACAGCACGTCCAGTATCCGCCGTAAGATAACCGGTCAAAATGCGCATGGTCGTTGTCTTTCCAGCACCATTTGGTCCGAGAAGACCCACCACTTCGCCTTTGGAAATTGAAAAGGAAATATCGCGAACTGCCGCGACATCACCGAACGATTTTTGGATCCCCACAACTTCGATCATGGTCGCGGATATTATGAATTCACATCACGATGTCAAGCCACATCCTACACATCGCCAGGATGGAAAACAGGCTTGCCAGCCATTACTAAATGGAGTAGCCGCAACCCCAGAAAATATCAGCATCATCCAAGGAGAACATTATGATTATTGGACTTACGGGCAAGAACGGCTCAGGCAAAGGCGTAGCAGCAGACTTTTTGAAGGAACTGGGATATCAATACTATTCATTGTCTGATGTAATTCGAGAAGAAATGGTTAAAAAGGAAATTCAAGTCACCCGCGAAAATCTAATTAAGTTTGCCAACGAAATGCGTACCACCTATGGTCCTTCTATCTTGGCTGAAAAGATTCTTGCAAAGCTCGATCCTGACAAAAACTATGTCGTTGATTCCATCCGCAATCCATTCGAGGTCGAGACACTACGCAAGCGCAAAGATTTTCATCTGCTTGTCATTGAAGCTGAACCTAAAACACGATTTGAGCGCATCAAAGAGCGGGCCCGCGAAAAAGATCCCGTTACCTACGAAGACTTTTTGAAGATTGATGCCGCAGAGGCTGGCAGTCGTGATCCCGCTAGCCAGCAGCTCAACCGAACCCAAGAGCTGGCTGATGCGGCCGTTGGCAATAATGGCACCATTGATGAATTTCGGGAGCAGTTAAAGCAAGTTATCCGCACACTGTCTGCAAATACACAACGTCCTGACTGGAACACCTATTTTATGGGCATTGCCCAAATGGTGGCCCTGCGCAGCAACTGCATCAAGCGCAAAGTCGCCGCAGTTCTTGTCAAAGACCGCCGTATTATTTCAACGGGCTACAATGGTACGCCACGCGGTGTTAAAAATTGCAATGAAGGGGGCTGTCCACGGTGCAATCATTTTGGTCAAAGTGGCGCCAATCTGGATGCATGCCTATGTTCGCATGCCGAGGAAAATGCAATTGTACAAGCCGCGTATCATGGTGTGTCTGTGAAGGGAGCTACCATCTATACTACATTTTCACCATGCTTGACCTGCACCAAAATTATTATCAACGCGGGAATTGCCGAAGTAATTTACAACACGGCCTATCCCATGGAAGACTTATCCATTCGCCTGCTCAAAGAATCCGGCATCACGGTCACACAACATACATTACCCGCTAAGAATTAAGTGTCAGAATGGGCGTGCGAATGCGGTTACGCACCGCTTCGTTTGCCTTGGCAGCCAACTTGCCACCCTTGATCACGGCTTTATATTCGGCTTGCAGAATATTGAGGGGTTCAATGGATCCCGGTTGATACAGCGCCACATCGTCTGTCACCGGATCAAAGATGACTTCAACTTGTTCAAGACCCGCCCACGTACCGGTCAAAAACACGCCTTTGAGTTGTTTGAGTTCATGAAGTGGAATTTCCTCTTCTTGCACCACTAACCCAAGGTTGCGTGCAATTTCAATTACCAGTGCGCGTTTGGTACCTGGCAAAATACGTCCATTAGAAGCAGGTGGTGTAATGATCCGACCATCTTGCGTGAATCCAAAAAAGTTTTCACCACCCCCCTCGTTAATAAGTGGGTCTTTCACGCGTTGTGCAAAAGCAACAAATGGTTTGTCACTACGTGGTGTTGTAAAGAGTACTTCTGAAAATCCATTATAAACTGCTTCATCCTTACCACGTCCATAAGGTACATAATTAATCCCCAGCTTATAATTCAGATGTGGGCTAATAACACCTTCGGGCGATACCACTAGCTTGGGATTACCCTTTATATAGGGACGCGCCGCACGCACACTGATTTCAAATACAGGCTCATGGCGCAAGCCAAACACTCCCAAGCTATCAACAATTTCTCTGTTGTGACGCAAGTCGCTCCGATACGCAACTGGACGGATATAACAAAAGAATGGATCTACATGCAGCTCTGCCAATGCGCCACTATCATAGTTGGCCTTCACTGTTTCAACAACACGCTCCATAAAATAGTCAGGAGATATTTCTAAAAAACGTGAATCTGTTCGTTGAGATTCAAGTGGATTGTTTCGGCGTTCCAATTCTGCAACGACATCCTTATGACGGCTTTGAAACTGTTCGCGCAAATTGCCAAAATTTTCAGGCAGAGACAGATTTAAATACGACAATGTGGTCTGAAACCGTTTGGCATTGTCCATTAACCCAATGCCATACAAAACATTATCGCTGCGATCCACGTCGGCGCGACACCCTTCAAACCCGCTTCTGGCATAGTGAAGTACGTTGGCATAATGGGACGGCGAAAGCCCCTTTTCGCGCAGCTCACGCTCCGTAAAAAGACCTTCATTCTGTGTGTCCTTGTGGAAAATAAGAGATTCAACCATGGCCCAACGCTACTACTCAACGGATAAGAATTCAATCAATGAATCACGATTGCTATTGGCATCATCAAAACCCAATTGAATAAGCGCTGAGAGGTAATCATGGGTAAACAGAAAATAGCTTAAGAATTCATTATTGCGATAGGGGTCAATATCCATCACCCGAAAAATGACCTTCTCAAATGTGCTTAAGCTTTTAGCAAATCGCTTGGATGATTTTAAACTTTGTGACAGCAACTCTGGAAGACTCCGACTTGGGAAGATTGTGTGGGCATCAATTGCCTTCACACCTCGGGTTGCAATATCGCCCACCAAATTTTCCTTTTGCGGCACACGATTGAGTTTTTCTAAAAAATTATCCCCAAATGCACCGCGTCCCCACTTCACAATCTGATTAATCCGCTTCAACTGCTTGAGGTCATAATCCAGGCGGTCCACAAACATGGCGCGCAGCATGGTGCCCGCCACATCACCCAACGTAGGTGGAGGATACTCCCCGGTATCTGTTGTTACACTTGTTGATGAGGCAATTTCAGATTGACTGTGCATTCCCACCACCAACAGACGGTCTGCACCCAAATGAATGGCTGGCGACATGGGTGTATTGGCGCGCACACCACCATCAGCATAATAAATGCCGCCAATTTTGACGGGACTGAACATGATGGGAATGGCGGCGCTCGCCATGGCCTGTACCCAATGCAAGGGTCCCATGCGCGCAGTGTAGTTGCCACTATAGACAATGGATGAATGGTGATCGATGAAGAGTTCCATCTTACCATTATGTAAATTGGTGGCAGTCAAACTCACTGCACCGACAATACCTTCACGCACCACCCGATGCAGATGTTGCCACGGAATAATGCGTTTCAAAAATGCAGGAAACGGGCTTGTATCAAAAAATCCATTAAAGTGCGGACCGCGAGTTGGATTGCTGGATTGGCGTCGAAATAAATTCCATATCGCACCTGTCGCAGATCTGAGCCCAAAACTACCCAACGCCGCCAAGTCGCGACGATAGATATCCTCCTGGCGCAAGGTTTCCCAGACATGGCGCAGTTCTTCACCCTGTACCTTGGGATAATCAGCCAATGCCGCTAAAAATGTGGTATTGATGCCCCCCACAGAAGAACCACAATAGATTTGAAAGCGCTTTTTGGCAGCTTTTGGAGGGAGCTGTGTCCTCAGATAATGGATGACACCGGCCTCATATGCCCCGCGGGCGCCACCGCCCGCCAGTACCAATGCATATAATGGCTCTCTACCATCCCCCATAGACTTGTAATCCTACCGAAGTTTGGAAGCTTTGTGAAGCAGCGTCATCGATGTTTTTATTGCCAGGCCAGAATCGCTTGGGTAGGAAGGCTCCCATGACAACATCACCGAGCAAGACCATTGATACGTTTCCAAACCCCCAACCCGACCGGCCCTATATAATAGAGTGCGTCTGTCCGGAGTTTACCTGCCTGTGTCCCAAGACCGGTCAGCCTGATTTCGCAACCGTTTCGATCCGATACGTTGCTGACAAGACCTGCTTTGAGCTCAAAAGTTTGAAACTCTATTTGTGGAGTTACCGCAACGAAGGCGCATTCCATGAAGCGGTTACCAACCAAATCTTAAACGATTTGGTGTCGGCTACAAAGCCACATTGGATGGAAGTCACTGCGGCCTTTTGGGTACGTGGTGGTATCACCACGTCCGTCATCGCCACACACGGCAAAAAACCAAATTAATTTCCAAAATTATTTATCGTATAAGTGACAACTGACCCAGTGACCGGATTCAGTTTGCTGCAGTTTAGGGGTTACTGTTTTGCAATGTGCCATTGCAAGAGGGCAACGCGGATGAAATGCGCAGCCCGTGGGTGGATTGATGGGATTGGGAATATCACCCACCAATACTTGTCGGCGACGTTGCTTTTCCACCACTGGATCTGGAATTGGAACAGCAGAGAGTAGCGCCTGCGTGTATGGATGTTTGGGAGAAGAGTAGATCGCCTCGTAAGACGCCACTTCCACAATTTTACCCAGATACATTACAATGATGCGTTGACTGATGTGGCGCACAGCGGCCAAGTCATGCGAAATGAACAGGTAAGTTAAATTTAATTGCTCCTGTAAATCCGTCATCAAGTTCAAAATCTGTGCCTGAATCGATACATCCAACGCGCTGATGGGTTCATCTGCAATAATCAATTTTGGATTTGCCGCCAAGGCACGCGCAATGCCGATACGCTGACGTTGGCCACCCGAAAACTCATGAGGATAGCGTCGAATGTAGCGTGGATTGAGGCCCACCATATGAAAGACCTCTTGTACGCGTTCATTTACGGATTTTCCACCCGCTGTTCCAAAGAGTTTGATGGGTTCACCCACCGCATCGCCCACCGTCTTACGTGGATTGAGTGAGGCATACGGATCTTGAAAGATCATTTGAAAATTGCGGCGTGCATGAGTGAGTTCAGCGTGTGGCATTTGCCGCAAATCTTTTCCTTCAAACAAGACGCGGCCACTTGTTGCTTCGATCAACTGCATGATGGCACGCCCGGTCGTACTCTTGCCACAACCCGACTCACCCACCAGACCTACCGTTTCGCCGGCATTAATATGAAAGCTCACGTCATCGACTGCGCGCACCAGTCCCACTTGTTTGCGCAACAAGCCACCCGACTCCACTGGAAAGTGGACCGCAAGATTCTGGACTTCAAGTAAGGGCTTTGTACTCATGTTGCCTTCCCATGACCGGGCGCTGTCACCCAGCACGCCGCTTCATGACGATCACCACAAGATTCCAACTGGGGTCGATGATGCCGACACTTGTCAATGCATGCATCACATCGCGGATGAAACGGACAACCATGCGGTAAGTGCGATAAATCGGGCGGTTGATCCCGAATAGGTGCCAATTTGGATCGCGTGGTTTCATCCAGACGCGGCACTGATTTGAGCAAGCCTTGCGTATAAGGATGTGTGGGCTGTGCAAACAGTTGGTCTGTGGGTGCACGTTCTACCACTTCTCCCGCATACATCACGGCAATACTATCTGCCACGCCTGCGACCACGCCCAAATTGTGCGTGATCAAGATCATGGCCATGTTAAACTCGCGTCGCAACTTGGCCAAAAGATCCAGGATCTGTGCCTGAATAGTCACATCCAGCGCCGTTGTGGGTTCATCCGCAATCAAAAGTGATGGGTTGCACAAAAGCGCCATCGCAATCATCACACGCTGCCGCATGCCGCCTGAAAATTGATGAGGATAATCATGAATGCGTCGTTCCGCCGCCGGAATACCTACAACCTCCATCATTTCAATGGCGCGCTTGAGTGCCAGTTTACTTGAAAGGCCTTCGTGAACTTCCAACACTTCACACATCTGTGTTGAAATGCGCAGAAATGGATTCAGTGACGTCATGGGATCTTGAAAGATCATCGCAATGTCTTTGCCACGAATTTTGCGCAACTCATTCATTGGCATCTGCAAGAGATCTGTTCCTTTAAACTTGGCCGTTCCTGATACAATGCGACCCGGTGGCTGCGGAATCAATCGCAACAGCGACATGTTCGTCACACTTTTACCCGAACCCGACTCACCCACAATGCCCAGCACCTGCCCCGGCTCTAATGAAAACGAGACGTTATTGACCGCGCGCACCAATCCATCGCGCATGCGAAATTCAGTCGTCAGGTTTTGGACATCCAAAAGTGACATTACTCTCTCCCCATTCGCGGATCCAAGGCATCACGCAATCCGTCACCCAGATAATTCAATGCAAACAAAATGGCTGCCAGGGTTAGACCAGGAAAAATAATCAACCACGGATACATCTCCATCCCTTGCGCACCATCAGACGCCAACGATCCCAAGCTTGCCATTGGCGGCTGCACACCCAAACCCAAAAAGCTCAAGAAGGCTTCTTCCAAAATAATACGTGGGATGGTGAGCGTGACATAAATGATCACGGGCCCCAACGTATTGGGAACAATGTGTTTAAAAAGAATGGCCCGCTTACTCAAACCGATGGAGCGCGCCGCTTCAACAAATTCTTTATGCTTCAGCGACAACACTTGACCCCGCACAATGCGCGACATGGTCAGCCATTGCACGGCACCCAATGCCAAAAACAAATTGAATACGTTGCGACCAAAAATGGTCATCAAGATAATCACAAAGAACATATATGGTAGGCTGTACATGATATCGACAAAACGCATCATGACGTAGTCAACTTTACCACCTACAAATCCAGAGACAGCACCCCATGTAATGCCAATGAAAAAACTTACAAGGGTTGCAATCGCACCCACTGCCAGTGAAATGCGCATGCCATAAAGAGTGCGTGTGAATAGATCGCGACCCAAGACATCCGTGCCAAACCAATGCGACCAACTGGGTGCTTGACCAATTAAATGATAATCGATCGCTTCAAATGAGTAAGGTGCAACCCAAGGTGTGAAAAGCGCCAAGACAATACACACGCCCAGAAAAATTAGGCTCACCACCGCCATCCGATTTTTCATCAGACGACGAATTGCATCCTTCCACAGGCTGCTGGACTTTTCAGTGCCCACCAAGTGGCCACTCTCGTCTACTGTTGTTGCCGATAGCGTCATGCGTTTCGAACCCTCGGATCAAAGAAGGAATACAACACGTCCACCACAAAATTGCAGAGCAGAATCAAAGCACTATAAAAAATGACCATACCCAACGTAACCGTGTAATCACGATTAAGTGCACTATTTACAAAGTGCCGACCGAGACCGGGGATATTAAAGATTTTTTCAATCACCAGTGACCCTGACAAAATCGATGCAGTGGCGGGACCCATATAGGTCAACACTGGCATTAAGCCCCCACGCAACATATGGCGGATCACGACCAGTCGCCCAGGCAACCCCTTGGCATAGGCCGTACGAATATAATCCTGGCGAGTAACTTCCAACATGCCACCACGGGTTAGCCGTGCAATAGACGCGGCATACATGGATCCCAGTGTAATGGATGGAAGGACATAATAACTCAACCCTTCCCAACCAGCGACGGGAAACCAGCGCAGATCCAAACCAAAGTAGAGCTGCAGGAGCGGCCCCAACACAAAGTCTGGAATTGACACTCCCAGAATGGCAATTCCCATAAAGGTGTAGTCCCAGCGCGTATTGTGCTTGAGCGCACTCATCACACCACTGAAGATGCCAATCATACATGCAAAGATCAGCGCATACGCACCCAGTGTAAGTGTCACTGGCAGGCCTTCTTCAATGAATTCGTTCACGCTACGATCGGAATACTTATACGACGGACCCAAATCCCCGTGCAGCACAATGTCCCCCAAATAGCGGAAGTACTGCTGATAGAGGGGTTCGTTCATATGGTACTTGGCTTCAATGTTGCGGAGGATATCGGGCGGAAGACTGCGTTCCATGTCGAATGGACCGCCGGGGGCAATGCGGATCATGAAGAAAGACACCGTCATGATGACCCACACCACGATCACAATTCCAAACAAACGTTGCAGTAGATAACGGATCACATAACGGAGCTAAGACCTACCTATATTAATGTCAACGATTTTCAATTGACACTGTGGCAAAAAACTTCATACACGTCGCGGTCCGATGAAACAACTTACGGCACTTCTCATAGTGTTTCTCTCCTTGGCTTCCTTTCCTGCGCAATCAGCAGATCGTTACCTCAACATTCATAGTGGATCAGAACCAGAAACTATTGATCCGGGCATGGCATCGGGCAATGTTGAGCATCGCGTGCTAACATCCATGTTCGAAGGACTCACGATTTACCATCCACAAAAGATGACTGCTGTGCCTGGAATTGCAGAACGCTGGACCGTATCGCCTGATGGAAAAACCTACACCTTTTTTCTCCGCAACAATGCCCAGTGGAGTGATGGTACCCCCATTGCCGCCCAAGACTTTGTCTATTCCTATGAGCGGATGCTGAACCCCAACACCGGTGCACACTTTGCGCATCACCTGTTTATCCTTAAGGGCGCACAAGACTACAATGCCGGCAAGACCAAAGACTTTCAGACAGTGGGTGTTAAAGCCAGGGATCCCCACACACTTGTCCTTACCCTCAATCACCCCGCACCCTACTTTTTATACATGACGTCTCACTACCCATTCTTTCCAGTTCCCCAGCAAGCCATTGCCAAACATGACAACAGGTGGACGCGCCCAGAGAACATTGTGGTGAGTGGACCTTTTATGTTGAAAGAATGGGTTCCTCAAAAGACGATTACTGTCGTTAAAAACCATCGCTATTGGAATGCGTCGGCCATCAAGGCCTCCGGCATCAATTTTTTACCCATTGAAGACAACGAGACAGCACTCAAAATGTTTGAAGGGGGCCAGCTGGATGTCTTGTGGAATCTACCCGTCTCCAAGGCGCCGGCATTGCGCAGCCATCCAGACTATCGTTCAGCACCGCAACTCTCAAGCTACTACTACTGGCTCAACACCCAAGATCCCAAACTCAAAGATGTACGGGTGCGCACAGCACTGGCACTAGCCATTGACCGCAAGACTTTGACTGAAAAGTATCTCCACGGTTTACACTCCCCATCTGGTAATTATTCTGTACCTGGTATTCCCGGCTACACCCCACTCAGTGGATTTACGTTTGACCCCGTCAAAGCCAAGGCATTGTTGAAGGAGGCGGGTGTAGATCCCGCCAGCTTGCAAATCGAAATTTTGTATAACACCATGGATCTTCACAAGAGCATTGCTGAAGTCATTCAACAAATGTGGCGGCAAAATTTGGGTGTCAATGCCACACTCCACAACGAAGAATGGAAATCTTATCTTAAGGACATGCAGCAGAAGAACTTTATGATCTGTCGCGCAGCATGGGGCGGCGACTTTCCAGATGCGATGACCTTTTTGGAAAACATGACCAGCGCGAGCCCACAAAATTATTCCAACTGGTCCAGTGCTAAGTATGATGCGCTCATTAACCAAGCCCAAAATGAATCCAACGTCGCCAAACGCAACCAACAACTCCATGACGCAGAAGCCGTTTTGATTGAAGAGGTGCCACTCGTTCCTATTATGCAGCAGAACAAAGATTTCATGATCAAACCATATGTCAAAGGCTATTACAGCAACAGTCTAGATGTCCATCCATGGCAGTTTGTATTCATCGACGGCGATGATACCACAGCCCCATGGCAATCCATTCGCAAACAATTTAAGAAGGGGTAAGTTATGATGATTCGACGATACATGATCGCTCTATTGCTTGCGCTCGCTGTCATATGCGGCGCATCTTCTGCACATGCAGAGCGCTATTTGAATATGCACAGCAATGCAGAGCCTGAGACGCTGGATTCCAATCTGGCAACCGGTAACGTGGAGATGTTATATATCTTTGCTCTCTTCGAAGGTTTGACAGTTTATGATCCCAAAGATTTAAGCCCACACCCCGGTGTCGCCGAAAAATGGGAACATTCAGCTGACAACAAAACCTACACCTATCATCTCCGCAAAGATGCCAAGTGGAGTGATGGCACGCCGGTCACAGCGGCCGATTTTGTCTATTCTTACACACGACTCTTAGATCCCAAAACGGGCGGCAAATTTTCATCCATGCTCTATCCCATCAAGAATGCCGAGGCATTTAATACGGGCAAGATCACGGACCCCAAACTGCTTGGCGTCAAAGCCAAGGATCCCCAAACTTTGGTGATCACGCTGGAATACCCTGTGCCCTACATGGACTACCTCACTTCCCACATGACCTATCTGCCCACACCGCGGCAGGCCATTGAGAAGTATGGGTCTTCATGGACGCGGCCCGAAAATATTGTCGGCAATGGTCCCTTTATTTTGAAAGATTGGACTCCTCACAAATATGCCACCGTCACCAAAAGCCCCACTTACTGGAATAAAGATACGGTCAAATTAGATGGAATTCGATTCTGGCCTGTAGAAGACCAAGAAACTGCACTCAAGATGTACGAAGATGGGCAATTGGATGTGGCATGGTATCTTCCGCCCTCCAAAATTCCCTCACTCCGCACGCGGCCCGATTATAGAAAGTCACCTTGGTTTGCAAATGAGTATTACTGGATCAATGTTACCAATCCCAAGCTCAAAGATAAACGCGTGCGTCGCGCACTCGCCATGGCCATTGATCGCAAAACATTGGCCGACCAATTCTTATATGGTGTGGATGAACCCTTAAGTGCATTTGTGGTACGGGGCATTCCGGGCTACACATCTCCTAGCAATGCACCCCAATTTGATCCAGAAGGTGCACGCAAGCTATTGAAAGAGGCGGGCGTAGATCCGACAACACTCCCGGTCGAAATTTTATATAACACGCACGAAAAGCGTAAAACCGTTGCCCAAGTGGTTCAACAGATGTGGAAACAAAACCTTGGGGTCAATGCCACACTTCACAACGAGGAGTGGAAGTCTTGGATTCGAGACCTACAACAAAAGACATTTCCGTCTCTTTGCCGCCAAGGATGGGTTGGTGATTACTTGGACCCCATGACATTTTTGGACATGCTGACCACCCATTCAACTGGCAATTTTAGTAATTGGGGAAATGCCCAATATGACAAGCTCATTTCCCAGGCCCGACTGGAACCCAATGCACAAAAGCGCCTACAACTTTTGAGTCAGGCCGAGGCGATTCTGCTAGATGAAACGCCCATCATTACATTATTGCAAAACAATAAGGACTATCTCATCAAGCCCGAAATTAAGGGGTATTACGGGAACTTATTGGACAGCCACCCTTGGCAGTACATTTATATCGAAGGCGCTGGACCCCAGTTAACCCCTTGGAATATGGTAAAAAACCGGGTTCGAAACTAGTCCAAAAATATTGATAATGGCGCTTGATTTCACCTGACACTTGCTCTATGCGCCCGCTCATTCTCATATGAAAGGGGGTGAATATACATGAAAAAGATCATCGCAATCGCAGTCGCCGCCGCAGTCATGGGCGTTAGCTATGTGAGCTTTGCAGATTTAGGCAACACCATGCAAAATGCTGCTAGCAAAACCGCTGACAAAGCAGCAGACAAGGCAACCGACAAAGCAACCGATGCAGCCGCCAAGAAAGCCACTGATGCAGTAGCTGACAAGGCACAACCAGCTGATACCGACGCTCAAGTTGCAAAGAAAGCTAAGAAGAAAAAAGTCGCTGAGTAATTATTTTTTGCTATAAGAAGAGGCCGTCCGATATAGAAAAGAGCGGACGGCCTTTTTGTTTTCAACGGAGATCGCTCATGAAAGAAATCAACACAACAAACGCCCCCAAAGCAGTGGGTCACTACAACCAAGCCATTCAAGTGGGCAATATTGTGTATTGCTCCGGTCAAATCCCAATTGATCCCGCAACTGGAGAACTTGCGCTCTATAATAACGATGCCGCAAAACAAGCCGCCCTTGTTCTGAAAAATTTGGCAGCGGTATTAAAATCAGCGGGTGGCAGCATGAACGATGTTGCCAAGGTCACCATCTTTGTCGCCAACATGGATGATTTCGCCAAGATTAATGACATTTATGCCACAGCATTCGGTAGTCATAAACCTGCACGCGCCTGCGTACAGGTGGCGCGCCTTCCCAAAGATGTCCTTGTGGAAATGGACGCCATTGCGCATATTGAGTCCTTATGACCCAGCTCGGAATCGACAACCTACTACTCACTCCCGAACTATTCGATGGCAAACGCATCGGCGCAGTGCTCCATCAAGCAAGCGTTCTTTCCGATGGCACACCCACAGTTGACGCTCTGGCGCCTTACAACCTCACCACACTATTTGGACCCGAACATGGCATCACAACCGTTGCCCAAGACATGGAAGGCGTTGGTCACAACGAAGATGCGGCTCGCAATATCCCCATCTACAGCTTGTACGGGGATTCTTTTGCATCGCTCAAACCGCAAGCGGATATGTGCAACAATATGGATGTCTTCATCATCGATTTGCAAGACATTGGCAGCCGATACTACACCTATATTTATACCATGGCCTTCTGCATGCAAACCGCAGCGGCCACTGGCAAACCTGTTATCGTTTGTGATCGACCCAACCCCATTAATGGGACTACGATTGAAGGCGGCCTGATTGATAAGGGCTTTCATTCATTCGTTGGATTGTATCCACTGCCCGTGCGGCACGCGATGACGATTGGTGAATTGGCGCGCTACTTCAATGACACCTGCGGTATTGATTGTGATTTGAAAGTAATTCCCATGACAGGGTGGAAACGCGACATGCTCTGGAATCAAACAGGTCTTTCGTGGATCAACCCCTCACCCAACATGCGCTCTCTCAATGCTGCACTATTATATCCGGGAATGTGTCTGCTCGAAGGCACCAATGTCTCGGAAGGTCGTGGCACAGCCACACCATTCGAACTTTGTGGTGCACCTTGGATAGACAGTGAAAAATTGGCCAAGCAAATGTCGGACTTGAAGCTACCTGGCATTGAATTCACACCCACAGAATTCACGCCGACGTTTCAAAAACACACCGCACGCATTTGCCATGGCATTAAATTTACAATTACAAATCAGACGACATTGCGACCTTATGAAACCGGTGTCGCACTTATTGCAGCACTAGCCACCCACAAGGGATTTGCCTGGCGCACCGAGCGATATGAATTTGTAGATGATATTCCTGCAATCGATTTACTCACGGGCAGCAGCCGCATTCGCAAGGCCATTGATCACCAGGAGTCGTGGTCCGGCCTGCGCAAACTGATCGGCCCCACCCCCGCCGACTTTCTTACCACCCGCGAACGCTATTTGATGTATTAGCCCGTATCATCATTGACCACCCCACACCATAATGTCGCTTATACGGCGATCTTCTAAGGGAACGACATGCTGCTACCCTCGTCAACAAGGTTCGGTAGGCGTATGGCGCAGGAGCTCCGTCATGACTTGACAAAAAGGCCTTGGGGGAACGCCTACCGAACCTTGTTGCCTCGCGCAGCATACCGTTCCAACTTTTCACATTGTGGCCGCCGTATGAGTGAAGGATCCCTATGCGAATTTGACGATGGCGTCTCGCGGAGGAGGGACTCTCGGAGCCGTGCGCGTCCATGGTTCTTTGCAGCGCACGGCGAGAGTGAGACGCGGTTTTTCGCCGTAACGAAAAACCGACGTCGTGCCCGACGAGCGAGGCGGTGAGGCAAATTCGCATATGACCTGAATAAATCCACCGGCGCCCGAAGGGACCACATCGGCGAAGTCAGGCGGCTAATGAGGAAAATTCGCATAAGCGACATTATGGTATTGGTGACACGGGCTAGAACCATATCATGCGTGACGGCCTTGACTTCTACTACCCGCGGCACTAGCTATCTGCGCCATGGCCAATATCTATATTAATGCCACGCGCGAGGGCTGGGCGGTCCGCAAGAATGGGGAAGAAACTGTCCATGCCAGCCTGGATGATGCGCGGTCCCAGCATCCCGAGGTAACAGACGCCCATGCAGCGCTCCGCAAAGGGTGCCGCTTGATGGAAGACGGCGCACTCCAAGCCATTTCCACATACCCTGTCACATCGACACTTTCAGCGTTAACGGGACAATTCAATTATAAGGGAAGTCTCTATCAATTCGTGCGATTTGCAGAACAATTGCCGAATGGCCGCAGCCGCGTCACAGCTGCTCAGGTATTTCCGTTAAGCCCGGTTGAACCTCACACCGATTGTTACGTTTCATCGCCTGATGCACTGGATAGTATTGGCGCATCCATCCGCACTTTTTTGCGCTGACGCCAAAATTGCACAATATACAATCCCATGAGTACCATCACCGTTCCAGCCCAAGTTGTACGAGACGGCTCTGTGCCAAAATACATCCACTCGATTATAATTGAAAAAAGTGGAATCAAAAATGTCACAAGCGATGTGGTCACACTCCCCTTTTGTTGAAGCAGCCAAAGCAGAATAATATTCGCAATTGCTGTGCTAAAAACCGCCAGATACAAAATTCCCCATCGGGGAATCGGTTCCAAAATCAAATCCGGATTCCACAATGAATACCCGGAACTTAGTGCAACCACAGCCACAAAGCTCGCACCTCCAACACCTTGCCATAGTGATGCCGTGGTGGGTGCTAAGCCACGCAAAAATCGCTGCGCAAACAAAAGCCCATTTGCATATGCGATGGCCATACCCACAAGCGCAGCCACCGCCCATGCATTAGACGCTCCCCCAGTTTGCAGGCCCGGCATAAACACCACCACAATTCCCATGAACGCCATACCCACACCTAACCACTGTTGGCGCGTCACAGCCTTGGGATGATAGAGCGGCGAAAGCAGCAAAACAAACACGGGGACCGTTGCGTTCATAATCGCGCCAAGCGCACCATTCACATGTTGCTCAGCCCAAAATAGCAGACACCACGGAATCCCCATGGCCAATGCGCCGGACACCATCGCAAGTCGCTTGCTATGCTGAGGCCATAGGGGTTTGCGCTTCACACAAACGATGGGGGCCATCACCACCGTAGCCAACGCAATCCGCCAAAATACCGCAACCAAAGGTGGAAACTGCGCCACAACCGCCTGGATGGCGACAAATGAGCCGCCCCAAAAGGCGCCGATAAGAATGGTAAGGAAAATGGAAATCATCTGAGTAACAGGGGCATCGCTCTAAAATACTGAAATTACAAGATTTTTATCTGCGCTTTTTAAGCAACTTTTTGATGGATTTGCCGATACCCATACATAGAGGAGAACTCCCATGACGAACGTGAAACAATGTACATTGGTTACCACTACCGACTGGCCAAGCAATCAATCTAACCAAATCAGTAATGTTGATAATTTGATGAGCCGTGTTGCCCAACTTGTTGAAAAGGCTTCTCAAAATGGCGACGCTTCTAATGGGAAAGACCTCATTCAACTCACCCAAAAGGCCAAGACATACGTCTGGCATTCTTACGTGGAGATGCAAAAGCGTCTGCAAAATCCTTTATATGATGCTCAAATACAATCACAATCCGGCGATTTGGTATGGGCAGCTGAGCAAGTATTGAGAAACCCTGCACCGCTTGCACGGTATGGTAGCCCTGTTCGCATGGGCATCTGGATGATTCAGGATTGGTGGCACAGTAAAAACCCATGTGAATTTGTGAATGAAATGCTCCAAGGTAAAAATGCTGCATGCATCACCGGTACGCAATGCCAAGAGATTGAAAAGTTAGCGGTAAACCGCGCCACCAAAAGAGTCGCATCCATTGGGTTCAAACCTCAATTGGCACTGGCCAAGCCATTTAAAACAGCTGAAGATGTTGAACCCCAAAGAATTAGCGACGCTGCAGAATTTGATAAAATCTGTTCCGCCAATGAGTCATCATTTCCATTCATTAAAAGCAGCCCCAGTCGTCAAGCCTTTCAGGCTTGGCTCGACAAGCAATTGGTCCAACCCAAATTGAATAGTTATGACAATCCTTGTAAGGGCAAAAGTGTAAGTGAGCTTGCCGAATACGCTGCACAAGACCTTGGGCCCAAAGAATTTCCAGATCGTCGGGATGCCTGTGCTCCAGTTTTGCACATGACACGAAGCAATGCCGCGCTATACGTTCAACGCATGATGGCGTACGCAGGCGCCGCCCTCATTAACGCAGAATTTAAGCAAGCATTTGAAAATTTCCGCCCAATGATGACGAACGCCGCCCAAATTTTGGATGGCGCTGCATTACAATGTGTCTCGCACGACTACGATGACCCATTGGGTGCTGCGTGTAGATCTGCTTTTGATGCTGCACGAGATCACTACAGAAGCCATTATATTACAACTCTACCCAATCCATTTGACATCCTTTACGGTAAAAATGGTCAACATGCAGACATTGATACGGAGGCATGTAAAGATAAGCTGATCGATCAACAGCTCGTTATGGGTGCACTCATTTATGAAGAATGCCTCGCTGCTGTTGGCAATGAGAAGAGTTGCGATAACAGAAATTATGGCTCTCGGGTCATAAATGAGCAGGTCTTAACCAGTGCAACACTCGCAACGGTCAAGGCAGAAGAAGAATCCAAAGGAGACAAGAAGAACGAAAAACCTACCGAGAAGCAAGCAAGTCAAAAAGCCAAACCTGTGCGCGTTGCCCGTCCTCGCACTCCGCGCGCACCTCGTGCTCCACAAAGACTACCCGAAGGGTTTTAAGCGCGGAGTTTGGATTTCCATCGATTGTAGTAGTGGACAAATCCCCACTGCTGGTGGCGTCGTAGCTGCTTTTCTGAAAAGGGATGTTTCAGTATCTGCTGTAATAATTCCTGCAATCCAACAAAGTCTTTCCAACTAATAAACTCTGTTTCTAAACGACGGGCGCCTCGATTGTGATAATTTCCCAATGGAAGTGCCAACCCTCCCACGCGATATCCGTGTGCAAAAAATACTGTGGCCTCGCATCGTCCACCTGCAAGTAATGCACGCTGTGACTGAAGCTTTTTATTATGAGCAGATAATTTTGCGACTACATCTTGCAACCACAAATCAATCGATGGGTCATACGTTGCAACGCGATCGCCCACGCGAATCACAGGACCACCTCCAATTGCAACCTTTCCGCCAATGGCAGAGCTGGCTTCCAACACAATGAGTGGAATTTTTTTAGACAGCGTGTTGCGATGAATGAGCGCGCTTGTTCCCACCATACCCACTTCTTCAGCACGCGTAAACACACACAATAGTCGTGATCGACGATTGTGGCGCTCGGACCACAATAGACACAATAGCCCCGCCACATTGGCCAAGTTATCTATCGCGCGTGCTGATAATCGATCACCGCGCCATTGCGGACTCGGCACATCCAGTGTTGCAAATCCACCAGATGCAATTTCTTTTTTCAAGTGCACTTCAAATTCTGGCTGTCCCATCCATTGGGTTTTCAATTTACGACGAACGCGCCCAGTGGTTTTATCATCACCAGACACAAATAAAAATTGGGCACCCACCAGTTGATCCAGAGGCAAACCTCCCATCACCCCCACACGCGCTACTTTTCCACTGACATTCAATATTTTGAGTGCGGGATGGTCCATATGTGACAGCAGCATCAGCTTTGGATTTTGGTGCGCGACCTGTCGACCTACCAACAAATTACCATCCGGCGTCTCACGCACCACATACCCCCACTGAGTGGCCAGACGACGCACACAATCTGCCACGCACTGCTCCTGAAATGATGCGGTTGGAATACTCAAAACTTGTCTGACAATTGACTTGTATGAAGCCATGCGCTTGTGAGATGTCATAGGCATGACTGATATTGCAACATTCCCTTTGGCGCAACAAATCGATACGATCTTACAAGCAGGTGGCAAAAAGCGCATCGACCTCCTCATGCATTCACAGCACATCGCCACCATTGTGCCCCTCCTCCCCCCCGGCGAACTCTGGCTTACCGTGGGTGAAGTAGGAAAAAACGATGCGCTAACGGTCATGGAATTTGCCACAGCGGATCAGTGGCAAACCCTATTTGACTTGGCTGCGTGGAATAAAGACGAACTCAATGTACCGCAGGCGCTGGCGTGGCTTCAAACCATGATCGATGTCGATCCAGATAAAGCGGCTCAGTGGTTTCATAAATTGGATTTTGATTTTGCGGTGCTGCTACTTCAATCTTTGGTGGCCATGGCTCGTCGCCAAGATAACAACCAAGATATTATGGATGATCATGAGTGGCCTGGCGAACTTCCCCCATGGACTCTGGATGGTCAGTATTATTTTCAAGGCAAGACCGAAGAATACGATCAGCTTGCACGCGCACTCATCAAACCCCTGGGCGCTCTGGATGCGGGCTTTGTTCACCATCTGTGCGAAGTCGCCATGGACGCACTACCTACCGAACAGGTTGAAGCCGCATTCGAAGTCCGCGAACGACGGCTGGCCGAAGAAGGCTTTCCTCCTTACGAAGAAGCCATTGCCATCTATCAACCGCTCTCCATCAGCGACATTCAACATTTGCCCAAGCGCAACCCATCGCGATTGCAGGGCAATCAAAAGGATGTCATTCCACGTTACCCGCTCATTACCTGCGATCGTGCAGGCCTTTTCATTACAGAAGTCATGGCAGGAATTCAAGATGGTCGGTTTTTACAAGAGTTTAGTATCGAACTCGCAAGTCTCGCTAACAAAGTCATGATCGCCGACCAACGTGCAATGGAACCCAAAGAGTTACGCGAGTCCGTGACCAAAGTCGTTGCCATGATCAATTTGGCACTCGAAGCCATCGGTAATAATGATGTTGAAAAGGCGCGCGTGGCCCTACAAACCTATTGGGCAAGAGATCTGTTTAAAGTTGGCGTGTCGTTAATGCGCAAACTTCCCTTGAGCAAGTTACCCCAATCAGAGTAAGAGGTCTGAATGGATGCTTTTCTCGCCCAATTTTCGGGCCCCATGTTAATCGCTGTCTATTTTCTTTTCCTCATTCTTTGTGGATTCGGCAACCCCATTCCCGAAGACCTCACCATGATTTCGGGTGGTTATTTTGTTTACACGGGCATGATGGACCCTATCGTCGCCCTTGCCGTTAGCTATATTGGCGTCGTGTCAGGCGACATGATTCTCTATTTCTTTGGCTATCGGTACGGTCAAAAGCTACTTGAACACCGCTGGCTATCCAAACTCACTCCCCCTGAACGTGTTGCCATGATCCGCCACCACTTCAAAAAATGGGGACATTGGACCATCTTTTTTGCCCGATTCCTCCCCGGCTTGCGCTCACCCACATTCATCTTGTCGGGCGTCATGCATGTTAAATTTCGCAGGTTTGCCCTATTTGATGGACTGGGATCTTTGGTCAGCGTCCCCCTCTTTGTGGGACTCGGCTACTTCTTTGGTAACCACATTGATGCGCTCAAGCACGACGTCCATGCCATCCGAAGTATCCTTATCGTGGCCTCCATCAGCATCATCATTCTCTACATGATCTACCTCTGGTATCGTTCCGAAAAAGTCGAAAATGATACCCCAGAATTGCGTTGATTATTGACAGCCTCGAAAACTGCATTAAGTACCGTCGCTTAATCCCAAAAGGGGCATCCTATGACGAAACACGCAAAAAAAGTAGTACTCGCCTATTCTGGCGGTCTCGACACATCCATCATCATTCCATGGCTTAAAGAAAATTATGGATGTGAAGTTATTGCCTATGCTGCAGACGTTGGACAAGGCCAAGAGTTGGAAGGCCTTCGGGACAAAGCCATCAAAACTGGTGCGAGCAAAATTTATATCGAAGACCTGCGTAAAGAATTTTTAACAGACTATGTTTTTCCAATGGTGCAAGCAGGTGCTATTTACGAAGGAAAGTATTTGCTCGGTACCAGCATTGCGCGCCCCCTCATCGCCAAACGCATGATGGATATTGTCGCCAAAGAAGGTGCTGATGCCGTTGCTCACGGATGCACTGGAAAAGGTAACGACCAAGTCCGATTCGAACTAACATTCAAAGCCATCGATCCCAAAGTCCGTATCATCGCCCCTTGGCGGGAATGGGATATCAAATCGCGCGAAGATGCCATTGACTATGCAGCCCAACATAAAGTGCCCATCGTTGCTACCAAAGAAAAGCTCTATAGTAACGATCGCAACTTGTGGCACCTATCCACCGAGGGCGGCATTCTTGAAAATCCATGGAATGAACCCCCCAAAGACCTGTGGCAAATGACAGTTGCACCAGAAGATGCACCAAACACGGCCGAATATATTGAACTCGATTTTGAAGCAGGAGTCCCTGTGGCCCTCAATGGGGAAAAGCTGGATCCTGTTTTACTCGTCGAAACACTCAATAAGCTGGGTGGCAAGCATGGCATTGGACGTGTAGATATCGTTGAAAATCGCTTGGTCGGCATGAAATCGCGTGGCGTCTATGAAACACCAGGTGGCGATATTATTGTGAAGGCCCACGCAGAGCTTGAGTCATTGGTACTCGACCGAGACACCCAACACTTCAAACAAGATTTGGCCCTTAAGTATGCCGACCTCGTCTATAATGGTCAGTGGTTTACGCAAATTCGTGAGGCACTGGATGGGTTTATTAAGGAAACGCAAAAGCGCATGACCGGTCGCGTACGACTCAAGCTTTATAAGGGCAACTGCACTCCGGTAGGCCGAACATCGCCATACTCATTATATCGCGAAGACTTTGCGACTTTCAGTCGAGATGAAGTGTACAACCAACGGGATGCCGAAGGTTTCATTAACCTATTTGCCCTTCCATTGACGGTACGGGCATTGGTCGGGAAGAAGTGGTCATGACACTCTGGCATGGACGATTTGAAGGCACAATGAGCGATGTCATGCAGGCATGTAACCATTCGTTGCCCATTGATATTCGCTTGCTTCCTTACGATCTTCGCGTCAACCGAGCTTGGGCCAATGCATTATGCAACGCCCAACTCCTCACACCAGATGAAGTAAAAGCAATTGAAAAGGGATTACAGCAAATCAGCGAAGAACATGTTGCTGGGAAATTTTTCCCACTTCCTAACGACGAAGATGTTCACTCGTTAGTTGAACGCCGTTTGACCGAACTCATCGGCAATGCCGGAAAAAAAATCCACACAGGTCGCAGTCGCAACGATCAAGTTGCCACCGACTTTCGCCTCTATCTCAAAGAAGCCGTTGCCCAACTCTGCGATACCGTGCGCGATCTGGGACGCGCGCTTGCTGCGCAAGCAGAATCCCACATCACAACAGTCATGCCGGGCTATACCCACATGCAGCAAGCACAACCCATTACACTCGCACACTATCTACTGGGATTTGTTTCCGCCCTTGAAGCCGACTTTAGACGCTTACAAAATGTGGCTAAGGCCGTGGATGAATGCCCCCTCGGCAGCGGCGCCATTGCAGGTGCCGCATTTCCCATTGACCGGGCAGCGCTCGCCAAAAACCTAGGCTTCTCACGCCCCACAATCAACAGCTTGGCCGCAACCTCCCAACGTGACGAAGCGCTCGAACTGGCCAGCACACTCTCTATTATAATGGTTCACTTAAGTCGTTATGCTGAAGACTGGATTACCTACTCCACAAAGGAGTTTGGGTACTTACGCATGAGCGATGCGGTCACAACAGGTAGCAGCATGATGCCTCAAAAGAAAAATCCCGATGCGATGGAGCTCATTCGAGGAAAGGCATCACGCGTTATTGGTGACATGCAAACGCTCTTCACCTTAGTTAAAGGATTGCCACTCCACTACGCTAAGGATTTACAGGAAGACAAGCCGGCACTCTTTGATGCCATCGACCAGACACTCATCTGTCTTAAATTATTTACTGAATCTGTTGCAACAGCCCAATGGAACACAGAACGCATGGCCGCCAATCTGGATCCGCTCCTTTTTGCAACGGATGTGGCCGACTATCTCACCAGTCGCGGCATTCCGTTCCGTGCCGCGCATGCGGTCGTCGGCAAATTGGTTCAAGATGCCATCACCCAAAATAAATCATTATCTTCATATACCTTGCCCGAGCTTCAAAAGTTCTGTCCCGACTTTGAAAAGGAAGTGGTGGACTGTTTTAATGTCAAAAAATGTCTCGACCGCCGCAACCTCATTGGGGGTACTGGCCCGCTTTCGGTTCAAGCCCAAATTAAACATCACGAAAAATGGCTATAAAATCAGATAATTATGCAGATTTAGTCAATTTATTGACGCGTCATAGGTGATTAGTTCTTTTCTACCCTCCGCTTTTCCCTTACAATCCTTTTCATCATGGCATGGTCACTTTTGAAAAAGTTTAGTCTGGGAGTCTCAGCTGTCATTTTGGTTTTATGGGCAACGGCCGTCGGCTGGTCAGAAACAAACACAGGTGTTGTTGCCACTATTGGTATGGTCGGGGTACAACCCAATACCGAAACACCAACCCCCGAACCCGCCATGATCATCCCTCAACTCCGTATTCGCATCAACATTCCAGCCACCAAACTGGAAGTTTATAAGGATAACGTTCTCGCAAAAACCTTCCCCATTTCAGTCGGCATGCTCGCACACAAGAGTCCCGTAATGCACAACCAACTCACACAGCTGATTTGGAATCCGTCATGGATCCCTCCACCTGATTCTGATTGGGCTATCGGACTTAAAACCGAACCCCCTGGACCCCGCAACCCATTGGGTCCTGTAAAAATGCCGCTCGAACAGGGAATTCGCATCCATGGCACCACCAAAGATAGCTCCATTGGGCGTGCCGCATCGCATGGATGTTTTCGCATGCACAACAAAGACGCCTCCGCATTGGCCTGGTTCATTCAACAGAATGACAGTGACAAAACGGACGATAGCTATCGGGAAAGTTATGCCAAGAACCGCCATAGAACCCACGTCGTCAATCTACTTCAACCTGTGGAAGTTGATATCGTTTATGAACCCGTCGAGGTGGCAAATAAAACGCTTTATATCCACCCCGACATTTATGGGTGGGCTGGCAAGCGTCGCGATCTCGTTCTAACCGCCGTTTCATTTTATGGAATTACTGAAAATGATATTCAACCAGAATTCTGGCAACGCGTTAAACTTGGTGGTAAAAAGGGCACTCAAGAATTTCCACTAGAGGAGCTTATTACACCACCCCACAATGACACCACCCAAACAGCATCTAATTAAATCATTTATCATTTTCTCTCTTGCCATTATGTGTACGCCCATTTCCTTACTCGCCCAAACACAACCTCCACATGGCGACGGCATACTCTCTCTATATTATGATGCACGCAAAGAGTCTCTCACCATCCAATTTCGCGATCAAAATGGTACCCCAATCCCAAAAGCACTTCAGAAAATTGCCCACCTCCTCAGATCACCCGACAATCAGGAACACCCCATCAATATTGATGTCGTTGATCTTGTGGACACTATTCAAGACCACTTTCACGAACCTGTGATTGAGATTATCTCAGGCTACCGCAGCCCCGCGTACAATCATAACCTAAAGGAGACAGGCCACTCCGTTGCGAATGAAAGTCTTCACATGCAAGGCATGGCCATTGATATCCACCTTGATACAACCACCGAAGAAAATGTACGCGATTATGCATTGTCACTCCATCGCGGTGGCGTGGGATGGTATCCCCAAAATGATTTTGTGCACATAGATGTTGGACCCGTGCGCACTTGGGGTCATGCCGAATCAAAACGCAAATTTGTTGGACTCAACAACAACACGGGGCCTCTCGAAATTCGAAGCAATACTAACCGCTATTTTCCAAACGACAGCATTTCGTTTACAATTGAACCGCCGGAAAATAGCATCAAATGGGCACTGGAGAGATTCGACCGTGGCGACTGGAAAACAACCGCATCATCAAAATCTACAATCCACGGAAATCGTTTTACAATTACAAACGCTATTTTAAAACCACTTCCACTGGGTCGCTACAGGCTCAAAATTGGGAATTCATTATCAAATGAGCTCTATCGAAAGGAGAAAAACTAAAGTGATGCATGAAGAGTGGTTGCCAAATTATCGAAAGTGCGTTACACTGTTTCTATCGCTGGTATGATTTCCAACACCCAGTGATCGAAAGGATGCCACACTCTGATGGGTAAAACCGGTCAAGGTGGGCCAACATTGCAATTCCTAGGAGCCACGGACACTGTCACGGGCTCGAAATTCCTTCTCAAATCTGGAGAATCTAACTGGATGGTCGATTGCGGCCTTTTCCAGGGTATCAAAGAACATCGCCAACGCAACTGGTCGCCTCTTCCCTTTGCAGCACGTGACATTCAAGGCGTTTTACTCACTCACGCACACATTGATCACAGTGGTTACATTCCACTACTCATTAAAAATGGATTCCGAGGACACATTTTTGCAAGTGAACCTACAATTGAGCTGTGTAAAATTTTACTGCCCGACTCCGGCTATTTGCAGGAAGAAGATGCAAAATATGCTTCCAAAAAAGGTTACAGCCGCCACAGCAATGCACTACCTCTCTATACTTATGCAGATGCCATTCATGCCTTAAGCTATTTTCAACCGATTCCCAACGGCGATGTGACCAAGTTGGACAACCATATGTCGGTTCAACTGCTCAAAGCAGGTCACATCTTGGGTGCACGCTTTCTTCAAGTGACCGTTCAAAATGGGAGTCGCAATCGTATTTTGTTTGCCGGTGATATTGGCCGCTATGACTCGCTGGTTGCAAATGCCCCAACACCCATTCACGAAACAGACTACTTGGTTTTGGAATCCACCTATGGTGATCGCACACATCCCGAAGAAGACATTTTCACTCGCATGGCGGACATCATTAATGCTGCAGTCAAAGACGGCGGCAAGGTGCTCATCCCAGCATTTGCAGTGGGCCGCACCCAGGATATTTTGTTCATCATCAAGAAGCTAACAGAAACAGGTCGCATTCCGGCGGATTTGCCCGTTTACCTCAACACGCCACTGGGCATTGATGCCACCAGCATCTACTTGCGCTTTGCCACCGAACACAAGATTCGTAATGGCAACGGCAAGAGCCTCTTTCAGGCACCCAACATCTATTATGTGCACGACATGGAAGCCTCTAAACGACTCAATGCCCATGAAGGACCCGCCGTTATTATTGCAGGAAGTGGTATGATTACGGGTGGTCGCATCTTGCATCATCTTAAAGCATTTGCGGGTAATCCCACCACTCGGCTTGTCATTGTGGGCTATCAAGCAGACGGAACACGTGGCCGTGCCCTGCTCGACGGCGCAAAGAGCATCAAGATTCATGGCCAACCTATTTCAGTACGCTGCAAAGTGGAGCATATTGATTCCCTGTCCGCCCACGGGGACGTTGCAGATATTATGCATTGGCTCAAACAATTTGATCGCCCCCCACGCCAGACCTTTTTGGTCCATGGCGAACCCCGCTGCAGCCAGGCTTTAGCGGAACGGTTACGCGATGAATTGCACTGGCCCGTCTATATCCCACGCTACCTCGAAACAGTCTCTCTGTAAAATCAAGCACTTGCAGAATTTGGAACACTGCAGCAATCATTGACAAGCCTATCCACTGGTGTTACCCCCGCGCCTCTACTTATGGGACTTTGTCACTATCTGGTGCCGCATAACATTATGCTAAATTTGGAGGGCACCTCCAAGGAAGACCTCCTGCGCAAGGCGACAGATTTCTTAGCCGAGAGCAATGGACTCAAGGATCCCCAACAGCTCTTCACGCTGATTTGGGATCGTGAGCAATCTGCATCTACATTTTTACCCATGGGCGTCGCAGTTCCTCATGCACGCGTCGTCGGGTTGGATGAAATCAAGCTAGCGATCTGTTTAATGCCAAAAGGCTTGGATAACAGTGACGACCCCACACTTCCCCAAACTCATGTTATTTGCATTTTTATTTCACCAGCTCGCGAGACCGAATTTTCGGCTCACTTAAAACTGCTGTCTCAAATCGCCGCTTTATTTGAAGACGGTGAATTCATGGATAAACTTTTGAAAGCCAAAACACAGGATGAGGCCTTCCATCTCATGCAACAACGTGAACGTTCCCTCATCCCAACGGCCAACGCCACATGAACCCACCATCATCGTATAGCAAACGAACAACCGCTATCGTGATTACCACCGCTATGCTGACGTTTATCTCGGCATGGCGCGGTGCCGCACTTGTACTCTGTGACCTTGCATCCTCTGCCTATTATGCCTGCGGTGTTGCCGAACAAGCCGTCGGCAAAGCCGCACCATGGTTCATTCTGTGTATTATGCTTTTTTCATATGGTGTACGCATGGTTTATATGGAGTCTTGCTCCATGTTTGTACGTGGCGGCGTATATAAAGTGGTCCGAGAAGGCATTGGTCCATCACTTGCCAAAATTTCTGTTTCAGCGCTTTTATTCGACTACATTTTAACGGGTCCTATTAGTGCAGTATCCGCTGGCCACTATTTGGTTGGCTTTGCCAATCAATTGGCTGCCTATTTTGGTGTCAACATGCATTTGGATCCGCGCAGCACGTCGGTTCTGATTGCCGTCGTCATCACACTCTATTTCTGGCGACAAAATATTGTGGGCATCGAAGAGAGCAGCCAAAAATCCCTGCGCATCATTCAACTGACGGGCATCATGACAATTGTTTTAATTGTATGGAGCCTAGTAACCCTCTACTTAGATCCCCAACCACTTCCTCCATTTGCGCCTCACATCACTGACGAGGCATGGGGTTGGTTAAGCGGTGTCAACTGGGCTCGGTCTATAGGAGCTATTGGTGTTATCATTGCGCTAGGACACTCCCTTTTGGCAATGAGTGGTGAGGAATCACTGGCCCAAGTCTACCGAGAGCTGGCTGCCCCCAAAATGAAAAACTTGGTGCGGGCGGCTCACGTTATTTTTATTTGCAGCTTCTTACTGACCGGTGTGGTTTCGCTGTTAGCCGTCATGATCATTCCAGATGGTGTGCGCGCAGCATATCAAGACAACCTTTTATCGGGACTCGCCATGAACTTGGTGGGGCCTGAAACTGTCAAATTTGCGCTTCAAGGCTTTGTGGTATTGGTAGGAGCGCTAGTTTTGTCGGGTGCTGTGAATACAGCATTTGTAGGTGCCAACGGCGTTTTAAATCGCGTCGCTGAAGACGGACTCATTCCACCCGTCATGCGTAAACCACATCCCCGTTTTGGCACAACATCACGAATGATTCACTTGGTGATGGGACTGCAACTGTTCACCATTTTCTTATGTCAAGGCGATGTCTACACACTTGGTGAAGCGTATGCATTCGGTGTGGTGTGGAGTTTCGTGTCACAAACCGCAGCTGTTATGATATTGCGCTGGAGGGACCGCCGCCCACGCGAATATACTGTTCCATTGAATATCACGATCAAGAAGGTCCGTGTTCCTCTCGGGATCTTCTTAGTTTTCTTTGTTCTCTTCATGTTGGCTATTGGCAACTTCTTAACGAAGACAGTCGCCACCAAGTGGGGAATTATATTTACCGGTTTATGCTATCTTGCACTTCGCTTATCTGAATCCTACACACGTAAAAAGTCGGGCGCCGATACCCAACATCATCTTGAACGCGTTAATATCCAATTAGAATCAGCGGCAACCCCAGAAGCCATTGGTTGCGAACACGAACAGTGTGTCCTGGTTGCCACCCGCGACCCCAACAACCTATCTCAACTACGCAAAGCCATGGAAGGGATTGACGCCCAAACAACTGACGTTGTTGTGATGACTGTCAGCCGCATGTTGGATTCTTCACAAGGAAGCTCCGAAGAGTTGCCCGTCGAAGAGCAGCAGCTCTTGACACAAATTGTTACAACAGCAGAAAAATTTGGGCTCCATGTTATCCCACTGATTGTACCAGCAGTGGATCCCATTTATGCAATTGCTAAAGCTGCATTCGACTTGAAGGCCCATGAAATTATTTTGGGTCGCTCTGAGAAGACCACTGTTGAAGTTCAAGTTGAGAAGTTTACATTTGCGTGGGGCTACATCACTGCACGCAACCCCCGCAAAATCAATCTGCGCGTGGTTTGGGACAATACCGAATATAAGTATGTTTTAGGATAAACAATGCAATTTCTTCTCTACATTGCAATTGGTCTCGTTTCGGGTGTTTGCGGAGGCCTCTTTGGTATTGGTGGCGCTATAATTATCGTACCCATCTTGGTTATTCTTCTAAAATTCCCCCAACATTTTGCGCAAGGCACAACACTCGCCGCAATGATTCCACCCATTGGCATTTTAGCGGCATGGCGTTACTACCAGCAGGGTCAAATCAATATCATGGCGGCCATTGGTATCGCGATCGGCTTTTTTATTGGTGGTTATTTTGGTGCTAGCTGGGCCATTCACATTGATGGCCTTACACTCAAACGTGGATTTGGCGTATTGCTCACGCTTGTTGGCATCCGCATGATTTTCTTCCGCTAAACTGACATATAAACGGTTATACGACTTCATTTCGCTCAACAGTTTTATGACCTTTCCGACCTGCTCACTCACCATTTCATCCTCCGACCCTACGTTGTACTGAGTGGCGCAATCGCTCCGTCATGACTCGACAAAAATGCCTTGGCCACAAAACAAGCTTGAATGTCCTCCTGCTGGTCGGCCTTCAAGCTCGGTGGCCAATGGCATTTTTTGCCATCGTCATACGACTACGCTCATAAACGCGCCTTGATACTCAGTACAACGTAGGTCTCCGAATGAAATGGCAAGCTCACATGAGTGAAGTATCAGCGCGCGCCAGCGGTAGGCGCCATACGCCTGCTGGGGGTTGGTCGCCGAACGATGGCGGCGTGCATTGAACTGAATGAACGACGTATAACCGTTTATATGTTTTGTTTGCGGGATTCGATGGCGAGCATGCGCCACCACCATACAACTGAAAAGCGTTTTACTGCACTGACTTCTAGCCCTGATTTTTGACACAGTTCACGCACTTCCTTTTCCGTTGTCACCTTATAATGAGACGGAATTGTTTTGCGACGGAACCAATCGTAGACGCGCCCCTGCCAGGCATCACGCGTCCAATCAATCATGATAAAGCGTCCACCAGGCGTTAACACGCGAGCACATTCTTCAATCACACGCTCAGGCTGTCTCATGTAGTGAAAGGCGCTACATGTAATTACACAATCAAAACTGGCATCTGGGAACGGTAGCGCGGTGCTTGTGCCTTGGTGAAAAACCACATGTGGAAAGGAAGCCAGCTTACTGCGGGCTCGAACCAACATTGCATCTGTTAAATCCACACCCACAATCGCTTGTGCAGGATAAACATCCATTACGTGGCGCTCCAGTTCACCGGTACCGCACGCCACATCTAAAATACGCTCGTGACCATCTGGATGCAGTAGATCAATGGCAACGGCCATAGTCTTTTTAAGATACAAGCGATACACCCAGTCATAGACGGATGCCATACGACGATATGCAGTTACAACTTTATGGTTATCGGTTTCGTTCATATTTTAAGATGACGTAGTTCCTTTTCTGAAATACCCAACAAATAGAGAATGGCATCTAATCCTGCTTGGTGAATGGCATACGATGCCTTGCGGCGTACAACTTCTTTGGCGTGAAATGCAATTCCCAAGCCTGCCTTGGACAACATTGGCAGATCATTCGCACCATCACCTACTGCAATCACTTGATCCAGTGAGATACCTTCGCCTTGTGCTAGAGTTTGCAAGATGAATGCTTTACGATGAGCATCGATGATTTCGCCTTGGACATTACCCGTGAGCTTTCCATTTCGAATTTCAAGTTGATTGGCAAAGGCGTAATCTAAAGAGAGGTGATCTTTGAGGCGCTCTGTAAAATAAGTAAATCCGCCGCTCACGACCGCTGTTTTGAAGCCCAATTGGCGCAATACTGTCAGCAGTCGCTCCGCACCTGGAGTCAACTTCAGCCGTTTACAAACTTTATTCAACGCTGACTCTGGCAATCCCTTCAAACAACGAACACGGGCTTTCAGACTCTCTGCAAAATCAAGTTCGCCATTCATTGCCTTCTCAGTAATGGCAGATACTTTCTTCATGGCACCTGCTTCGCGTGCCAATTCATCAATTACCTCATGGGCAATGAGTGTGGAATCCATATCAAATACAATCATACGCTTTGCACGGCGCAATAAATCATATCGTTGGATGGCGATGTCCACTTGTAGTTCTGAAGAAAGCTGCAGCAAATCTTGTGAAACTTTTTTGGGATCCAATTGACGTGGACTATGCGCCACAATTTCAACCGAACTTAAAGTATGCATAGTCAGCTTACCAATTTTGTCGATATTCATTCCCTTACGTGCCAACGCTTGTGCAATACGGTGTAATGGATAAGCGCCCAGTTGAGTACCCACACAGGTAATGGCGTACTGATGCAATGGCGCTGATTCTCCCAACAACTTGGAATCAAATACTTCAAACGCCAAATCCATATTCATATCTTTGGCAGCAAAAAGAAGCTCTTTGAGCAAATTGCGGCTATTGTTTGGACCCTTTTCAAATCGTAACAGAAGCGACAAAAACAGCTTCTTATGAACAATGGACTGCTCAATATCCAACAGCACAGCCCCCTTGTCTTCCGCAATAATACCCGTCAAGCGGGCCGTGATACCGGGTCCGTCAGGACCCCGAACGGTCACTAAGATAACATCGCTTTTGGATTTGGAGCGTCTTGATTGGGCTACCACACAGCCTCCTTGAATCTCTAGTATTGCGGGAAATCCAAGTCCCGTCAACACGTGTCGGACACTTTTTATTGACCCAATTACCCCTCTGGACTAGAACATCACCGTTCACACCCCGTCACTTTATGTGCGGGGTGTTTATTTTGGAGGCTGCAATGACCATTAAAAAAATTCCCATGACCCCAGAGGGACTGCGCAAACTACACGAGCTATACAAACGCCTCAAGGCTGTTGACCGCCCAACCGCCATTACCGCCTTATCCGTTGCACGCAGCCATGGGGATCTCTCTGAAAATGCCGAGTATGACATTGCCAAAGAAACATTGAGCCAGCTGGAAAAGCAAATTTCAGATGTCGAAGCAAAGCTAGCTGCAGCCCACGTCATTGACCCAGCGACAATGGACCATGACAAAGTGGTCTTTGGTGCCACCGTTACCGTGCTCGACGTTGATTCCGGTGATGAAATTACCTATCAAATCGTGGGTGTCGACGAAGCCGACATATCTGCATTTAAAATATCGGTAGAATCCCCGATTGCCCGTGCCCTTATTGGAAAATCCGAGGGCGATGAAACCACCGTCAAGAGCCCTAAAGGCATGCGAATCCTCGAAATCCTCCGGGTAGAATATATCGGATAAAGCCGCTTTTTTGACGCCTTGGGGTTGAAATCACCCCATCTTTTCCATATTTATAATCCAAAACGAATCCAACTAGCTAATTTATATATCAATATAGCCCGGACTGCTTGGCATTCCGATTGCACTAATATGCAGATAACTGGAGGTCTGCATGTTAAAGCGATGGGGTCTCATTTTGGCTGTAGTGGTAGCAGTTGGCTTGGCATTTTCGGTCACATCCGAGGCCAAATCCGCAGGCGATGTGAAATGGCCACTCGGGTCCTTCATTAACAATCAATCCGTCTTGGCGCGCTATTATCAAGACTTTGCCAAACGCTATCCCGCCGAAAGCACAACAGAGCAAATGCGCCTCTTTTACAGTCTATTGCTCGACAGCGACCTACTGGCAGAGCGCATGAGCATGTTAGGCGGCAGCCCTTCTGATATGCGCGCTGTCTTGGCTGAGCTGAGTGATGTCGATATTTCACACCCGTCACGACTCAGTATCGAAGAACGCCAGCATTTGCGCAGCCTCTTACAAACATTGGATATTCAGTTGGAAAATGTGGATCATTCATTATCGTCTGGCACACGCAATGAATTTCGACGTGAAGTGCTCGCCGACATTCCACCACTCAATCGCGTGGGATAGTAGGCTTCAATCGTGAGGGGTCGCCACGAAGTGTATAACTTCGTGGCGTTTTTATTTCTGAATTCTGAAAAGATCTGATAGGCCACGCTTATGACAGTTATCTACAATAGCCTTCTGGGTGCATGGCAGTTCCTGTTGATGGCCAGCCCCTATATGCTTTTGGGGCTTTTGATTTCTGGAGTTCTTCGTAGCTTCATCAGTCCCGCAACCATTACAAAATATCTGGGAAAACAATCGTTAAAATCAGTTGTTCTCGCCGCACTCTTTGGAGTTCCTCTCCCACTATGTTCTTGTGGTGTGGTCCCAACCGCTGTGTCATTACGTAAACAAGGCGCATCGCGCGGCGCTGTTTTGGCCTTTCTCATTTCCACACCCGAGTCGGGTGTGGACTCAATCGCAATGACCTATGCACTTATTGATCCCCTGATGGCAGTGGCCCGCCCTATCGCTGCACTCTTGTCCGGTATTATTGCGGGCATTCTGGATATTTTTCTGGGAACAAAAGATGTCACAGTTGCCTCTGCTCCTAAATGCGATAAGTGCGTGGATCATTTTAGTGAGCAACCACAGAAACAACCACCAGTGATGCAACGTCTTCTGACAGGCTTTCGCTTTGCCTTTGTAACATTACTCAACGACATTGCAGGGTGGTTCCTCATTGGCGTTCTCGCCGCGGGCGTTATCAGCGTATTGGTCCCTCAAACTTTAATCGAACAGTATTTAGGTGGTGGGATTACTTCGATGATACTGATTCTTGCGATCAGCATTCCACTCTACATCTGCGCTGCGGGGTCTACCCCTATTGCTGCAGCGCTCATCATTAAAGGAATGAGCCCAGGCGCTGCACTTGTTTTGTTGATGGCAGGACCCGCCACCAATGCAGCATCACTTGCTGTACTATCACGCTTTCTGGGGCTTCGTTCCACCGCGATATACGTGGGGACTATTGCAGTGATGTCAGTATTTTTTGGTTATATGTTGGACATGATTTATGTGGGATTGGATATCGCACCAACGATCAGTCACCACATCATGGATCATGACATGAGTAGTGTGCTGTATTTCCCATGTACCGTTATTCTTCTTCTATCAATGATATGGGCTAAGTGGCAGAGCCGATAATGCCACTGGCAATGGCGCCTTCGATCGTAGCGGGAAGTTGGGTGTCTGTCCAATCTCCAACAAATTGAGCATTCGACCACGGTGACTTGATTGCTGCGCGTAACCGTTGCGTTCCCGGCGCCAAACGAACCGTTGCATGAGGTTCACGACTCACCATGCGATGCACCAGTTGCGCCCCACGACTCTTTGGGAAAAATTCTTGCATAGCCTTCAATGCCATCTCAACGACATCATCCCGGTTCATTTTATCAAAATCGGCAGCACCACTTACCACCAGCGTCACACCATACGGCGCATTACCCCCAAGAATTGCGTGCCGACTAAACATCCAGTGGAATGGACTATTGAGCAATCCCACAATAGGTTGATCTACAACCGGCCGATCGTACCACAAATAAACCGATAGAATGGGGCTGGTTTCAAAGCAGCTAAGCATTTCTCGCAATACAATTGTCCCAGGCGTCTCGCTCAGTGTTTTGGATAGCGCTGCGGGTGGCATTGCAAAAATTACCTTGTCTGCAATAAAGGTCTCACCCGCATTCGATACTAGTGATGTAATCTTTTGATCTTGCACCACCACCCGTGAAATCGTCACACCACTACGCACCTCCGAGCCCTTACTTTTCAAAAATTCAATCGCTGGGTTTACAAGTAAATCGCTTAAACCCACACGACTAATCGCCAAACTCGCCGCATTACGAGGGCCTGTTACGATGCGATGGAGTGCTGAAAGAAAGGGAGCGGCAGATACTCTACCCGGGCTATCGTTCATCACAGCAAGTGTGAGTGGCTCCCAAAATCGGTGAATGGCATCATTTGAAATACCAACAGACTTAAACCATTCTGCACAACTGAGCTGATCCCAATTGATATATTTTTTGGAGGGGTCTTGTTGTAACACATGTCGTTGTTGCACCAACCTCCATGCCTGCTGCCACCCGCAAAATCGAGCAAGCCCCACAACTAAATTCAATGGAGATGGCAATTGTGGACAGCGAAACCACTGTTGTGTATCCGCACTGGATACCATCGGAATCGCCAACTGCGGTTGGATAATGAGATTAGCGCTACTACCAATCAGAGATACATACTGACGCGTCGCTGTATAGCAACCCAGCATCACATGCTGGCCATTATCAACAATATCACCGACTACTGGCGCATTATATGAATACGCGCGACCGCCACAAAAGGACCGAGATTCAAGCAGAGTAACACTCTCGCCTCGCTGCGCAAGAGCGGTTGCGGCAGATAGCCCCGCAAGACCTCCGCCAACAACAACTGTCGTCATGACCGTTTTAACCCCGCCCACAGTAAGAGACCAATTTTTCGGAAAAGCCCTAATTTAACAGGTGCCTTCAAAACAGCCGCTGGGTCTTGAGCAATTTTTTTCAGGATGGCTTCATAATAGGTACTCATAATGCGCGCGGGATACAACTTTGCAGAATCTGACTTTGGAAATTCTGCCCATGCCGCATTGAAGTATCCCCATGTTTGGTCACATTGCTTTTCAAGGAATGCCACCGCATCAGAATGATGCGTTGAATCCAACAATGTTTCGGGTGTTAAATTAAATTCTACTAACTCCTGGCTGGGAAAATAACACCGGCCCGTTGCCGCATCAGTTGTAACATCACGCAAGATATTGGTGCATTGAAATGCATAGCCCAACTGCGTTGCTGCATGACGCGCGGCTGCGGTTTGGGATACACCAAAGATCCGCAAACACATAATTCCTACAATGGAAGCAACACCGTAACAATACCGCTCCAGATCTGCACGTGTCCGAGGAGTAACCGGCTGACAGTCTGCTGCAACGCCATCTAACAACGTCGTTAGCTCTTCTTCCGTCACACCAAAATTCTGAATCAAAAATCCCAGCTCTATTGTAAGCGGATGCTGCGATGTACCGCCTGCGGCAATTTGAATTTGATTACGCCAAAAGAGCAGCTGCTTCTCCTTAATGAGCGGTTCCCAGGCCTCATCCACAATATCATCCACCACACGGCAAAACGCATAAAGCGCCATCATTCCCCTGCGTTGCTTTCGCGACAAACTGCCAAACGACCAAGCAAACGTGGACCCACTTTCTTTGACGACTCGTTCTGTATAGCGACTGGATGCACCCTGCGTCATTGCTGCACCCTTGGAAACTGCATCAGCGCCTTCCATAATATCATTCCTTTATCCCGCCATGTAATGGTGGGTCTATCAAACACGTTAAAATCATTATCGCGGATGCGTCGAAGAATGGTTGATCCACCCAACCACGTGCACCGTAGCTCCATCGACAACCGTTTATTAGTAACTGCAGTGCAGAGAGGCAAGCCCCGATCAAACATTGCCTGCGTACGATCGACTTGATATATCATCAACTGTCTTACGGCTTCGCTCATTTTACCTGCAAACAGATCCTGTTCAGTCACGCCATATCGTGCCATTTCCTCTTGCGGCAAGTAAATCCGATCCTTTTTTAAATCCACTGCAACATCTTGCCAAAAATTAGCAAGTTGCAATGCCGTACAAATTTCATCTGACCAGAATTCCCATTGCGTATTGTGATAGCCATACAGTGCCAAAATCAATCGTCCCACAGGATTTGCGGAGTGACGGCAATAAAAAAGAACTTCATCAAAATTGGCGTAGCGCGATTTATCAACATCCATCTGAAATGCAGTGATCAAATCCAAAAACAAGCTTGGCGACAACGAAAATTCCCGGATGGTTTCAGATAGCGCCATAAAAATGGCATTATGATAGACGCCGCGATAACACTCTTCGGTCCAATGACGCCATTCGGCCAATCGCTCCGCTCGCTGACCTGCATATTTAGCCTCATCGGCAAAGTCATCGGATGTGCGTGCGAACGCATAGATGTTACACACATGCTGCCGGAGATGCTTGGGCACTAACACGGAGGCCACCGGAAAATTTTCATAATGACCATAACAAATCCGGCGACATTCGGTCTGGGCGGTTTCCATTGTCATCGTAGAATGCATGCAGGCGCCCTAGCACTCAATTTTATTGAAGGCCATATTTTCTTCGACTTGCACGCGCATTTCACTAGACAAGCCCTCGTCGCAACTGTAGGCAGAATGCATGTCTGACGCCACATGTGACGGAAAATGCACAGTGTCCGTATATCTGCCAAAACCCCCACCACCAAGGTATAGCCTGATATTGCCATATGGATCTGACAGTAGCGCATTTCCAGGTGACAATTACACAGCACTTATCTTTGGCAGCGGTGCAAAGCAATATAATCGACTCTTCGGACTTGGTGCACTTTTATCACTCACCCAAAATCCAATGGCAAAACTGTCACTTCGATATAGCTTAAACTTCAGATCTCTCTATTCAAAAATTCCACCGATCACACTTAAAGAGTTGGGTGACATTTCAAAACCATTTGCAAACTTCATTGAGCGCATCGCGAATGGATTTGCCACGGACGAAATTCGAAAAGATGGTGCAGAGGCAGTCAAAAGTGAAGTTGCTCGCGGCATCATGTTATCAGATTATGCAGCTGAAATTGGCATGACTCTCTTGGGTAGTGGCCCCGACTTTTGCATTCGACAAAACTGGTGTGCTGAGCTTGGCGAACTTGGCGTGGGTGCATTTGTTCACTTAGGCGCAGTGCACGTTTCAGTATCAAGCGATGGCAATACAACTGGACAATGGTACTTCAGCCGAGGCGGCGGTGGCCACCTTCTCCTTAGCCCTCTACGGCTATTCCACCAGGGCATCGGTCTGGGCATCACACCGTTTATGGTTGATGCCAGCATGACTATGGTCTTTACGAGCAAAGATGATTTTCGATTAATTTTCTTTTCTGCAAACTATTTGGCAAAGATTGACTATCACTTTTAATTGCTACCCCAATCGATGCCCATTTTGTTTCAACCATCTGTGGTGTTTCTTATAGTCCGGCAAAATAGTGGCTACTACCGCCCAAAACGCCTGTGAATGGTTCAAATGCTTCATGTGTGCCAACTCATGCACCACCACGTAATCTAAAACAGGAAGTGGTGCAAAAATAAGACGGTAACTAAAATTTAACGACCCTCGATGACTACATGAACCCCACCGGCGTTGGGCATTATTTACCTTCACCACTTTCGGAGAGACCCCAATGTGGATGGCATAAAATCGCACGCGCGACGCAATAATCTGAAGGGCTTGTTTTTTATAGTCGCGAATATAAGATTTGGGCAATGGCTTTGGCATTTCCTGCAGCCGCTCTCGCATGGCGGCCTGCTGAGCCAAAATCCACGACCGCTTTCGCTCTAACACCTCATCAATCCACCGCTGCGATGCTCGCAATGGCGCACGCACAACCAACTTGGCATCGGGTGTAATGCGTAACCCAATACTACGACGCCGGCTACGAATAAGAGAATCGATTTGAATCATGGTCGTGGAATATGGCGAATAGAAATTTCAATCCAACGCTGGACAGCCTGAAAAAATTCACCCGCAATAGGTAGGTGGGTTAAATATTTCTTCAAAACAAACCCTGAAATAGTAATCACTGCTGCGGCTCCCAACCAAAATCCAAGGCCACGCGCTGTACCTGCTAAAAAATTAATCCATACAACGCGCCACGGCTTATCGAGATAGTTGCGAAATTCATCCAATTCCCGCCCACGAAACCGCTCAAAGGATTGCATTAGTGTTTCAAAATTTTTTGACGACCCCCGAAACGGCAACAAACGCTTAATCATAAGCCTCTCCATTAATTAAATAGATGCCAGCCAAAATTCACTATGCTATTAGCACAGCGTTTATCAACAAACCATTACAAAGGGGGAAACAATGAGTTGTGGAAGCGGTGGTGGATGTGGATGCAGTTGGGGCAAGTGGTCACTCAGCATTGTTCGCGTCGTTTTGGGCATTATCTTTTTCATGCACGGCAGCCAAAAAGTCATGGGATGGTTCGGTGGTCATGGACTTACCGCAACCGTCACAATGATGAGTGGCATGGGAATGCCTGTGGCGCTGGTCTATGCTGTTTGTTTTGGTGAATTCTTGGGTGGCATCGGACTCATTGTCGGCTGTCTCTCCCGCTGGGCCGCCGGGGGCATTGCCATCATCATGTTTGGCGCGGTCGCTACCGTCCATTGGCAAAATGGATTCTTCTTAAGCATGAGTCCAGACAAGGGTAATGGGTTTGAATACAACCTGGCGTTGATTGCAATGGCACTCGCTGTCGTCATTGGCGGCCCAGGAAAATGTGCTATTGATAACATGTGCTGCAAAAAATCAGGGTGTTGTTAAGCAACTCGCTGATTTCAAAATTCTTTTACTGCTCAATCAACAAACGGGGTGCCTTGCACCCCGTTTTGTTTTTCGAAAACTAAATTAAATAGTAGTTCTTGTGTTGGGGAAATCTCTGGGGATTTCCGGTGAATATCTTCTTGTCTTTATCCCCTGGGTAAAAAATGCACCCCCCAAAAAACACACTGTTCACAATAGCTTCGCTTCATAGCGGGTAATTCACTTCGACAAGTTAATAGAAGTTGTGAATTATCCCCAACCTTATCCACAGGCTGTGTATAGGCCGATAAGCTGACAAAACTGTATAAAATCGCTTTGCCACCACAAGATATAGTATTACTATGAGTTTCATCACCAACATATTGTGTCTTTGGCACAACAAGAGGCGCCAATAAATTGACGCCGGAGGAGAGTTATGGCCGTAAAAGTCCCCAAAAAAGTCGAGAAATCCACTGAAACTGCAACCACCAAGGGGCGCCTTACCGGCGTAGCACGTGGTATGCAATTTAACCGTCGCTGGACAGCCGCTGGAAAAAACCCACTGGATCAGGTCGAGTATACCAAGCGTGACTCTGTGATTACCAACCCAGATGGATCGGTAGTCTTTGAAATGAAGGACGTCGAAGTCCCCATGTCATGGTCCCAACTAGCCACCGATATTATTGTGTCCAAGTATTTCCGCAAACGGGGCGTTCCAGGCGTGGGCCACGAAAACAGCGCGCGCCAAGTGGTGTATCGCATTGCCCACTCCATTCGCGAAGCCGGCGAAAACTTTGGTGGCTACTTTGCCACAACAGAAGATGCTGACAGTTTCGAAGCAGAGCTCTCCTATATATTGATCCACCAGCTCGGTGCATTTAACTCCCCCGTTTGGTTCAACTGCGGATTGGGTCAGATCTATGGCATCGAAGGTAACAGCGGCAACTGGTACTGGGACCCCAAGACTGAGACAACCGTTCAGACCAAAGGTGCTTATACCAACCCTCAATGTTCCGCCTGCTTCATTCAATCAGTAGATGATGATTTGATGAGCATTTTTGAATTGGCCAAGAACGAAGCCCGCCTCTTTAAATATGGATCCGGTACCGGCACCAACTTCTCACGCCTCCGTGGTCGCCAAGAAAAATTATCCGGCGGTGGCACGTCATCAGGACTTATGAGCTTCTTAGAAGTTTTGGATCGTGGCGCAGGCGCTACCAAATCAGGTGGCACCACACGTCGTGCAGCAAAAATGGTCAGTCTTGACATTGATCACCCTGAAATCATCGACTTCATCAACTGGAAGTCACGTGAAGAACGCAAAGTACGCGCCCTCATCAAGCAAGGTTACCCCGCTGACTTTAACGGCGAAGCCTACAAGACCGTTTCCGGACAGAACTCCAACAACTCCGTGCGCGTCTCAGATGATTTCATGTACGCCTACTTAAATGATAGCGCTTGGCAAACCAAGATGCGTACCACTGGCGAAGCTTGCGAAAACTTCAAGGCCCGCGATGTCATGCGCCAGATTTCACAAGCTGCATGGGAATGTGCCGACCCAGGCATGCAGTATGACACCACCATTAATAAGTGGCATACCTGCAAGGAAACCGATCGCATTCACGGCAGCAATCCATGCAGCGAATATATGTTCTTGGATGATTCTGCGTGCAACTTGGCATCCATTAACTTGATGAAGTTGTACAATCCCGAAACAGGTGAGTTTGATGTCGAAGGCTACCGTCATGCCTGTAAGACCTTTATCACCGCACAAGAAATTCTGGTCGACTTCTCCAGCTACCCCACCGCACAAGTCACACAAAACAGTCATGATTATCGTCCACTCGGGTTAGGATATGCCAACTTGGGCACCATGCTCATGGTAAACGGCACGCCCTATGATTCCGATGAAGGTCGCGCCATTTGCAGTGCATTGACCGCGATCATGACTGGACAAGCGTACGCCACTTCTGCCCAAATTGCAGAAAGCAAAGGCGCTTTCCCAGGCTATGCCAAAAACCGTGAGAGCATGTTGGGTGTCATGGAAATGCACCGCGATGCCGCTTACCAAATCACCGCGAGCAGCTGCCCCACCTATTTGTTAGATGCTGCTAAGGAAGATTGGGATAATGCCCTGAACCTCGGCAAAAAATATGGCTACCGCAATGCACAGGCCACAGTGATTGCTCCAACAGGCACCATTGGGTTACTCATGGATTGCGACACCACAGGCATTGAACCCGACTATACACTTGTCAAATTCAAGAAGCTCGCAGGTGGCGGTTACTTCAAGATTGTGAACCAATCATTGCCGCTGGCATTAAAGCGCTTGGGGTATACCGAAAAACAAATCACAGACATCATCACCTACGTCAAAGGAACCTCCACATTGGTGGGTGCACCAGTGATCAATTCTGAATCGCTACGTGCCAAAGGATTTAACGACGAAGACTTGAGCAAAGTGGAAAGCCAACTGCCCGGCACGTTTGATTTACAATTTGCATTCAGCGGATTTGCACTTGGTGAAGAATCCATGCGCCGCTTTGGGTTCACACCAGCGCAATACAATGCGCCAGGATTCTCACTTCTCAAGGCGCTTGGGTTTACAGCAGAGCAACTTGAAACTGCGAACATTCATATCTGTGGCAAAATGACCGTTGAAGGTGCGCCTCACTTAAAAGATGCGCACCTGCCCGTGTTTGATTGCGCCAACAAGTGTGGTAAGTATGGTCAACGCTTCATTCTACCCATGGCCCACATCACCATGATGGCTGCTGCCCAACCGTTCATCTCGGGTGCTATTTCCAAGACGATCAACGTGCCCAACGAGACAACCGTCGAAGAAATCGAGCGCCTCTATATTGAATCATGGCGCTTAGGACTCAAGGCCAGCGCATTGTATCGCGATGGCAGCAAGGCCGCACAGCCACTGAATTCTAAAAGCGATGAAGATAGTGATAAGAAGGAAGACAAAGTGGACGCCAAGGCCGCTGCCTCTGATCAAGCTGCTGCCCCTGTGTTACGCCGCAAGCGCATGCCGCTCAAGCGTACTGGCTTTACACAAGAAGCCCGTGTGGGTGGACAAAAAGTATACTTGCGCACTGGTGAATATCCCGACGGTACATTGGGTGAACTCTTCATCGATATGCACAAAGAAGGTGCCGCCTTCCGCAGCATGATGAACTGCTTTGCCATCGCCGTATCCATGGGATTACAATATGGTGTGCCACTGCAGGAATTTGTAGAAAGCTTCACCTTCACACGCTTTGAACCAAATGGCGTGGTGGATCATCCCAATGTCAAGATGGCGACATCGGTCATTGATTACGTCTTCCGCGTACTTGGCATGGAATACCTGGGACGCACCGACTTTGTGCAAGTCAAGCCTACCGAAGTTAAAGATGAAGACTTGGCCTTGAATATCAAGGCCCGTGAAGCGGGTAAAGGCAAAGCGCTGCCTAAGGGACTAGAAGTGGCGCAAAAGCAATTCGTGCCAGCCGCTGATCGCAATAAATCGGCAGCCCCCATCAAAACCGTTGCCGCCACACAACAAACAGAAAAGGTAACATCCATTGTCGTAACCAAAGCCACGACGGTTCAAACCACCGCCGGTGCTGTCAGCCAATTTCAATCCAGCTTTATGGGCGATGCCCCGTTCTGCGATAGCTGTGGTCACACCACGGTACGCAACGGCAGCTGTTACCGCTGCACCAACTGCGGAAACAGCATGGGCTGCAGCTAAGACTTTTGCCGTCCTCCTCCAAAAAAAGCCCCGGTGATCGCAAGATCACTGGGGTTTTTTATTGGAGCGTTGGTTGAAAAGCGCTTTACAGCTGTAGCATCTGCATGTCATGGCCCTTTGGTCATGAGCGACCTTTGCAAAATTCAGGAAATTCGAATCCCCTGTTTTATCGGGGTGGATGACTGGGAGGCCAAGACTCTACAAACCCTAGTAATTGACCTTCACTTTCCCATTTCAGCCACCACTGCAGCAGCAACAGATTGCATTCAACATACGATCGATTACCGTGTAGTTGCCGATGGCCTATTTGCTACATTTGAAGGAAAGCGTATCCAACTCATAGAAACATTTGCTGAACAGATTGCCAACTGGGTGCTAACGCATACACCTGTTATGTGGATTGATGTCATTATCACAAAGGATATTAGCAAAACCGCAGCCCAAACAGCGGTTGTCCAAATTCACAGAGAACGCCCATGAAATTACAGGGAAAAACAATTTGGATCACAGGTGCTGCACGTCGTATTGGTCATGCAATTGCCATTGCCTGCGCCAAATATGGCGCCAATATTGTTGTGCATTATAACACCTCACCCGATGAGGCTGAAGCTACTGCAGAAGAAATTCATCGCCATGGAGGACATGCCTATCTTATCAAAGCTGATCTCACGAGTATTACAGAAATTCAAAGCGCTGTGGACCAAGTTTCTTCTCACTGGCCTAAAATTGATATTCTCATTCATAACGCTGCTGTGTTTTTTCCAACACCATTTGGCAGTACAACTGAAGAAGAATGGAATACCACCATCGATAGCAACTTGAAGGGACCTTACTTCTTAACGCAAGCCCTGTTTCCAAATCTGAAAAAATCCCCATGTCCTCATGTTATATTCTTGGGGGACATTCAGTGTGAGACTCCGGCCGCCAGACTTGTTCCTTATGCCATCACCAAGATGGGGTTACGCGCCATGGTGGCAGGGTTCAAAGATGTGGACTCATATATTCATTGGAGTTTATTGGAATTGGGCCCCACACTCCCACCTGAAGATACACGCATTAAGTCACCGCCTATAACAGACACATTGGATTCCGTAGTAAATCGTGTCATGGAGATTTTATGTACCAACTAACTCAAAAATTTCAATTTTGCTATGGTCACCGATTGCAACACCATCCGGGAAAATGTCGTAACTTGCACGGTCATACAGCAACCGCTGAAATTGAACTGCATTATGACACCCTTCAGTCCAGTGGCATGGCGATCGATTTTTTTGAAATTAAATCTAAAATAGGAGAGTGGATTGATCGAGAACTGGATCATCAGATGTTGCTATTTAATAAGGATCCCATTTGTATAGAACTCGATCGTGCCAAGGAGCCTCATCATCCACTACCCTGCCACCCTACTGCTGAGAATATTGCGCGGCTTATCTTCGAAGCTGCCCATGCCATGAAGTTACCCATTGCATCTGTAACGCTGTGGGAATCTGATCGATCCGCAGCTACTTATTATCGCGGGGTTTAAATCGACATGTGAAATGTCGCAAAATTGGCGCTTCCCAAGTAATTTCTAAGCCAGGGATCGTAGAAGCACTTCTCAATAAATTTCCAAACGTTTGTGCCACATAGTGTAAATGATTGTCAGTCAATGTGCGTCTCGGAACAGCCAAGCGCACCAATTCCATTTTGGGAAACCGATTTTCGCGTGTTTTGGGATCACGATCTGCCATAACAGTTCCAATTTCAACGCCACGTACACCGCCTTCAACATATGCTGCACAAGCCAATGCCTGCGCTGGGAATTGATCGCGCGGCATCTTGGGCAAGAATCTCAATGCATCAACGTAGACGGCGTGGCCACCCACAGGTTCCAGTATTGGAACGCTATACTCCTTTAACTGATGACCGAAGCGCGCTACCTGCCCTACACGACTGTGAAGATAATCAAAATCTGTAGCCTCTTTAAGACCCTGTGCAATGGAGGCCATCGTTCCACCGGTCATACCACCGTAGGTGAGATAGCCTTCGAACAAAATGCTATAAACACCACACTGTTGGTACACATCATCACTTCGCAGTGCCACAAAGCCACCCATTGCGCTAATGCCGTCCTTTTTAGCAGACATTGTGGCACCATCTACATCAGAAAACATTTCACGACAGATGTCAGGAATCGTCCAGTCAGCATACTCAGCTTCACGGGTTTTAATGAAATAGGCATTTTCTGCGAAGCGGGCCATATCAAAATAAAGTGGCACTCCATGTTTTTGACACAGCGCTTTTACCGACTTAATATTGGCAAGTGATACCGGCTGACCGCCGCCAGAATTACAAGTCACCGTCATCATAACAAGGGGCAGTTTTTCACGCGGATTGGTTTTTAAAGCTGTTTCTAGCTTGTCAAGATCCACATTTCCCTTAAATGGGTGCGGCGATGTGGGATCACCCGCTTCAGAAATGGTACAATCAAGCGCCACTGCTTTTCGAAATTCAATATGCCCTTTGGTTGTATCAAAGTGGGTATTACCCGGAACAATGTCATCTGGTTTTACCAGCGCAGAGAAGAGAACGTTTTCTGCAGCACGCCCTTGATGGGTTGGAATGACATGAGATAAACCCGTTAATTCGCGAATGACGGTTCGCATTTTTTCAAATGATTCTGATCCTGCATAACTTTCATCACCAGATACAATGCCAGCCAACTGATGATTACTGATGGCTCCTGTTCCTGAATCGGTCAAAAGATCAATCATGACCTTATCTGCAGGAAGTTGAAATAAATTGTAATGCGACTCTTTAATAATAGACTCACGCTCTTCGCGCGTCGTCATTTGAATGGGTCGCACAACAGATATCACATAGGATTCAAATGGGTGGCTCATATCTCCACCCATTACATGACATTATTGAGATAGCAAGATTATCGAATTAATGTGCAGCCGGATGAAGTTGATTGAGCTTCGAGCGTCAGTGATTTTGCTTCACTGTTATTTGTTGTTGCACCACCCGGTGTAGCTACTGGATTTTGGTATATGGGTGGATTTGAAGTGTTAACTGGTGTTGTAGGCGGTGTGACAGGAGCCTGAGGATCCGTCGGTATCACTGTTTGCACCTTAGTCACATCAGCTGGAATCGTGCCTGTTGCAAACATTGATGTGCTGCCGTCGTTATCAGTCACGGTCACTGCATAATTGTATGGCAATTTGATCGACTTTGGCAAAACACAATCAATATTCCACTGTCCACCAATGGGTTGTACGTTATTGATTGTACATGTCTGCACAAATTTACTTCCTGCTTTTCCTGTTCGTTCAAATAGTTCCACTACCAACAGTTTATTATTCAACAAAGATAAACCACGCAAATGGTATTCTTCCAACTGTCCCTTACTATCAGTTTTTGCAAATACAGCCCCTATACCACCACCCATGATTGGCGGTAATGGTGTTGACTGTACTACATTGGGATCTGTTTCTACCAAAATACCATCGCCACTATTGCTAAATACGGTTTGCTTAATTAGAACACCATATGCCGTAGGAGAGAGAACAATACCACCATCTACAAATCCTTCGAACGCACTGTCTTCGATCGTAATTTTATTATAGGATGAGGGATCCTTTGGCTTACCTTCATCTTTATCAATGCAAATACCGCGCGTTGGAGGCAGCTTACTTGTTGGATCAACACCAAGCTTTAATCGGCGGATTGTAATGCCCTGAGCGGGTAAATAAACAAGACAGTTATCAAATGGCGAGCTTGCTGTGCAGCTGGCAACGATGTTTTCCTTATCGTACTTGGCCACGATTTCGACCTGAGACAATGAAGGATCTGGCTCAACTGTTAAGCCTTTAAGTGCCGTGAACGTCGCTGAGCCTAAAGGTGCATTAAGCACAATTTTAGGTACCTTGATCGTAATTTTATTATCAATGCAAATGCCCTGCATGGCATTGAGCAACATGCTCCGAAGGGTGCCTGGAAAGATATTCAATTTTACAGCATCGACGTCTTTATCACTCGTCACCACACAATAAACATTTGGCGCTGCAATAGCTGGATAAACAGGGGCCATGACCCCTATTCCCGCCAAAATCATCACCACAAAACGCCATTTTTGGAGTCGATTCCCCATCACTTTTATTATCGGCAATAACTTAAAAAAGTTGCCTATTATAGGCCTTTTCCTTAATCTCCCTCTCCCCTATGGGAGAGGGAAGTTCCACAATACGGAACGGGGCTGGGGGGCCCTTTTACTTGGGGAACCGACGTGCGAGACCGCATAAAATCGATTATCTTTCTTTCCTACTTACTCGTTTTTCTATTTTTTCCACTTTCTATATTTGCTGCAGCCCGCACTTTTATTACAGACATCCAAACTTCAATTCCGACTAACAATAATGACGATCGCGACACCCCTCGCGTCTATCCCATATTGCTCTACAACACACCCAGCGTACTGGGAACCAAGCTGGCAGCGCGTACCCTGATTGCTGGCTTGTATAATAGCGTCCGATTCTCACTGGATAGCGACCGACAAGCCAATCACAAATGGAACTTCTTTTGGGAACACAACCTCACCCTCATTTATGCTGGTGATGCCCCTGTTGTTGACGGTCAATCAGTTAGCGATGAATCATTCCACGCCAATCAATTTGGTAACAATGTTGGATTTCAATATCTCTTCAAATTATTTCACTTCAATTGGCGCGGCGGTGTTCGCTACGACTTCAATTTTTATTTTCCGTATGGCAACACCGATCCAACCGTATTTATTCGCCCCGATTTCTTTTTTGAACAAGGCCCCACACTGTTCATAGAAGCCCAAGAAATTCCACCGAGTGAATTGATATTATTTGGTATCTACCCACTGGCAAAACTTGAATATAAATGGCGCCATGACTTGCCCCCATGGGGACCCGTTGGTGCCGAGAATGATGTAAATCAATATTTTCGTGCATCCAGCCTCGTTCCATTTGGCATCCCCGTCTCAAAGCGCGTTATCATTACTGGACGCGCATTTGGGGCCTATGTCAATCGACCTGACCGGATTGACAATATCAAATTGGGTTCTATGATTGTTTTGGGTAATAGCACCACAACCTTGCCTGTTCCTGGTATGTATTCCAACGAGGTATTTGCCAAGTGGAGCGTTGGGGGTTCTATTGGGCCACGAGTTATTTTAGATCGTGAAGCCAAATCCAAGGTTGCCTTTATGCCATTTGTTCATTGGGCCAGCTATAATGAGCAGTTGACCGGAAATAATTTACGATACAATACTGTTTGGGGCGCTGGCGCACACATCATGGGCCGCATTAAAAAGAAGTTCTTGTGGGATGTGGCCTATGGCGCCTGCTATGGACTGAATCGCGCCAGCAATCCCGCAAACGAAGTATTTTTTCACATTACCTGGGTCCCTTGGTATAAGGACATTCCATCACCAAACGAAGTCTATAAAGGTAAGAGTGAAATCGAACAATTAAATGCAATCGGTGAAATTGAGGAGGATGACAGCCTATGACACTTGCCACATTTCTATTACTATTTGCTCTCGTCATTATTGGCGCCCGCGTTGGAGGCGTCATTTGTGAACGACTTGGAATTCCAGCCGTTGTTGGCGAGTTAGTTGCGGGCATTGTCGTTGGCAACATCAGTATTTTCGGATTCCACGTTGATCTTGTTCAGCAACTCAAGACAAGTGAAATTTTCCACACACTTTCAGAAGTGGGCGTTATTCTTTTACTATTCATGGTAGGCCTCGAAGGCAATTTGCGTCAGTTTGTTAAAACAGGACGACCTGCACTTGTCGTTGCTTGCGCTGGTGTTGTCGCACCATTTCTTCTGATTATTTTGGGATGGAAATTCATGCCATTTGATCATGGCAACATTCATCAACAAATATTCCTAGCAGCAACTGCAACGGCCACCAGTGTAGGCATTACAGCGCGTGTTCTCAAAGATTTGGGTCGCGTAGGCAGCACGGAAGGACAAATCATTTTGGGGGCTGCAGTTATTGATGACGTCTTAGGACTCATCATTTTGGCTGTTGTAAGTGCATTAATCAAACAGGGGCAAATTGATTTAATGGGCGTTATTTGGATCACAGCAAAAGCCGTTCTCTTTTTGGGTGGCACTGCACTCGCGGGAAACCTGCTCTTACCTCGTTTCATTTACATTTCGGGGCGCTTTGATTCAGGTGGTCTCATGGGTGCCATTGCATTCTCAATGTGTTTTCTCTGTGCATGGCTAGCAGATGTTGTTGGGCTCGCCCCCATTGTAGGTGCATTTGCAGCCGGACTCATTTTAGATGACGTCCATTTCAAACAATTCCACGATGCACGCTCCTACTCACTTGAACAATTAGTTAAACCTGTTGCTGAACTTTTTGTTCCCGTCTTTTTTGTATTAATGGGTATTGGTGTTAACCTCTCTGCATTTGCATCACTCGCTATTGTTAAAGGTGCACTTATACTCACTGTACTTGCAGTTGTGGGTAAACTCATTTCGGGCATTTTTATCAAGCGACCTGGGATTGATAAGCTTGCGGTGGGCCTCGGAATGATCCCACGCGGCGAAGTGGGGTTGATTTTTGCGGCCATTGGATCTTCACTGGGGGTTGTGGATGGAAATGAGTACGCCATGATCGTTTTCATGGTTTTGGCCACCACACTTATCACACCACCACTGCTCCAATGGCGCCTTAAAAACATTCCTATGCCCCAAAAGCCTTTATAAATGAGGTCTTGTGTTATAGGGCCGCATCCCCTACAAGCCGCGCTTTAATCAGATCAGGGTGCCACGCTCCAGCCTAGAAAAGCTCGGCTTCGCACGCAGAAAGTAGATGATGCATGACAACACATAAGCCACATGTTGAGGCACAGCCTCTCGAAACCACGCCGGCCACATTTGATGATTTGGGCCTTGCCCCCGACATTTTAAAGGCGATTAAGCACGTTGGATATACCCATCCAACCCCTGTACAACAAAAAGCCATCCCTGCTGCAGTTTCAGGGAAAGATCTCATTGCCTGCGCACAGACCGGAACAGGTAAAACTGCTGCATTCTGTCTGCCTATGGCACAACGACTCACGCACGGCAAAGGCGTTCGTGGCCTTGTGCTCTGCCCTACACGCGAAATCGCACTGCAGACCAAGGCGTTTTTAGATCAATTTGGCAAAAGCCATCACTTGCGCGCGGCTGTATTTATCGGCGGTGTCAAGATGGGCCCGCAAATTCAAGCCATTCGCAAGCACCCAGACATTATTATTGCAACACCAGGTCGCCTTTGGGACTTGGTGGAGCAAAAGATTGTCAAACTCGATAGCATTGAAGAGCTCGTTTTTGATGAAGCAGATCGCATGTTAGACATGGGATTTTTGCCACAGATTCAACGCATCATGAAAGTCATTCCAGCAAAGCGCCACACCATGATGTTCTCGGCAACCATGGCCATGGAAATTCAAAAGCTGGCTCAGAATTATTTGAAAGATCCTGAAGTCATTAAGGTCGCACGTCCTGGAACTGCTGCAGCAGGCATTACACATCGCCTCTTTTTGGTTGAACCCGAAGATAAAATTAAAGCACTCACCACATTGATCAAAAAAGAACCAGGCAGCACGCTTGTGTTTGTTAAGATGCGACGCGACGCTGATCGCATTTCAACATTGCTTAGCAAGCAAGGCTTTCCATGTGAACGCATCCACTCTGATTTATCGCAAGCGCAGCGTGTACGCGCATTGGATAACTTCAAAAAAGGAAAAGTATCCACACTTGTGGGTACCGACATTGCCGCGCGTGGATTGGATATTGCAGGTATTACTCACGTGATTAACTTTAATGTGCCCCCATCAGAAGATGATTATGTACACCGTGCAGGACGCACCGCACGTGCATCGCGCACTGGTATTTCATCAACGATCGGCACATGGATGGACATCAATGATATCCGCAGTATTGAAAAATTGATTGGAATGACTCTTCCTCGTGAAGAACTGGAAGGCATTGCACCTTATAAGGAAATTGCTAGAGCAGCTGCTGCCAAATCCAAGCGCACCGTCAATCCACGCTTTGGCTCTAGCCGCAACCGCAGTCGTGGCCGCGGACGTCGCTAAACTACAGGGATTTTTCAACGATGGTGTAACACTTGTCTTCAATACCACCAAAGACTTGAGACAGATCGCTCATGGCGTGGTTGGAACCCAGGATCCAGGTGATTTCACCATGGGTGTAGCCCGCCGGAATAGCGCGCACGAAGGACTCATTGAGCAACAATGTTCCGACACCCTGCTTTTGATATTCAGGTAAAATTGCCATCGCATAACCGCGCAAACCCCGAATCTTTTTCTTTTGGAATGTCATACGCAGTAATCCTTTTGGGAACAACCGACCACGGCAATCCCAAAACAGATCATGATAATCTGGCAAATTGATCACCGCACCCACAGGTTTACCATCGACTTCCGCAATTAAAATGATGCGCGGGTCGGCCAGCATTTTCAGATCGCGGGCCATCGCACGCACTTGCGCTTTTGAAAATGGCACAAAGCCCCAATTATTTTTAAGCGATTCATTAAAAATACTGCCGATCATTTCGGCTTCGTCATACATGCGCTTCATGTCGATTTCACGCAGCGTCATTCCTGGAATTTGCGCTGCGACAGACGCCTTCTCTTGTATTTCTTGTGGAATATAACGGTCTTTCGATACTGCATACGACTTGAGTTCCATGACCGTTGAAAATCCGAATGCTTCCGCCTGTTTGAGATAGTACGGTTTGGAGTAGGCCATCATGAACATGGGGCGCTTGTCAAACCCATGGGTTAGAAAACCCGGTGCCGGATCTTCTAAGCGGAAATTATAGGGACCCACAATTTTTTGGGCGCGCTGCTTTTTGAGCCACTCGGTTGCAGCTGAAAATAGCGCCTGTGATACTGCAATATCATTCACACATTCATAAAACCCAAAGTGGCCTTCTTTGGGGGCATCCCCTGGAAAGGCGGCGCGATCGATTTGCGCAGTAATACGCCCTGCGGCCCTACCATCTTGATATGCCACAAACATCTCGGACTCTGCCTTACGAAAATAGGGATTTTTTTCGGGGTTTAATCGGGTTTTGAGTTCAATACGTAGGGGTTCTACCCAAGCTGCATCACACGCATAAATACAACGTGGCACATTCAAAAAATCGCGACGTTCCTTGGCAGTGCGGACCGGTCGAACATCAATCGTCATGCAAAGGACTCCATCAATGCATCCATATTGTACGTTGGAGACGGCGGTTGACACTCTGGCGATTCTGGCAAATCGGCGCGTGTAATTTTGTGTTTGGGGGCCAATGTCTTGAACGCGTGCCCAATGCAGTCGATGTCTTCTTTGGTATGCGTGGCCATGTACGATGTACGAATAAGCGCCTGACCATATGGTACCGCTGGGTAGGCTACAGGCGTTGCAAACACACCCATCTCTTTCAAATCAGCCACCAACTTCATGGCAAGTCCTTCGCCACCCACCCAAATCGATAAAATGGGTGCATCTGATGGCATAATATAGACGCCACTGTCTTCCAAAATCGCGCGTGCATAAGTGACGTTATCCCATAGACGCTCGCGATGTTCAGGTTCGGTTTCGATAATTTCTAATGCCTTCAGTGCAGCTGCGGCTGATGCTGCAGGGATGGCCGCACTAAACAGAAGTCCACGTGCAATATGACGCATGTAATTCAGCACATCCTTTTCGCCCGCTACAAATCCGCCGATCGACGCGAGTGATTTTGAAAATGTGCCCATCACCAAATCGACATGATTCATACAGTCAAAATGCTCGCACACACCACGACCCTGTTGTCCAAATACGCCAATACCGTGCGCATCATCGACATAGAGTTTTACATCAGGATGATCACTTTTAATTTTTACAAGCGAGGGTAAATCCACCACACGACCGGTCATTGAAAAAACACCATCTGTAATAATACACGCCGCGGCATCTTGGGGATGTGTCGCTAGTTGGGCGCGGCAATCATCCATATCGGCATGTCTGTAACGAACAACCGTCGCCTTACTCTCTTTGCAGCCCGCGATGATGGATGCATGGTTATCCGCATCGCTATAAATAATATCACCACGCTCAAACAGACTACTAATGGCGCCCAAATTACTCAAAAACCCTGTTGAGAAGACAAGTGCCGACTCTTTGCCCAAAAATTTGGCCAAGCGTTCTTCCAATTCATCATGCAATGCCAGATTACCATTCAGCAGGCGCGACCCTGTGCATCCGGCACCAAAACGCATCGCCGCTTGGGCGGCAGCCTCTTTGACACGGGGATCATGCGTCAAACCCAAATAATTATTGGAACAGGCCATGACCAATTCTTGGCCGTTGCACACCACACGATTACCCTCAGATTCTTCAATGGGCTGAAAAAAGGGATAGACCCCCAGCGCCTTTAAAAATTTGGGATGTTGGAAGTTGCGGCACTTCTCGAATAAATCTTTTGCCATAGAGCGGCGACGGATATACGGCAGGATCTTGGAAGTCAATTTGATAATATGAAGGACGTTATGACCAAAAAACAGATGACCGCACTGGAATTTCGTCTCTCCATTCCGCGGTATTTAATTTCAAAAGGGCTCTCAACACTATTCCCACATCGCCTCTTTCCCAAAGCCAGCTGCCTCCATCTTACCCAAGTTCCAACCCCAATACTTCCCAGTCCAGATTGGGTGCATGTCAAAGTCGAGGCTTGTGGCATTTGTGGCAGCGATCTCAACGCGCTCCGTGGCAATGAATCCTATTCCATGGAACCCTACTCCAGTTTTCCAGCCATCATGGGGCACGAAATTATTGGACGCACCGAAGACGGCACCCGCGTCGCCGTGGAAAATATTCTTCCCTGCTGCACACGTGACATTGTGCCACCATGTCGCCATTGTGCAGATGGTGATTATAACCTCTGCGGACATTTTATTGATGGCAAAGTAGCACCCGGTGTATGCATTGGGTTCACGCGCGGTTTGGGGGGCGGATTTTCAGAACACGTTGTGGCTCACAAATCACAGTTATTTCCCATTCCCGATTCGCTTCCATTGCATAGCGCTGTTTTAGTGGATTCGCTCGCATCTGCCATGCAACCCGTGGCCACGCATGCACCCAAAAATACTGATACAGTGCTGGTTATTGGTGCGGGTATTATTGGCCTCAATACAATTCAGTGTTTGCGTGCCATTGGATTTACAGGAACCATTCTGGCAGTTGCGCGTCATGTATTTCAGGCCAATTGGGCCAAAAAATTAGGCGCCACACATATCATTAAAAATATTTATAACGACGTCGCTCAGCATACCCATGCACGCGTATTAAAGCCGATCATGGGACCACCGGTGTTGGAGGGTGGTGTGGATCTGGTGTTTGATTGCGTGGGATCATCACAAACCGTGGATTCTGCTCTGCGTGTGACGCGCAAACGCGGCAAAGTGGTACTTGTCGGCACTGCGGGAACACTCAAAATGGATGCCAGCCCTATCTGGTTTAAAGAAATTGTGCTCACCGGTAGCGCCATGTTTGGACAAACAACCATCCAAGAAAAACGTCAGCGCACATACCAACACGTCATTGATATGTTAAGCGATGGTCGACTATCGGGAAATGGATTGGTCACGCATGAATTTCCTGTGACAGACTATGTGGCCGCATTCGATGCCGCTCTCAACAAAGTACGGCATAAAAGCGTGAAAGTTGTATTAACTAATTAGCTAATTCTGATTCACCCTCGGCAGGCATGGCCGTTGCGAGCTGTGTGGGGTCGATCCCCAAAGAACGAACAGCTCGCGTCCACATGGTATCAAATTCTGAAAAAATTAAATCTCGATCAAGAGGTGCTGCCAACCAGGAGGACTGTGCAATTTCATTATCGAGTTGGGCCATTCCCCAGTCGGCATGACCCGCAACAACTTTAAAGCGCGACTTCGACAGCAAATCGGCATGTGTTGTTAAAATTGATGTATTGCCTGTGACATGCAAACCATCTCCCAGTGAGGCAACTTTATCCCCTAGAGCTAACACTAGATCTGGTTCTTTGGCCTCAAAAATAACCATCGCATTGTCTAACTCGACAGGCCCCCCATACCAAATGGACGCAGCATGAAGTTGTTGATCAACAGGCGATTCTGGGCGCTCCACTTGACCCAAAGTTCGGTCAATTTGTCGATTGACGACCAAACCAAACGCACCCTCACTATCGTATTCAACCAAAAGAACAACACTGTGGTGAAAATTAGGGTCCTGAAGCTGCGGCATCGCAAGCAATAGGCAAGGTTTAAAATTTCGCAAGTCCAACATAAATCCCCTCTAGAAGATGTTGTAATTCGGCGCAACTCTTTCTTGCCATAAGATTCAAAGTCGCATACACGAACCCACCATGAACAATGATGTGGCCAACAGACGAAAATTCGCACGACTGGACTTGGCGCTTACTGTTAGCTATGCCCCCCTCGATTCTACAGGGGCTCCAGTGGATCCCCGTGAAGCTTTAAGTAGTGATTTGAGTGCCGGTGGATTGCGCCTTATGATGCCAACTCAGTCCCAAATGGGCGCAGCTCTTGATTTAATGATTTACCTCGAAGGGCAAGATGATTCACCCGTCCACGCGACCGGCGAAGTCCTTTGGCAAAATAAAATTTCATCCACTAGCTTTGAAACAGGTGTTGCCATTCGCAGCATGCCTGACATCGACAAACGGCGGTTCATGGAATTCGTATTTGATCAGATGTCCAAGATGGTCACGCACGCCAAATAAACTATGCAACGTCTTCTATCCATTATTACCGTCCTGCTTTTGGGCGCATCATTCGCACGTGCAGAGATCCTATCCTCGAACATAATTGATTTAGATCAATGTTTTTTGATGGCAGTGCGCCGCAGTGAAACACTTCAAATGAAAGAGGAAGATATTAACCAAGCAGCGGCTAAATTCAGCCAAGCGCTTGGTGCAGTACTTCCACAATTGGCATTCAAAGGTACCGAACTCTTGCAGGATGTACCAAGTTCAGATCAGGCCGCCAACAATAGCACATCCATCTCCAGCACCTTTTTACGACGCAGCATTCCCAATACATCCATTAATCTTACACAACCGATCTTTTCTGGACTGAAGGAATTTCGTACCATGGCAGGTTTGAAAGCCAGTCAGAAGCGTTTGCGACATGAGCATCAACGCGCAGCTCAATTGCTTTATCGTGATGTTGCACAAAGCTTTTATACTGTCCTGCAAGTACAAACGGATATTGCAATTCTTGTCCGGCAAGAAAGCGTTCTACGCAAACGAATTGCTGAACTACGCGATCGTGCAAAAGTAGGACGTTCTCGGGAATCAGAAATTGCGGCTACCGAAGCCCAAGAGGCCAATGTTGCCGCCGCTTTGTCTGAAATTCGTGGTACACTATTGGTTGCACGTGAAATGCTTGAATTTTTAACGGGTGTTTCTATCAACCAAAAGATTCAAGATTCAAAACCTGCCAGCAACAAACAATCCATTGATTACTTTTTGGAAAGTTCAGAATCACGCGATGACGTACTAGCCGCCAGCATTGCGGTACAAGAGGCTCAAAATAATTTAAAAGTTAGTGGCGCAGGCTATTCACCCACCATCAGTTTATCTGCCAATTACTACCCATACCGCGTTGGTTTTTATGAGCCGATTAAATGGGACGCGACATTCTATCTGACATTACCCATTTTTCAGGGAAATATTCGGGGACAAATTCAAGAGGCAAAATCAAAGCTTGTTGCAAGCGAACTGAATGAGCAGCTCACCCGAAGACAATCTGAGCAAGATATTCGTTCGGCATATTCTACCTGGAAATCAACGCTTAGCCAAATGAACAGCTACAATCGTGCCGCCCAAAAGAATCGTATTAACTATGAAGCACAAACTGCAGATTATCAAACCAACCTGGTAAGTAATCTCGAAGTTCTTCAAGCATTTGCCGACTGGCTCAACGCTGAGCGACGTGCCAATCAGTTGCGTTTCCAGGCCAAAGTAAATTACGCACAACTCCTAGTTGCATCTGGGAAAATCCCTGGAACTGGCATTTCCTCGGCAGTTCTGAATGTTGAACGAGAAGCAAGTCCCGAACTGAAATTAAAGGATCGCCCATGACACTTTCAGATATTGCCATTCGCAATCCTGTCTTTGCTTGGATGCTCATGGCTGCTCTCATTTTCTTTGGCTGGATTGGGTTTGACCGACTGGGAATCAGCCAAATGCCCGACGTGGACTTTCCTGTCATTAATGTCTTTGTCACACTTGAAGGTGCGGCACCCTCCATTATGGAGTCCGATGTCGCGGACATTGTTGAAGATGCCGTCATGAGCGTTGATGGTATTCGCAATGTAACATCTACTTCACGCGAAGGTCAAACCAACGTCACCATCGAATTTGAATTAAACCGCAACATCGATGCGGCCTTACAAGAAGTGCAAACTAAAATTGCTCAAGCACAACTACGACTCCCAAAAGACATTGATCCACCCGTTGTTACTAAGACAAATCCCGAAGACCAGCCTATTATGTGGGTAGCACTATCCGGCGACAAACCAGTACGCGAACTCATGGCCTACACCCGGGATTATTTGAAAAATCAATTCCAAACAATTCCAGGCGTTGGTGAAGTGGTATTGGGTGGCTTTTTGGAACCCAATTTGAGGGTCTGGGTTGATTCCGATAAACTCAATTATTATCAAATTGTAGCCAAAGATTTATTTGATGCCATTGAACGAGGTCAAATCGAAAAGCCCGCTGGCCGCCTGGAAACCAACACCAAAGAGAGCATCGTCCGTGTCATGGGCGAAACTCAAAATGTCAAAGATTTCAGTAATATCCTAATCAGTCAACGTGGTGGTCTCCCTATTTACACCCCCATTCATGTTGGTGATGTCTCTGATGTTGAACTCGGCATGGAAGACCTGAGGCGCATTTCTCGATCTTATGGCCATCCCGCTGTGGGTCTGGGTATCAAGAAGCAACGCGGCCAAAATGCCGTTGCTATTGCTGATGCTGTTAAGAAGAAGATGGATATCGTTCAAAAGGGATTGCCCTCTGGCATGAAACTCAGCGTTAACTTCGACGGCACAGAATTTATTAAAGATTCCGTTGATGAACTTAAATTCACACTTCTTCTATCAGCACTTCTCACCGCCATGGTGTGTTGGCTATTTTTAGGTTCATGGAGTTCCACATTCAACATTCTCATGGCCATCCCGACGTCAATCTTCGGAACATTCATGATTATTTATTTCATGGGATTCACCCTCAACACCTTCACGTTACTTGGGTTGATCTTAGCAATTGGTATCGTGGTGGATGACTCCATCATGGTCTTGGAAAATATTTTCCGCTATCAAGAATCTGGCGAAAACCATGTCACTGCAGCATCAAAGGGTGCGCGCCAGATTACGTTCGCTGCGATTGCAGCTACTATCGCCATCATCGCCATCTTCTTACCTGTTGCATTTATGCGTGGCATCATTGGAAAGTTCTTCTATCAGTTTGGTGTCACCATCTCAATCGCAGTAGCTATCTCACTTTTAGAAGCGCTCACGCTGACCCCTATGCGATGTGCTCAATTTGTAGTGGCAGGCAGCCGCACCTCCAAATTGGGTCAACGACTTGATCGTATGGTCCACGAACTATCCGTTGCTTATCATCGCTACTTGGCTTTAGCACTTCAGCACCGCTGGAAGGTTGTAACAGGATCACTTCTCTTCTTTTTCCTCTCATTAGGATTGTCATCTTGTTTGAAGAAGGAATTTGTTCCCGCACAAGATCAAGGCATGGTCTTTGTACGCATGCAGGCACCCGCAGGATCGTCTATCGACTACACCAATGAAAAATTCAAAGCTGCCGAAGAATTTCTGATGTCACGGCCCGAAGTTCGCAAATATTATGCCGCCATTGGTGGATTTAATGGCGGTGAAGTCAACTCCGGCATCATATTTGTTTCAATGGTACCACGCAAAGAACGAAAGCTTTCCCAACAGCAATTCATGGAAGTATTGCGTAAGCAGTTCAACAGCATCTCTCCCGATGTACAGGCCATCATCCAAGATTTGTCACTGTCAGGATTCACCGCTCAACGCGGCTTTCCCATTGAGTTCAGCATACGCGGCCAAAATTGGGATACCATCACAGATACATCCAAAAAAATTGTGGATGCCATGCAGAAGAGCCCCTTCTTTAGCGACGTTGATTCCGATTATAAAGATGGCATGATGGAGGTGCAGGTAGTGCCCAACCGTGAGGCTGCCGCTGCCCACGCGGTGAGTGTGGAAGATATCACCACAACACTCAACATTTTAGTAGGTGGTATTCGCGATGGTAAATTTACAGAAGACGGCCATCGAAATGACATTCGCCTTCGCCTAAAAGCAAAAGACCGCGAGGACAAGAGTCAGCTAGAAAATTTATACGTCCGCAATAACCGCGGTGAGCTGGTCAAGCTCTCAGACGTTGTCACCATTGTTGAAAAGCCAGCCCTCATTACCATCACGCGTTTCAATCGCGAACGTGCCGTGAGCATTTATGCCAACGTTGGTAAAGGAAAATCACAAGCCGACGCCCTAAAGGAAGTGAAGACACTATCAACGCCCTTACTTCCAGATGGATACCGTATTGTTTTCTCTGGAAGCGCTGAAGCCTTTAAAGATTCATTCCAGTCGCTCTTATTTGCGCTCTGGCTGGGTATTATTGTGTCCTACATGGTACTGGCATCCCAATTTAATAGCTTCTTGCACCCCATTACCATCTTGCTAGCCCTCCCCTTTAGTGTCTCAGGAGCCTTTATTGGTCTGCTATTAGGCGGATTTTCACTCAACATTTACAGCATGATTGGCATTATTCTGCTGATGGGGATTGTGAAAAAGAACTCCATTCTGTTGGTGGATTTCACCAATCAAGTACGTGATCATGAAGGCGCCAATGTGCATGATGCGTTACTCAAAGCCTGTCCATTGCGCCTACGACCCATTTTAATGACCAGTATAGCCACCATTGCAGCGGCCATCCCACCGGCACTCTCCTTTGGACCCGGGGCTGAATCCCGAACCCCCATGGCCGCAGCTGTCATTGGTGGTGTTATCGTCTCCACCATTCTCACACTCTTTGTAATTCCCTGCGTGTATAGTCTGTTTACACGATTCGAAGGCAAGCGAACCGTAATTGAATAGTTGATTCCTTCTGCATTCTACGATACTCCGGCTTGGAACCTTGGGGAATCTCATGCGCCATCGCCTTTTGCCGACAATTGTATTTTTAGCCTCACTTATTTTTTCACCTACCATATATGCGGTAACATTTACGGGTCATGCTTCCACTGACTTTCCATCAACTGCGTGCATTACTGACCCCACACCATTTGATCCCAATGGGCAGGACGTCCAGTTTGTAGTGAGTGGTGCTGTTCGCGTCAGTGGTTTTGATGCCACAAAGCTTTGCATTCTTTACGATAGCACAAGTGATAGCCTTCAGGTTGCAACACTGACACACAACAACACCGCAAATACTGATGTTATTACAGGTGATGCCGATGGCAACGGGGATCCCGCCGGCATTTCCAGTGATCTCTCTGGATCCGGCGTTCAAGATATTGCCAACTTAGGTGCACCCGAATTCTTTTCATTACTCATGGATTTTGATTTCACCGTTAATAACGGCTTTTCAATTGTTGTGGGTAAGGCATCTAATAAGGCACTGACCGATTATGGTGTGTTTGCGGCGGGCAGCACTTCTATTGACGACAGCAATACCGCCTCCATGTTTGGTGCGGCTGAAGGTGCAGCAATTGGAAGCGCCGTCTTTGCCTCTCCATCCACATCTCAACCCCATTTAGAATTTTCAGTAGCTCACTTTAAAAGTATGCCGGGATTGACGCTTGATTGGACAGATCCCAACGATGCCATTGCACTTTACTTTACAATGGGTAATGCCGCCGCAACCCCCATTCCCAGCGAAACATTCCCAAGTAAAATTGATTCTCGCTTTTACTATGGTTTCTACCCGCTCACCGTTGCCCACCTTCTACAAACCGATGCAGATGGCGATGGTATCATTGACGATCTAGATACCGATGACGATGGCGATGGCATTTCGGATTTGATTGAGATGGGTATCAATTCCTGTGATCTCGATGGTGGTGGTGTTTTGTCTGTCTCTCAAGATGCTAATGGTAATGGTCAATTTGACGCAGGCGAAGAAGGCGAAATTCTCAAATGCACTGCAGGTGGATTTAATGCAGGTGGTATTGATATTGTTCGCAAGGCTGCCTTTCCAGGCGGTGTCTATCCTGACTTTGATAGCGATGGCATTCCCAACTACTTAGACACGGACAGCGATGGCGACGGACTCAGTGACAACAACGAAGATAAAAATGGGAATGGTATCGTTGATACTGGCGAAACCAGCCCACTGGATACCGACACCGACGATGATGGCATTTCAGACTTGGATGAATTTAATAAGTTTTTGGTGGATACCGATAGCGATGGATTATCGGATGGCGATGAAATTGAAAACTACGGCACGGATCCCAGTAAACCCGACTCCGACAACGACGGCCTCAGTGATGGTGACGAAGTCAATCTCTATGGAACCGATCCTTTAAAGGCAGATACGGATGGCGGCGGCGCGCGCGATGGGCTTGAAGTTCAGCAGGGCACAGATCCATTAAACCCTGGTGATGATAATATTGTACTGGCGGGTCCGACCACATCTGTTGCTCCAGGCGAAGTGGACGCTGGTACCATTGATCCCAACTTGGCGGGATACAGCACAAACGAAGTTCACCTGTCTGGATCAGGCCTTACAAGTTGCAGCTTGAATCCAACAAATGATTCATCTGCCACACCATCTATCATCATCATTATTTGTGCGATGATTGTCGTTCCAGTTTTCTTTCGCAAGAAGAAGGTTGCGATTACCGCAGTCACATTATTTGGGCTCTTGATGATTGCGTCTCCTGCAAAGGCCTTAGATGTTCAACTACAACGTCTACCCATGAACGGCTACGGCGGTCTTTTCATGGATAACACCCAGATGCTGGGTCAATACCATTGGAACGTGGCCGTTGGATTTGATTACACATTGCGCCCACTGCAAATGAGTTTAATTAGTACAGGTGGGCGACTCGATAACGTTGTCGATTATTTTGTAACCCAAGACACCAACATCGCCTTTGGTATTGCGGATTGGTTAGACGTCAACGTAGCCTTCCAAAGCAATACACCATCTAAAGTCGAACCAGTGGGCGCCACGACGGCGACTACTGAAGCCAATTTTGGGGATCTCATGATCAGCACCAAGTTTCAACTCCTAGATCCTGTCGAAGAACGTTATGGGCTGGGATTGGTGGTCATTCCATTCGTAACTTTCCCTACCGGCGATGATAGTCGGTATTTTGGTAACGATGGCATGACTGGCGGATTTAAAGTGGTGGGCGAGCGCTACTTTGGCCGCACTGATGTCTATGCGATGATGGGTGCCCTATTCAAAAGTACTGAAAATTTGCAGATTAATCTGAATGTCGGCAGCAACTTCCTGTTTGCAATTGGCGCGCAACACCCCATCTCCACACACCACGACTTTATTATTTTAGGTGAATTCTCAGGCTCAACAACGTTCAACAAGTTTATGCATCAGGAAAACACATCCCCTGTTGAAATGAATGGTGGTCTACGCAAGTACTGGTTCAATCGCGCAATTGCCGCCACCGTCAGCGTAGGTACGGGTATTGATTCCGGTTATGGCGCACCTCGCGTTCGCACCATGGCTAACCTCTCTTACTTCAGCCATCCCGCAAATGATCGTGACGATGACACCATACACGACCCCGAAGACTACTGCCCCACACAATTTATGGATACTGAAAATCCAGGTGCACGACCAGGATGTCCCAACATCAATCGTGTTGTTAAAATTGTGGGTGATCGCATCTTGATCTTCCGACCAATCAACTTTGAAACGGGATCATCTGTCATCACAGGTGATTCCATGATGGTCATCGATCAAATCGCAGCGCTCATACAGCAATCTCCAGAACTCAAGAAGGTGCTGGTTGAAGGGCATACCGATAATGTTGGCGGTGAAAAACTCAATCAACAACTCTCAGAAGAACGCGCCAAAGCAGTTGTCGATTCCTTGGTGACCCGTGGCGTTAGCGCCAACCGCCTTACCTCACGCGGGTGGGGCATGAGTAAGCCCCTGACAAGCAATAGCACTGAAGACGGGCGCGCCAAAAATCGGCGTGTCGAATTCCATATTTTGGAAATCAAGTAACCACTATTGCAGGGCATTCATTAAATCAACATCCTGCAAGAGCTGCTGTCGCTGCTCACGTGTCATTTCAATAGCAGCTATATCTTTAAATGATTTTCCAAAACGATCTTCCCAATGCTTTATAATGCCATCGCCAATTTGACTGCGCGCAGTTGACTCCCAATCAATCACTGGGCCCATGTCGGATTTCAAAATTCTCACTGCCATTGCACGTGTATCAATATCAAACTGAAAGTCGCCCTTGCCGTTAGTGCTCAAAATGACATACGACGCCCAGCGCGCCAATACAGATTCTAACCCCTCGAAGTCTGCAAATTTGCGATAAGGTGTTACTTTCTTATCTGTTTTGGATAGCTGACTGGTAATGGAACGCACCAACTCTCGTGGCATTTTATCAAAGATTGCTTTTGCAGCAATCTTCATTCCATCCAACTCAATCTGCGATCGGTTATCAGAAAACTCAGGTGTTGATATATATATCTCAAAATCCTTCATTAAACGCGTCGGCATATTATTCAATCCAAGATCAAAAAGTGGTGAGAAAAGTGAACCAAATCCGCCTGCATCTGCAATTTGTTTATCCAGCCACTGTGTCATTTCCTGATCGCGATATGCCACATGAACCGACTGACTATTAACAAACAGCCAAGCACGTAACTGTAAAATCGGCTCGGTAACAGTGTCTGCAATATCTTGAGCTGTTGGTAATGCAGACTGCCAACGCTCTGAATTTGACATGCCCGGGAGTAGACGAATATTGCGTGCAAGTTTTTCAGCAACAAAGACAGATAGATTTTCAAGATTGGCATGAAATTCATAGATGCGCTCTGCAAGAGGGTGCTGACCATCCCATACTCGCTGGCTACAATCTAAAAAGCTCTTGATACCACTATCAGAACAAAACATTTCTTGAGGGTACTGGGCTGCATCTCCATTCGCAAAATATCCCCAGTTAATTACTTCTCGATCATATGAAAAGGGCTCGCTCTGGGTACGAATCCAATATCCAATCAGGGAGCTTTGCTCAGATTTGAAGTAATCCATCACCGATGATGTTAAAGGTACAATTTTCGATGGCGATCCTGTTTTAAGATATTCTCGGTACTGTGCCATTGTCTCATTCATCGACCATTGGCTCGCTGTGCTACCCGCAAAATTATGACGTAATCCCAGCGTATGGCCAACCTCATGCGCAACCAAGCGGCGCATTTCATCCTGCGCTGCCATCAGGGAACGCTCCTGCGTCACTACAAATCCAGCTTCATCATCTTCATTGCAAATTGTTCCATCTTGCAGTCCTGCAATAATCACATTCGGAGCACGTGCAACCGCTCTGTAGTCGGCTGGTTCCTTTTTCCAACCCCATCCCGAAGTAATCGAAATAATGGCCTTACGAATTTCGCCCGTCATTGGATCATGCTGTATCCGACCATAAGCAGAGGCGCTGCCATCATAGGCCTGCCATTGAATCAAGTTCAGCTTGGGATGTGGGGCAACAATGTTATCGGGGACTTTCTCAATAGTGAGCACTTCTCGACCAAACACCTTATTCCAATACAAAACACCATCTTTGACTGCCTGCACGAATTCCTCTGGGATATTGGCGGAATAATAATATCGGATCGGCTTTGAAATATCCCATCGGGTAATGTATCTCACAGGCACACCCAGCACTGGCAACAACTGTGTATCACTCGTAAAGTACATATTTTGTCCGACCTTGTTTTCTGCAAAGACCTTTTTGAAATCCTGATTACTAACGTACGATGAAAATGTATAGGTGACACGGTAACCGTCCAACTCAAGATTTTGCTCTGTGACGATATCTGTATCCGATTTCGCCTCTAACTCAGCGCGTGGCACAAGAACTTGCGTAATATTTGCGACCGCAACAGAATCGGAATCAATCGTAATGGAATCCACAATGGCGTTTTTGATTTCAAGCGCTGTTACGGTCTGCTTTTCCGCATCCAAACCATAATCATTTTCTCTTTGCAAAATGAGTGACATGCCATTTTCGAAATCAAAATTAATCCAACTGGCGTCTTCTTTTGTTATTTTGAATTTAGCTAGCAGATAGTCACTTGCAAAATCAGTATCAGAATTATGGCCGGAGCCACTTCGCAACATTGTGATGTTGTCGCCCTTTCTTTTGAAGATAATAATTTGACTCTGAAGGGTATCGACATCTTTCTCAACTGCCGTTTGGGATTGAATTGTGGCTTCTAGTAAAAAGGGCTTATCAAATGCCTTTGGAGAAATCGCAAGTGATGTACCATCCGCTTTAAAATAATTGGTCATGGGTGCTGTAGCGATGGCACCACTTTCCGAGGCCTCTACAGATGTTGCCGGCGCTGATGATCCTGAGCTACAGCCCGCAATTGCAATAATGGTTAACAAAAATCCCAAATGCTTCATATGTGACCTCTCACCGCCAAATCCCCACTCTCACACCATATCGGCGCCCCACCAAAAAAGTTGCTTAAATTTCACAATTAGGGCACCTCAGCCCCATGATTGACCTTTCAAAGCGCATACCCCTCATTTCAAAAGAAACAACCGCCTATCGCCTCGTTAACGAGGCGGGCGACCACCTACCCGGTTTAACTATTGATAAATTAGGGGATTTTTTACTGATTCAGTCTGCATCTTATCCAAAGCAGGATCTTATTGATGCCCTACACACCCACTTCCCAACCGCAGGGCTCTATTACAAGAACACAACGCCTCACGTCCGAGCCAAGGGCAAGCAAGAAGCAAACGCACAGCACATTCTAGGCCCGCAAGCCCCTTCTCGGTTTTTGATAAGGGAAAACGACGTCGCATATCAACTCAGCCTTTCAGAGGGCTACTCCTACGGTATTTTTCTGGATCAACGGATGAATCGAAAATCGATATTGGACATGGATCTACGCCACAAAACAGTTCTCAACACTTTCTCTTATACCTGCGCTTTTAGTGTCTGCGCTGCAAAGGCGGGTGCAACCGTTACCAGCCTGGATCTCTCTAAAAAATATTTGGAATGGGGGCGCGAAAACTTTCGGGCCAACAACATAGATGACACCCAACATGACTTCATTTTTGGGGATGTGTTTGAATGGCTTCCCCGCTTTGCCAAAAAGGGTCGTAGCTGGGACATGATTATTTTGGATCCCCCCACATTTTCGACAGGAAAGTTGGGACGCCTATTCAAAACAAATGCCGATTACCCTCAACTACTCACATTAGCTAAAAGTGTATTATCGTCCAATGGGACGATGCTACTCTGCATCAACACACATAATATGAGTATCGAGAAGTTTAAGACACTTGTTGGCACATCCAGAATCAACCCGACATTAACCGAGTTTCCAAACCTGAAGTCCGCATGGATTACTGACAAGTTGCGATAGTATTCTTGGCAACAATCTGCACTTCATAGAGTGTACCTACAAAACAATGGGTGCCATCAGCCCAACATCCCAAGGTCATTGAGCCACCATCATCAATTTTAACAGGACCTGTGTATGTATTGCTTTGGGCAACAGCTTTCCATCCACCAACCCATTTTACAATTTGTGCACCACTGCCATCTTGGATGAACAAAAGTTCGTTAATTCCTGCAGCCATCACATCTTGAATAGACTGAGCAGCTCCAACATAGCTCTGAGAGAAACGTACCTTCCCCTTCTCCGGCACATCTACTGCCAATCGCTGACCTTGCAATTGGTTCATGACTTCCAAAACTGTGGCAAATGGAGATTGGTCCAATGTTTTTGGCTCAAATACTAAAAACACAGACAGTTCATTGGCAGAATTAAACAACGATGATTTTGGAAATTCCACGCGCGTATTACCATCCAAAATCAAACCACTCTTAACTACCCAATCTGCCTTACCGACAACAGTACCATGTAATTTACTTGGTCCTGAATCTGTAACAACATTGCCCACGCCATCTTTAAAGCGTACCCACATAATTGTATTTTTGTGGAAGAAGTTAACAGGCTGATTAGTTGTTTCACTTGCACTAAGACCATCCGTATCCGTACATTTGACCGTAATGTCATAATCAATAAACGGTTCGATCAGGCTGGCAGGAATTTTTGCCTTCATTTTAGGTGAAGGGTTTTGCGCAGGCACTGCGACTTTGGCTACTTCAACCTTATTACCCACATTTACAACTGACACTTCACAGGACAGTGGTTGGTTTTCCTGATCAGATCCATACCAGTTGACCGTCACGTCGTTATTCGCATTAAAACAGCCATTGCCTGATGGCAAAGCACTATCAACTAGTGGTTCGCCTAAAACTGGAGCCGTCATAGTATCAGGCTTAATCGGAGCATCGGCATCCTCACCCACATCACCATCTGATGCAGCAAGTGTGTCTCCTGCGTCGTTGACTACATCCGGTTCAACCGATGAATCCGCAACACCATCACCATCGGCGTCAGCAACTGTATCTGGTTCAATGAAGGTGTCTTCTGTATCTTGAACAGTATCAGGTTCAACCGATGAATCCGCAACACCATCGCCATCGGCATCAGCAACGGTATCTGGTTCAATGAAGGTGTCTTCTGTATCTTGAACTGTATCCGGTTCAACCGATGAATCCGCAACACCATCGCCATCGGCGTCAGCATCCGGTTCAACCGATGAATCCGCAACACCATCGCCATCGGCGTCAGC
>PCXA01000015.1:77529-124163 GCA_002796325.1 Deltaproteobacteria bacterium CG11_big_fil_rev_8_21_14_0_20_47_16 | reverse complement strand
AGCTGCACGCTCTGAGAGAGCAGCGTGGCGTTTTTTCGGCGTATGAGAAAAAACGACCACCGGCGCCCGAAGGGACCACATCGGCGAAGTCAGTCGGCTAATGAGGAAAATTCGCATAAGCGACATTATGGTATTGGTGACACAGATTATTTAGAATGAAATGCCTGCGCCAATGCCACATTCTGTGTCGTGGCCAGTGGCATAGATGGTACCAGAGCAGGTGGCGCCAAGATTGAATCGAATGGATTCAGAAGGTTTGAAAACAAGATCAACACCCGCTTTGGCACGTGCCCCAATTTCAATGCCGGCACCGCTAAATTCCGATCGCGCACCAATATCTACTGATGCACGCACCCGTACAACGCTGCTTGCTTTGCCAGAGATCGCTTGAAGTCCAATGGCTGCATCTGTGGTGGCGGGTGCGCCCCCATCGCCCGTGGGATAGGGGCTGCTCGTGGATGTTTCCGTATAAATGCGTTCACCACTGAGTGTTGTGCGTTTGCCCAGTGTTACGCGTTTGTCGGACTCGTGGTGGTTATTGAGTGAACGCGAATGAGATGAGAATCGAGAGAAATATTCTTCGCTCACAGTAAAGTTTTTATCTTGTCTTGCATTGGGGTCGAGTGTGGTGGTGAGGAGGCCTTCCATGCCAGCTTGGGCCGTCGCCTGCGCAATTTCATTGTCGCGACCCGTTAATGCACCTAAAAGTAGGGCGGCCGAAATACCGAGTTGCCATGCGAGCGTTTCTTTCGGTGTGTCAGTATTTTTTAATACAATCATATCGGCCATTGTTCGCAGCGATGAAATGGCAGGTGTGGCCAACTGGTGATGATCTGTATTATCTTTCAAATTATATGCAGCGATGCTCATCGCTAGTGAACGCACACCATGATAAACAAGCAAACTGGTTTGCACATTGGCCAAATGAAAAAACTGTCGACGTTGTGCAGCCAGACTTGGCGCGTTGAAAATTGAGCTGATGGCCAATAGGTGATTTTTTTGGCTGAGATCTGTTTTGATAAATGGATCATCTGATGAGGCACCGAAAAAGCCGGTTACATTGGCGACATCTCGATTGATCGAAAAATAGTCTAGGATGGTGCTAATGCCATTCATGGCATCTGCGTACATGTAATAGATGTGAGACAGCGAGAGAGCCTTGCTTTCAAGTTCATAATTCTGTGCTTTTTCAGGAAGAATTTTTTGCCAACCCACTTCTAGCCACAACATGGCCGACAGGCGAAGCGCATCATCCCGGAGTGTATCGCTGGGCTTGTTGAAATTAATGACAGATTCCTTGATGAAGCTTGCGCCAGCAGTGATGGTATATTGGCCATCTGTATTTTTCAGCTTCAGTATGTCAAATCCCTTGGCAGTCTCGTTGCGTGTTTCAAAAATATTCCAACTCACGTTGGCATCGGATGAGGAAGACCAACCGCCTCCGAACAAAGCAGTATTGCGGTCGATAATCCGTCTCAGATAAACGCCATTTTCATCTTTAGTATATCGGTCTTCTTGCCGTGCAAGACCTGCAAGAAAACTGGTGCTTGTAATGGGAGTGGATGTGCCAGGTGTGCTACTGTTTCCACCAGAAAGCAAATGAGCATCAAATGCGGAAGTTGATGCACCCAATCCAAATGCAGGAGTGACAGCACCGCCAATACGCACTTCACCCACGCGACAACTGGTGTAACCACCGTACCCCTCTAAGGATGCAACGGTATTGATGTAATATTGCCCACCAGCGGTACAGGCAAAAGACCATGGATTACTCATTGCCCCTCCTTCATTAAGCTAATTTGGGACATGGCATCGCGTTCGTTGAATTTGGGATCAAAGCATTTTGCGCCTTCGCCTTCAGCCTCACTGCCTTCTGGGTCACAGAGCCAACCATTCAGAACAACGAACAGTGAGACATCTTTGAATACAGAGGTTAAGTCTTCATCCTTGCCAAATTTGGTAACCGCCACAACAGAGAACACGCCCGTGACGGGGTCCACAGGTCGGCCGCGCAGATAGGCGCGTGCGCCTTCTTTCGCAAAGGAATTTCCAACGTCAGGGCAGCCCGCGGGTATCTTTCCTTCTTTGTCTTGGACCAAAAGTGGCGCAAAATATTTCCAGGAACTATAACGGGTATCACCTATGACTTTATTCTGAGTATTCTTGGCACAGACAGGGTGGCCCCCATTACTGGTGTCAGTCAAATTTACCATGTGATCCAGTTTTGATAAATCCAGACGTTCCTCTGGCAAATAATCATATTGGGCACCTTCTGCTTTGGGGACCAGCGGATCAGTGGTGAAGGTAATATGAAACACTTCATCCAGCGCGGGTGGCTTGCGATCCAATGTATTGGCAATATTATGCACATATGTGGGGCCCCAGAAGCGTAGCCCATTATTTGCAAATATCAATTGTCCGTTGGTTGAATATTTACCCTTGAGTGAATTGAGCTGCTGACGCTCACTTCTATTTTTGCACATGTTGTCACGTGAGCCATCAGGATAGTCGGCAGACTGATTGTGCATACCGGGGCTATCCCAACTGCCAGCTGATGCGTAGAAGAATGCGCAGACACCACGATGTTTATTAATATCATCAGGCCCCGTGCCTAACATATAGCCACGTTCGCACGGGTCTACCTGTTGGCATTCTGAAATCTGATATGGAATGTTTTCAGGATCTGCTTCTAGTGGACCTGGCCATGACAGCGCAGATGTATAGATGCGCAATCCGCTGCTTTGGAAATTGTCGGGCATTTTGTCCTGGGGATAGTCAAAGAAGATGCCACGTTTTCCTTCGGGTGCCATGCCATCATATAGCAGGCTGGTGTATGGAAAAAGGGTGTCATTGCCTGTGAATGTAGATGGGCGTGTGTCAATGGCACGGAAGACACCTGTAATGTCATCATTCTGTCCAGTCAAAACTGAGCCATCTTCGTTTTCAACGGTCATTTCATCAAATGGATCCAAAATCATAGCACCCAAAAAGACGAAGCGATCGGATTCTTTGGCGCGACCAGCCTTAATCAGGGCATCAATTTCATCAGATGATGCAACAGACGCCATTGATGGTGGGTCTGTGGCCAGGATGGACATGGTTTGTGTCAAGCGGAATACCATTTTACCTTTGCGTGGGTTGATGGTTGCTGTAACCAAAATTTTGATTTTGGATTCGGCCAGTGAGCCATCTGCGCGCTTTGCTGGTTGTTGTTTGGCATCCAAGTCAACTGCGGTTACCGATAGAACTGTTTCAAATTGCTGCTTGGCATCACCTTTTTTGGGATCCCGATGGAAATTAACACAACCTAAAAGTGGCATGTTGTCTGTTGTGTTGCCATGAGGATGCAAATCAATACCGTTGGGGTGAATGGCGACAGGGGTTTTGGATGTGAAGCAGCGTTCAGATTCTTGAATGGCATTGATCTTTTCACTGCTATCAAGCCAGTCAAAGTTACCCATATCATCACCCGATAGATCAACATTGGTGATGCGCATGGATTTTTCAGCCAGATTTGAAAGCTTCGTGTAAACGGCAACCGACGCATTTTCAGTTGTCGAGATAATACCCTTGATGGGGAAGTCAGAGTCATTGCCACGAATCTTGTCGCCAGTCGTTGTTACAAAGTGAACTTCCAATGGGGGAACTTCATGAACAGTTGTTGTGCCACGCAGTTGAATGCGGGTTGTGCTTTGCTGGGATGGCGATGATTCAACACGCACCAACAATAATGCCTGATCGAGTGCCGTATTACCAACGACATCATCTGCCGTACTCAACAAGTCTGTGGGTGTGTAGCTCACCACAATATAAGCAGCGATATCAGAATGAGGGGCCAGTTTTATGGGCAGCTTTTGTGGTGCTGTATGGCCCACAACTGAAGGATCTTTGCCCACATAAATGGCACTGGGGCTGACTTTGAATTGCGCAGTGGAATGGCTCTTGGCAATGTCCTTGATGGCCACAGATGTAATGGTTAACTCTTTTGTTCCCGTGTTGCGAATCACAATGGTTTTGGTGCTATTACCCATGGTGCCGCCCATCATGTTAATCCCTTGGAATGGTTTGGCGCCGGGGCGTAACAACAGACATGATTTATCTACTTCCCCAATGGGCAATTGGTTTTGATCAATTGTCAGGAGCTGGCAGGATTGTGTCGCGACATCCAGGCAGGGCTGACAGTGTGTGGGCGTGGCGTTGCCATCGCAACTCACAGTTGTGCACTGAAAGTAGGCCTGTTGTGTGGCAGGCGTTACTGGGACATCTGCAAATATGAGTGTGTTCGTGGTGTTGTCAGAAATTTTACCACTGCTATCCATGGCATGAATGCTGGGAACACCACCTTGCAGGCGTGCCACACCCACCAGTGAGAAATAGTCACTGCCCAAGCTGAGTGATTCCGTCACAGTGCCGGGTGCGGTTTTGATAACGGGTCTAAACGTGACTTGCACCACAATCGATTGTTGTGATGGTAGAGAACCCGTCATCTCACCGTTAATGGGGCGGATGTGGAATGAGCCCACAATGGGTGGAATTTGTAGTGGAATGGCTTGCTTGCTAATGTTGCGAATACGGAATTTGCTGCTGCCTTCGAATTGCGGGCCCACATCGGCATCGGTGTCTGGAATCAACACATTGGTGGCCACTTCCATCTGGGTGCCATTGGGAATGAGTTGTTCGTGTTGGCGACGATCGGTATCCGTGGTGATCTTGGTGACTTGTACCGTTGTGGGAAGTCCGCTGCCCACGCCACCGCATTCGGATAATTTGGGATCAATCTTACCCGCGAATGTGATTTGGAGTGTAGAGTCCAAAAAGTATTTGTCAGCTGCTGGGATAATGGATCCCAATACTGTACTGCCCACAAGGGTCATGCTGTTGCCGGTGGCAGGTGATCCATGAATGTCGGGCAGATCATCTGTGCCTTCTGCAACGCCAGTGGTCAGTGTCAGATTGGGAATTTTTCCGGTCTTGCCCAAAGCGGCAACAAAGAATGAAAAATTTTCCAAAGTGATATTACCGCTACTGTCTACGGCTCCTGAACCAATATTGTCTTTACCATCGGTTGTGCCCTTACCGTTGATGGTGATGGGTACTGGCAGACCATGGCCTGAAACAACAATGTCAGGGAATTCGTCGCCACGCAGTGTGGCCTTGATACCTTGCACTTGAATGGCAATAGGGGGCAGGTCGTCGACGCAGAGTTTCTCCTGACCTTCGGCACCATAACTCATGGTGCCGCGCTTTAATACCACACACAGGCTGGCATTAAATTTAATGGTGCAATTGCCACCCGGCAAAGGGGTTGCGGGGGCATCGATTGATCCGTTGGTCTCGGTTTCGCTGCCCGGAAAGTAGCGGGGTATGAAATCCTTGCCGCCACAGGCAGGTAATAGGGCCGCCAGGAGCGTCACAACGCATATATAATAGATGGGGCGTATATATCTCATAAGGGTCTAGGCTATTCTCGGCAGCTCGGGTCAAAAGTTGTGTGGGTTATGGCGCGGTGCGTGAATTGCCCCAAAAGGGGCGCGCAACTTTTTTGGCGGCCTGCCGACAATGGGGTAACCATGAAATTACCTATTTCCATAATTGGGATTGTTGGGATTTTGCTGGGCAGCCCTGTTTGGGCTGCCACGGACTCCGTTGCGGTCCCAGACAAGGCGCCTGTTGAAACCTGTCAGGCCAAACCATTACTTCACATTAAGCGCTGCGAGCTGGATCTGTGTTTGGATGAGTCCCCCTCAGGTGTTGTGGCAGGACACACCGTGATCACAGGAACAATTAAGGGGGGTGCAGCTGCAGGTATCTTGGCCTATGTGCAAAATGACCGCAGCAAATCAGTGACACATATTAATACTCAGAAATCATTGTTGGCAGATGGCACATTTGAAATTGCGGTGCCCTTGCCACAATTGGGCAGCTACACCGTGGTGATTCAGGCCATGCGATTGGTGGGTGGACCCCAAATGATTTCAGCGCGTGTGGCACGTATCCAAAAGCCTCACGATATGACGGCATCTGCTGTGAATATATCTCAGGCCAGTCCCGATGCGGATCATGTAGAAGTTACCGTTGATCTTGAAAAATCCTGTCGCGACCAAGCCAAATCAGGTGCAGTACAAAATTGTGATTTGATTGGATCTGAAACCGGCGCCACAACCATTGAAGTTGAAAATAAAGTGTCATCGGGTGCAACTGTTGTGCGTCGCAGCAATGTGGGTGCAGAGGGTGTGTATTCACTGTGTATGCCGTTGGGTAATGGGAGTAACGTATTAACAGTCAAGGTGTCGAGCGCTGCTGTGGAACCTTCACAAGTTTTGCATACGCAAACAGTGGCATACAACAAATTGGATCCAACTGTTGAATGGATTGATACGACACCTGGCAAGTTGCGGTTCAAAATTGCCAATTGGAAACCCAACACTGTATCGCCAACCTGCGACGGTGAGGTGGAGTTGGAATGGAACCGCGAAGTTGTAGTGAATCCTGAGACAGGCGAGAAAACGCGTGTTCAAAAAATTTGCCCCAAAAATGGGGAGTACAGTGTCGATAAATCTCCTGCTGTGGGTATTAATGAAATGGGAATTCGACTGCCCGGCGATAAAACGGGCCGCGAATTTCGCTACACCTTTGGGTGGGGCCGCGCTGTTTGGGCCAAAGACTGGATTCCATCTGCGATTGCCATGCGTGTGGATGGGGATGTTTTGAATCGTGAATTGCCAAACATGGTGAACGCATTTCTTACATCAGATAATTTTGCAGCGTTTGTGTCATCACTGTTGGGTCCACCCAAGCCTGCAACGCCTGACTCTTCTGAATCCGACATGGTGACATTGCAGCGTCAGGTGCGTGGCGACATCCCGGGTTGTACGGTAGGTCAAAAATCTCAGACGACATTGTCGGTGACGGAAAATCCAGAAATTGCAAATGCCTATGTCAATGATGTGAAGCTAGAGGATAACCGCTTGTCCATGGATGTGACATTGGAAGGTGTGACCATTAAGGCGAATTATTACAAAGATGCCGACAACTTTATTCCTCTGAAGATTGGATTTAAGTCGCTTCGCATTCAACCACAATTTGTTGTTGTGAATAAAGGTGAGAAGTCATTGGCGTTACTGACAGCACCCGAAGATGATTGCCAATTTAAGGACGAGAGCTATTGCAAGCATCAACCAGCCATTTTTCAACCCAAAGATTTTCGGGGCAATATCGATGGCGCGGGCGCGTTTGTGATGTGTGATGGTAGTTCAAATTTACTTTCGGAAAAAATCAAAGACCTTTGCAAGAGCGTTAATAATGTGGATGCCAAATATGGCATCATTAGTTCAAAAATTTTAGATGCCTTAAATGAAGCACTTTATTGTGATGGGTCTGCATTATTAACCACTCAGCTGTTTCGATCATTCATGCCGATGACCAAGGACTTCAATTTTCTGGGTCATCCCTATACATGGTCCATGAAGAATCAGGTGAATGCAGACTCGTTGCGGATCTCTCCAGATGGAATTCAAGTATCACTGAGCAGCCAAGTGGATGGTGGTGGTTTTTATTATTCAGCAGCACAGGCAGGGGCAAACTTGTTGGCACCAAAACAGCAATCCTTTGGCATGAACATTCGTGAAGACCTGATTAACCAAGCATTGGCGGCCTTAACAACAATGGGCCAGCCAGGTGAGGGGTTGCTGGATATCGATTTGGATGAAAGCACCTTTGCGTTACTGGGATTTGATTTTACAACTGAATGTGCAAAGATACCCACACCGACGCTTTGCAATCTGCGACCCATTGTTCAAAAGTTTTTTGGAACTGATCTGCCGATGTATGCAGGCGATCAACCATTACGTCTCCGCATTCGTGCCAATCGTACTTTGGCACCACGTCTTAGTGTGCGCCGGGATGAAGCCGGTACGAGTATTGTGGATTTCGATCTACCCAATCTTGAAATCCAATTTTTGGCACTTCCCGAAAACCCAACGGATGAGCCAACATCTATTATTACGGCGCGATTCACTGTGCTTTTGAGCCTGACAGTGGATGCTGTGCAAACCAATCCAAAAGACCCCTCCCAGCTTTCGATTGTCACGCATTTGCGGATGCCAGAAAGTCATGTCACCATTATGCCTGTGGATGGGAGTAACACCACGTTGGTGCCGGACCACGTGTTGGTGGGTAAGTTGCGGACGCTGATTTCATGGGGGTTGAGTGAATTTGGAAAAGAGGGAAGTAGTTTGCCTGCGATTACAATTCCCAAATCTTTTGCACTACCCAATGGCGCACTCACAGGAAGCAGCACATCACTTTTAGCGCGCTTTGGTCTTTCAGAAATTGAATTGGGTGATGGCCATTTGAAATTGGCAGCTGATCCTTTCGGCCATAGTATTTCTATTGCTGCAACGCCGATTATTCTGCAGACCTTAACCCAACAAGGTGTGACAACCACCCATCGCTGGGGCGAATAATTCGTCTCTATGTTTGCTTGACAGAAATGAAAGTGATCAGTAATACCCCGGCATGTTGAGCCTACCGATCCAAGAAGCCCTTACATTTGATGACGTTTTACTGCTGCCGCGCGCGAGTAGTGTCTTGCCCAAAGAGGCCAATACCTCGACGCGTCTGACGTCCAAAATTACTCTCGCCATCCCCTTGATTAGCGCCGCGATGGATACGGTGACCGAGTCCACCATGGCCATTGCCATGGCACAAGCGGGTGGTATCGGCGTTATTCACAAAAATCTGCCCATTTTTGATCAAGCCCGCAAGGTCGCGCGGGTTAAGAAGGCCCAAAGTGGTATGGTGGGTTTGCCCATTACCATGCGTCCCGACCAAACCATTGGCGAGGCCCTGGCCATGCAACAGCAAACCGGAATTTCGGGATTTATTATTGTATATAACGAAAAGCTCGTTGGTCTTTTGACCAATCGCGACATTCGCTCTGAATCCAACACCAGTAAAAAGATTAAAGAGGTCATGACACCGCTCGCGCAGTTGGTGACTGTCCGTGAAGGAACGGCGCGTACCAAGGCGATTGCGTTATTGCACAAACATCGCATTGAGAAATTACCGGTTGTGGATACCAAAGGTCATCTCAAAGGTCTCATCACCATTAAAGATATTATGAAGGCAAAGGACAACCCACTTGCCACCAAAGATGCACAGGACCGCTTGCGTGTTGCTGCTGCAGTGGGTGTGGGGGCCGAAGGCTTAGAACGTGCCGAAGCGCTGGTAGCTGCCGGTGTGGATTGTATTGTTGTGGATACCGCACATGGACATTCTAAGGGCGTGGTCGATATGGTGAAGACGCTTCGCAAAGAATATAAAGACCTGTCTCTTGTTGCAGGTAATATTGCAACGGGCGAAGCCGCCCTGGCGCTCATTAAAGCAGGTGTGAATGCGGTTAAAGTCGGTATTGGTCCGGGATCCATTTGCACCACACGTATTGTTGCGGGTGTGGGCGTTCCACAAATTACGGCTATCCACAATGTGGCAACTGTTGCACGCAAACACAAAGTGGCCGTTATTGCTGACGGTGGCATCAAGTACTCAGGCGATATTGTCAAGGCACTCGCGGCCGGTGCAGATACCGTAATGGTGGGGTCACTGCTCGCGGGTACCGAAGAGTCACCTGGTGAAACCATTTTATACCAAGGTCGTACTTACAAAATGTATCGTGGCATGGGCTCATTGACAGCCATGCAAAAGGGAAGTCGTGACCGTTATTTCCAAAGTGGTGTCGAAGCAGACAAGTTGGTTCCCGAAGGCATTGAAGGACGTGTTCCATTCCGAGGTCGAGTGGCAGAGATGCTTCACCAGTTAGTCGGTGGCTTACGGTCGGGTATGGGTTACGTAGGGGTTGAAACGATTGCCAAATTACAAACAGACAGCAAGTTTGTACGTATTAGTAATGCGGGTCTTAAAGAGTCGCATGTGCATGACGTGATCATCACACAAGAAGCCCCGAATTACCGAGTGGAGTCGTAAATAATGACCAGTAAAATTTTGATTTTGGACTATGGTTCCCAGTACACGCAACTGATTGCGCGACGTGTGCGTGAGTCTCATGTGTACTGCGAAATTCATCCCTGCACATGGACCATGACGGAAATTCGCAATTTTGAACCCACCGGTATCATTCTATCAGGTGGACCCGCCAGTGTTACCGATGCTGAAAGTCCTGTGACAACACCTGAAATTTTGGATTTGAAAATTCCAATTTTGGGAATCTGCTATGGTATGCAACTGTTGGCGCATACGTTGGGCGGCAAGGTTGAAAAGGGCGAGAGCCGGGAATATGGCCGCGCCGAAATGACCTTTGATGGGGTGTCACCACTCTTCGATAAGATTTCAGGTCCTGTTACATCGGTGTGGATGAGTCACGGTGATCACGTCACGGAAATGCCAAAAGGGTTTGAAGTGATTGGTAAGAGTAATGGGGCACCCATTGCAGCATTTGCCGATGAAGCACGATGTGTTTATGGTATTCAATTTCATCCTGAAGTGCGCCATACGCCCGATGGTGCTGCTATTCTTAATAACTTCCTGTTTAAAATTTGCGAATGCAAGACTGATTGGACCATGAGTTCATTTATTGACACTCAGATTCAAAAAATTCGTGAACAGGTGGGTGATGCCCATGTGGTTTGTGGTGTATCGGGTGGTGTAGATTCATCTGTTGCAGCAACACTCATTCATAAAGCGATCGGCAAGCAGCTTCATTGTATCTTTGTGGACAATGGGTTGTTGCGCAAAGATGAAGGCAAAAAGGTACCTCAGTTATTCCGTGATCATTTGCAGATTCCAGTTGAGATGGTGGATGCAAGCGAAACCTTTTTAACGGGATTAAAGGGTGTGATTGATCCTGAAGCAAAACGCAAAATTATTGGTACGATCTTTGTCGATATTTTTGAAAAGGTCGCACGAAAATTCACTAATGCATCCTTTTTGGCACAAGGTACATTGTATCCGGATGTGATTGAAAGTGTATCATTCAAGGGGCCATCGGCGGTAATCAAGAGCCATCACAATGTGGGTGGTTTGCCTGAAAAGATGGGATTTAAATTGGTAGAACCCCTGCGAGAATTGTTTAAAGATGAAGTTCGGGTTTTGGGTCGTGAAATGGGTATGCCCGAAGAACTCATTGGGCGGCAGCCATTTCCAGGCCCTGGTTTGGCCGTTCGCATTTTGGGAGACGTGACGACTGATCGCTTGGAGATATTACGAAATGCAGATGACGTCATGATGCAGGAAATTAAATCGTCAGGCTGGTATGGCAATGTCTGGCAAAGTTTCTGCGTATTACTTCCCGTAAAAACAGTGGGTGTGATGGGGGATTCACGTACCTATGAAAATGTGGTCGCGGTGCGTGCAGTAAGCAGTCAAGACGGCATGACGGCAGATTGGGTGCCGTTGCCCTACGATCTGCTGGGGAAAATTTCCAGTCGCATTATCAATGAGGTTAAGGGTGTGAATCGTGTGGTGTACGACATTTCATCCAAGCCACCGGCCACCATTGAATGGGAATAGCTATTTCTTCCATTCTGTTGTGTAATAAACGGACCCATCCTCTTTAATCATTCGAAAAACTAATTTTTTATCGGTTGCTTCAAACCATCCAAACCCAAAAAATGAACCGGTTGATAAGACACGCGGGTCCTTTTCATTCACAGAGTATAGATGTTTCCCCCCCGTACCCACAACCAACTGATCAATAGCACAATTTTTCCATGGTCCGCGCAGATGGGCAAAGGCATGATCATGGCCAGCCAGGACAACATCCACTTTGCCACAAATTACTGGGATAAGATTATCATTAATATCTGCGCTGTCATCTCCATGCGGGCCATTGCTAATAATTGGAATGTGCATGGCCAAGATTTTCCAGCGTGCGCGGCTTTTGGCGAGCGCTTGAGAGAGCCATTTCTGTTCGGCAGATTCCAATTGATGATCACCATTATTGATCACAAAAATTTCAATGGTTGGAGTTGCCGTATCATTTGGAAAGCGAGCACTGTAAAATCGCCCGGGCATATGCCAGCTTGGATCAATTTTTGAATAGTCAATTTGTGCGTCGACATTATTGCGTTCATCATGATTTCCAATCACTGCATAGAAAGGCAAGTTAAGTGCGGCATAAATATCTTTATAATAGTTTTTCCACTTGGGATCGTGGACGGATTTAACGCCATTTTCATAAAAGTTGTCGCCGAGTGCCACAACAAACTCGCAGCTATTGTTACGGCAATAACGTGTTGCAGATTGGGCGACTTCCTTTTGACTGTTTGTACCTGTGCCCCAATCGCCAAATGTAATGAACGTGACGGGTGCTCTAGCTGCTGACGCTGCAATCGATCCGAGGAGAATGACAATGATTACAGCGGGGATAACGTGTTTCATGAAGAAAATTTATTATAAAACCAGGCAATAAGGAGTCCACATACGCTACCATCGATAAACGCCCAGACCAATCCAATCAAACTACCAACAATGGTGGGGGAGTAGCCAATATAAACAGAGCTTAATGCACCAACGGCATCAGCACCCCAGTTAAACATGGCCATAATGCCCAGTGAGAAAACGCCGATTCCCCAGACCATTCCCAGTGCAAGTGCCAATGCGCGAACATTGAGTTTCATAATGCCTCCCTTGGTTGGTGTAAGAATGTCTTATCGAATGAGACCGTAAATTGCAAATGCAACTTAATCGTCTGTGCCTTCGGGTTTGCCATACAGGCGTCCCCAATTAACAACTAATCGGATTTGACCTTGTTGGTATGGATTTTGATTCATACTCAAGAACTGAACGCCAGCTTGTAGTTGAGCATAATCCCATGGTGCCACAATCATTCCTACTTCTGTACCCACACTATTTGATAGTGTTTGATTGCTCATCTGGTGAGCGCCAATAAACATGGAAATGGGTGATTTGGCGAGGTTTGCAAATACATTGAACGCATTGATGATCTGCCAAGACGGATTGCCGGGTGCAGGATTTGTAGCACCAGTTGGTGCAATGTTTATGACAAAACGAAACCAGTTGCGAATGAGTGCGACATCGAGCGTTGCACCTAATCGTGCACCGCTATAGCCACGTAGATATCCTGTGATTGTTGGTGCAATAGTGATTTGCAAATTTTCAAAATTTAGAAATCGCTGACGAATAATAACGTTAATATTATTACCGAGTAAAATTGTATCATTTGAAACACCATCAGGACTCAAATTGACTGCGTTAAAGAAGAGTGAAATGTCGGTGTTGTGAAATCCATTAGGTGCAAAGGTAAGCACTGCGGGTGTTTGACTGTTACCGCTCGCGTTACCATATCCTAATTCTGTTTCCAGGCAGGCTTCGCAAATAGTTTCGGGGCTAAACGTAAACGAAATACCAAAGTCATGAGTGGGATGGGGTTCCTTAACACGGTGGTGCCATGCAAATGCGGAAGCGGTGGGTATTCCACTCATACTCACTATAATGAATGTTAGAACTAAAATGAGGGTGCGCTTGGTCATTTCCTGCGCCGTATAACACTTCATGTATCCCGCGAGCAATGAAATCCCAGTTGACTGAAAAATAAAAACAATGTATAAGCGCGCCTCATAACCAATAACCCTGGAGGGGGAACAGTATGAAAAAGTCGTTCAAAGGAGCAGCAGTAGCAGCAGCAGTTGCCGGATTATTTATCGCAGGTAAAGCCATGGCTGCGGGGGCACCTGCAAATGGCGATGCGGCACCAACGCCAAGTGAAGCCAAAAAAGTAATGTGCTCAGGTGTTAACGGATGCAAAGGCAAGAGCGAATGCAAGTCTAAGGGCAATGGGTGCGGTGGTAAAGATGGCTGTGGCGGTAAAGACGGGTGTAAGGGAAAAAACAGCTGCAAGGGTAAGGGCATGATGATGATGACAGAAGACGAATGCAAAACAAAGGGCGGCACTGTCGCAAAATAATCATGAATGAATTTCCGTTTCTAGGATTTGGTGTGGGGCTTCGGCCGTGTCATTATCCGCATATTGTTGAGAATTGGCCGGACCAGGTGGACTGGTTCGAAATCATTTCAGAAAACTATATGGTGGATGGCGGAAAACCTCTGCATTTTCTAGATCGGATCAGATCGCGATACCCCATGGTGATGCATGGGGTATCCATGTCAATCGGTTCCACGGACCCGCTTGACATGGGTTATCTTGCGCGGTTGAAACAGTTGGCCGAACACGTTCAGCCGGCCTGGGTTTCAGATCATCTCTGTTGGAGTTCCACTGGAAAACATAGTGTGCATGACTTGTTACCACTGCCGTACACACGTGAAACTATCAGTCATGTCGTGGATCGCGTGAAACGTGTGCAGGAATTTTTAGGGCGTCGCATTCTGCTTGAAAATGTGTCGAGTTACATGGCGTTCAAACATTCTGAAATGCCGGAGTGGGAATTTCTGACTGAAATTGCGGAACGCGCGGACTGCATGATCTTGCTCGATGTGAATAATATTTATGTCAGCAGTTTTAATCACAAGTTTGATCCCATGACGTACATCAACTGGGTGCCAAAAAATCGTGTGGGCCAGTTTCATTTGGCGGGCCACAGTGATCACGGTACCTATTTGTTGGATACACATGACCATCATGTGAAAGACAAGGTGTGGGAATTGTATGTTGAAGCCCTAAAACGCTTTGGGCCGATTTCCACGTTAATTGAATGGGATGATCATATCCCAGAGTTTGAAGATTTGATGAAAGAAGTGGCGCGTGCCAAAACACAATACCAACACTATGTTGACCAAACCCAATCCAACGCTGACCGAGATGCAGGCCACACTGTGGCAGCTCATCACAGCACCTGAAAATGTGACGGATGCGCCCGTGTTCGTCGAAGGGGATCCTGAGCTTCCAGCTGTGGAGCGCGTGAATATTTATGCCAACATGTATTTCTTCCGGATTTTAGATTGTCTGAAAGAAGATTTCCCGAGCTTGGTTAAAATTTTGGGTGATCGTGAATTTCACAATTTAATTGTGCAATACTTGCAGGTCTATCCACCGACGCATTTTTCACTGCGGTATGTGGGGCAGCATTTATCAGAATTTTTAAAGGGGCGGGGTGAGTTGGCAGATCTTGCCCAATTTGAATGGGCGCAGATTGAGGCTTTTGATGCGGCCGATGCACAAGTACTTACACACGAAGATCTTCAAAAAATTCCTGCAGACGATTGGCCTGAAATGAAATTGCAGCTACACCCATCGTGTCAGTTGCTGCACGTCCACTATAACGTGCATGAGATTTGTCCAAACATTCAAACGCAAGAAACGTATTTGCGCATCTGGCGTCAAAATTTGAATGTCTATCATGCGGCCATTTCGGCTGATGAGTTTGCTGCACTTAAAGCAATTCAATCTGGTGCGTGCTTTGCCGATGTCTGCGCGCAGGTGGATGACGCTCACCAAGTAATGACCTGGCTTTCCGGCTGGATTTCCCAGGGGCTTTTAGTGCAATAACTTGCCGAATTGCACCCTTGCCAAGCCCCTGGCAGTTTTGTATCCCCAGTCCATCCATGACAACCGCTCAGCCCCAATTTGCGCATTTGCATCTGCACACCTATTATAGCCTCCTGGACGGGGCCAATGCTGTTGGTGCGTTGTCCAAGCGGGTTAAAGAACTCAACATGAATGCGGTGGCCATGACTGACCACGGCAACCTCTTTGCGGCCGTTGAATTCTACACCAAAATGAAGGACGCGGGTGTTAAGCCCATCATCGGTTGCGAAATTTATCTGATGACCCATGGCAACCATCTGGAAAAGACCTTGGGTAAAGAGGGGATTCTCTCGCACCTCACACTGCTTGCCGAAAGCGAAGTGGGGTATCGCAATTTGTGCAAACTCGTTTCGCGCAGTTATCTGGATGGCTTCTATTATAAACCGCGTGTGGACAAAGAAATGCTCGCTGCATTTTCAGAAGGTCTTATTTGTCTATCGGGGTGTTTGAAGGGCGAAGTTTCCAATCATCTTCTCAATGACCGCTATGAAGACGCCAAAAAGGCAGCGGAGTGGTACGCCAAACTTTTCAAAGATCGCTACTATATCGAGCTCATGCGCCACGACCTGCCCGAATTACAAAAAGTGGGGCCAGGGCTCATGCGCATTGCGCAAGAGTTGGGGCTGCCCGTTGTGGCCACGAACGACTGCCACTATCTAAAGGCAGACCAAGCCGGCGCGCAAGATGCGCTCATGTGCATTTCCACCGGCAAGGCCATCAGCGACGAAAAACGCATGAAGATGAATGTGGATACGTTCTATCTGCGTTCCCCCGAAGAAATGGCCGAGCTCTTTGCTGATTGCCCTGAAGCCGTTTCCAACACCGTTGAAATTGCCAATCGTTGTAATTTTGAAATGCAGTTTGGAAAATACCACTTCCCAAAATTTGAAGTTCCGAAGGAAAAGGATTTAGACACGGTGATGATGGAGCAAGCGCGCCAAGGTCTTAAAGACCGCTGGCCGCTTATTATGATGGATCATCCCAAGATGTCGCCTGAATTGGAATCACAATACTGGGCGCGCCTGGAATCGGAGTTGCAAATTGTCAAATCCATGGGCTTTGCAGGGTATTTCTTGATCGTGGCCGACTTTATCAACTACGCCAAGAGCCAGGATATTCCTGTTGGCCCAGGTCGTGGGTCTGCGGCGGGCTCATTGGTGGCATATGCGCTCAAGATTACCGACATCAATCCCATTCCCCACAACTTGCTCTTCGAACGCTTCTTAAATCCTGAACGCGTGAGCATGCCTGATATGGATATCGACTTCTGCATGCGTCGCCGCGACGAAGTGATTCAATACGTGAGCCGCAAGTACGGCAACGTCGGGCAGATCGTGACCTTCGGAAAAATGAAAGCCAAGGCTGTGATTCGTGACGTGGGCCGCGTGATGGGCATGCCATACGGCGATGTGGATCGCATTGCCAAGTTGGTTCCCAACACATTGAATATTACTTTGGAAGAAGCATTAGATGTTGAGCCTCGCTTGAAAGAGTTGGGTAAGAAAGATCCAGAGGTGGGTAAGTTGCTCGACATGGCGCATGTCCTCGAAGGTTTTCCACGTCATGCCTCAACACATGCTGCCGGTGTCGTGATCAGCGATCAGCCACTTGAAAATTTTGTGCCTCTGCTGCGCGGTCAACATGGTGAAGTCGTCACCCAATACGACATGAAGGGTGTTGAAAAAGTTGGCCTGATCAAGTTTGACTTTTTGGGTCTTAAAACGCTCACTGTGATTGATGATGCGATTCAGCTCATTAAAAAAACGCATAACAAGACCATCAACATGGCGGAGATTTCGCTGTCCGATCAAGCGGTTTATGACCAGCTCTCCGCCGGTAACACCCGTGGCGTTTTCCAGCTGGAAAGTAGCGGCATGACCGACTTGGTCATGAAGTTAAAACCCACATGCTTCGGTGACATTGTCGCGCTCGTCGCGCTTTTCCGACCAGGTCCCTTGGGCTCTGGCATGGTGGATGACTTCATTAACCGCAAACATGGCCGCACGGAGATTGTGTACGAGCTTCCACAGCTCGAAGATATTTTGAAGGATACCTATGGTGTTATTGTTTATCAGGAACAGGTGATGCAAATCGCCAGTCGCCTGGCCAACTACACCATGGGTGAGTCCGATATTTTGCGTCGTGCGATGGGTAAAAAAAATCCCGCAGAAATGGCGCAGCAGAAATTGCGCTTCCTCGACGGATGTAAAATTAATGATATTGACCCCAAAAAGTCGGAAGCCATGTTTGAACTCATGGAAATGTTTGCTGAATACGGGTTCAACAAATCGCACTCGGCAGCTTACGCGCTGGTATCGTATCACACCGCCTATTTGAAAACGCATTACCCAACGGAATATATGGCTGCGGTAATGACGAACGAAATGCTCAACACCGACAAAATCCTTGTGTATATGAACGATTGCAAGGACATGGGCATTGATGTCTTGCCGCCAGATGTGAATGAAAGTGTCGCTGCATTTTCGGTGGTGGGTGATCGCAAGATTCGATTTGGTCTAACAGCTGTTAAAAATGTGGGTGAGGGTGCAATCGAAGCTATCATTGAAGCACGCGCCGAAGGTGGCGCATTTGAATCTCTCACCGATTTTTGTCAGCGTGTAGACATGCGCCGCGTGAATCGCCGTGTCATGGAAAGTCTGATCAAGTGTGGTGCGTTCGATAGCATCCGAAAAGAACGTCATCTGTTGTGGTCCGCATTGGAAACCGTGTTGTTGCGTGCAGCCAGCCATCAAAAAGAAAAGGCGAGTGGGCAAGAATCCATTTTTGACATGTTGGGCCTAGATACAGGAAAGCCGCAAGATCCAGTGGATACGGATTCTCCCCCATGGCCTGAAAAGACGCTGCTCATTTATGAAAAAGAAGCCTTGGGTTTTTATCTGTCGGGTCACCCCATGACGGAATATCTGCCACTCCTAAAAACCTATGCGACCCATAGCACGTCAACGCTTGGCGATTTGGAATCCAAACGCGAAGTCCGCGTGGGCGGTGTTGTCGCGACGCTTAAGGAAATCACCACCAAGCGCGGTGATCGCATGGCATTTTTGGGCTTAGAAGATCTGGGTGGCATTGTTGAGGTGGTCGTGTTCTCAGATGTCTATGCTGCAAGTCTTGAAAAAATCAAAGACGGTCGCCCACTCATGATTATTGGCGTGGCAGAACCTGGTGAAGAGTCAGTCAAAATTCTTGCGAGCGAAGTGTTATATATTGATGAAGTGCCAGAGCACATGACCAAGAGTATTCACTTTAAAGTCAAAGCCTCACTCAGTGACGCTCAGCACTTGGAATCACTCAAAAAAATTCTGACGCAATTCAAAGGTCTATGCCCGGCATTTTTGCACTTGGTAATTCCCGACCAGAGTGAAACGGTGATGGCACTTCCGAAGGAATTGGCAGTGACACCATCCCGTGAGTTGATGCTTTCGGTCAACCAGTTGTTTGGCGGTAATGTCACCGAGTTTCAAACGATGCCCGTAAAGCCTGTTCAACAAAAACCTCAGTACCCTCGTAAATCAGGAGCCAATTAATGGTAAATAAACGATCTGAGCGGGTATTTGTCATTGGTGTTTCTGGCCCCAATCAAACACCCAAACAGATGCGGATTTCTCTCGAAGAAATGGCCCGTCTCATTCACACCGCTGGTGGCGAAGTGGTTGGCCAGGTGACACAGGCCATGCGCCGTTTTGACCCTGCAACACTTGTCGGTCCTGGTAAGCTAGAAGATATTGTCGAACAATTAAGCCACATGGATGTCGATATGGTGGCGGTCGATTGCCCACTGACGCCCGTTCAATTTCGAAATCTGGAAAAGGAATGTGGTGTGCGTGTTGTGGATCGCACGGGCGTTATTTTAGACATTTTCGCGCTCCATGCGCGTAGCCGTGCCGGAAAGTTGCAAGTAGAAGCCGCGCAACTGGCCTGGCAGCTTCCACGGTTGACAGGGAAGGGCAAAGAGCTCGGCCAACAAGTCGGTGGTTATATTGGGATGCGTGGGCCTGGTGAAACAAAACTCGAAGTCGATCGCCGTCGTATTCGCGAACGCATGACACGGCTTCGCCGTGACTTGGCTGAACTTGAAACCGAGCGTAATGCGATTCGCGCCAAACGCGAAGCCACACAGATTCCCGTGATTGCACTTGTGGGTTACACCAATGCAGGGAAGTCCACGCTATTAAATCGCTTAACTAAGTCAAAGGCACTGGTAGCAGATCAATTGTTTGCCACGCTGGATCCCCTGATGCGTCGATTAAAACTTCCCAGTGGCCGTCATGTTTTGATTACCGATACTGTGGGATTTATTCGAAATTTGCCACATGAACTTATTGAAGCCTTTAACTCTACGTTTGAAGAGGTTGCGCGCGCAGATTTGTTGCTGCATGTCGTAGATGCATCTAGCCCGGATGCCGGCCAGCAATTTGTAACCGTTAAAGAAGTGCTTTGGCAGCTGAAGATGGATGAAACCCCACAATTGGTTGTGGCTAATAAAATGGATGCGGCCCGAAAGCGCTTCAAATTGTGGGGTGAGAAGGCAATCCCAGTATCCGCTGTGACAGGTGAGGGGCTTCACCGATTATTGCGTGCTATAGATGACGCCTTGGTAGGTGACATGACGCCCATGAAATTGCGGATTCCTTACGTGGCGTCTAAATCAATTCCTATATTGTACGAACATGCGCGCGTCCGCAAAGTGGCCTACCGTCAAAAATGGGTGACAGTCGAAGTGGACGTCCCTGACTCTCTGATCGCCCAATTTAAACCATTTTTACATAACTAGCTGATTACAAAAGGAATAAACCCTAGGCGAAATGTACGGGGTGCACAAAATACACAAAAATACCAGCTGGGATTAGAAGCGAAGGACCTGTTCAACGATCTGGTTTTCATCCACGGTAAAGTTAATCCATTTTTTGAGCAAGACTGCGGCATCTAGATCAAAATATGCGGCTTCCATATAATAGTGACCTGGGGGGATGTCGTAATCCTTCCAATTGTCAGTGGTGGTACCTGAATATAGTGGACGGTCCGAACGATAGGTAAAGACCGAAAATTCACACTGCAGCACCACGTTGTTTTCTCCGCGGCAAATCACTTTGAGCTTTCCGGATGAAAACACGGCTTCTTTGGTGAGTGGTGTGCCAACCTTGATATCCACATCATGAAACCACACAGTGGGTTTTGGCGTGGTGGTGGCGTTTACATCTTCACCCATAAAGTCGTAGAGGCCTGGTGTCAGATAGAATGAGGCCCAGTCATTTTCAGACATGGCTGCACCCAACGGTTCATCTGTTCCAGAGCGATACACTGTAAATTGCGTGACAACAGGTTGTTCCTTGACATTGCGGCCACGCAATTTGATTTCACCAAGCTGGAAGTTGGCTTCCTGTGAAACTGTTTCACCTTCTTTGACTTCAATATTATTCCATACAACGGTAGGGGCGGGGCTGATATTGGCACCTGTATTGGTAGCGACAATGTCATATTTACCTGGGGGCAGATAAACGAGTTTTTCCTTATCTTCACTGGTAGCCTTTGCAAGTTCGGCTGTTTCGCCTGCCTTTCGAATCGAGAAGTCGGTATGAACACCCTTACCTTGAGTGTCTTTTCCAAAGAGCTTGAGACCACCAGAGGTGAGCGTCACAAGTTGTTGACTCATTTCACCACCTGTAACCGGGGTGTTCTCCAACTTAATTCCGGTCAGGCCTTGGAGATCTTCATCCGTTACATCCATATAAAAATCATAGTTTCCGGGTGGCAACTCAATAGGTGTACCATCTGGAGCAAGATCACCTGAGGCAAGAACTTCATCTGGCTTGCCGACTGGGGTTACTTTGTAGGTACCTGCTAAAAAACCCTTCTCAGGATGTTGTAGGCGAATTAAAAATTGCCCTGTCTGGAATTTAAAGATGCTTTCCGTTGTTGTGCCTTCTTTGACTTCAAGATTGGTTGAAACTGCAGTGAGATGTAGCCCATTAACATCAGTCATTTCAGCACTAACATCATACACGCCCGGCGTGAGGGCAATGGTCTGTGGTTCAGGTCCTGTCATGAAACTGGGAACAACTGGTTCACCTCCAGCCTTGTTAATCTGGAAAACGGCCTTGGTGGGTGAACCCGATTGATCCATGGCACCAATGGTCAGATTTCCCAGTTGCAACTGTACAATCTGTTCGGCACGTGTAGTGTTTTGCAAGTCCACACCCGTGACTTTTTTAGATGGCTTCACGGTCTCTGGAGAATCAGTATATTCCACACCAATGTCATAGGTGCCTGCTGGGAGCTTATAGAACTTGATGCCTGTTACCTTGTCTCTCTGGACAATTCTGTCAGTACCACCTTGATAGACCGTAAGAGTGGCGGGAATAGGTGTGGCCCCCGCAACAACTTTAAGGCGCAAGTTATAAGGGTAATTGGCGTAAATTGCCTGTTCCAAGTCGTTGCGAAGTTCAAATTCGTTACGTGCCAAGTAAAACTGACCATCTGATGATTTTGCAATGCATGTCAGTCTTTCTTGCGCTCGGTTATCGACGTCAAATCCAATGACATGAATAATTACCTTTTGAGGAGACTGATGAAGCTGCAGAGCGGTATTACAGGGGTCTTGACCACAGGTGTCGTCTCCATCCGAAATCACAATCATCAGGTTATCTGTATCATTATCTGCTACAGGGAAATCATTTGCCGCTTGCTGCATGGCATAAGCAAGTGGGGCACTTCCTTTAGCAGACAGTTTGTCGGCAGCACTTGCCCATGTGGTGGCATTAATCGCGCTCAGCGGCACCAAGAGCTGACTATCTTGGCAGTTCTTCTCTTCAGGTGAGGATGTGTTACCAAATACGCGCAAGCCGATCAGGCGTTGGGTATCGGTGGGGAAGGGTTGTGTTGCCAGGTCCTTCAGGATCTTGCGTAAGAGTTCAATCTTACTGAGAGCTCCCATTCCAGCATTCATACTGCCTGAGCCATCAACTACGAGCTCAACGTTGGTTTTGGCTTTAACGGAAGTGGTGCTTGCTACTTGGGAAGATGTATTGCCATATGAATCTGATGGGGTCTGCTGCTGCATTGGGGCCAGATGAGTAGACGGTTGCGATTGTGTAACATCTGTGGTTTGTGCCACTTGAATGGGAGGAGTTGTAATCTTTTCAGCGGGCGCAGACGGTTTTGTATTGGGCACTGCAGCGGTTTTCTTTCCACCGCATGCGGCAATCATCGTACATAAAATTATACAACCCACAAATCGTTTCAAGGTTCCCCCACCTCGTATCTTAATGGCGTCTGAGTATCAGAAGTTGGTATCTACATAAAGCCAAAAGTGTGAAACCAGCATATGATTCAGTCAGTCACACAAAAAAAGTAGAGTTCGCATCAAAAAAAGTTGCCAACATCCGAATTCATAACTATAATTTGAAAAAGATTCGGAAATCATTTTGGCAACATTTCTGCTTGACATTTTTTTTGGGGGTTCAGTGAATATTTTGGGGTTATCAGCACAAGCATCATCACTCGCAACGGCGACATACGGTGCAAGCATGGTGGTGGTGGGTTTGTTGCTGGTGAGTAGTGCGGTGATCGTACGTTGGAAGCGACTTCGTGAATTTGGTCTAAAGCTTTTTTCGCATACTAAAAAGAATTCAATCACACCCGTAGTTAACCGCTGCATTGCCCAGTTAATGGATGAACCCAGTGCGCGTCGCCGTGTGGTGTCTATTTTAGAGCGATTATCTTCAATGTCTCATACCGCCGATGCATCACTTATCTCGCGCGATGCAGCAAGCGGTCGTTGGGAATTGCAGCACTGTGTTGGCGGTCGCCCGATGTCGTGTCAGATGGAGCTTTCTGAGCAATTTCTAGAATGGCTTCAAAAAAATCCGCGTATGATTAGTCGGCGTCTGTTGGTTGAGGACGGTCGTTGTGCAGGTGTCAAAGGGCCCGGTTTGCAATATTGCGTGCAGTTCCACGCGAATTGGATCGTGCCATTGATGATGGGGCAAAAGCTGATTGCTGTTATTAACTTGGGGCATACTGAAGAGGGTGATCTTGTTCCACCAGAAGCTGCTTCGATCATAGATCGTCTACGCCCTTTTATTGCACTGTGCATCCATGATGCTCAGCTTCAAGAGCGTATGGAGACTCAGCAGGAACAGTTAGATAATCAGCATAAACTTAAATCACAGCTGCTTTCTAATTTGTCTCATGAGTTGCGAACACCGGTGCATAGTATCATTGGTTTGTCGGATGTTTTAAAAGAAGGGCAGCTACCAGAGGGTGCGACTGTTGAACAATATGCCAATATGGTAGGAGACGCTGGTCGTCGTTTGATGGGGACGCTCTCAACAATGATTGACCTGGCCAAGCTTGAAACCAATAACATTACACTAGATGTGCGCCGCGTTAATTTGAACAATGTCATTCGTAAGTTGGCAATGGAAGCCCATCCAGACCCCCGTGTGAAGTTGGACGTGCGTTTGCCTGAGGAATTGGGCTATGTGTACGGAGATGCGCAGTGGATTGAAGTGGCAATTGGGCAACTGATTTCCAATGCCACCAAATTCACGACTCAAGGTGAAATTGTGCTGGATGTGAAGCGTAGTGGTGAAATGCTCAAAGTGGGTGTTCATGATACTGGTGTTGGAATTCCTAAGGAACGTCTGCCAGACATTTTTGAAGGGTTTGTACAGGCTTCAGAGGGTGTTGGCCGCACATTTGAAGGTAGTGGTTTAGGTTTGGCAATTACGCGAAAAATCGTTGAGCTTCATGGGGGACGTGTAGCAGTTGATAGTACCCCCGGAAAAGGGAGTCATTTCTACGTGACACTACCCTTAAAACCCACCCGGGTACAGGCTCGAGAATTGCGCCCTTGCGTCAACCATTAAGTGTTGCTTTCCACCCCCTCCTTTGTTAGCAAGCTCCGCTTTATAAACTAGCCGCTAAAGGACTAATTTTGATGCAGTTTCTGTTCACAATTGCCATGATGCTATGCCTCGTTGTGACAGGTGCGTTTGCGCATGCTGAGGAATCACTTCGTGAGGAACAGCTCACTATTTACCGTTCGCACCTTCATCAATCCCCGTTGTCACGCCAAACTCGGGTGCCAGAGGGGACAGTTATCCGTATGACTGTGGATGATTGTATTCACTATGCGCTAAGAAGTAATCGCAAAATCATGTCTACTGACTATGCGATTGCTGCCGCAGAGGCTCAAGAGCGTGAATCTCATGCTTTGGGTAAGCCAGTAGTTGATTATGAATATGGGACTGCACCAGCGCCCCGTGATGCGACACGTGCGATACAGACATTTTTTACAGGGGACTGGGTTTGGGCAAACCGAGTGAAGTTGGGTATGGGAATTCCATTAACGACTTTTGGAAAACTGACAACTGCTTCTGAGCTTGCTCAAAGTGGTATTGCAGCATCGCGAGAGCGTCGTGCATCTGAGCAGGTACAAGTAGTCTCAAAGATCCGTCAATTGTATTATGGTATTCAAATGGCAGAAGAAGTGCGTAGTTTGCTTTTGAATGCAATAGATCGTCTATCAGATGAAATCAAAACTGCTGAGAGTCAGGATACGGATATTGATGGTAAAACCAGCGAAAAGTATTCTCCGATTGATAAACTGCGTATGCAAGTTTTTCGGGCTGATTTGGAAAAGCGGCTAACAGATGTGCAAGTAAAGGAAGAAGTGGCTCTCAATGCACTCAAGATTCAAATGGGATTGCCTATGACAGCAAATTTTGCACCGACGGGCGCATTGGCACCTGTTAGCGTTAAAATGGATACATATGATGCTTATATTAGTCGTCTACGCGCAGATCGGCCCGAGTCGCATCTTGTAGATTTGGGCGTCGAGGCCAAGCGTTTGGAACACCAATTGAGCAAAAGGCAATTGCGACCTGATGTTGGGTTTGGTGCATTCCTTGAAGCTGGTCGTACGTTACCATCAGTGCAGAATCAGGGCACAAATGACCAGTTTATTAATCCGTTTAATTTTACCCGTGCAGGAGTGGGCTTTAAATTGTCTGGTCGCTTGGATATCAATTCAGCGATAGCTCGAATAAATAGGACCGAAAGCGAATTCTATAAGGTAAGTCTGGAACGAGATATGGCAAAGGAAGGGTTAGAACTCGAAGTGAAAGAAGCGTATTTGCGTGTTAAACAAAGTGAAGAGCAACTTAAGCGCACAGAAGAAACCAAAAAACTTGCGCGACAGATGGTATTCCTGTCAAAGAGCAATCTGGATTTAGGGATTGGTGAAAAATCAGAGTACGTAGATGCGCTACAAGTGATGTTGCTGTCACGTAGCCAGTATTTGGAGTCGGTTTTCAACTACAATAGTGCAGTAGCACAGCTTGATGAAAAGGTGGGATACGTGCCGTATGGTTTGGACGATCGTGAGCGTGTACCGCTTCAATTGCCAAAGAAGGCGCCGGCGAGCGTCAAGGAGTCTGAATGAAAAAGCAAGTAATCTTGATGGGTATGATTGTCGGAATCTTTGTTACAGCGCAGGCTAATGCGGGTATTTGGAATGACTATGCCGCACCATGGTTCAAATTTAAGGCAGGTGACACAACTCCAGGATCAGCTGCACTGCAAACACCAACCGAAGCAGTGAAAGATTTGGACAAGAAGTTAGATGATTATCGTACAGGTGATAATCTAACTTTGGCAGAAAAGGAACATAACCGAAAGATCAAGGAAGACATTTTGCACACTATTTTTGATGTGCGGGAACTGTCGCGTATTGCGCTTTCTAAGCATTGGAACAATCTAACACCTAAAGAACAAAATGACTTTGTAAATTTGATGATTGATCTCCTGATGGAAAAGGGAATTTTGTCAAAGGAGCAGGGAAAGAAGGACGCAAAGTCAGACAGTGTTTATAATGTGCAGTATAAAGGGGATAAATACCTCGATCCCAATAAAACACGGTCTTTGTCACGCACGTTGGTGGTTGTAAAGGGACAGGGGTCGCCAGTTGAGTTGGACTATAAACTGTCGTTGGAAAGTGGTAATTGGAAAATTTATGATGTGATTGTTGAAGGTGCAAGTCTCATGGAAAATTATCGCTATCAGTTTGATGCCATCATTTCAAAAAATGGTTACCCCGATTTGGTGGGGCGCATGCAGCGTAAGTTGAATAGTTTTAAGTCAGATAAGACAAGCGGTACTTAATCCATGTATAAGCGATGTATCATGATTTTGGCAGATGGAGCACGTGCTGATCGCGTATCAGCGCATCTTGCAGCTGGTCGTTTGCCTAATATTCAAGAAATATTTCTGAAAACTGGTAGCTATCATGAAGGCACAACTGTTTTTCCTTCAACGACTGGGCCAGCCTATTTTCCATTCTTGACGGGATGTTATCCGGGAACTGTGAATGTGACCGGTATTCGATGGCTGGATAAAAGGCAATTTGCCAAGCCATGGTTTTTTCCAAAACGTCGTCGTAGTTATGTGGGGCTCGAAACCTTTTGGATCAATCATGATATGGATCGTAGTATCGAAACGGCATTTGATATTTTTCCTCGTTCCTACAATATCTTCAATTCGGTTAATAAGGGTGTAACATTTAGCCATAATAAAACTTGGCTCATGCGGCTTTGGTATTGGTATTATGCTCATTTAACAGATCGTTGGTCGTTGGTTGAGCAAGCCGCTTGTGAGAAAGTCTTAGACGTGATCAAAAAGCCGTTTGATTTTTGTTTTGCGGTCTTTCCGGCAATTGACGAGTATTCACACCTATCGGGTCCACTTTCAAGAGCAACCGACGATGCCTATTTTAAATTAGATGACTATATGGGGCAGATTCGTGATGCCTTGGCCAAGAAGGGCCAGTTGCAAGACACATTGATTTGGTTGATCAGTGACCATGGATTTTCAGCCACACATACCCATTTTTGTGCGAATGAATTTTTAGAGGAACGCGGGATTCGTACGTTCTTTTATCCGCTCATCTTTAAGAAGAATTGCATAGCTGCCAATATGATGAGTGGTAATGCCATGGCTCATCTATATTTTAAGGATCCATCGGGGTGGAATAAATCTGTGACACTCAAGCGGCTAGTCGATCTGTACGGTACGATGGTAGATGATTTGGTGCGCGAACCCGCGGTGGATATTTGTGCAGTGCGAGGTGAGGAAGGTGCCATTGAAGTGTTGAGTAAGCGTGGTCATGCCACAGTACGACGTAATGGAGATCTTATTAGCTATGATGTACAGACTCAGGATCCATTTGGATATGGTAAACTACCAAGTATCATGAGTTCTCAGGAATCGCTGAGTCGGACCTATGGTACGGATTATCCTGATGCGCCGTATCAATTAGGTCAGCTTTTTCAGTCAGATCGTACGGGTGATATTGTGATCTCGGCAGCGCCAGGATACGACTTACGGCGTGATTATGAAGTGCCCGAGCACCATGGATCGCATGGTGCATTGCATCGGGATCATATGTTGATTCCCATAGGATGCAGTGCAAAATTGACGGGTGATGTTATTCGCAGCGTCGATGTGTTTCCCACAACGCTTGCACTGATGGGGCAGGATATTCCGCTGGATATTGATGGTGTTTCCAGGGTTTAAATCCATTTTTTTCCCAAGTATTGCCATCCCTAACGCGCTGTGTTAGCCGCCTGCCAGTCGTTTATCTATATATATAGGGGAGCTTTTCATGAAAATCGGTATTCTTCTCAAACAGGTCCCAGATACAGAGACCAAAATTCAGCTTACCGCTGACAAAACCAGCGTTGATACCAGCGCTGTCAAATGGATCGTGAATCCATATGATGAAAATGCAATTGAAGCAGCTATCCAGTTAAAAGAAAAAAAAGGTGGCGAAGTCATTGTGTTTTCAATGGGCCCAGCCCGTTGTGTGGACGCCATGCGTACCGCGTTGGCCATGGGTGCGGATCGTGCTGTGCGCGTGGATACGGCGGACGGGGAATGGGATAGTTACACCACCGCCGTCGCATTGGCCGAAGCATTGAAGGCTGAAGGCGTGGAACTGGTATTCGCTGGTAAGCAAGCCATCGATGACGATGCCTCTCAAATGGTGCAGTTGGTTGCCGAGCGAATGGGGGCAGCGAGTTTGGGTATCATCGAAACCTTCGAACTATCTGAAGATGGCAAATCCGCAACTGTGACTCGCCCTGTTTCTGGCGGTACCAAAGAAATCATTCAAGTGACATTGCCAGCAGTGTTTGGTTGCGACAAGGGTCTCAACACCCCGCGCTATGCATCGCTTCCTGGCATCATGAAGGCAAAAGCCAAACCAGTGGTTGAAAAGAAGGGTGCTGAACTCCTGGGTGGCGAAACAATCAAGATTAAGAAAATGGGATACAGCCTTCCCCCCGAGCGTCAGCCGGGTCGCAAACTCACTGGGTCACCCCAAGAGTTGGTGGACGGACTTGTGAAATTCCTGAAGGAGGATGTAAAAATCATATGATACTTATCGTCGCGGAATACCAAGCAACAACTCTCAAATCCTATAGTGCTGAACTTGCAACTGTTGCCAAAAAACTGGGCGACAGTGTCGAAGCAGTTGTCTTCGGTGCCAAAGGCGCCGATGCCGCTAAAAAGTTGGGTAACTATGGGGTGAGCAAAGTCCATGTATTGGATAACGCTGCACTCGAAAAGTTCGAAGCCGACGGCTATACCAAAGTGCTTTGCGATTTAATTACATCTGCCAAGCCTGCGATGGTCTTGGCAACAGCATCACCTTTGGGCAAAGAAATTATGCCAAGGGTTGCCATGCGTAACAAAACAGGCCTCATTGCGGATTCTGTTGCCTTGGACATGAAAGACGGCAAGTTGGTCGGGCGTCATCCCATTTATGCGGGTAAAGCGCTGGTCGACGAAGTCGTTGAAGGCCCATTGGCAATGGCGCTGGCACGCCCCAATGCGTTTTCTACTGAAAAAGTAGGGGATAGTGATGCTGAAATTATGGTGGTTGCAGCAGATCCTGGAACAGAACGCTGCGTCGTCAAAGAAGTGAAACAAGCTGAACAAGGTGATGTGGAATTAACGGAAGCGAATGTTGTTGTTTCGGGTGGTAGATCCCTAGCGAGTGCAGATAACTTTAAAATCATTCGCGACTGTGCCAAAGCGTTTGGCGGTGCAGTGGGTGCATCACGTGCTGCAGTGGATGCGGGTTATATTTCGCATGATCATCAAGTGGGGCAAACAGGTAAAACGGTTAACCCCACCTTGTACATCGCATGTGGTATCTCAGGCGCCATCCAGCACATTGCCGGAATGCGTACTTCAAAATATATTGTCGCAATCAACAAAGATCCCGAAGCGCCCATTTTTAGCAAGGCGGACTTGGGGCTTGTGGGTGATTTGTTTGAAATTGTTCCGTTGCTAACCAAAAAAATTCAAGAAATTAAAAAGAGCGAATAGGAGACAACATGGCCGCACAGGGTGGAGACTTTTTACTAACGCCGTTGAACGATGATTACATTTTTATCCCAGATGAGCTGGACTCCACCGTTAGAGAATTGGCGGATGTGACGGTTCAATTCATGACCAAAGAAGTGATGCCGCTTCTCAAGGACATTGAAGATAAAAAACCGGGCGTCATGTCCAACCTGCTCAAAAAGACCGGTGAGTTGGGTCTTTTGATGGTTGAAGTTCCTGAAAAATACAGCGGGATGGGAATGGGGAAAGTAACCGCCACAGCCATTTCTGAAAACGTGACCCACGATGGGTCGTTTGCGGTTGCCTTTATGTGCCACACGGGTATCGCAACTCTGCCAATTCTTTATTATGGCACCGAAGACCAAAAGCAAAAATATCTACCAAAGCTCGCGAGCGGTGAATTTCTAGGTGCCTATGCATTGACCGAACCTGGTTCGGGCTCCGATGCGTTAGCTGCTAAAACCAAAGCGGTTTTAAGCCCTGATGGTAAGCATTACATCTTAAACGGTGAAAAAACATTCATCACCAATGGTGGCTTTGCTGATCTGTATACAGTCTTTGCAAAAGTGGATGGCGAAAAGTTCACCGCATTTTTGGTGGAGCGCACGATGCCCGGTGTTTCAACGGGACCCGAAGAACACAAGATGGGGATTCACGGTTCCAGTACTGTGCCACTTATTTTACAAGACTGCAAAGTCCCAGTAGAAAATGTGTTGGGTGAAGTAGGGCGTGGTCACAAGATTGCCTTCAATATTTTGAATGTTGGCCGTTGGAAATTGGGTGCGGCTTGTGTGGGGTCATGTAAACGCCTATTTGAGATTACAACCAAATATATCACGGAGCGTATGCAGTTCGGCAAGCCACTTTCCAGTTTTGAACTAATTCGCAATATGGTGGCCAACAGTGCCATCAAGACCTTTATGATTGAGTCAATCGTATATCGCTATGCAGGCATGCTCGATCAAATTTCAGCATCATTAGATCACAATGCCGATGACTTTTACTCCAAAATGCTGAAGGTGATTGAAGAATTTGCCATTGAGGCTTCCATTGCCAAAGTCTACGGCTCTGAAGCGCTCAGCTTGGTGTCCGATGACGCCGTACAAATGTTGGGTGGGTACGGTTTTATCGAAGATTATTCTGTCGCGCGCTTCTACCGGGATAACCGTGTCAATCGTATCTTTGAGGGTACTAACGAAATTAACCGCATGTTGATTTCAGGAACACTTTTGAAGCGCATGGTGGCGGGTAAGATTGATTTCATGACTAGTTTGCAAACTGTCTTGGACCAGCTCAAAACAGGATTCCCCACAACGGATTCCAAGAAGCCGTGGGCTGCATTCCAAGACCAAGTGGAACGTTACAAGCGTCTAGCGATCTATTTTGGCGGTGTGGCAGTGAATAAATATGGGCCAGCCATTCAAGAGCACGAAGGCGTGTTGGCAGTGCTCGCGGATTGTATTACAGCAGCCTATGTCGCAGATAGTTCAATGCGTCGCTTACTTAAGCTGCGTACCAATGCAGGTGACCCCAAGTGTAAAATCCCTGCAGATATTGTTTGTACTTACTTGGCAGAGCGTCTGCCACAATTGCAAGCGATGGTGGAGCAATCGCTTATATCCATTGCAGATGGCAACAAAGAGGAATACCTGCCGTACTTGAAGGCCATGCGTCGCTTGTGCCCACAGATGTCGTGGGATTGTCAGGCGGCCAAGGGTCGCATTGCGGAAGCCATCATTACCAAACATTCCTACGCCTGGTAAAAACTCCCTCTCCCCTGGGAGAGGGTTGGGGTGAGGGAGATACCACACATGCCCGATTATATTGCCATTGCAGGTAACATGGGAGCAGGGAAGTCTAGTCTGGTAGATTTCTTGTGTAAAAAGTTTGGCCACACCCCTTTTTTTGAACCCAATGACTTAAATCCATATCTGGATGACTTTTATAAAAATATGGACGGTTATGCCTTTCAGTCCCAGATGTTTTTTTTGATTCAAAAGTTTAAAATTCACCAGGAAATGGCTGCAGACACAGGCGGGGCAGTGCTTGTTCAAGACCGCACCATTTTTGAAGATGCTGAAATTTTTTGTACCAATTTATATCGTAGTAAAAAAATGGCCAAACGGGATTACGAAACCTATATGGCCATGTATCAAACAATTCTAAACGCCATCCCGCGCCCCAAGGTGCTCATCTATTTGCACTGTTCCGCGCGTACACTGATGCAACGCATCGCACGACGTGGTCGCGCCAGTGAAATGAATGTACCTGCGGACTACATCAAGCAACTCGATAAATTGTATAAGAAGTGGATCGGCACGTACACCATGTCATCTGTTGTGACAGTCGAAACTGAAAAGATCGACTATCTCGAAGACTTTATCGAACAAGAACGTATTGTCAGTCAACTCCGGGAATATCTCTAGCATTACATAAAATCGATTATCCGAAGTTCGTCCATTAGCACACGCCATCGTCTGGCGACCAAACCCCAGCAGGCGTATGGCGCAGTCGCTCTGGCGATTCGTCGGCAAAACGGTCGCGGACTAATCGCCGTTATCGATCCTTCCCCTGTCGGCTGATAGCGGCGTTAGCCGCTGGCCGTTTTGCTTTCCTCATTCGCCGCGCTCCTAAGCGCGCCTGGGTGAACGCCTGCTGAGGTTTGGCGCCTACCGCTGGCGCGTAATGATACTTCACTCAAGTGAGCTCGCCATTTCATTCGGAGACCTACGTTGTACTGAGTATTAAGGCGTGCTTATGAGCGTAGTCGTATGACGATGGCAAAAATACCATTGGCCACCGAGCTTGAAGGCCGACAAGCAGGAGGACATTCAAGCTCGTTTTGTGGCCAAGGCATTTTTGTCGAGTCATGACGGAGCGATTACGCCACTCAGTACAACGTAGGGTCGGAGGATGAAATGGCGAGTGAGCAGGTCGGAAAAGTCATCTGGATTCTGAACGAAACTAAGACGTATAATCGATTTTATGTTTACTGAGAAATAGGCGCAGGTGCTGCTTCGGCTGGCGCTGCTTCGGGCTGCTGGTTGGGGTAATTGAATTGCACTTTAGGTGCTTCAGTTGCCCCTTCAGCAGCTTTGAAAAATTCGCGATCGCCTGGCTGATGGAAGAACGTTGCTAGAATATTATTGGGGAATGATTTGGCAAAGGTATTATATTCCTGAACGGATTCGTTGTAACGTTTGCGTTCAACCGCAATGCGGTTTTCAGTGCCTGCCAGTTCATCTTGTAGCGCCATAAAGTTTTGGTTGGCCTTCACGTCCGGATAGCGTTCCACTGTGGCCATCAATGTCATGAGGGCTCCGGATACAGCCTGGTTGGCCTTGATCTTGCCATCAATTGTTGTGGCCGCCATCGCTTGATTGCGGGCTTCAGCAACCTTGATAAACACTTCCTGTTCATGAATGGCATAGCCTTGAACAGTTGTGACCAGATTGGGAATCAAATCGTTACGGCGTTGGAGCACATTTTCTACTTGGGCCCAGGATTTATCCACGGTTTGATTCATCGCGATGAATGTGTTGTATTTTCCCGCACCGAAGCTCACCAGTCCCATACCCAAAAGTGCAAGAACACCAACCACAATGAGTACTGTCACTAACGTCTTTTTCATGGATTCCCCCTGTTTGCGTTTTTTCATAGGTATGCAATTAATGTCGGACGAGGATAGTGTCAAGTGGGATTGATGCTTCACTACCAACTACGACTACTGCCACCACCACCTGAGCTGCCGCCTCCAAATCCTCCAAATCCGCCACTACCACCACCAAATCCACCACCACGGCCACCGCGACCGCTAAACATCCATAGAAAAAAGAAAAGACGCGGATAGCGGATAAATAAAATGACAAGTGCGATGATTAAAAGCAATTGCAGAGCAGAATCCTTAAGCGAGCTCTCTTTGGATTCCACCTGTGGTGTTGCCAAGAGTGGTAGGTCCCCAATGTCCAAATTTGCTTTGTAGTGAGTGGCAACGACCTGTGCAGCAGCCTGTGTGCCCTTAAGGATGCCAGCATCCATATTGCCATTACGAAAATCAGGCATGACGTAGTCGTCTAGAATGCGGCCTGTGAGACCATCTGTTAAAAATGACTCTAGCCCATAACCCACTTCAAACCTGACTTTGCGGTCATTCGGGGCGATTAGGAATAGCAATCCATTGTCCTTATTTTTTTGACCGATACCCCATTCTTGGAAGAGGTCATTGGCCGCATTCTCGATGGGTTCATCGTGTAAAGTGGGGAGGGTGACAACAGCCATTTCCACGCCAGTCGTGGCACGTAGCGATGTGAGCAGTGATTCCAGTTGGTGTTGTGTCTGCTCGCTCAGTATAGATGCGAAATCATTGACGTGCCCGCGCGGTTCGGGGTACGTCGTTGCGTGTGCAGCACTCGTGATGAACGTAAAAGCAATAATTATGAAGGGGAGGCGTCGATGCCATTGCATATCGGAGATGTAGCGCCAGATTTTGAATTATACAACCAAGAAAATCAGACGAAGTCGGCACGTGACTATCGTGGCAAATATTTGATTTTATACTTTTATCCTAAGGACTCTACTCCAGGTTGTACGCGCGAGGCCTGCGATTTTACCGCAAATTTCTCAACATTTAAGAATGCCGGTGCAACAATTGTTGGCATAAGTCCAGATTCCGTAAAGTCGCATCAGAAGTTTATCATGAATGAGGCTCTCGCAATTGAGCTACTGTCTGACACTGAGAAGACAGTAGCCAAAGCATATATGGTTTGGAAGCGAAAGAAAATGGCAGGTAAAACATATATGGGGATTGAACGAACCACGTTCATTATCGATCCAAACGGCAAAATCGCCGCCATCTTTCCGCAAGTTAAAGTGGATGGTCACTGGGAAGAGGTTTTAACTAGTTTAAATCATCTTCAAAAAAGTTAACACCGCGATCGCGTACACGCCGAGTTGGGGCACCCCAATCGCCGCCATCCATTTCAGAGCCATCGGCCTTGGTTCCGCCTTTCCAATATACGGATGAGCCACCTGGAGTTGTTGTCAATTTTGCTATTGGGAAACCGGGAGGCGGTTCAAAGTCGACAACGGGCTCGTCCTTGAGAACATCTTGCATGTACTCAAGAACAACTGGTGCTGCTGTCCGTCCACCTTGTTCACCTGGGCCCAATCGCTTCAAGATATCGTATCCCACCCAAACAGCTGCAATGTGATTGGGCGTATATCCCACAAACCAAGTATCAATTTCATCATTGGTCGTTCCTGTCTTACCAGCAATGGGGCGTTTCAACGCCAGTAAACGCTGGCCAGTACCATGTTCCACGACATTGCGCATCATACGCACCATTAAATAGGCTGTCTGTGGTGTGATGGTATATCCCTTTGCAATTGCAGCACCATACAGCACTTGAAGTTCTTCTGGGTCGAGTGAGAGTTTATCCGCTTCAATCCATGGTTTATTTCTATCGTATAGTGGTTCATTCAAGGATTCAGGATGTTCTTTGATTGCCGTCATGGCTTCTTCTAATGAAACAGCTGTTTCAGGTGGTGCAAATTCCTCCAAAACCTTTCCACTGGAATCAGTAACTTTTAGGATAAAGGTTTGTGGTAATAGAATACCGTGATTGGGGAACGCAGAATACGCATGAATAAGTTCATTTAAGTACATGCCGTTAGCGCCCAATGCCATTGACAAATATTTTCCCATTGGGGCAGTGATGCCCATTTTACGAACAAATGCTGTCAAGTAATGCAGGCCAATCGAATGGGCCACCTTTACTGTGGGTACGTTGCGTGAATACGTCAGATTTTCAAGGAAACTAGCATTCCCTGCGTGCTTGCCTCCATAGTTTTTAGGTGTCCAAAATTCATTCAAACCCACACGGTATTGTACAGGAGAATCAGAAACTACTGTACTGAATGTATATCCTTTATCTAGTGCCGCGGCATACACAAACGGTTTGAAAGAAGAACCTGGCTGACGCAGTGATTGGGTCGCGCGATTAAATTCACTGCGCATGAAATCATAACCACCGATCATTGTCTTGACATAGCCTGTTGTTGGATCTGCAGAGACAAGCGCGGCCTGCACCAGTGGCACTTGAGCTAGGATGAAATCGTTGTCCTTCCCCTTGAATACATAGATAACATCGTTGGGCTGGATGGCACCTGAAACGCCATAGCTATACACATAGCCTTCGCCACCGGACAATTTAAGAGGTCCTTTGTTATGACCCACCTGAACTTCAAATGAGCTGCCGGCTCTTCCCAGAACAACGGCTTGGTACAACTTATCTTCCTCTAAATTGCTGGGGCCAGTTTTCCACGCCTTCTCAGTGGGGGTTGGTGGAATATGAACAGCTGTTGTTTCAGCATAGGCTTGCATAATTTCTGCATGTTCCTTTTCCAAGAAGGGCCGAATTTCTGCTTCAGTCAGGTGAGCGGTAGGGCCACGGTAGCCTTGGCGGTGATCTAACTTTTCAATGCCATGACGAACAGCCAGCTGTGCAACTTGATTCATGTGAAGGTTGCCAGTGGTTTCAATCTTTAATCCACCTTCATATACCACCTTGTCGCCATATTTTTCGAGTAACATGCGCCTGATTTGCTCAGTATAGTAGGGTGCATACTTATTGTTGAAATCCTTATCAATTGAGGCGGTGTAAATGGTGAGTGGTTGTGTAAGAGCGGTTTCATAATCAGCTTTTGAAATGAACCCCTGGTCGTACATGCGCTCCAAAACATAGCGTTGGCGTGCCTTTGACTTTGTTGGATTTGCAACAGGCGAATCAGTGCCAGGCGCTTGAGCCAAGCCACCAATCATTGCTGACTCTGCAACATTCAATTCGTCGAGAGACTTGTGAAAGTAGTTACGGGCTGCAGCTTTGATACCATAAGATCGATTACCGAGATAAATTTGGTTGAGGTACAATTCCAGAATTTGTTCTTTATTCAAATTGCGTTCAATGCGTGTTGCCAAAATTATTTCACGAACTTTGCGCGCTAACTTCTTTTCACGAGAGAGTAGAATGGAGCGAGTGATCTGTTGTGTGATTGTACTACCACCCTGTGCCATGTGGCCTGTTTTGATGTCCTCCCAGATTGCTCTAAAAATACCCCAGATATCGATGCCGTGGTGTTCAAAAAAACGGGTGTCTTCTGCTGCAATGAAGGCGTTTTTGACGTTGGCGGGTATTTGCTTGATGGGCACCAAATACCGACATTCAATCCAAAATTCGCCCAATTTTTCATTGTTATCGCCAAAGACCTCACTGACAACCGGAGGTCGATAGTCCTGGAGGTTACGCAGGTTTGGCAGGTCATAGGCGAAATAAAAGTAGCCGCCCAGCACGCCAAATGTCCCTAGAACCATTGTTACAAGCGTAAATCCGGTGAGTATCTTGGTGATTCGGATAAAAAAAGCGAGCACAGAGTGCCGCTCTGAAAATGGAAGTGGAGGTGTCATGGGCGGCTTATACCGGTAATGAATTCCGCTTGCAATTTTTTTTCAGATGAATATGGTCCGCTGCACTTTTTATTTAAGCAATTAACCGCCCATTGACTTGGGAGAAAGAGGAAGAGATTATGAAGAAGATGCTTACAGCCGTTGCGATCGTTGCTGCGATGGGATTTGTGGCCTGCACCAAGGCTGATAAAGCCGTTGATGCGCCAGCCACTCCTGAGGCTCCAGCCGCTGCTCCAGCTCCAGCACCAGCCGAAGCACCAGCCGCTCCTGCAGAAGCTGCTCCTGCTGCACCAGCAGATGCCGCACCAGCAGGTGATGCTGCAGCAACACACTAATTAGTAAACAATAGTATGAAAAAAGCCCGTGTCTCGTAAGAGACACGGGCTTTTTTTACTCATAAAGTTTTAGAATTTAGTCACTATCAGTCTTGTCGTCGTTCATCATTTTACCATCTTTCATCATCTTGCCATCGTCTTTGTCATGGCATCTTGTGCAGCCTTTACCCTCGTGGCATTGTTTTGCTTTATAAGCGCAAACGCCTGTACAGACTAGGCCTAAGGCAGCAGCAATCATAATAAAGTATCCGATGATTTTGCCACCCATTTTGCATTCAGTTGCCTTGATGGCCTTATACTTAACAATGGCACCGACACCCAGTGCGATAAGTAATAGCGCGAGTGATGAATGATCAATACCACAGCTCATGCAACCCATCTTCCAGCCCATTCCGCATAACATCATATGCTTCCCCCTTGTTGTGTGTATCGTTGGTTGAAAAACTAAGGCAGGTTTATACCATGAAGCGTTGCGAATACCCAAAAGAAATGTGCCGCCGGAGGGACTTGAACCCCCACGGGATTGCTCCCATATGGACCTGAACCATACGTGTCTGCCAATTCCACCACGGCGGCTGATTTACTTAAGCGTCGTCGTCTTCGAAGTCGTCGTCATCATCGTCGTCATCGAAGCCATTGAGCTCGTCATCATCTTCACCATCACCCAAAATGGCACCACAATTGGGGCAAACCGATTCACCTTCGGTTAGCTGACCACAGTTTGGGCATGCATCTTCTTCTTCTTCTCGATCTCTCAATCCCATATTCCCCTCCGAAAAATCTAACATCACGGATTAAAAATGTGGTACGCGCCTAGCGTAGTTCTTTTAGTTTGGCAAACATTTCTTTGGAGGCTTCATGGTGTCCGCAAAAGCTGATTCTACCTTATGGAAAGGGGACTTAACCCTACACCGGGATGGTTATGGGTTTGTGATTCCCGACGATACAAATTTACCTGACGTATTTATTCCAGAGCGTTTTTTGAACGGTGCATGGCATAAAGATAAGGTTGTAGTTCGGGTTTCTCCCGCTGATTCTCGTGGTCGGCGCGAAGGGCGTGTGGCCGAAGTCTTGGGTCATGGTCTTACGCAGATTGTGGGTCACGTCGTACGCGAGCAAAAGAAGTGGTGGCTCGTGCCGAACGATGATCGCATTCGCCTGCAAGTACGCATTACCTCTGATCCAATTCAAAAACTGAAAGAGGGCGATGTTGTTGTTTTACGCTTAACACATTACGCCGATGATCGTGAAGGTCCTGCCGGTGAAGTCATTCAACATTTGGATGAACGTGGTAGCCTTGCAACTGAAACGGCCATTGTTATTGCTGAGCATCAGTTACAAGAAGAGTTCCCTGAAAATGTTGTTACCGAAGCGGAACGTGAAGCGCGTGAAGAAATTCATGGTGGGCATGGTCGTACTGATTTGCGTCGTGTGCCACTGGTGACGATTGACGGTGAAACTGCCAAGGACTTTGACGATGCAGTTGCTGCGCAAGTCGAAGGTCAAGACATTCGCATCTGGGTTGCGATTGCCGACGTGAGTCACTATGTTCGTCCAGGCACGCCACTTGATGAAGAAGCCTATGGCCGTGGTACGTCGGTGTACTTCCCTGGCTTCTGTATTCCCATGTTGCCCCAGGCCTTATCTGAAGATGTCTGTAGTTTGCGTCCCGATGTTGACCGCTATTCTATGGTCTGTGAGGTTTTGCTGTCGCCTAAGTGCGAGATCAAAGAAACAAAGTTTTATCGCGGCATTATTCGCAGTCATGCACGCCTCACGTACAACCAGGTTCAAGAATTTCTGACAGGCAATACCAGTCACATGCCGCACTTGCCGGACAATGTGTTGGATTCCATTCGCCAATTGGAAAGGGCTGCTAAGTTACTACGCCAAATGCGCCGTGATCGCGGCACGGTGGACTTTGACTTGCCGGAGCCTGCCATTGAATTGGATATTGCAACAGGTGACGTGGAACAAATTGCAAAGGCCAATCGCTTCTTTGCGCACTTCTTAATTGAAGAGCTCATGATTATGGCGAATGAAGCCGTTGCACGCTTTCTTACTAATTCCAAAGCCGGCTGCGTTTACCGTATTCACGACAAGCCCAGCGAAGAACGCATTGAAATGCTAATCGATCTCATGCACAGCCTGGGTTACAAACCCAAAGTGCCACGCCCCATGCAACCCACACACATTTCGGGACTCACCAAATTAGTGCACGGTAAACCCGAAGAGCGATTCGTCAATCACATGCTCCTGCGCGCCATGGCCCAAGCCGTGTACGACCCGGGTAACATTGGTCACTTTGGTTTGGCTTCCAAATGCTATTGCCACTTCACGTCACCGATTCGCCGTTATCCCGATTTGATCATTCACCGCTTACTTGGCAACGTGATTGATCGCAAAAAGGGCGAAAAGCCCCAACCAGTGCTTCATAAGGGGATTGATTTGGCTGTGGCGGCCAAGCATTGTTCCCGCCGTGAGCGTGTGGCGATGGAAGCCGAACGCGAAATGGTATCATTATATATAGCGTCGTTTATGCAGCAGCACGTGGGCGAGGTCTTCACTGGTATCATTTCCCACTGCAGCAAGTATGGTTTCTATGTGGAATTAAACGAATATTTTGTCGAAGGCACCGTGCCACTCCAAAAAATGGCCGGGGACCGTTTTACATTCGATCCCAGCCGCCACGCCATAGTCGGCCGCAAAACCAAAAAGGAGTACCACATTGGCGAAGTCGTCAAAGTTCGTGTCGTCGCCGTCGACATGCTCCGCCGCCAAACCGAGTTTGAGTTGGTGTAAAAATAAGCAACCTTTTTGGCGATGGGCCGATCATTGGGCTATCAACTAAATTGATAGGAGAATGTTATGAGCAATAATATCAAAGGTGGTTTGACTGAGAGTGAATGGTCCAAGGCTGTTGCGCTGGCTGGAGGTGAAGGTGGGCAATGGAATTACCCTCCTTCTTCGTACGATAATAATACCGCTTGGCATTCAAGCCCAGATTATACCCCTCCCTCTGAGGAGTATTATAGTAGATCCTCTAGTTGCCAAGCCAGTCGTGTTGCACAACTACCACGATTTGATCTGATGCGAGGCGTCCTCAAAATGGCGCTATTCTTTCATGCGGTTCCGCCATTACCAAGCATTGTGGAACGTGCTAAATAAAATATAAATATCCCCAAAACCATTGTCACATAGAGACTTCGCTTGACAGGTTTCAAGTGAAGTATTAGGCGGGGGATATGGCAGCTAAATCCGTAGAAGTCAGCATCATGGGCCAAAAATTTATGGTCCGCAGCGATTCCGATGACAATTACGTCGTCGAAGTCGCCAATTTGGTGAACAAAAAAATCAACGAAATTATTTCCAAGACCAAATCGGCGCCATCTTTGAACGTGGTGTTGTTGGCCGCCATGAATATTGCCGACGAATTCCTAAAATACAAAGGTAAAAAAGATCAATCATTTCAGCAGGTTGAAAGAAAGATTGCGCAAATGATCGAATTTATTGATTTGCAGATGTAAGCCTGTAGAATGGTCGGAGTTGTTGCTCTTTTTTAAATTGGAAATCCCTGCCGGGTACGTGATGGACGCTCTATTTTTTGGACCGATGTCCATTTTTAGGGAACCCGGCCTAAGCATCGCGGTGTGCAAGCTCCCATAGCTGTAAAGGGAGAAGCCTAAAGCGGTGGGTGGGGTGCCCACCTCGTTCAACGGGGTTCAAAAAATGGGTTCACACGGCCATGGTGGGGATATAATTTTGATAGCTTTAATCTTGAACGGTTTCGTTCCGTACCGCACACGGAACGAAATTGTTGGTGGTTAAAGAAAAACAATTGGAACTTTGAAGGATTTTGAAAGTGTGACCATGTCCATTCACTTACTTGTTAAAAAAACTTTTAATAATAGTAGCTTATCGGATTTCCTTCATCATGGACATCCGGGTGACGACATGCGTATTCACGCGACTTCATAAGCCTTTCATCCATCGTTTTTCGTAATATTTCCACCATACACAATTATGAGTGCAGACAAAGTATCGCTGCGTAAGCGCTATGCCGATCGACGTCGTGGCGTTTTACCTGAGCAACGGCAATTGGCAAGTCAGGCAGTTGCAGATTGTTTAACGCAGCTGCCCGAATATCAGACAGGTCACAACATCGCGTTGTTTTCTGCAACGCCAGATGAAATTGATCTCTCTCCATTTTGGGAGTGCTGCCGCAGTGATGGGAAGCAGTGTTTTTTCCCGCATGTGACTGGGCAGGACATGGCGTTTTACCAAGTCCTGCAGCCCGCCGAATTGACCCGGGGGGCATTTGGTATTTTAGAACCGTCTGTAAAGGCGCCGCGACTTAACCCTGGTCGCTGCGATCTGATAATCGTCCCGGGCGTTGCCTTTGATCGTCAAGGTGGCCGGCTGGGACTGGGTAAGGGGTTTTATGACCGGTATCTGCCTCAAGTGAGCGGCTGCCGAGTAGGGGTGTGTGTCGATGAATGTTTGATCGACCAAGTCCCCTGTGAACCGCATGATGTACGGATGCACATGGTTGTAACTGAGTCCGGCGTCATACGTATTTAGGAGGTTTGTGATGGACATGTCAGTAATTGTTTCAATTGGTGCAGCAGTTGTGGGTATTGTTGGTGGGTTTTTCTTTGCCGTCATGATTTTTAGAAAGGGTGGCTCACAGCGGTTACAAGCGGCCCGCGTGCAAGCAGAATCGCTTTTGAAAGAAGCCGAATCCAATGCGCGGTCATTGCGTAAGGAAGCAGAGTTGGAAGTGCGCGATAAAGAACTCAAGGCACGTGCAGAGCTTGAAAAGACCATTCAAACGAAGATGCGCGAATTTCAAGAAACTGAAAATCGCCTCATGACGCGTGAAGAGGCGTTGGAAAAGAAGTTTGATCAGATTGAAAAGCGTGAATCCGAGCAGCATCGTGAAGTGCAGGCATTAGAAGCGCGTAAGAAACAACTCGAACAAATTGAGGCCCAGCATCAACAGGCCTTGCAAGAAGCCCGCAAGACATTGGAGCAAGCAGCGGGTCTCACCCAAGAAGAAGCCAAGAAAAAGTTGATTGATTCGCTGATTGATGACGCCAAAATGGATTCCGCCAATCAGGTGAAGATTATTGTCGATGAAGCCAAGGAAAAGGCAGAAGCGGAAGCGCGCAAAATCATCAGTATCTCTGTTGAGCGTATGGCAAGTGACCATGTTGCAGAGCGCTCCATTTCATCTGTGCATTTGCCCAATGAAGAAATGAAGGGGCGTATCATTGGTCGCGAAGGGCGCAATATTCGCGCGCTCGAAGCAGCAACTGGCATTGATATTGTCGTGGATGAAACGCCAGAAGCCGTTGTGCTTTCAGGGTTCAATCCGATTCGTCGTGAAGTGGCACGTCGTACATTGGAACATTTGATTCAAGATGGCCGTATTCACCCTGCACGCATCGAAGAAATCGTCGCCAAAATGGAAAAGGAAGTGGAAGGCACCATTAAAGAAGCAGGCGAACAGGCCATTATGGAGCTAGGTCTTGGCACCATGCATCCAGATTTGGTGAAACATGTGGGAATGCTCAAGTACCGCTTTAGCTATGCTCAAAACGTGCTGCGCCACTCTATCGACGTTGGCTTTTTGTGCGGCTTGATGGCCGGCGAATTGGGTATGGATGTGAAGAAGGCCCGCCGCGCTGGACTCTTGCATGACGTGGGTAAATCAGTGAGTCATGAAGTGGAAGGATCGCATGCATTGATCGGCATGGAAATGGCACGCAAGTGCAAAGAAGATCCCGAAGTTTGCCATGCAATCGGTGCCCACCACGAAGACATTCCACAAGAATCCGCATTGGATGCACTTGTAGACGCGGCCGACGCGTTGTCCGGCGCACGTCCGGGTGCCCGCCGCGAAGTCTTGGAAGCCTACATGAAGCGCCTTGAAGATTTGGAAAATATCAGTACTTCTTTCAAAGGCGTGGACAAAGCATACGCCATTCAAGCGGGTCGCGAAATTCGTGTGATTGTGAATCATCAGAAAATCACAGATGCGCAAGCGGTGGTATTGTCACGCGACATTGCCAAGAAGATTCAAAATGAAATGACCTATCCGGGTCAAATCAAAGTAACCGTTGTGCGCGAAACACGCGCAGTGGAATACGCAAAATAAGATGAGAATTCTCTGCATCGGTGACATTTTTGGTCGTCCCGGTCGGGCTATTTTGAAATCCAAATTGGCCGGACTGCGTGAAGAGCTCGACGCTGACTTTGTCATCGTTAATATTGAAAATGCGGCGGGTGGGCGCGGTATTTCGCCCAAGCTTTATGACGAATTTTCACAGCTACCAATTGATGTCATGACATCGGGCAATCACATTTGGGAACAGCGCGATATTAACAATTACTTATCCGAAAAGAAGAATCTACTCCGTCCGCACAATGCACCAAGTGATCGCCCTGGAAAAGGCTTTGGCGTTTTCCCTGCCAAAAATGGTGCGTTGGTAGGCGTCATAAATGTGCAGGGCCGTGCGCACATGCACGAAGGGGACGTTCATGCCAATCCATTTACGGTCGTGGATCAATTGGTCACGGACATGCATGTCTCCACACCAATAATTGTGGTGGATATCCATGCCGAAACAACATCCGAAAAAAAATCGATGGGCTGGTATTTGGATGGCCGCGTGAGTTGTGTGTATGGCACGCATACCCATGTGCAGACGGCTGATGAACAAGTGCTGCCTAAAGGGACTGCTTATCTTACTGATATTGGTATGACGGGCCCGCATGACTCTGTGATTGGTGTGCGTCCCCAAGATGGTATCAAGCGGTTCTTGAGCGATGGCAAAGAAAAGAATTGGGAAGTGGCGGATAAGGGTGTGGCAATTAATGGTCTTATTTTAGAAGTTGATGAAAAGACGGGTCATGCGTTATCCATTCGCCGTCTGCAAATTCAGGAGTAATTATGATGGCACCGGAAAAACAATTAGATGAAATCAAACGTGGCTCTGTCGAATTGATCGGTGAAGCTGAGTTGAAAGAAAAGCTGAAAGCAGGGAAACCGCTGCGTGTGAAGGCGGGCTTTGATCCGACAGCACCTGACTTGCATTTGGGTCACATGGTGTTGATTCATAAGTTGCGCCAGTTTCAGGACTTGGGTCACCAGGTCATTTTTTTGATCGGGGATTTTACGGCTAGCGTGGGAGATCCTTCTGGTCGTTCCAAAACACGCCCTGCGTTAACACCTGACGAAATCAAGGCCAATGCCAAGACATATACTGATCAGGCCTTCAAAGTTTTGGATCGCAACAAAACAGAAATTCGATTTAACACTGAGTGGCTGGCAAAGTTTACCCCAACGGATTTTATTAAGTTAACCTCACAATACACGGTGGCCCGCCTTCTTGAGCGCGATGATTTTGGAAAGCGTCTTAAAGAACAGCAACCATTGTCATTGCATGAACTCATCTACCCATTGCTGCAAGGCTATGACTCTGTCGCATTGAAGGCCGATGTGGAATTGGGTGGCCAAGATCAAAAGTTTAATTTGGTTGTCGCTCGCGAAATTCAGCGTGCGTATGGCCAATCCGCCGAAGCCTTGCTCACCATGCCACTCCTTGAAGGCACCGATGGTGTGCAGAAGATGAGCAAGTCGTACGGCAACTACATTGGCATCACAGAGCCCCCACAAGAAATGTTTGGTAAACTTTTATCAATCACAGATGACTTAATGTGGCGCTACTATGAATTGCTCAGCACCAAAACGCTGGATGAAATTAAATCTCTAAAAGCAGGGCACCCCAAGCTTGCAAAAGTCGCTCTAGCCAAAGAAGTGGTGGCCCGTTTTCACTCAGAGCAGGCAGCCGATGAGGCAGAAAAGAACTTTGAACAAGTTTTTGCGCAGAAGGGTAAGCCAGATGAAATTGAAGAGAAGCAAATCAAATCCGATGGTTCACCTAAAGAGTTGGCAATTCTGATGGCCGAGCTTGGTCTTGCCAAGAGCAATAGCGAAGCCCGCCGCCTCATCTCTCAGGGAGGGGTAAGGGTGGATGATGTTGTGATCAAGGACGCAAAACACAGTATCGTCAATAAAGGGGACTATTTGTTGCAAGTTGGCAAGCGGCGATTTTTGAAGCTCTCGTTGCAGTAGATGGAAGGCTACTTTTCAAATACAGCAACAAATTCAAGTAAGCTCTTACATGTCAAATCTGGGTCACACGGATAGGTATAGCCATATTCAATGAGACATGTTTTACACCCCGCAGCTTTACCTGCTTCGATATCTTTTGCTCGGTCACCAATCATCCAAGAGTTTTTTAAATCAATATCCCACTTTTTTGCTGCTTCTAAAAGCATGCCAGGTCTGGGCTTGCGACAATTACAATTATCCTCGTTGTCGTGTGTGCAGGCATAAACGTCATCAATTTCAGGAAGCTCCCTGCACATTAGTTCATGTAATGCTGTAAGCTGCCCAATGGTCAGTTGCTTACGAGGCACTTCTGGTTGATTTGTTACAACTATGAGAAGGTAGCCAGCAGCATGAAGTTTGCGAATAGCTTCATGGATGTGATCTGTCCATTGCCACTCATGCAATTCACGCGGGGAACCTACCCAATTTGGACCGCGCATAATTGATTTGTTAATGACGCCATCGCGATCTAGAAAGATTGCTCGCTGTTTTTGTGGTAAATTTTTCATGCTAACACCATATAAATATCTTGTCAGATCTGTAAACAATTCAATACAAGATGATTATGAAAACTTTAGTGCTGCTGTGCACCTACAACGAAAGTGAAAACATTGAACGTCTCTGTAAATCCATTTTATCTCAAAATTTAAACTTGGATATACTCGTTATTGATGATGGTTCGCCTGACGGCACAGGTGAGATTGCTGA
>PCXA01000015.1:0-72502 GCA_002796325.1 Deltaproteobacteria bacterium CG11_big_fil_rev_8_21_14_0_20_47_16 | reverse complement strand
TATAACGGTCCTAAGGTAGCGAAATTCCTTGTCGGGTAAGTTCCGACCTGCACGAATGGCGTAACGATTGCCACACTGTCTCAACCAGAGGCTCAGCGAAATTGTATTGGCCGTGCAGATGCGGTCTACCCGCGGCAAGACGGAAAGACCCTGTGCACCTTTACTACAACTTGGCACTGAACTTCGGTATAAACTGTGTAGGATAGGTGGGAGGCTTTGAAGCTTGGGCGCTAGCCTGAGTGGAGCCAACCTTGAAATACCACCCTGTTTAGTCTGGAGTTCTAACTCTGATCTGTCATCCAGATCGAGGACAATGTCTGGTGGGTAGTTTGACTGGGGCGGTCGCCTCCAAAAGAGTAACGGAGGCGCGCGAAGGTACTCTCAGGCTGATTGGAAACCAGCCGTTGAGTGTAAGGGCAAAAGAGTGCTTAACTGCAAGACATACAAGTCAAGCAGGTGCGAAAGCAGGTCCTAGTGATCCGGTGGTTCTACATGGGAGGGCCATCGCTCATCGGACAAAAGGTACGCCGGGGATAACAGGCTGATCGCCTCCAAGAGTTCACATCGACGAGGCGGTTTGGCACCTCGATGTCGGCTCATCACATCCTGGGGCTGAAGTAGGTCCCAAGGGTTTGGCTGTTCGCCAATTAAAGTGGTACGCGAGCTGGGTTCAAAACGTCGTGAGACAGTTTGGTCCCTATCTGTCGTGGGTGTAGGAAATTTGAGAGGACCTGTCCTTAGTACGAGAGGACCGGGATGGACGTACCTCTGGTCTACCAGTTGTCACGCCAGTGGCATGGCTGGGTAGCTATGTACGGATGAGATAACCGCTGAAAGCATCTAAGCGGGAAACTCGCCTCAAAACTAGATTTCCCAACTCCTTTAGGGGTAAGAAGACTACACGTAGACTACGTGTTCGATAGGCTGGGTGTGGAAGCGCAGTGATGCGTGGAGCTAACCAGTACTAATCAGTCGTTCGACTTGACCATTTTTTTGTCGTGCTCGGAAACGGGCACGACATGAAATGACTCATAATCTGCAACGTATTTTATTTCGGTTTCACTAGCGATAGTGAAGCGAGAGGCCCAACTTAATGTTGGATTGCGTGGAATTTGTATTGATTTGTATGATGGGGCGCACCTATAAATGGTCGCAGCATCAATTGACAAGCTAATAGGTAGTCGAATTGACTACCGAGATCTTCCGGTGACCATAGCGAGGGGGTCACACCCGTTCCCATCCCGAACACGGCCGTTAAGCCCCTCAGCGGCGATGGTACTACACATTATCATGTGTGGGAGAGTAGCACGTTGCCGGATTTATATTAAAACCCCGCCAGATTTTTCTGGCGGGGTTTTTGTTTTTTTAGTTAATAAGCGCTGCCTGCTCAAAAGGAGGGAAATATGGTTGAAAGCGTTCAGTCACATCGACTTAGTTACGTAGTGGGTAACTCTTTTGGGGGGAACCTGTCGGGAGCTGAGGATATCCTTGATAGCGCTGTGGGAGAAGCCACTTGCCTTTTAGGAATGTGCTGGAATCGTCACACTGCTGATGAGGCGCGTAAAGTTATTGCACCATTGTTTTTGAGGGTAGAGCCTCTTTTCCCCGAGCGCCAGGATGCTATTGCCTACGTGCGCAGCATTATTGAGTTGGTTCAAGAAGGCCCCGGTATTTCTCTATCGGAAGCCCTTAATGCCCAAGAGGTTCTAGTAAGAAGGTTACGTTCGGTGGGATTGGCGAGTGGTATGATGACCTACAGTGATTATCGGTAAGTGAGATTTAATCCAAAGTTTGGAAATTTTGTAATTTCTTAAAACATCCATGTTTTCAGTATTTTACTTGTCAGTAGTGAGAATTTATGTGAGTGATTCCAATCACAACTTATCAATAAACCCCTTTGAGGAGGAGCCCAATGAAACGTGTATTAGTTGCAGGTGTATTGGCAGTATCAATGCTTGGTCTAGCCAGTTTTGCGAAGGCCGATGATAATGTCAAAATTGGTTATGTTGATTTTCAGAAGGCATTGAATGATGTCAACGAAGGTAAAAAAGCCAAGGCACAATTAAAAACAGAATTTGATGCTAAGCAAAAGCAGCTTGCAGATATGGAAGTTCAGCTTAAGGCCATGAAGGACGAGTTGGATAAACAGCGCCTTGTTTTGTCTGCAGATGCATTGCGCGAAAAGGAAGAAACCTTCCGCAAGAAATATATGGAATACGGTGAACGTGCAAAGACATATGAAGCCGAATTCCAAGCCAAACAGCAAAAAGTTACAGGTGACATTGTTGTCCGTCTCCAAAAAATTGCCGCTGAAATTGGTCAAAAAGATTCGTACGATATTATCCTAGAGAAGTCGCAAGTATTGTATGCACCAACCAAGACAGATTTGACATCGCGCGTGATCCAGGATTTTAACTCAGGTAAAGGCAAATAAATCATAGAGGGAGCTGCATGGCACTTGCACCGATGCTCCTTGATTTAATCGCCTGTCCACGATGCCATGGGAAGTTGAGAGAAGAGGCAGATGGACAGCGTGTAGCTTGTGTTGCCTGTCATGTGTTGTACCCCATTCGTGATTCCATTCCTCATCTGGTTTTAGATGAGGCAATTGATTCCAAGAGTGGTGAAAAAACAAGTTCAATAGCCGAGGGGCAGAAGGCAGTTCGGTTTCGTGAGAAACCGTCGCAATCTGCCCCTCGTAGTTTTTATTTAGAATATGGGACATGTAAAGTTGTCGGACGTCCGCCTAATGATCCTAATCGTACAATGGTGATGCATATCGATATGCCACTAGTGCTGGATGAGAGTACTAAAGGGCTTGTCCATCAGTACATTCGAAAACAATATTCACAATTGGAAGGTAAAGATGTTGCAACAAGTGAACTGGGTCGCTTTCGTCGCACAAGTGACGTAGTGCTTGACGATAGCTCTGTTTCGAGAGTGCACGCGATGTTTTTCTTCGATGGTCACACCGTGGGCGTTTTAGACCTTGTGAGCAAAAACGGTACATTTGTGAATGGACAGGAAGTAGAGTCACGTGTTTTAAAGATTGGTGATGTCGTTGAAATTGGAGATACTAAAATCGTATTTGAGGGGTGACGTATGCGTTCAATGACAGGATATGGTGCTGCTGAAGGGAAAGTAGGAAAGGGAAAGTTCTTTATAGAAATTCGAACAGTCAACCACCGCTACTGTGATTTGCAACTTAAAATTCCACCCAAAATGGGTGTGTTAGATCCTAAGCTGCGCAAATTAATCCAAGGTCTTATCGAGAGGGGAAAAATCGATTTTTTCCTAAAGGAAAAAATTGGTGTTGAGCCAAAGGTTCACTTGGCTATTAATGAACCTTTAGTTCATGAATATCAATCCGTTCTGAGACGCCTTGCAAAACTTATTGGCCAGAAGCCATCCACCAATATATTGGATTATGTTGATATACGTGAGTTGATTGTCGCACAGGAATCAAATGTTTCGTATGAGACACTGTGGCCACAGGTTAAAAGGGTGGCGATTCAGGCAATAGCTCGACTTAACAAAATGCGTGATACTGAGGGGCGTTTTTTGCAAAAGGATCAATCAGCCCGCATTGTGAAGTTAAATGTTCTTGTGAAACAAATTCAAAAACTGGCAGATAATGATGAACGTCGCCTCCAAGATGATACTTCTCCATTAGCTGAACGTGTAGATGTTGCTGAAGAAATAACACGCCTACAAAGCCATCTTGCCCAATATCGGGGGTCATTGAGTGACAAAGGCCCAATTGGGCGTCAGTTGGACTTTTTGCTTCAGGAAATGAATCGTGAAATTAATACCATTGGATCCAAAGCACTTAATACTCATATTTCTCGATTGGTAGTTGAAATAAAAAGTGGTCTCGAAAAGCTACGCGAACAGGTTCAAAATATAGAGTGATCTTATGGTACAGGGACACCTCATCGTTATTTCTGCACCGTCAGGCACTGGTAAAACAACAGTGATTGACAGGCTATTAAAGCATAATCCAAAACTTGTGCGTGCCGTGACCTGTACAACGCGTGCAGCGCGTCCTGGTGAAGTGGATGGACATGATTACAATTTTCTTACAGAGGAAGAGTTTGGCGCCAAGGTTCAGGCCAATGAGTTTTTAGAATGGGCAACGGTTCATGGAAATCGCTATGGCACATTACGAAAGACCTGCATGGATCTTCTAGATCAAGGTAGCGATGTTGTCCTGAATATCGATGTGCAAGGTGCCTTGTCTGTTAAGAAATTGTACCCTCAAGCGGTTTTAGTGTTTTTGTGTCCGCCTTCGCTTGATATCCTTGAGGAACGGCTTCGGGGGCGCGGCACCAACACAGATAGTGACATTGCGCAACGCATTCAAGATGCACACTTTGAACTTTCAATGAAAAACCGGTATGATTACGAAGTGGTTAACGATGATTTGCTAGATGCCGTTAAGCGTTTGGAAGTCCTTATTGCTGCATTGCCGCCACAAGGGAAAGAATGATTCGATTAAATGACATTCTGGATCAAGTCTCCCAGTATAATCCTGAGGCGGATCTCGATTTAATTAAAAAAGCCTATGTGTTCTCAGCCAAAGCGCACCAAGGGCAGACGCGCCGTTCCGGTGAGCCTTACCTAGTACATCCTGTTGCTGTTGCAAGTATTCTGGCAGATATGAAGATGGACATCTCCAGTATTGTTGCGGCCATTTTGCATGATACCGTTGAGGATACGGTAGCGACACTTGAAGAGATAGAACAGCTTTTTGGTGCTGAGGTGCGCAAATTGGTAGATGGTGTCACCAAGTTGGGTAAAATCAAATTTTCGAGCAACGTTGAAAAGCAGGCCGAAAACTTCCGCAAAATGGTTCTTGCAATGGCTCAAGACATACGAGTCATCTTGATCAAACTGGCAGATCGTCTTCACAACATGCGTACCTTGGAGTTTATGACCGAGGAGAAGCAAGTTGAGATTTCGAAAGAGACGCAAGAGATTTATGCTCCCATTGCAAACCGATTGGGAATCCAAGAGATGAAAGTGGAGCTTGAAGATCTGGCTTTCAAATATCTCAATCCAGAAATGTACAAGGGGATCGCTTCACAAATTGAAAAGCGTAAGGCAGAATTGCAGTCATATATCGATGAAGTGAAGGACCTTGTTTCAAAGAAATTGCAAGAACACCATCTGCCTGGCGAGGTCTCGGGACGTCTCAAACACTACTATAGTATCCATCGTAAAATGGAGCACCAAAATATTACGCTTGATGAAGTACATGATATCATTGCCTTTAGGATTATTGTCGATGATTTAAGTCAGTGCTATGCCATCTTAGGCCTTATCCACTCGCTATGGCGTCCTATCCCCGGACGTTTTAAAGATTATATCGCAATGCCGAAGGCCAATAATTACCAATCTCTTCATACGACTGTTGTTGCATCTAAGGGGGAGCGTGTTGAATTCCAAATACGTACACGTGAGATGGATGAAATTGCGGAGCGTGGAATTGCGGCACATTGGAAATATAAGGAAAAAGGGGCGATCGAGTCTAAAGATGAGACGAAGTTTAAGTGGATACGACAACTATTGGAATGGCAGCGTGATCTGAATGAGCCTGCTGAGTTTATGGATACGGTAAAGCTCGATTTGTTTACAGATGACATTTATGTATTTACTCCAAATGGAGAATTAAGAGAACTGCCTCAAGGCGGGACCCCAGTTGACTTTGCTTACGATATTCACACTGATGTTGGGCATAGTTGTGTGGGTGCACGGGTGAATGGTCGCATTGTTCCACTACGCTACCAGCTACATAGTGGTGATGCGGTTGAAATCATGACCCAAAAAAATGGACGTCCCAACAAAGATTGGCTTAAGTTTGTAGTGACCTCACGGGCTAAAGCCAAGATTCGGCAATATATTCGGCAAGAGGAGCGTGATACTGCATGTACGATTGGGCGGCAGCTGCTTGAAAAAGAGTGTGAACGATACGGTGTTTCTATCTCTAAGTTATTGAAGAGCACAGAAGTTTCGCAATACATGCAGGAAATAAACACAAAAGACATAGATGGTATCTATGTAGCCATTGGCTACGGCAAAATGATGCCATTGGATCTGATTTCGCGCTTTTTACCCAAAGAGGCTGTTGAGGCAGTTGAGAAGAAAGAAGCAAAAGAGCATGTACCTACGACTATCGGAAGATTTGTCAGTAAGATTAGGGGTAAATCGTCACGCGGCTTGGTAAAGGTGAATGGAATTAGCGATGTGCTCATTACATTTGGAAAGTGCTGTAATGCCGTGCCAGGTGATGCCATCGTGGGATTTGTAACGCGCGGACGAGGCATTAGTGTTCATACGATTGATTGCCCAAAAATATTGGCGAGCGATAGTGCACGTACCGTTCCTCTGGAGTGGGATACATCATCAGGTCTTACACGCAATGCGCGTATCAAAGTAATTTGTGTGGATCGTCCTGGATTGCTGAGTAGTATGAGCGAAGCTATCACAGATCAAGGTGTGAATATCAAGGAAGCCTCTGCGCGAGCCATGGATGACAAAAAGGCTATCAACATCTTCGAAGTGGAAGTACGTGACACAGCGCAACTTCGTCATGTCATGAATGCACTCGAGAAAATCAAGGGTGTGATTCAGGTTGAACGTGTGAGGAGCTAGTGCTGACTAGGCCTTAACGACAGAACCACTACGAATGCAACGTGTGCATGCTTTGATACGCTTGGTTGTGCCAGCAATAACAGCTTTCACAGCCTGCAAATTTGGAAGAGACCGTTTGCGGGTTCTGTTGTTTGCGTGGCTCACGTTGTTGCCTGTTAAGACGCCTTTGCCACAAATATCGCATTTCCGTGCCATAAAAATCTCCTTCGGATACCTCTGAAATGAGCGGCGTACCTAGCATTGCCACTACGCTCGTGCAAGGGAATTCCTCTGTGAATTCCAAAGAATACTATATTCCAAATAGGCAGGCCAATAAAAAGGCAACACCCGTTAATCCGTTAAGCATTAGGAGTAGATTTCCGAGTTTTGGAGATGGGGTTAAGCGTTTCCGTATATAGAGTTGGATGACGAGAATACACATGATGAGCTGGATAGCCAAAATAACACCCAAGAACCCATTGTATGGGCCTTTAAGGCCGGTTTGAAGGCCAAATTGGGCCAGCGGGAAGAGCATTCCCAATTGAAGGAAACACGCTAAAATAACGGCACGCTTTCGTCCCAGCCGCACGACCATGGAATGGAGGCCAGATTGGCGATCAAACGCTTCGTCCTGAAGGGCATAAATTATATCAAATCCGCCCACCCAAATGACAATGGCCACACATAACAGAACTGGGATCCACGAAAATTGGCCAGTAACAGCAATCCATGCCCCGACGGGTGAAATCCCAAGCGCGAGCCCCAGTACAAAGTGCGAGAGTGAGGTAAATCTCTTACATAGAGAATAACCCAATAAAACAGCCAACGCGATGGGAGAGAGTTGAAAGACAAGTGGGTTTATCCATAAACAGACCAACTCAAATATGACCAACATCAGAAATGTAAGACCAATGACGTATCGTTTACTGAGTATACCAGCTGGAATATGGCGTGATGCAGTGCGTGGATTTTTGGAATCAATATCGGCATCGATCCACCGATTAAAGGCCATGGACATGGTGCGTGCTGCAACCATAGCGATAATGATTTTTAGAATCAGAAGTTGTTGTGGAAACCCATCGGCTGCAATCACCATACTGCCCAATGCAAATGGTAGTGCAAAAATGGAGTGTGAGAATCGAACAAGTTCAAGCGTGTGTTTAATTTTTTGAAGCATCAATCCCCCCAACGGCTACTTCTGATACGCTCCAGTGGCAAGTGATCCAAAACCCGATGGATAACCGTATCCACGGCTTCTTCTAGCGTTTTGGCACCTGAATAGAAGGATGGCATGGCGGGCATGATCGTGATGCCAGCGAGTGTTACAAGCTTCATGTTTTCGATATGAATTAAATTAAGTGGCGTTTCACGTGGCATAACAATTATTTTGCGACGCTCCTTCATGAAAACGTCGGCAGCTCGAGCAATCAGGTCGTCAGAATAGCCGTGTGCAATACGTCCGAGCATGCCCATACTGCAGGGCACAATAGCGAGGGCATCCCAAACATTTGAGCCGCTCGCAAAGGGCGCACTAAAGTCATGTTTGTCATAGATCTTATAGTCATATGATTGGATATTTGTTTCCACTTCAGCATTCCAAATTTGGCGGGCATGGTCACTTATGACGATGGCAACAGTTGCAGGTGTTTGTCGTAAATGGTCAAGCAGGCGCTTGGCATAAATTGCACCGCTAGCGCCGCTAATGGCTACAACAATTTTGGGTGATGTCGTCATAAAATGGGGGTGGCAACGATCAAAGATGTAATACCACCAGTTAAGTCTTCATCGCGAACAATATGAAAGCCGCATTGTGCGAGCAATGCGCGATATGCAGGCAATGAATAAAATTCTTGAATTGAGGCGTGTAAGTAGCTGTAGGCTTGTTTGTCGCCTGACACCAATCCACCGATAGTTGGTAAAATATATTTGCTATAGGTATTTGAAAAAAATCGCGCCAAGCGTGTACGTGGGCGGAAGAATTCTAAAATAATCAATTCGCCACCTGGGGCGAGCCAAGTATGGATCTTGCGTAACATAGCGCTTTGGTCAGGAATATTACGCATGCCATAGGCACAAAGCACGACGTCAACCGAACGTGGGGGCAATTCCATTTGTAGAGCGTCGACGCACTGAATGCTGACATGGTTTTGAAAGACATGGGGAACCTTTTCCATACCCCTATCAAGCATCTCTTGGCTAAAGTCAGCTGCAACAATTTCAGCTTGTGGAAATTTTCGGAGTAGGGCGACTGTGCAATCAAGTGTGCCAGCACATAAATCCACAACCCGTAGCGATAGCTTGGGCGTAATGGCATCAATCATCAATTTGCGCCAACGTTTATCCTGAGAGAAGCTCAGTAGATGGTTGAGCTTGTCATAACTGGGGGCAATGCGTGAAAAAAGTTCGGAGATGTTGTTGGTCATATGGCCCTCGTGACACGATTACGGCCACTTTCTTTAGAATGGTATAGTCGTTCGTCCGCAATTTTAATCATGGCTTCTGTGGTGATGTTTTCGTCGGTTGTGGGGAGTGCGCAAAGACCTAGGCTGACGGTGACGGGAATCTGCTTTCCCTCAAATTCAAAATGGCTGCTTTCAATGGATTTGCGAATACGCTCTGCCATTAGATAGGCGGCATCTTCACCATTCCCTCGCAGGAGGACAATAAACTCTTCACCACCGTAGCGGGCAACGACGTCCTCGTAGCGGGTTAATTTTTTCAAGAGCTGACCGACTTGTTGTAGGACCAAATCGCCTGCCAGATGACCATAGGTATCATTGACTTTCTTGAAAAAATCGATGTCCATGATGAGTATGGAGAGAGGCGATTTAGAGCGCTTTGCCAAGCTAAACTCCTCTGTAAAACGCTCTAAAAAATATCGCTTGTTGTAGAGAGCGGTTGCGGGGTCCAAAACAGCCATTTTGTAGAGTTCTTTATGAAAAATATTTTCTGTCTTATCCTGCCATGCAAATTTGAAAATGGTGTTAGAACTCAACTGAATCTTGTCTCCATCCCGTAATTCTGTTGTGCCATTAATGCGCTTTCCATTGACGTACGTACCATTTGTGCTGCCAAGGTCTTCAATGGAGACTTTATTGCCATGTGCGCGAATAGTAATGTGATGACGGGAAATGCGTGTGTCATTGATAGCAATGTCTACATCCCCGCTACGGCCAATCGAAGTTGTTCCTTCTTCCAGTAGGTGGATTTTGCCAACAAGGGGGCCTGTCAGAAACAGGATATAGGCCCGCTTGGCTTCGGAATCAGGTGTAATGTCATGGACGGCAGTGATGACCGTTCGATCTGCAGTGTCTTTGCTCATAAAGAGCGGGCAGTATATGGGGAATTGGTAAAAATTCAAAAGAAAAACTTTTAAAATTCTGTTGGAGAAACAGAGGGTTAATGCTAATTCCCTCAGTCTATGTCTCAGGACTCATGCTATCGTCCGGCCCCACGGACTTACTATATTGCACGCGAGGGCTGGCCCTTTGTGGGCGGCGGTTTTATTGTGGCGATCATTGCACAGCTTTTGGGCTGGTCGATCCTTGCTTGGGTTGCCAGTTTCTTTGCTGCATTTTCCCTGTATTTCTTTAGAAATCCTTGGCGCAAGATACCCGATGACCCCAAGGCGGTGATTTCACCTGCTGATGGCCGTGTGGTCCAAATTTGTGAAATCGCCAAGTCGGAATTTACAAATGGACCGATGCGACAGGTGAGTATTTTCATGTCGCCACTCAATGTCCACGTCAACCGCTTTCCTGTTTCAGGTGTGGTCAAAGACGTAAAATACCATCCTGGGAAATTCCTAATGGCATCTCTTGATAAAGCCTCATTAGAAAATGAGCGTAATAGCTTTTATATGGAAAGCAGTTCGGGTTCTCCAATTGTGTTTACCCAAATAGCAGGTTGGTTGGCGCGACGTATCATTTGCTATGCCCAAGCGGGTGATAAGGCTGTAGTAGGTGACCGCTGTGGCTTGATTCGATTTGGATCGCGTGTTGATGTGCTACTTCCCATAGACACTGTGTTGAACGTTTCCAAAAATCAAAATGTGCGTGCAGGTGAGACCATTCTTGGGAGGTTGCCATGAGTATGGACCCTGATATGTTTTTACAACGTGGACGTCGCCGCGGTATTAAACGTGGTGTTTTTTTGCTGCCTAATTTGTGTACAACAGCCAATTTATTCTGCGGATTTTTTGCGATTGTTTCGACGCTTCAGATGGAGTTTGTGACTGCTGCTGTGGCAATTATAGCAGGTGGGATTTTTGACTTTTTAGATGGCCGTGTTGCACGTCTCGCCAATGCGGAATCTGAATTTGGAATTGAATATGATTCGTTGGTTGATCTGGCATCGTTTGGTCTGGCACCGGGTATTTTGATGTACTTTTGGTCTCTATCAGGATTTCCGCGTGTTGGGTGGCTTGTGGCGTTTCTTTATTTTGCGTGTGGTGCACTTCGCCTTGCTCGTTTTAATGTGCAAATAGACAGTGTTGAGAAAAATTTCTTCCAAGGTCTTCCAATTCCTTCTGCAGCCTACATGATTGCAACAACCGTTATTCTACATGACTATATTTCTGATAGCCTCCTTCCAAAGCGGAGTGTTGTCATGGTTGGTATGGTGGCTGTTTTGGCCTTATTGATGGTTTCGACGATTCGGTATCGCAGTTTCAAACACATGGACTTTCACACCCGTTGGCCATTTTTCTCGTTGGTGCTCACAGTGGGGACAATTTTTATCATTGCATCTGAGCCCCAGATTACATTGTTTGTTCTGGTGTTGCTATATGTGGTGAGTGGCCTTGCTGAGGAGTTAATTACACTTCGCAAGAGTCGGGCACTGGTTCAGCGTATTAAGGAACGCAGGGATGCACACCGCGGTGGGCATCGTCCATCAGATGTTCATGGTTTTGATCAGTCAGGTGAGGATTTGCACTGATGGGTGTGTGTGTTGGATGTGGCACGCCGATCGATGAACCGTTGCCAATCAGTCGACAGGCACATTGTAAAAAGTGTACCGCAGATTTTCATGCCTGCCGTCAATGTTACTGGTATGACACTCATGTCGCAAAACAATGTCGAGAACCAATGGCGGATTGGGTTGCAGATAAAGAAAAAGCAAACTTCTGCGATTATTTTAAGTTGAATGAAAAAAAGTTTGTCACGGTAGATGATCGTACTGAATCAGCAAAAGAGGCGTTAGAAAAATTATTTAAGAAATAGGAGAATGGTATGTCTGGGTTAACAGTTGCAGTGGTAGGTGCTACAGGGTTGGTGGGCGAGGAAATGATTCGCGTTCTAGAAGAACGTAAGTTTCCGGTGGCAAAGTTAGTTCCGTTGGCCTCTGAACGCTCTTCAGGAAAATCCGTTGAGTTCAATGGAAAGACTTGGGATGTGCAAACACTGAGCAAGGACTCATTCAAGGGAGTTGATGTTGCATTGTTTTCTGCGGGTGGCAATGTCAGCGCAGATTTTTGTCCTGTCGCTGCTGCAGCGGGAGCGGTAGCCATTGATAACAGCTCTGCGTTTCGTATGGAAGCAGATATTCCTCTGGTGGTACCTGAGGTGAATCCACAGACACTGAATAAGCTCCCAGAACGGCGTATTATTGCAAACCCAAACTGCAGCACAATCCAGCTTGTTGTAGTCCTAAAACCAATTCATGATGCAGCTAAGATTAAGCGCGTTGTTGTTTCTACCTATCAGTCAGTGTCGGGTGCTGGCAAAGAGGCGATTGAAGAACTATCGTGCTCTACTCGAGCATTATATGCTGGGGAAGATTTAGAACCACGTGTATTTGCGCATCGAATTGCCTTCAATTGTTTGCCCCATATTGATGTATTTACAGAGGACGGGTATACTAAAGAAGAGATTAAAATGATTAAGGAAACAAACAAGATTATGGGGGATGACTCAATCAAGGTGTCTGCAACTGCAGTTCGTGTGCCTGTGTATTTCGGCCATAGTGAATCAGTCAATATTGAGACTGAAAAGCCGATGTCAGCTGAGACCGCACGCGAGTTTTTAGAGAGAGCACCTGGTGTTGTTGTGCTGGATGATCCCGGTGAGAAGATTTACCCACTTGCTTCTGAATGTGCCGGACGAGATGAAGTTTTTGTAGGACGAATTCGCAATGATCCAACAGTTGCACATGGTCTAAATTGCTGGATTGTTGCAGATAATATTCGCAAAGGAGCAGCAACAAATGCTGTGCAGATTGCTGAGTTACTGTTGAAGCAAAAATTAATTGGCTAATCAGTTAGGGGGGACTGTGAGGCGTGCTGCATTAATCATAGTGTTGGGAGTTCTTCTCAGCAGTGTTGCGCAGGCCTTTCCAAACAAGGTGAGTGCCAATTTAAGTCTTGGGCTCAGTCAGGCGGTTCAATTTGCGATTAGCAGCGATAATGCCTCTCTCTATGTATGCTATAGTAGTACGTTTGCCATTGTAGATACAGGTACCTTTGCTCTTTCTGCGACCCAACCCTACGACATTACACAGGATACTGATACCTTTCCGCAAGCCAGCTTTGTAGGGCTTATGTACTCATCTGCCCAAAATGCGGTTTATTGCTCTCAAGATAACGGTAATTTGATCAAATACGATTTGGGGAATATTACTGCTGCTCCGACTTTGATTACACTGGCGGCTGGAAAGCAACTGGGAATGGGTGTCGCGGATTCTGTTGGGGGCAACAAGCTCTTTGTTGTTGATGTGACAGATACCAGTGTTATCCAGTATGTTATCAGTACCAACACGGCAACGCAGATTCCATTGAATGATACGGGTTTGGTAGGTAACTTTCAGGTGCAGAATATTGTGTTTTCGCCGCAATCTACTTCGGATGCCAGCGAAGTGTATATGAGTACCAATCTGGGTGCGATTATTTATTTTCCATTGGGTTCTCCTGCGGCGTTTGCGGTTGCAGTGAATAGTGAAAACCAGTCGCTTACCAATGCATCTAACGATCAGTTGATGGGGATTTATCCAACGCCAGACCGCCAGTACATTTATGTGATTGATAAAACAGCCATTAATGCCGTGCAATTTAGTATTTCTGCAAAAAGTGTGGTTTCCACATTTACGCTCACACCCAATGGTAATCTTAACCAACTTTTGATAACCAATGTCACTCAACCAACAGGGGTTTATGGTTATGTGGCGGGGAGTGGGGGTATTTCTATTTTCGATACAACAAACAATGATGTGTTTGATGAAGGCACTACGACAGATGATAATGAGCCTCTTGCATCTACAAACGTAGGCCCCATGGTTGCCAGTACAGACGGTTATATTTATGTGTCAGGTGCGAGTGGTAACATTGGTGTCATTTCGGATAATCCATGGGTCACGATTAATTCAACAACATACTCAGGGGGTGGCAGTAGCTTGGGCGTGGGTGAAACTGTGACGGTTAATTTTCAAGCGGATGAAGCGGGCACCTATGTGATGCGATCAGGTGGGACTGTTGCCGGAACGGGAACGTTGCTGCAAGATTCCAGTGGGAATACAAACGGAACTGTGACGACTGCTAACACAGCGCAGGATGTGATCATTCCGTACGATAGCAACTCATCTGCTTTCGAAGAAGGGTCCAATTCAGTCTACTTCTTTGTGACAGATAGCGCAGGGAATGTCGGACGCCGTGTGGCATCAATTTCGGTAGATACGCCACCACCGGCAGTTTCAGTCTTGAGTTCATCATTTGGCAACACGCGTGCATATATCAATTTTGTACGACTGACCCAAAATGACATCAACCACTATAATGTTTATGCCGATACAGATCCTGTTCTTGTTACGACTAAATCAACTGTGGCTGCAACAGTTACGCAAGGCAGTGACTCAGTTTTAACAGGAGTCGTGGGTGGGCTGACCAACGGAACACTATATTATTTGGCAATTGAAGGTGTTGATGATTCAGGCAATGTGGGTCCGCGTACGAATACATTTTCGGGTGGATTGGAGATTACTGCAACTCCTGAGCAAACAGTAGGGCCAGCGGGTTATACTGGTGAATCTGGGTGTAGCTTGATTTCCAATGCAGAACAGTCGACTTCATTCAATTTCTATTGGATGGGGTTCCTTCTGGTTCTCGCCATTTGGAGGCTTCGACTACGGCGTGCAGTAGTTATCATGCTAATGCCTCTAGTGATCTTGTCTATGCAGTCGAAGGCAATCGCTGGTGACTTTACGGAGCATAGCACCATTGAAGTCCCTCAATCACCCTTCATTAAGTATGGTTGGTTTGTCGATGCTAAACTAAGTTTGTGGCAACCAACGGCAAGTACCACGAAGGTTTTTTTCCCAGCATTTTATAATTTGCAAGGAATGGTAGAGGGGGGCTTTCTATTTAATGAGCGCATTGGTGCCGAAGTAGGGGTCGGAATGTTTTACAAGACTGGAAGCGCAATTGGCGCGACCTCCGGCGCAGTTTCTCAAGATAGTTTTTCGCTGATGGTTTTCCCCGTTACTGTGGGTGGATCATACCATTTCTTGTACTCACGAAAGCAGTGGGTAGCGCCCTATGTTCGTGGTGGACTTGAATTTGACGTATTCCGCGAGAATGACTCTGGGAGTAAAATATATGGTGTAAAGAAGGGCTTGTATGGAGGGGCGGGGTTGCAAATTCCAGTAACACACTGGCTTGATGAATCTTTTGCTGAGTCAAAAAAGGAAACACAAGTTTATATAATATTGGAAGGTATGTATAAATGGGTCAACAATTTTGGTGGTGGTGGGTTAAATCTTTCTGGCGCTCTGTATTCCCTGGGTTGCCTTTTTACCTTTTGAGTTCGTATGTTTTCACGTCGAATTAAAATGATTTTGGAATATGTGGGCACTGCCTATTGTGGCTGGCAAGTGCAAGACAATGGCCTATCCATTCAAGAGGTTGTCACGTCAGCTGTAAAAGCGATGGTGGGGCATGATGTGTCTCTAGTGGGTTCATCGCGTACAGATTCCGGTGTTCATGCCCTGGGCCTGCCGGTTCATTTTGACACCACAACCGAAATTCCGACATTTGGATTTTTGCGTGGTCTCAATTCGATCTTGCCATCGGATATTCGTGTTGTAAGCGTTGAGGACGCCCCATCTGACTTTCATGCACAACGCGATGCCAAAAAGAAATGGTATCGGTATCTGATTCTGAATGCACCCCATGCGAGCGCAATTTTATCCAATCGGTCATGGCATCGGTTTAGAGACTTGAATATTGATCTAATGAATGAAGTCAGCCAGCAGCTGGTTGGTCAACATGATTTTACGGCGTACTGTGCAATTGATGATCAAAGTAAGTCCAAGGAAAGAACTGTATTGGATATCCAGTGGCATGAATTGAAAGCAGATGCGCGTCTGGAAGTGGCCTCTGCGGCACCACTTGCAGGGCACCTCATTGCCTGTGATGTTGTAGGTGAAGGCTTTTTAAAGCAGATGGTTCGCAATATCGTCGGCACCGTTTTGGAGGTGGGGGAAGGGCGACGTCAGGCAGGGGACATTAAGAAAGCGCTTGATGCCAAAGACCGTCGCGCAGGTGGTGTTTGCGCACCCGCTGAAGGGCTCTATTTAATGAAAGTTTATTACTGATTTTCATTATTGAAAATAATGTCGTTATCGCCAGCTTCGGAAGAGTCTGTTGAGAATTGGCTGCCCACAAATACACCACCACTATCCTTTTTATTCTGACCAATCAGTTTGATGGCCATTGCAGCGGTGGGGGCACCGTTCACTGATTTTGGATTTCCGTTGGCATCTTGTTTGATCTTAATGACCAACTGACCAATGACCTTTTTATCTGGATTATATTGAAACGCAGTCACAATCAGCTCACCATTTCCTTGTTGGGTCATGGGGTTGAGGTAACCCTCTGGTAGATTTAAATCAAGATCTTCAATTGCCTGTCCCTTCAATGACAAGCTAATGGAGCCATCAGAATTGACTGTTGATTCCGCAGTAGTAAGGGGCTTGTTGTCCTTGTCAGTCGTGCTTTCAATCCAATAGTGTTGTACTTTGTCCGAATCTTTACCCGTCATGGCTTTGTTGATTTTATCGGCTTCTGGTTTCGTGACAGTCGAATGACCCAGTTCATCAATCTTTATTCCCAAGTTATCCAATTCGTTTTTAGGGGCAATCAGAACGTCATCCGCCTTTCCTTTCTTCATTGAAACAATGTTAAACCCTGTATTAACGCCACCCAAGTCAATAACCGAATTGTGAAGTTTGCTGCCACTCTCAATGTTGATGTGAGTTTGATTATCCTTGGCCAAGACCCCTTTAAAACGAACAATAGAGGTTTCCGTGGGAATGCCATTGTCGTCTAGTTTTTGGAGTGTCATGACCAGGTCAGCTCCGTCGGGTTGACCAAATGCCATATACCCATCGGGTACCTTCAGATGAATCGTATTATTCGATGAAGAGGGGTCCTTGACGAGTATGGTTTCCTTTTGGCCATTAATGGTTTTGTCATCAGATGACCAACCGTCAGTGCCACTTAGATACTTATGGTCAAAATATTGTGTTGTCTGCGTAGATGTGTCCTCTTCATCCACCACATGATCACCACTACCTGTGATCGTTTTATCGTAATCAGCACCACCGTCTAGCGTATCCCCATTACCACCACCCACGAGGGTATCCTTACCGGAACCACCCTGGAGCGCATCCATGCCGCCCAAACCATACAGGGTATCGGCACCTTCGCCACCGTCTATATAGTCCTTACCTTGTGAACCAATGAGGGTATCATCACCAATGCCGCCCAATAGGAAAAGTCCCGGGGCTTCAGAATTGATGCGTTTGACTTGAGAAAAATTCATGGTCACACCATCAGGTGATGTTGAAGCAAATGTAATTTGCGTATTGCTGTTGACCTGATTTTTTAAAAGGTATGTTTCCTTGGTATTATCTTTATACGTAACTGTTACGAGAATATCTTTTCCAACATTGCTTCCTTCAACGGACTTCATGCTATCATCCATCTTAAATACCAGGCCATTTTTAGCGTCAGCACCTTGATTGACTACTTTCAAAATGTGGTTATAGACGCCGTCACTGTCATCCATCTGAAATGTCCCATTCCATCCTACATGCATATCTGGAAGGCTAGAACGAATGTCATCTGGCAATTGAGACTGGTCAGTTGCAGAAGAGGGAAGAGAACCGCCTGTTTTTTCGTATTGGTCCAGAATGGCCAGCGAGCCCTGTAACAAGGCTTCCATTTCTTCAAGCTTGGCAGTGTCATCCATTGATAGGTAGGCGGATTGTTCTTCTTTAACCTTATGGATCTGGTCAATGCGATCCTGAACTTCAACCTTCAACTCTTGTGTAGATTTAACGCCACTCGAGCTTGCCTTACCAATATTAGAAAAATTAACGGCCATTATTAATCTCCTTAACTTACTTTCTTATCAAGATCCTCAAGTTGTTTAAACGGATCTGCTGTGTCCAAGTTGGCACTACTAAAATCAGTAAAGAAGCCATCCAACATGTTTTTGTCTTCTTGGTAATGTTTACCCTGTTGCCAGACAAAATTTTCCCCCTCAACCTGGAATTCATCTAATTCATTGCTGGCGGGTTTACCAATGCTGGCCTCGAGGCCCTTAACCTTTTCATCAAAGACAGATCCACCACTGGTGAAGTCACCGCTACCCGCTACTTCATCAACTTTAAGCCCTTGGATATTACTGACATCTGTATCGAGTTCTGATTCGACAACATGAACTTCTTTGCCATGTACGTCGTAGATGTCGTCACTCTCCCAGGGGATAACACCGGGCTTATTGGTTTCATTGGGTATATCAGGTGCATTTTCAACTTGTATCGTCGAATTCATGGCATTGATGTGCATGTAGATCTTGTTACTGCTCTCGCCTTCAGCACTTTGAATGATGCCGGTTGTTTTGTCTTTTTTATATCCATAAGGATTAATACCAATGCTGATTGTATCCTCGGCATCACCGCTCTCTTTGGAGGCCAGTGTAATACCATTGGCAAAGAGGGATCCTTTGCCTTCAGCAAAGAGAGCATTGTTGCCTTTGCCACCTTCAATGACGGTTGTATACGCAGGATCATCAACGCCCAAGTAATCAGCAGGTTCTTCCACAATGTATAGGTCGTTGGAGTTGGTGCCAGAGATGTGGCCTTTGGTCTTAAATGTAATACCACGATTCAAGACTGAATTAATTTCGGAGCCATTGACGGCCCGGAACTTATCAAGTGTGTCATTAATTTGTGACGTGTTGTTGGGGTCCTTATTTTCAAGATCATCAAAATAGCTAAAGTTGTTAATCCCAGCACGGCAGGTGGACTCATATGAACCCGCATCAATAATGACAGGGGTTTCTCGGTAGCTATTGATGTCACCCTTTTTATCACCAGATGTGATCGCCAGCGCAACGTCTGTGGCCTTTTGTATGTCACCCGTGCCTTTGATACGAAGTGACAAAATCTTTTTGGTATCACCATCCAAACCACCACGGAATTCGACTGTAATATCACCACCAGGTGTGCCGTCTTCGCCGCGTTCAGAGCTTACACGCATTTCTTTGATGTAGACCTGCTTGTAATTGCCTTCGGGTTTGTCTTGTACTAATGCGCCATTTTCTAATTTGAATGGAGCCACCTGTGGTGGAGTAATGACTTCACCATCAGCATCTGTTTCCACATAAATATATTCTGGCGTGTGGAGTTCGAGACCAGCTTCAGCAAAGTAGGTGCCCGTGGCGTTATTGACAGTCAGAGTCATCTTACCATCTGCTTGATCCACTAATGAATTAAAGCCATTTCCCAGGTTAGCAATATAATCAGGAGCGGCAATTTGTTCGTTCACGACTTTTTTGCTGATGGGATCAAACATGACGCGCTGCTTGGTTTCAGGGTTGATCGCCCAACTTTGGGTATCGCCTTTTTTAAAGTCGCATTTGAGCCCCAACTTTTTAGCAACAGGGTCTGTATATTTCTTGTCATAAGTATGAACACCAATACGATAGCTTCCAGGGGCGCCAGGTTTGCCAATCCAGCCATCACCATCGAGATCGAAGTTTTCAGGCTTGGCCGAGCCGCCATGCTGTTGAAAATTGGTAAGTTCCTTTTGCCATTGTGCATTTTTGACTGGTACATAGGCCGCAACCTTGGCCACCTGATTGTTATAGAAAGAAAGAAGATCTTCCAACTTGCCCTTGAATTGTTGGGTCTGGTGCAATTGTTGAAGGTTGCCTTTACCACTTGCGAGTACTTGATTGACCTCATCAAGTTTAGATTTCAGCAGTGTTGCCACTGATTTAAATTTATCCAAGACATCTTCGGGACTGTCTGGGAAGCTGCTAAGAACACTTTCCGCACTGATTTTCTTAAATGGACCCGATCCCGTAGTTGCACTGTCAAACTGATTCAATGCTGCCATCATGTCACCAACAGGGTCTGTTGATTGTACATTGCTATCGGATGGCATGGATTTACCCATTTTGGCGTAACCCAGTTTTGTCAGCTGATCGACATAGGAATCCTGTGGTGGCTGATTCTGGGTAGCGTCTACCAAGTTGGATAAATCAGTGTTATTCGGCGTCTGTGTAGCCGTATCTGCTTTACCCGGAATACTTGTTTTGTAGCTAATTGCTGTCATTTTCACCCCTGCGCCCTTAGTGAGCGCTCGTCTATTATACAGCAAAACCCTTGCCAAAACCTACAGAAGTTAATAGTTCATAACTATATGAAATATAAGTGTTTTATAATCTGGTTTGGTGGGGGCTTTTAAAAAGAGTGGGGCAACTGACACCTAAATGGGGGGTTGAGTTCCCACTTACTTTTTTCGAAATTTTTGGATTTTTTGATCTTTTAGCGTTTCAGCATAGCGTTTGAGTTGCTTTACTTCTTCACGAAGTGCTGCAATGGAAATCTCATTCAAAGAAGGTTCATGTAAATTATGAACGCGTCGCGATACAAGATCAATTTCGTGCAACAATTGGCCTACCGAATCTGTTGTAGGTGCTACTAGTCTAGTTTGCTGCAGAGTGGGGCGGCGTTTTTTGAGTAAGCGCAAAATGAGATATGGCAGAAGTTCCAATGATTCTCTTGATTTGACAAGGTAATCTGTGGCGCCACGTTTGATGGCATTAGCAGCACTCTTTTCTTCGCCATTTCCCGCAACCACAATAAGTGGCACTTCTCCTGCAGCATCCGAAATTTCACTAAGACGGGGTAGAGTAGATCCGGTCTGCAGAAATGCAGTTGTCAGCGCAATATCATAAGGGGAGCTATGAAGACATGCAATCATGTCATCGATGTGCTGTACCGACTCTAGTCGTGTACCGGGAAATTGAACCTGAAGGCAATCGGACACAAGAGAGACATGATCTGTATTATCCTCTAGGTACAATACATGAATCGGGTCCATATCCGGAACTATATACCCAAGAAGCTCTTGAGTGCAGCAACTTTGTCTAATTTTTCCCAGGTGAATTCTGGTTCATTACGCCCAAAGTGACCGTAATTGGCAGTTTTTCGGAAAATAGGACGCTGGAGCTGCAAACTCTGGATAATTCCGGATGGTTTAAGTGGGAAGATTTCGCGGACCGCTGTTACCAATTTGTCGTTGGCAATTTTCCCGGTTCCAAAGTCATTGACTGCAAGTGAAACAGGGTCCGGATAACCAATGGCATACGCCACTTGAACTTCACAACGATCAAGCGCGCCTGTGGCAACCAAATTTTTAGCAATATAACGGGCCATATAACAAGCGCTGCGGTCCACTTTGGTAGGGTCTTTACCCGAAAAGGCTCCGCCACCGTGACGCCCCATACCACCGTAAGTATCCACGATGATCTTCCGTCCAGTGAGCCCGCAATCAGCATACGGCCCACCGCGGACAAAGCGACCTGTTGGGTTAATCAAGAATTGTGTTTTTGCACTGACTAATTCTTTTGGCAGTACAGGCAGGATAATATCATTCTTAACAGCGTCTACAATAGCTTCATGTGTGATGTTCTCGGCGTGCTGCGTCGAGACTACAACGGTGTCAATATGAACCGGTTTTTGACCATCATACTGAACAGAGACCTGTGCTTTTCCATCTGGACGTAACCAAGAAATTTTACCAGATTTGCGCTGTTCTGTGAGGCGCTTTGTTAGTTTATGTGCCAAGTCAATTGGCATGGGCATCAGATTTTCAGTTTCTGTGCATGCATAGCCAAACATAAGCCCCTGATCACCTGCACCCATTTCTTTGTGGAGTCCTTCTTCTTCATTAACGCCTTGTGCAATGTCAGGGGACTGGCGATCGAGTGTGACCATGACCGCGCAAGTTTCCCAGTCAAAGCCCATCTCTTTGCTATTATAGCCAATGTCTTTGATTGTGTTGCGGGTAATATCTGCGTAGTTAACACGTGCATTGGTAGTGATCTCACCAGCAATGACAGCTACTCCTGTGGTAACAAGGGTCTCACAGGCAACACGAGATTTGGGATCTTGCTCTAATATTGCATCTAAAATAGAGTCAGAGATCTGGTCAGCAACTTTATCGGGATGACCTTCTGTAATGGATTCAGATGTGAAGAGATGGCTTTGTATGGCTGTCATTGGCTTTCTCCTTCTTCGACGTTTAGTTGGCTTCATTTTTGGTAAAACTCCATTTCACTAGCGACATATGGGATTGAGTGTCAAGGCTTTCTTGGGCCGACTAGTCACCAGATGGAAAGTGGTCACTGACCTCGTCCGCAGTTCCTGCCAGCAGGGCCGATTCCAGTTGCCTGATGGCATCACGTTGATTCTGGCTACGGATTAATTTTTTGACCCTTGGGATGGATATTGGGTTCATACTGAGTGAGTTCAGGCCTAATCCCAAAAGTGGGACGATATATTTGGGATCCCCAGCAATTTCTCCGCACATGGCCACTTCAATTTGAGCCTGACGCCCAGCGGTGGCTGTCATATGTAGGAGTCTCATAATTGCTGGGTGAAAGGGCTGATAGAGGTAGGATACTTGTTCGTTGGTACGATCAATTGCTAGAGTATACTGGATGAGATCATTAGTTCCAATGCTGAAAAATTGGACATCACGTGCAAGTTGATCTGCAATGATGGCAGTTGAGGGTACTTCTACCATGATGCCAAGCGGAATGTTGTGGCGGAATTTGTGCTTTTGACGTGTTAATTCTGCATGAACTTCTCGAATGATGGATCGAATTTGACGAAGCTCGTCACATGTTGTGATCATTGGGAACATGATTCGAAGTTGTCCATGTGGACTTGCGCGGTACAGAGCGCGTAATTGTGTCTTGAAAATTTCAACTTCCTTTAAACACAGTCGAATTGCTCGGAGCCCAAGCGCAGGATTGAGATGTTCTTCAATATTACCAAATAATTTGTCACCACCAATATCCAGTGTGCGAATCGTGACAGGACGTCCTTTCATCATTTTTAGGATGGTTTTGTAGTGCTTATATTGTTCCTCTTCACTAGGATAATCCAACTGATTTAAAAAGAGGTATTCTGTACGATACATGCCAATACCCTCTGCACCATATTCCAGTGCCATTGGGATTTCATCGATTAGGTCGATGTTGGCCATAAGATGCATATGGTAGCCATCCAGAGTCACAGCGGGTGTACGACTTTCACGTAATAGCTTTCTTGTTGCTGCGCGTTGTTGTCTTTGCTTGCGTTTAAATAATGTCAGAAGGGATTTATCTGGCTGAATATGAATTTGCTGTGAATTACCATCAATAATAAGTTGCGTGCCCTCATTCACATGACTTGTGATATCACCAAATCCAACGATAGTCGGTATTTCCAGTGCACGTGCCATGATAGCCATGTGAGATGTCTCACCACCAACAGAAGTGATAACTCCTGCTAGTTGATGACGTGGCAATGAGGCAAAGTCTGCGGGAGACATGTCGTACGCAATAACGATTGTATTGGGGTAGGGCAGCTCTTTAAAACCGTGTTCTTGCTGCCCCATAAGATTGCTCATGATGCGTCTACCAACATAATCAATATCATTTTTGCGCTCTCTTAAATACTCATCACGCATACTTGCAAACGCTAGCTTTAGTTGTGCCAAGACTTTATCAAGTGCCCATTCGGCATTGATACAACTATCTGTAATGATTTGAATGCTGCTGTCATTCAACATAGGATCTTTAAGTAAGAGAACGTGTGATTCAAGAATTTGAATCTGTTCTTTTCCTTGGAAGCGGCATAATTTGTCTTTAATAATGGCAAGTTGCCGAGCAGATTTTAATACGGCTTGCTTGAAACGTGAAACTTCAGATGAAATTTCTTTGTCTGTAATCCAATACTTTGGAAAATGGGTCCCTCGCGACGGCACAATATAGGCCTGTCCGATAGCAATACCGGGGCTTGCTACTGACTTTTCTTCGAGTTTAAGTACTTTAGTGCTCACCAAACTTGTCCTCGATTAATTGACCAAGGGCTTTTATCGCACTTTCTGCATCAGCTCCTTCGGCCTCTATTGCAATGACGGTCCCTTTTGCAGCAGCTAACATAAGAACACCCATGATACTTTTGCCATTCACAGCAACTGCATCTTTGTGAACCGTAATAGAGGATCTAAACCGATTTGCAATTTTGACAAAATGTGCGGCTGCTCTAGCGTGGAGGCCCAACTCATTTTGAATGGTAAATGATTCTTTACAGTGGGTAGATGCTGTTGCGGCATTTTCTTTCATAAATTACCTCTCAATTTTTCCATGAAGAACACGGCTGGCGATGACAATGTTGCGCTCACCATATTGTTGAATAAATGGGATCACTTCATCAAATGGCTTACTTTGCATGCCACTTGCAAGTTTGAGTAACATGGGTAAATTAACGCCACTTATAACCTCATATTTATTGGGCGACAAAAATGAGAGACATATGTTTGTAGGCGTACCACCAAACAAGTCTGTCAACAGGAGAACGCCATCGCCCTTATCAACTTGTGCAATGGCTCCGGCAATTGCCTGGCGATTTTTTTCTACCGGCGCATTTGAATCAATGCCTAGGGCTACTACATTTTCGAAATCTGGGATGATTTTCTTCGCAGTGGTAAGTAATGCATCTGCAAGACTGTCATGTGCAATAACAACAATTCCGATCATTGACTTAAACTCCTTTTATTCAAGCATTTCCCACGCGTTTTTTTGGCCAGGTGTACGGGCACTAATTTCATTGGTTAAATATTCTTGAAATTCACGCGCAGAATGATGACCTGCGCTCTTGAGTAGTTGATTGCGTGCTGCAACTTCTATGATAGTTGTAATGTTACGGCCGGGTCGGACAGGAATTAAAATGTAGGGGACGTGGACATCGAGTAGGGTATAGTTCTTCTCCTCAATACCAAGCCGATCGTATTCGGCCTTTGCATCCCATTCATGAAGCTCAACAACCAATTCAATCAATTTGCGATCACGGATTGCGGCGACTCCAAACAGGTCTTTGATATTAATAATTCCCAAGCCACGGATTTCCATATGATACTTAATAATCTCTGATCCCATTCCATAAAGAGTCGCTGGCGGTTTCTTTTTAACATTTACAATATCATCCGCAACCAGTCGGTGGCCCTTCAGAATAAGGTCCAAGGCACATTCGCTTTTTCCAATACCACTTTTACCGATAATCATAACGCCAATTCCATACACATCCATTAAGACGCCATGAATGGTTGTGGATGCGGTCAGCTGATCTTCCAAAAAGCGTGTAATTCGATTTATTAGTGTAGCGGTCAGAAGTGTTGAACGTAATAGAGGAATGTTTTTCTTTTTACAGGTTTCAAGCAAGAGAGGGGGTGCCTCGTTCTTGTTGGTAATAACAATACACGCAATTTCAATTTTACATAGCGCTGAAATGACACGCTTTTGATCTGCAGGTGACAATGAATTGAGGTATCGTATCTCGGATTTACCCAAAATTTGTACACGACCTGGGTGCAGATGAGAGACGTCGCCTGTGAGTGCAAGCCCAGGTTTCTGAATGCGAGGTACTGTAATTTTTCGGCCAAGGCCTTTTTCGCCAACGAGCAGTTCCAGTTGTAGTTGGTGGTCCTTGTCCTTCATGAGCTGAATAATTGGGATGGTTAACACAGTAGCGTATCCTCCCATCGCTGTATGCAGTGCATTACCGCCTCCGCAGTTTTACAATATCGAAGTTGTTGTGAAAATTCAGGTTGGTGAAACAGCTGTGACAGAGATGCCAAAATTGCCAAATGTGTGCTGCTTTTGGAGAGTGGGGCCAATAATACAAAAAAAAGATCAGAGGGCAGTTCGTCAATAGCGCCAAAATCAATAGGGGCGGTTGTGCTAGTAAATGCCAATAATGGGGTTTGAAGTGCTGTGAGGCGGCCATGCGGAATTGCAATGCCATCTTCAATGCCTGTACTTCCCAAAGCCTCACGTGCCATTAACGTGGCGTAAATATCTTGAGCGGTGTGTTGAGGTGCAGCCAAAGCAAGGTGCTGCGATATTTGAAGCAATAATTCTTCTTTACTCGATGAGTGAATGCACGGACAAATTCTGTCGAGCGACAAATACTCGGAAGGACGCATAGGTTGTGCCGATATCCTGGTAGACGACTCAAGCTGCATGTGGCCGATCTAGCTCATTTGCGATACGATTGCAATAGAAGTAGGGGATTGTCCGCTAAGGCTTATGGTGGTTCTTGATCTTGTCTTTGGCCTTGCGGAGCTGACTTTCAATTTTATGAACCGCGCTGTCAATAGATGCCATCATATCAGTTGATCGTTCAATGCTGACATATTCATGCCCCATATCAACTAAAGTAATTTCGGCTTTGTGTTCATGGCGGTCGATGCTCAGAATGACATGGGCTGCGATGGGTTTTAAAAGGTACTTATCGAGTTTTAAAATCTTTTGACGGGTATGCTCTTTAAGACTTTCAGATGCATCCAGGTTCCGAAAGGTAAAAGTGGGTTCCATAAAGCCTCCTTGGGTTGCTATTCCATGCGGCGGCGATGTGACGAAGATGGAATATTCAGCATCTCGCGGTACTTGGCCACCGTTCTACGGGCAATGGCGATATTCTGAGTCTTGAGTGTCGCCACCAAATCTTGATCACTGAGAGGCTTCTTGGGGTCCTCTGTGTCAATCAGCTGCTTGATCTTGGATTTCACAGCTTCTGCTGCGATGTCCCGACCTTCTACTTGCTGGATGCTACTATTGAAGAAATATTTCAACTCAAAAATTCCGCGTGGGGTATGGACGTACTTGTTTGTGGTTACCCGGCTTACGGTAGATTCATGCATTTCAATATCTTCAGCAACATCCCTTAAAATCATCGGTTTAAGGGCGCCAACACCTTTTTCAAGAAAATCGTGTTGGAATTTGAAGATACTTTTGGTGACTTTGTATAAAGTCTGCTGGCGTTGGTGGATGCTCTTGATTAACCACAATGCCGAACGCAGTTTGTCTTGAATATAATCTTTGGTTTGTCCATCTGACCCATTATGATTTTTTTGCATGAGGGTGCGCTTATAAAAATTACTGACCTGTAATTTGGGGAGTCCATCTTCGTTCAAAACAACCTCATAGCCATCCGCGACCTTATATACATAAACATCAGGGGTGATGTAGTGAGTATTTTCCTCAGTAAAAGGGCGTCCCGGTTTGGGTTCAAGACTATGAATGATCTGGGCCAGTTCACGGATGTGATCAGCGGGCTGCTTTAATTTTTTGGCAATATGTACATAGTTATGACGTTCTAGGTCGTGTAAGTGATTGGCAATAATTTCCTGAATTAGTTCACCATCTGCTCCCAAATGTCTAGTTTGTAGCATCATGCACTCTTGAAGGTCTCGGGCACCAACACCAACAGGATCCATTCCTTGGATGCGCTTCAATACTGATTCAACACGCTCAGGTGCGATTTTGAGCTGAGCTGCGACTTCTTCAATGGTTGCTGCAAAATAACCATCGTCGTTGATGTTGCCGATAATTTCAGAGCCAATCACAACTTCGTCCGAATTATAATTGGATAGATGGAGCTGCCATAATAGATGTTCTTGTAAGGATTCTGATTTGGTGAGAGTAGATTCGAAACTGGGCAGATCATCAAAGTTTGCGGCAGGAGCAGATGGGAGCGGAGATGTATAATTGCCTAGATAATTTTCCCAATCAAAGTCAGCCGGTTCTTTTAACTCACCATCAGCATTACCCACGGGTTCCATTTCATGGGAGTGCCCCTTATCTTCTTCTTTAGCCTGTTCTGTGATTTCACCTTGTGATTTTTCTGCGGTTTCTGCAGCAATGTCTTCATCAGAGGGACCTTCACCCAATTCTTCTAGAATGGGGTTTTCAACGAGTTCCTTTTGAATCATGGTGGATAACTCCATCCGAGACAATTGGAGGAGTTTGATCGCTTGCTGAAGTTGTGGCGTGATGACGAGATGTTGACCGAGTTTGAGACTTTGTTTGAGTTCGATTGCCATGACTCGTCAATGATAAGAGGCGCTGATGCAAATGTCAAGCCAACGTATTGCCACGTCATACAAGGCGCGCAGCAAATTGATTATTTTTGCAAGCTCTTTTTTTGTGGCTTTTCAGACCCTGCGTCGGAGTTTTGTGTAGCAACGTCATTTTGCTTCTTATGAGACCACTCTGATTTCTTGGCCGCCAAAACTGTGGCTTCAATGAAGCTCGCAAAGAGTGGGTGGGGTTGCATTGGGCGTGATTTGTATTCAGGGTGGAATTGGCAACCCACAAACCATGGATGATCCGCGAGTTCTATAATTTCAACCAACTGGTTTTCAGGGCAGATACCCGACATGACCATGCCAGCTTTCTGCAACTTTTCAACATAGGCGTTGTTGACTTCGTAACGATGACGATGGCGCTCATTAATATCTAATTCACCGTAGGCCAGTGCTGCTTTTGTTCCTTTATTGAGTTTACATGGATAGCTTCCCAATCGCATGGTGGCACCCATGTTGGTAATGGCCTTTTGCTCTGCCATCAAGTCGATTACGGGGTTCGCAGATTTAGAATCGAATTCACGACTGTTGGCGTCTGCGATATTGGCTACGTTTCGTGCAAATTCAATCACGGATAATTGCATACCCAAGCAGATTCCAAAGAATGGGATTTTGTTCTCACGTGCAAACTGAATGGCGCGAATCTTTCCTTCGACACCACGATCCCCAAACCCTGGGCCCACGAGGATGCTATCAACATCTCCAAAAAGCTTGTCCAAATCTGTGCTATCCGTAATTTTTTCGGAATCGATATATTTAAGCTCAACCTGCACTTGATTGGCCAATCCACCATGCATAAGGGATTCGTTTAGACTCTTATAGGAGTCTGCCAAATTGACGTATTTACCCACAAACCCAATGGTTACCGTTTGCTTGGGTTGGGTCATGCGTTCGTGCAACTCTTTCCACTCTTTTAAGTCCGGTGTACGCGTCCAGATGTTGAGGAGCTCAACGACCTTGTCGTCTGTACCCTGCGTATGAAGAACGAGTGGAACTTCGTAAATGGACTTTACATCTGGTGCTGCAATGACACAGTCCGCATCGACGTTACAGAAGAGGGCAATCTTTTGGCGAACGTCTTGTGGGATGTCGCCCGTACAACGGCAAACTAAAATGTCAGGCTGAATACCAATTTCACGGAGCTTTTGAACGCTGTGCTGAGTGGGTTTGGTTTTAAGTTCGCCCGATGCCGCAATGAATGGAACCAAGGTGAGGTGGACATAGAGTACATTGCCACGACCCACATCAAATTTGAACTGACGAATCGCTTCTAAGAAGGGGAGACTCTCAATATCACCCACGGTACCACCAACTTCAACAATGGCGACGTCGACATCGGTGGCCACTTGCATGATGCCTGCTTTAATTTCATCTGTGATATGGGGAATGACTTGAACAGTGCGACCCAGGTAATCACCACGACGTTCCTTTTCGATGACAGAGTTATAGATTTTACCTGTGGTGAAATTGTTACGCTTGGACATCCGTGTATTGATGAAACGCTCGTAATGTCCCAGGTCCAAATCGGTTTCAGCACCGTCATCGGTTACGAAGACCTCACCGTGTTGGAACGGGCTCATGGTGCCAGGGTCCACGTTGATATAGGGGTCCATTTTTAAGAGTGTGACTTTGAGTCCACGATTTTCGAGAAGGGCGGCGAGTGATGCTGCGGCGATTCCTTTGCCGAGCGAGGAGACGACACCTCCGGTTACAAAAATGAATTTTGTTTTGGGTTTGGTCGGTCGGCTCATCATTTTCTCCATTTGGTTTTTAGTCTCCTACACTTTCGCTTCTCTTGGTGTCAACACTCGAAACCATGAAAACAAAAAACCCCGCGTGTTGAAGACACGCGGGGTTTTGCAGCGGCTGCTGTGAATTCTTTTTTAGCGCTTCGAGTACTGGAAGCGTTTGCGGGCTTTCTTGCGCCCATATTTTTTACGCTCCTTGATGCGTGAATCGCGAGTGAGCAAGCCTTCAGGCTTGAGCTTTTTGCGATTGTCAGCGCTCACTTCGAGTAGTGCGCGTGAGATACCATGTTTAACAGCATCAGCTTGACCGGCCAAACCACCACCGATGACATTGACGCTGACATCATATTTATTGAGATCGCCCGTTACTTCAAAGGGCTGACGAATCTTCATCTGCAAGGTGGCACGTCCAAAGTAGTCTTCGAGGGCTCGCTTGTTGACAATGATTTCACCGCTGCCTGGTTTAATGCGGACGCGGGCAATTGCGGATTTACGTTTACCTGTTGCTGCATAGATCGTGCTTGCTGCCATAACTTAACTCCTTAAGCCTTCTGTTGAGGGTTCTGGGCACCATGCGGATGCTCGGCACCGGCATAGACCTTCAATTTTGAAATAATGGTACGGGACAATGCATTCTTAGGAAGCATGCCCTTAACTGCTTTTTGAACAATAAGCACTGGATTGCGATCCATTTGCTCTTGCGCGGTGCGCTCTTTAAGACCACCCATGTATCCGCTGTGGCGGTAATAGATTTTGTCGGTCATTTTTTTACCAGTCAGCTTGAGTTGGCTGGCATTAATGGCGACCACGAAATCACCGGTATCGGCATTTGGGGTATATGACGCCTTGTTTTTGCCACGGAGAATGTCGGCAATTTCAGTAGCGACGCGTCCAAGTGGTTTTCCTGCAAGATCTACGACGACCCATTTTGCATCGACGTCTTTCCGAGTATAGCTGGTTGTTGACATACGGTTTTCCTTTAATTTCAAAGCCTTTTGGGCGGATTTACAAAGCCGGGGCAACTAACTGATCCGCGCCGAGTCTGTCAATACTAATCTGGGGAGAATATCGCAGAAAGTCGCGATTTCAGCCTCTGTTGTGGTGCGGGAGAGGCTAATGCGGAGGGGGGAGACGGTTTTGACATCGACCCCCATAGCGGTGAGGACGTGTGACCCTGCAATATTACCAGCACTGCAGGCGGATCCGGTGGAAATACAAACATTATAGTCTTGGGCAAGCGCTGTAATACAGGCCTCGCCATTGATTTGGGGAATCAGGATGTTGCAGGTGTTGGCGACACGGGGGCCTGGCTTTCCAGCGATTCTAGCGCCGGGGATGGTCTGGCACAGGGTCTGCTCCAATCTGTCCCGTAGTGTGGCTGTATGTGTTACACCTGTTTTAAGATATTCTCCGGCAAGTTGGGTGGCCACGCCTAATCCAACAATCCCTGCCACATTTTCGGTGCCTGCGCGGCGCCCATGTTCTTGGGTACCCGTCATGGGCGAAAGCCATTTGGTGCCGCGGCGGATATAGAGCGCGCCAACACCTTTGGGGCCGTGGATCTTATGCGCAGCGATTGATAGTAGATTGATAGGGAGTTTGCTGACATCGAGAGGGAGTTTCCCCACCGCCTGGACGGCATCGGTATGGAAGGGAACCCCTTTGGCTTCACAGCACTTGGCGATCTTATCGATGGGAAAGATGATGCCTGTTTCGTTGTTGGCCCACATCAAAGAGACAAGCGCGGTATCGGGTCGAATGGCCGCTTCCAAGTCTTTAAGCTCAATTTGCCCATGGGTATCTACGGGAAGATAAGTTACCGCAATACCGTCGCCCTCAAGTTGTTTACATAAATTGATGATGCTGGAATGTTCAACGGCCGACGTAATTAAATGTCGCTTTTGAGGATAGGCTCTTAAAATACCCCGTATGGCCATATGGTTGGATTCGGTGCCGCCGCCTGTAAAAGTAACTTCAGAAGGGCGGTTGGCGCCAATAAGTGCAGCTGCCTGCTCCCGAGATTTATCCAATGCCTGCCCAAGGGTATTTCCAAACGGGTAGAGGCTGGAGGGGTTTCCCCAACGCTCGGTCAAATAGGGGAGCATTGCCTGAATGACTTCTGGCAGAGGCTGTGTGGTTGCGTTGTTGTCGAGGTAGATCATAGGGGCTTCTTATGATGGGCGTGGGGCGCGGCGCAATCATTAATGCCCAAATGCTGATATTTTATTTGACACATATATATAAGCAGGGTAGGACGCCGCCCACTTATGACAATGACAACGACCCAAAAGAGTGAAGTAATCAATAAATTCGAGACCCACGAAGGTGACACTGGTTCGCCTGAAGTTCAGGTGGCATTGATTTCAGCCCGCATTACTCAGCTGAATCAGCATTTTGGTACCCATAAAAAGGACCATACCTCCCGCCGTGGATTGCTCAAATTGGTCGGTCAGCGTCGTCGCTTGTTGAACTATTTGAAGAGCAAGAGTGCTGAGCGTTATACCAAGCTCATCACCGAATTAGGCTTACGTAAGTAAACAGGATGGGGTTGGTGCGGGACTGATAATTTTTTTCGTAAAATCAACGGGTTATGGTTGGTTTTCTGAAGTAAGTTATCAAAAGCTCCACCCCAGATTCAATTCCTAAAGTATATTCTATTAGTCCCGTAGCAAATCCATTGCACACAACAAACGCCAAGGCCGTGTTGGCTTTGGACTAGTAATTTAACTAAGCCAAACAGTGGCTTTGCCAGCTGTTTGGCGTGGGGTGCGGGGCTATCGGAGTCCCGCCGTGCGGGACGCACGGAGCCCCGTCAGAATAGGAGCGATTATGTCGCATCAAGTCGTTAAGACCCAATTTGGGGGTCGTGAATTAACCATTGAAACAGGTAAATTGGCCAAGCAGGCCTCAGGTTCCGTTGTTGTTCGTTACGGTGATTCCGTTGTGCTCGTGACCGCAACAGGCACCCAATCCCCCCGCGAAGGCATTGATTTTTTCCCATTGAGCGTGGACTTCATTGAAAAAACGTTTGCCGCTGGTAAAATCCCAGGTGGCTTTTTCAAGCGTGAAGGCCGCCCTACAGAAAGCGCCATTTTGACCAGCCGCTTCATTGATCGTCCGCTGCGTCCATTGTTCCCAGAAGGCTACCGTAATGACGTGCAAATTGTGGCCACCGTGCTTTCATCGGATGCGGACAATGCAACTGATGTTATGGCAATGGTTGGTGCATCTGCAGCACTGCATGTTTCCCCAATTCCATTCACGGGTCCGATTGCTGGTGTCTGTGTGGGTCGTGTGGATGGCGAGTTGGTTTGCAATCCAACACCGGAACAAATGGAACAAAGTGATATTGACCTGATTGTAGCTGCCAGTCGTGAAGCGGTGGTGATGGTAGAAGGTGGCGCGCAAGAAGTCCCAGAAGAAGATATCGTTGCTGCAATTCGCTTTGCGCATAAGAGCATTTTGCCAATCCTGGATGCCCAAGACGAATTGCAAAAGAAGGTGGGAGTGACCAAATGGGAAGTGGCTGCTGTGGAAGTCGATACCGACTTGCGCAAAAAAGTGACTGAATTGGCCAAGGCCAAATTGTCAGAAGCCGTCCGTATTAAAGTCAAACAAGACCGTTATGGCACCATCGACCAGATCAAAAAAGATTTGGTGGCCGCCCTTGTTCCTGCTGACGATACAACAGGTTTGAAGAAGAAGGTCGTGGCGGAATATGAAGAACTCAAGCGCACACTCGTGCGTCAGATGATTTTGAATGACAAGGTTCGCATTGACGGTCGTGATTATAAGACTGTGCGTCCAATCTGGATTGAGTTGGGAATGTTGCCACGTGCCCACGGTTCAGCGGTATTCACCCGTGGTGAAACGCAAGCATTGGCCACAGTGACGTTGGGTACAGCAGACGATCAACAGATGATCGATGCGATCGGCGGCACCTATTATAAGCGCTTCTTGTTACATTATAACTTCCCACCATTCTCAGTGGGTGAAGCCAAGCCACTCCGTTCACCGGGCCGTCGCGAAATCGGTCACGGTGCGTTGGCAGAGCGTGGTCTTTTCCAAGTACTCCCAAGTGAAGAAGCGTTCCCATACACCATTCGCATTGTGTCCGAAATTTTGGAATCCAATGGGTCGTCATCCATGGCCACCGTTTGCGGTGGAACACTCGCAATGATGGAAGCCGGTGTGCCAATCACAGCGCCTGTTGCAGGTATTGCGATGGGATTGATTCAAGAAGGCAAAGACACCGCTGTTCTATCGGACATCTTGGGTGATGAAGATCACTTGGGCGACATGGACTTTAAGGTGGTGGGTACATCAAAGGGTGTGACCGCTTTGCAGATGGATATTAAAATTGAAGGTCTGTCGGACGAATTGCTAAACCAAGCCCTGGCACAAGCCAAGGAAGGTCGCTTGCACATTTTGGGTGAGATGGCCAAGGTGATCACGGAATCCCGCGCAGAAATTTCGCAGTATGCGCCAAAGATTACGACCATCAAGATTCCAAAGGACATGATCGGTGCGTTGATCGGACCGGGTGGTAAGAACATCCGTGCGATTACCGAAGAAACCGGTGTGAAGATTGATATTGATGATGATGGTACCGTTCACGTGGCAGCTGTTGACTCTGCTGCTGCACAGATGGCCCTCAAGCGCATTAAAGGCGTTGTGGCGGTGCCGGAAGTGGGCAAGTACTACAAGGGTGCCGTTCGCAAAATTATGGACTTCGGTGCGTTTGTGGAAGTGCTGCCTGGTACTGACGGTTTGGTGCACATCTCGCAGCTTTCCGAGCAGCGTGTGGCCAAGGTGGATGACGTTGTAAAAGAAGGTGAAGAAGTTGTCGTCAAGGTGATGGAAATTGATGCCAAGAGCGGCAAGATTCGCCTGTCCATGAAGGAAGCCGTTGGACATGAAGGTGAAATTGAGATGTAATTTAAGTTTGAGGAAGAAGCTGGGTGTAAATCGCTTCGACCTGAGATTTTAGATTTTCGAGCGGGCTGGTGTTGCTAATCACAACATCGGCCCGTTTTTCTTTTTCAGTGAGTGGCATTTGCGCCTGGATGCGTGCAGCAGCGTCTTCGCGGGAGAGTTTGAATTTTTGCATGGCGCGTTGAATTTGTGTTTCTTCGTCGCAGGTAACAACCACAACACTGTCACACCAATGTTCATAAGATGCTTCAAAAAGCAGCGGGATTTCAAAGCAGGCAATGCTGTAACCTTCTTGTTCCAGGCGATTGGCTTCTTGCATCATGATGTCCTTCACTTTGGGATGCAGAATGGCTTCTAGTCCACGGAGCTCTTCAGGGTTGGCAAAAACACGCGCGCCCACCTTGCTTCGATTCACACTGCCATCGGTATTAAAAACATCATCACCCAATAGAAAGCGAATGTCCTCTTTCACTTTTTGATCGTTGGCGAGCAGGTCGTGAACGATGTGATCAGCATTTACGATGGGGCAGCCCAGTTCTTCAAAAATGGCGGCCACACTGGATTTGCCTGTGGCAAAGCCGCCTGTTAATCCCAAGCGAAAGAGGGGGAGCTGCATAATGTTGCGGCGAAGGTAGTCGTGAACACGTGCAACGTAACGATTGCTCTTTTCTTGCTGTGTCATGATCTGATCAATGTCATCCACCAAATCTTTAAGATCGTCACTCATCTTTGACCTTTCGGGCGGTTTGCTTGGCCTTGCTGCGAGAGTAAACTTTAGTGCTTGGCTTTAATTTTGTGGCAGGGTTGCGCATCCACTTAAGCCTTGGCTTCGGAAGATCCTTCTTCGCTATCTTGACCGTGGTGCTTTTTTTGGAGGAGGCTTGCATCAGGTGGATTGTCGCGAATTTGGACTGCCAGGGCAAGTAATTCTTCCTTGGTGTTCTTTTCGGGTTCGTCCAAAACCAAATCGACACACTGTTGAATGATATAGCCCATGAGTGGGCTGGGCTTGACGCCAATGCCCATCAGGTCGTCACCACGAATGGCCAAGTCCTTTGGCCCAAATGGGGGCTTGCGATCCAGCTCTGCTTGGACACGTGCGCGTAGTTTTTCAACACCCCCAATGGAATTGGGGTGTTTGCCGCCACGGTTATCGGCCAAACGAAAATCCATGAGTAACAAAATTTCATCCTGTCCTACTTTATGAATGAAGCGGCGAATGGCTTTATCAGAAAAGAAAGATTTGGTTTCAAACATGTGGTGTTCAATTAAATTAAGCACGCGTGCCGGGTCGATGCCCACCGTTTGGCAGTGCCACTCTGCCAGTCGCTTGCGTGCTTGTCGCTTAGAAACCAATTGGTGACCATAAAATGTAATGCGGCCCACTTTGGGATCGAACTGTTTGGTGCGTGCTTTACCCACGTCGTGAAAGAGGGCTGCTAGCATTAACGTTAAGTCGCCTGCGTTGCGGACTTTCTGATCGCCGCGTGCCGCATCAACAACGCGCATGGTGTGCGCGAACACATCATCGCCTGCTTGTTTGTCTTGTTCCACGCCAACATTGGCCGCAAGCTCTGGAATGGCAATCGGTAAAATACCCAGGTCGCGCATCAAGATAAACCCAACGGATGGCTTGGGTGCTTTAAAGAGTTTTACCATTTCTTCCATGATACGTTCACCAGAGACGGTTTTGAGAAGTTCAGCATGCTGCTGCATGCTGGCCGCAGTTTCGGGTTCAATCGTAAATCCAAGGCGTGCCGCAAACTGAATACCGCGCAGGATACGTAGTGGATCTTCTGGAAATGCCTGAAGGAAGACTTGCTTAAGTTGCTTTTTATTTAAATCATCTTGCCCATGAAACGGATCAACGAGTTTGCCCGTGCTCAAGTCTTTTGCAATGGCGTTGATCGTAAAGTCGCGCCGTGCCAGATCCACTTCGACGGGTAAGTTTTCATCAAACGTGACTTCGAATTCACGATGTGCCGTGCCCGTTGATTTTTCGGTGCGGGGGAGTGCGATATCATAAACGACATCGGGTTCACTGTGGGGTGTGAATTTAATGACACCAAAGCTTTTGCCCACAAGGGCCACTTTACCCAATGGTTTGAGTAACGATGTTAATTTTTCAATTGGAAGTTTGGTAACAAGATAATCTTTATCTTTGCTGGGGTGACCAAGGAGCTGATCGCGTACACAACCGCCGACTTCATATACATTGCCGCCGGCATCCAAAATGGACTTCAGGAAATTATCCTTCATGGGGTGCTGACAACTGCTCAATCGTGGCCTTACTTGTGAGGTGACTAATCCACTCTTGGCTCACACGGCCTTGCTTACGTAAGAGATAGTCTTGTGTAAATGTTGCTTGGTCTTTAACCCAAGCGCCATCTGCAGGAGTATCCTTTTTGATAAGATGAATAGAATATTGAACACCTGCAATCGTGAGCGGTAAAGCTAGATCTGGTGCTTCGGATGTGAGTGCAAAGACCTTGGCATAGTCGGTGTCGCTGGCTTCCTTGCCAAATAGTTGCTCGCGTTCATCTAAAGTGATGGGGCCAACTGTTTGTCTGGGAAGGGGTTTGCCATCAGTACCTGTCTTGATAACCTGGAATGTGAATTTGGTCTTATTCAGACGATAAGCATCCTGAGCTTCCTTGGGACTGACTTTGACGGAGCTGTGCAGTAGGTCATCGATTTTTTTAGCCAATAATTCATTGCGTAACAGGTCTTCGTAGTTAAGACCTGTTTCACGTTGGAAGGTGGGTAAAAAATAATCACGATAAGCGCTACGATCGAATTTCCCATCCTTTTGAAATTGTTTGCTATTTTCAATGGTTTTGGCCAGTTCTTCATCAGAAACACGAAGTCCCATCTTTTGCGCGGCGTCGATTAATAAGCGCTGGTTGATGAGTTGTTGGAGGGTGGTATTGACTACCATTTTGCTCATGCCGTCTGGGATTTCCCCTTTAAAGACCTGCTTGTAGGACTCCAAGACCCCTTTGTAGGCCAGACTGAACTCATTCTGGCGGATGTCAAAACCGTTAACGCGGACTAAAACGGCCTGAGGTCCCTGATTGGGCACGAAAATTTGATTGTACCCAAAGAAGAATATGAACACGAGCACAATGGTCGCAAAGATGATGCGGGTGGCCCATGAATTGGCTTTTCGTCGAATGATATCTAGCATAGGGCGGACTTCATAGTCAGACACAGCTCCTCAAGTCAAACCTTTACGTAAAATCTGGTTGCGAACTTGGAGGGGGCTTGGTAGGGCGCATCCTCACCTGATGTCCTAACAATATAGAAGAAGGAGCTTTCCGTGCTACTCGATCCCATTCTCGGTATTTTCTCTAACGACCTGGCTATTGATCTTGGTACTGCCAACACGCTTGTATATGTAAAAGGAAAGGGGATTGTTTGTTCCGAACCATCCGTTGTCGCGGTGAGTAAAGATGGTCGAGGTGTCAAACATGTATTGGCGGTGGGGCGTGAAGCTAAAGAAATGTTGGGACGTACACCTGGGAACATTGAAGCCATCCGTCCAATGCGTGATGGTGTGATTGCAGACTTCGAAGTGACAGGTGCCATGCTCAAACATTTTATTCGCAAAGCACATAATCGCAAAACACTGCTTCGTCCTCGTATTATCGTGTGTATTCCATTTGGTGTCACTGAAGTTGAAAAGCGTGCGGTTCGTGAGTCAGCTGAAGCTGCTGGTGCACGCGAAGTTTTTCTCATTGAAGAGCCCATGGCAGCTGCAGTTGGAGCTGGGCTCCCAGTGATGGAAGCTCAAGGTAGTATGGTGGTGGACATTGGCGGTGGTACAACAGAAGTTGCTGTTATTTCGCTGGGTGGCATTGTGTTTTCCCGTTCCATTCGTGTGGCAGGTGATAAAATGGATGAAGCGATCATTCACTACCTGAAACGTAAATACAACATGTTGGTGGGTGAGCGTACCGCAGAACAAATTAAGATTCAAATTGGCAATGCTTATCCAACTCATGAAACCAAAACTATGTTGGTTAAGGGGCGTGATTTGGTTGCTGGTGTACCCCGAACATTTGAAATTAATTCTGAAGAAATTCGTGAAGCCATCATGGAACCGGTAACTGCAATTGTGGAAGCGGTCAAGTTTACATTGGAGCGCACACCACCTGAATTGGCTGCAGATATTGTAGATAAGGGTATTATGTTGTCCGGTGGTGGTGCACTTCTAAAGAATTTGGATGTATTGTTCCGTGAAGAAACGGGATTGCCAGTCGTTACAGCCGACGATCCATTAACCAGTGTTGTTCGTGGATGTGGTCAGACTTTGGATGGCATTGATCGTTACAAGGGCATTACACTCTCATAGCCTTTCCCACCGGGGGATTCGTGCAGAAAACGCATTACATTCGCCGCAGGTCTATCGGGGTGGTGGCAGCTTTGTTCCTGGTCTTGGTGGGTTACAGTCTATTCATGCCCGCTACTGAAGGCCGTGTAGGTATTCTCCACCAAGAATTATTTCATCTCTTTCGTCCATTACATGTAGCAACAACTTCTGTTGGTGACTGGATCACATCCGTTTGGAATCATTATATCTATTTGATTCATACCGCTGAAGAAAATGACCAATTAAGAAAGGAAGTTGGCGAACTTCGTAATAAGATTATTTTGGGCCAAGAGGCGGCTCTTGAAAATGATCGTCTTCATGATCTCTTAGCAATGGGTGCGCATTGGAGCAAGTTACCTATTGTGGCGCGTGTGATCGCAATAACACCCCAACCAGATGTTCGAACGTTGGTTATTGATAAAGGCTGGGCAGATGGCGTTGTGCGCGACAGGCCTGTTATGTCGGGTTCTGGGTTGGTGGGTCGTATTCGAATGTTGAGTGAACATACTGCAACGGTGTTACTGATTACTGATTCATCGAGTGCCGTGGATGTGATCGATAGCCGCTCCCGTGTGCGAGGTTTGCTGGCTGGTAGTATGAATGAGACAGTTTTAAAACGTCCTGTTGCGCTGACTCAGTTGGAATATGTGACTCATGATAGCGATTTACTTGAAGGCGATGAACTTCTGACCTCTGGTATGGATGGTGTGTACCCCAAGGGATTGCCTGTGGGGAAAGTGCAGGAAGTGAATCGAGGTGAGTTTGGACTATTCGAAGATGCATGGGTTGTGCCGTTAGCGGATATGGAGCGCCTTGAGGAGGTTTTGATTTTATGAAGCGCGTGATTCGCATGATCGTTTTGCTGACTGCTGCGACTGTCGTAGCGACACATAGTCCTGTTAATGCAATCCTTGTCCTGGTAGTGGCACTTTCGTTTGATGAAATGGTGATCGGTGATTTCTTCATTATTTGGGTCAGTGCGCTCTTTATGGATCACTCTGGTATCTTACCGCTAGCAACTTCCTTTTTGCCGCTAATACTGGTCTATATTTTTTTACATCTTTTGAAGAACCTCATTTACGTTAATAACTTTATGTCTCGCGTCGTATGGGCCAGCTTATCAACAATACTCTATGGTGTGATCAGTACGTGTATATTGACCATTCGTGATGGTGAAGCTTTGTACTTGTGGAAGGTGTTTCTGCACCAAGTACCAATGTTCATTTTTTTGGGTATTCTTGCGGCTGCTGTCAGCCCGATCCTTCGCTATTGCCTGACGATTACTTGGGATGAATTGCGACGGCCAAATAGTATTGTGGTGCCGTAATGCAGCTTACTGAAAAATATACACATGACATTGTTGATCGGTATCGCTGGCTAAAACTCTTAATTGCGTTGTTGTTGCTTGTTGTGGTGGCGAGACTTTTTTGGCTGCAAGTGCTGAATGGCGAAAAATATTATCGTTTCTCTCTCAACTATAGCCTTCGCAACGTGTTGGTACCAGCACCTCGAGGTTTAATTTTAGATCGCAATGGGCGTGTTGTTGCAGACAATCGACCTGCAATTGATTTGGTGATAATTCCGCAATACGTGGTTGACTGGGAAAAAGTAAAATATTCGCTCGGGGCACTTTTACAAATCCCATCGGACGTTCTTGATCGGGTTTGGGATGTGCGGCATGGGAAGCCATCTTATCAACCACTCACATTATTACCTGATCTGAGTCTGGACCAAGTGTCGGTTATTCGTGCCAACAAAACACCGTGGTATTTTTTAGAAGACCCATATGATTTAAGGGGTGTGGAAATTCATGCACGCGCTGCCCGCTATTACAAAGAGGGTGAGTTGGTAGCGCATACATTGGGATATTTAAAAGATTCTGACACTGGTGAGCCTATGGGTGCGAATGGGCTTGAGGCGGTTTATGATAAGGAACTGCGTGGTGTGCCCGGGCGACGAGAGCGGATTGTGAATGCATATGGTCATGTTGTGGATTACCCTGATATTTTGGCTAAATTATCCAATAAGGCCCCTGTGCCAGGGAAAACACTGCAGTTGACAGTTGATCTGCGACTACAGGAGGCAGCACGACGTGCTTTTGGCAATCGTAGTGGCGCCATTGTAGCTCTAGATCCTAAATCAGGCGATGTATTGGCGATATATAGCAGCCCTGGGTATAATTTGTCGGAATTGACAGGCGTTAATCGTAATCGCACATGGCAGAGCTTGTCTACAGATGAGCGACATCCATTGTATAATCGTAGTATTCAGGGTGCCTACCCACCGGGATCAACCTTTAAAATGGTAACAGCTCTGGCAGGTTTGATGGAGGGTGTGATCACGCCGGATGAAACCGTTACATGTCATGGGGGGATGGAGTTTGGGGGTCGTCGTTTTGGTTGCTGGAATAAAGGTGGTCATGGCGCTGTTTCGCTGACACGCGCGATTGCGGAATCATGCGATGTCTATTTTTATACGGTTGGATATCGCTTGGGGCTGGATCGATTAGCAAAGTATGCCAAGATGTTGGGGCTAGGGAAGAAGACGGGGATTGATTTACCACACGAGCGTGCAGGCAATATTCCTACTGAAGATTGGAAGCAGAAGCGTTTTGGTCGAGACGTAATGGCAGGGGATGTCGTGTCGGCATCGATTGGCCAAGGGTATGATACTGTTACACCATTGCAAGATGCATTGATGGTGGCGCGTATTGTAAATGGTGGTGTACCTATTGTGCCGCATATAGCGAAAATTGCGACGCCAAATGATCCAGCTCCACTTCCTTTGAATATAGAAATGCTCGAGCAAATTCGAAAGGGTATGGAAGCAGTAGTGAATTCACCATCAGGTACCGCACATCGTCTTGCGTCTCTTAATTTAAAAATCGCTGGAAAGACCGGAACGGCGCAGACTGTGGGTTACGAGAGCAAAGTTCAGCGAGGGGACCATGCGTGGTTTGTGGGTTACGCTCCATATGATGACCCCAAAATTGTGGCAGCTGCAATTGTAGAGTATGGAGGGCACGGTGGTACTACAGCAGCGCCCATTGTTGCAGATGTGATCAAAGCCTATTTGCAGGAGGAGCACCATGTTACAAGATAGTGTGAATGAACCACGTTCCGGATCTTTTGACTGGGGATTTGTCATTCTGGTGATGATGCTATCAGTTGTGGGCCTGATCAATTTGGGAAGTGCGCTTTATTCGTGGGGCGAATCCAGTGGTATGCACTTGATGTGGCAGCAACTCATTTGGGATATTGCTGGAGTTACACTATTGGTTGTTATGGCATTTTGGGATTACCGATTGTTGAATCGGTGGACGCGTGTGGTTTATGGTGTCGCTATTTTCTTATTGGTTCTTGTTCTTTTTGCTGGGCGGGTCATTTCTGGTCATCGTAGCTGGTTGGGAGTAGGTGGCTTGGGTATTCAGCCGTCTGAAATTGCAAAGGTTGCCACGCTTATTGCGTTGGCGCGATTTTTTTCAGATAACCCCAATCCTACTGAGTACCGTTTGCGCGATTTGGGCTGGCCCGCACTCATCACCGTGATCCCTGCAGGATTGATTGCCGCGGAAGGAGACTTGGGTGGCACACTCTATTTGTTGCTTATGGGATTTACAATCACACTCTTTGCGGGGATTCGCAAAATGAGTCTGATGCTCATTGCTTTGGTTGTGATCGCTGCAGTACCTGTCGGCTATTTTACAGTTCTATCGCCATACCAAAAAGCACGTATCATGGAGTTTGTTCATCCAAGTCGGGATACCCGCGGGCAAGGGTATCAAGTAACACAGTCCAAAATTGCTGTTGGTTCAGGGCGCTGGCTGGGGAAGGGATATCGTAATGGTAGTGTGAATAAACTCAAATACCTTCCGGAAAAACACACTGACTTTATCTTTCCAGTGCTGGCCGAAGAGTGGGGGTTTCTTGGCAGCAGTTTTGTTCTGATGCTCTACGGTGCACTGATGTGGGTGATTGTGCAAATTGGCGAGCGGTCCTGTGATCGACTGGGCAGCTTCTTGTGCGTGGGTGTTGCCATTTATTTGTTTTGGCAAGTGGCCGTCAACGTAGGAGGCGTGCTTGGACTGCTACCTATGACAGGTGTCACTCTACCATTACTTAGTTATGGCGGATCATCGACTCTCAGTCTATTTGCAGCGCTGGGTTTGGTGATATCGGTGTCGCGTCGTTCGACGCTCTTTTAACGATTAGACCAATGTATTGAAAAGGGCTTCAAGCTTATCTTTGGGAACTGCACCCACCACTTGATTGGCAATTGCACCCTTATTAAAGCACATGATAGCAGGGATGCCACGAATACCAAATTGAGCAGCAACATTGGGATTGTCATCAACATTTACTTTGACGACCTTCAACTTACCTGTATTTTCGTCGGCAATGGCATCAATGGTTGGGCCAAGTGCACGGCAAGGACCGCACCAAGGGGCCCAAAAGTCTACTAAAACAGGGGTTTCGGCCTTTAGTACCTCGGCTTCGAAGGTGGCGTCGCTGACTTCTTTTACGTTGGCTGATGACATTGTGCGTCTCCTTTTATGATGCAGTGAATATAGCGCATATGGCCCAATTTGTGGCAGATCGTCCATCATTTTTTTGAGTGTTGACCCCGCTGGCAGAAGCCGGCAAATGGGGGCAGTTGAAAGGAAGGTTATGGTACAAGTCCAAAGCGCAGTATTAAAGCAGGTTTTCGGGGTGAGTCCGCGTGAAGCGATTCTTGCAGCGGATAATCAAAAGCCATTTGCACGTGATAAAGATGCCATCCCATTTCCAACGGACTTTCGTGCAACCCTGGGTTTCTTTTCAGGGTTTAATGGCATGTTTCATTCTTCTGGTAATAACACTGGCGTTACAATGAAGGTGTGGTTTCGTATCCATGGTGATCGGCCATTGCCCAAAGAAAAATGCGAGGGCGAAGATGCGCAAAAGAATAAGGGTAAGTGTGAGGATAAGCGCGAGGTGGTTTTGCAAAAAGCCGAACTAAGATTCTCTAAGCCGTGGGGCGGTAACTATTTCTTTTATTGTGCCGATGATAGCGCTGCAACCTATTCAATGAAGCCGATGCCAACTGCAGAAGAGCTTAAGACCGAGGATGGTTGGTGCCAGCGCAATGAAAAAGAAAATTGTGGTGATCATAAATGTTGCGTCACTAATCCGCAGTCTGATTATTTTGAATATGTTCATCCACACAAGGAAAAATGGGATTGTAACGGAGTCAAATACCTTAAAATTGACCGCCTGATCTTTGAAAAGGATGGGCGTAGACCTGCAATTGAAGCAGATATTCATATAAAGGTAGCGCCATATACGCGATTACTTCCTAGAATGACGCTGAATATCGATAATCATGATATTGCTAAAAAATATTATGGTGCGTTGATGCTATCGGGTAACTATCGTCATTACCAATCAGTGCATGGTAAACAATGGCAGTATGATGTTACAGCTGCGGTTGAATCATTTTTTTATAGTTATAAATTAGCATCACCAGACACACCAAAGGAGCCGGCAACAAAAATGACCAAACTCATTCCAAAGACAGAGGCAAAGGCCAATCCATGATGACGCATTGGTGCATACTCCCGAGTGTGTTGGGATTTTTTCTGGCAAGCGTTCTCGATGGTCTGGGACGCTGGGAGGCCAAGTTGCGCGTGTGGGGGCGCCGCCTTTTTATTGTCGGTTGGATTTCGCAAACGGCGTATCTTTTCTTCTGGTACCGCGAAGTGGGCGCCCCATTTGTGGTCACACAAGGGGATTCCATTTTTTTGATTTCGTGGGTCATCGCCACACTTTATTTAATTTTAGGTCGACGTGAGCGCTGGCAAACATTGGGCACACTCTTTAGTGCTGCTGTGTTGGTGGTCATGCTGCTGGGAATTTTTTATCGCGGTGCGAACTATGCGGCCATTTATCTCTGGCCCCATGCATGGGTGGTGCCAGTGCACCTGGCCGCAGCCATGACCGCAGTGGCTGTGTTTGCAGTTGCTATGATTACAGGTGTTTTGCTGGTGATTTCAGATCGACAGCTCAAAAATCATAAGCCCATGCGCTTTCGCTTGCCGTCGCTTGCCAATTTGGAATCAGTTTTGTCAGCGCTGGTTTCGGCAGGTTGGGTATTATTGACGGTGGTGTTGGCGACGGGTGTAGTCATGATGGCATCACACGGGAGCATCGATCTAGGGGGACACTGGTGGTTGGCGGTGACGGCATGGCTTATCTATGCAGTCGTGTTACATTCCCGCTTATGGCAGGGCGCACGCGGTCGTAAAGGTATGCTGCTGTCTCTCGTGGGCTTTCTGGCTATTCTATTAACATTTTTGGAGGCCCATTCCAAATGAGTGAGTTGGCCATCATCGGCGTGAGCCACCATACAACGGGTCTCGATCTGCGTGAGCGAATGAGTTTTTCTGATACTGAAGCCACAACGCTCTTGGCTCAGTTGCGAGACGCTGCTTTGGTCGAAGAAGCCATGCTGCTTTCGACATGTAATCGCACCGAGCTCTATGTCGCGCTGGAAAGTACTAATCGATTAAACGATCTTAAAAATCATCTGTCACAATCCAAAGGCCTCGATGTTTTACCGTTTTATGAAAAGGATGGTGTGGATGCGATTCGCCACTTGTTTCGTGTAACGGCAAGTTTGGATGCCATGATGGTGGGTGAATCCCAAATTTTGGGTCAGGTAAAGACAGCGTATGCACGTTCGAAAGAGATGGGACTACTCCAGCATGTTCTGCATCGTAGTTGTCAGCGCGCATTCTCTGTGGCCAAACAGGTGCGTACCGAAACTGATATTGGTCGCTTACCGATTTCGGCCAGCAGTGTGGCGGTCACCTTGGCTGAGCAAATATTTGGTGATGTAACGGATTGTCGTGTGTTGCTCGTCGGGACCGGTGACATGAGTGCTCTTGCAGCAGAGCATTTTCGGAGTGCAGGCGCCAAACAGTTGGTTGTTGTCTCCAATGCCGGAGACCATGCAGAAGAATTTGCCCAGAAATTTGATGCTGAGATGATGTCGCGCGAGCAGTTGGAAGAGGCGTTAGTTGGTGCGGATATTGTGATTACAGCAACACGGAGTGCAACCCCACTTTTAGATCAGCTTTTTGTACAGCGTATTCAGAAGAAACGTCATAATCGACCACTTCTATGTGTGGACATTGCGGTGCCGCGTAACGTGGAAGCGGATGTGAATGCGCTGGATGGAGTGTATCTCTATAATATAGATGATCTCAAAGGTATTGCGGATGCCAACATGACTGCGCGTGAGTCTGAGCGTCAAAAGGCTGAGGACATTGTGGACGGTGGCGTTCAAAAGTTTGTAGATGAGTTGAATGGGCTACAATTGGTACCTGCAATTGCAAGCCTTCATCAAAAGTGTGAACAGATACGGCGCGACGAAGTTGAGAAGGTGATCTCTAAAATTCAAGACCCTCAATTGCGTGAAGCGTTGGAGTCTTGCACTCAGGCCATCGTTGCTAAAATTTTGCATCAACCAGTTGTGGAGCTCAAAGCAACTCATGCTGAAGATGCCTCACGCCCAGCGCTGGACTTCTTCCGCCGTTTATTTGGGCTAGAAGTATGAACACATTCTTTTGTGCATTTTGTGCACCCCGTACATTTCGCCTAGGGTTTATCGGTTTTAAAATCAATTACTTATGACAAAACGCGTTTCCATAGTTGGGGCAGGACTTGCCGGAAGCGAAGCCGCATGGCAATTGGCCAATCGTGGTGTGGCGGTCGATTTGTATGAAATGCGACCTGCAACCAACACCCCGGCGCATCGCACCGAAAATTTTGCAGAACTGGTGTGTAGCAACTCATTTCGATCATCAGAGCCCGTCAGTGCCGTGGGGTTGTTGAAAGAAGAATTGCGCAAATTGGGGTCACTGATTTTGGACGTAGCAGATGCAACTGCGGTGCCCGCAGGAAAAGCATTGGCGGTGGATCGGGAACTGTTTGCGCAAGAAGTGACAGATCGTCTCTGTACGCATCCCAATGTTTTTATTCACCGCGAAGAAGTTTTGTCTGCAACAGCACTCACCAAAAACGGACCTGTGATTTTGGCTACGGGTCCGCTCACATCGCCAGCATTGGCTGAAGAGCTGCGCACTCTGACCCATTCGGACTCCCTGTATTTTTATGACAGCTTGGCGCCGCTTATTCTTACAGAGTCCATTGATATGGACAAAGTGTTTCGAGCGGGCCGCTATGATGTGAGTGAAACGGAAGTGGGCGACTACATCAATTGTCCCATGGATCAAGAGCAGTATGATGCCTTTGTAGCAGCCGTTGTTGCCTCTGAAAAAATCGAACCCAAAGATTTTGAAAAAGCCATCTACTTTGAAGGCTGTATGCCAATTGAAGTGATGGCCGAGCGCGGACCGCTGACGCTGCGATTTGGTCCCATGAAAGGAAAGGGGCTGACGGATCCGCGTACAGGTCGTTGGCCCTATGCGGTCGTTCAATTGCGACAAGATAATCGCATGGGGACCGTTTACAACATGGTGGGCTTTCAGACGCGCATGAAGTGGGGCGAGCAGGCCAAAATCTTGCGTACGATTCCCGGTTTGGAAAACGCCGAGATTTTGCGATACGGTGCCATGCATCGCAATATGTATGTGAACAGCCCAACCGTATTAAACGAAGACCATAGCTTGAAGGTGCTACCTGATATTCACCTGGCTGGGCAAATGACGGGTGTAGAGGGGTATTTGGAATCTGCTGCGAGTGGATTTTTTGTGGGTACTACTGTTGCAGCAAAACTTGCAGGAAAAGCCGCGCAGCGTCCACCGTTGACGACAGCATTGGGTGCCATGCTCAACCATGTGCTGCATGGCAACGCCAAGCAATTTGAACCGCAAAATGTGAATTGGGGCTTGTTTCTACCGCTTACCGAAGACGTTCCCAAAAGTCAGCGCAAAGAAGCCATGTTGGAAAGGGCGCGCACCGAATTTCAAAGGTTTAATCAAAAGACTTAATCAAGTTTCCAGCCAAGGGAAAGTGTTGCAGTAAATGCATTCTCACTTGAAACGGGAATGGCGCTTTGACCCACTGTGGTTCCCGTCACATGTGAAATACCAAGTCCAGCGCTCCAGAAGAGGCCGAGGCCAATTGGGCCCGATATATCCGATGATACATGCGCTGCTACTACAACGCCGCTGGTATCTTGTTTGGATTCAGCACCGCGGGGTGTTCCTTTGTCGGCCATCACATAAACAGTAGCGCCAGCATTAAATCCAAGGTCAAGTGGATAGACGCTGGGGAGCATAAGAACCGTGCGTGATGCAATTGCTCCACTGTAGTCGTGGCGAACGTTTTCCTCTGCAACACCTAACATGCTTGGTGAAAAACCAAATTGAACGGCAAGACCGCTTTGGATCGGCACACCACTGGCTGATCCAGTTAGGGGTACCCAGTCGAGCCCTACATTAAATTGAGATAGAGAAGTGGTTGATGGTCCAGCCTTGTCCAAGGACTTTTGGATGTCTTGTGCAAAGGGGGTTCCGGCTTGCGTTGTGGTTGCAGCGGGGATAGGGGCCACATTGATCCAAGGACCCATTGTATATCCAGTGGTTAGCCGTAAATTTTGCGGTTTAAAATCAGTCATAATCAGCCCTCTTATATAGGTTATCGGCCAATGTCGGAAAATGTTGCCTCTAAATATAAGATTTTTTTAGCAACTTTTTATGGGACTGGCCGATAACCACCTTGGAGGCAAGGCTATGCGCAAACCACTTATAATCTTAGGAATTTTAGGGCTATCTATAACAGTACAGGTGCCGGTTGCCTATGCTGCTTGTAATTGCCAAGTCACAAGCGCATCAGGAAGCGCCGCTACAAGCTGCTCTCTATTAAATGTTGTGATGAACTCAACTTGCTCACCTATTGTTATTTCAAATTCACTGAGCAGTGCAACACCAATCACTCTGGAATCTGGATTTGAGTTGAAGGGACGTGCTTTACAAGGGCCAACTCCCAATATTGATGGTAGCCCAAGTGTTACATTTGCAGCGGGAAGCTTTTCTGCTGACATGATGATTCAATTGGCAGGGTCGGGTTCAAGTGTTTCGAATATTGCCCTCGTTGCCAACGATAAACGCGGTATTGTTGCCTTTGGAAGTGGTCACACGATTTCCAATGTTCGTATTTCTAACGCCAGCAAGGCGATTGATGATTCAAGTGCTGGGATCATAGTGGATGGCCTAGATAGCTTGAGCAATAAGATTGGTGTTCAATTAAATGGTAGTGATGGTGCTGTTAGAAGTTCCCGGTTTGTAAAAAGCAATACAGTCGCAGTTTCGCTCACTGGTTTTGGATATACCATTGGTAGCACGAAAAGTTTTATTGATGACAAAGAAGGCAATGAAATTCAGAGTAGTACTATTGCCATACAGTCAACGGCCAACGCCAGTGGCAACAAGTTTATTGCCAATAGCATCTTTAGCAATACAGCCGGCATTGTATTGAATGGTGGTAATAGTGGGATGCAACCACCTCAATTGATTACAGCAGTTATTAACAAAGACAAGAACGACTATGTGGCAATCCTGCGTGCATCATCCAACACCAAGCAGGTTGAAGCTTTTTTAACTGCCGGTAGCAATGAAGCTCAGGGTAAGACGTTTTTGTCAGCGGGTGTTCTGAATAGCAGCACCTTCTCAAATGGTGATCGTCTATTTGTTGTCTTGATCGACAAACACAATGCCTCAGAGTCTGTTACATTTACGGCCACCAGTGATGCAGGGACATCTGAATTTTCTCCAGTTGCGATTCCATCCGTGGGTGCGGTTATTTCAACGAACCCCACCGGATGTGCATTGGCGAGCCAAAAGAATTGGTTTATCAACCGCATCATTACCAATGTAGAAGCGAATCTGCCACCCAATCCATGGTATGGTAATGAGGATGGCGATCAATTCTCAAATGGTGAAGAAGATGCCAATTTGAATTGTGTGCTTGATAAGGGTGAAGGGGATCCACTGGTACAATCACTTATATCCCCAATTTCTCTCTTGTGCTTACAAAACCCAGATTTTTGTAAACTCATTTTAATTCTGCCAAAACTTGATTTGAATGATGGTGATAATGATGGTGACGGTATTGCCAATAGTATTGATAAGTGCCCCACAGTCAAAGATCCTGATCAAAAAGATACTGACAATGATAGTATTGGTGATGCCTGTGATCCAGATGATGACAACGATGGATTAACTGACAAGCAAGAAGCTGTAGCGGGTACAGATCCATTCTTACCGGATACAGATGGCGACGGTTTCTGCGATGGTCCTGGGTTTGGTTTTCAAGATTATTCCTCTAACATAGTGACATGTCAGCCCAGTGATAACTGCCCATTAAAATTTGACATGAGTCAATGGGACAATGACGAAGATGGTATTGGTCATGCCTGTGATCTCAATGATGACAATGCTCAATCGTTTTTGGATAGTGATGGTGATGGTAAGCCAGATTGGGCAGCAGACCCCAAGCTAAGGGATAATTGTCCAATGGTTGCCAATAATGACAAAACCAGTGCCCCACAGTTGGATACTGACAATGATGGTATCGGGGATGCCTGTGACTCCGATGATGATAACGATGGTATTCCAGATGTTTATGAAATGCAGACGCGCTATCATACTATAAACAATCTTGGTGATCACGAATGGTCGGTATTGTCACCCGTGGAAGCCGACTCTGATGGTGCTGCAAATGGTCAGACTGACGATGCTTGCGATGGTGAAGGACCTGGGCCAATCAAGAATTCAGGTCAAGCGACATGTCTCTTTGCACCTCAAGCAGACTCCTGCCCAGGCATTTCCCCTAATGGTGGCCCAAATGGCTGTGCGAATACTGGTGCTGGGGTGTCTGCAGCAGACGTTAAAGACTACGATGAGGATACGTTTGCCAATGGCAGCGACAATTGCCCTGTGATTACTAACCGTGACCAAGCAGATTTTGATGGGGATGGTATTGGTGATGCCTGCGACCCGGATATTGACGGTGACGGCGTTCCCAATTGGGTAGAAGACAAACAACATACGTCACCATGGGATAAAGACAGCGATCATTATAAGAAAGTCGGCGAACATGATGGTTTCTCGGATAAAGATGACCTTTGCCCGGCCAACTATCACATCCCCAATGAAGATTTCTGTCACCAAAACGCTGGCGCAAACGACAAAGACAATGACGGTATTGCCGATGCCGATGATAACTGCCCCTTTGTGAAAAATTCAGACCAGGCCAATGCAGATAAAGCTAAGGAAATTGCTGCAGGCGTAGCCCCACAAGGGGATGCTTGTGATACAGATGATGATGGCGATGGCGTATTGGATACCGTCGACAATTGCCCGTTGATTGAAAACGCCAACCAATCCGATGTTGATGGCGATGGTGTGGGAGATGTCTGTGATGCGAACCCCAATGTGATTAAAGATCCAAATACGCCACCACTAAGTCCAACTGGTGGAACTCAAACCGCTGTCCAAGGTGGCAATGGTTTTGGTGGTGGTAGCTGTACGCTGACACCAACAAACAGCCCTGTGTCTCCTTTGAGTATGGTGGTCATGATGCTTTCAGTCGCTGTGTTGACGGGTCTGCGATTGCGTCATAGTGAATAAGCCCATAGCATCATATTGACAAAATCCACCACTTTCTCTACACCCTCGTTCCATGAAAAAATTTGAGTGGACGTGGGCGAATGGGTTGACGCTGTTGCGGTTGGTGTTGGTGCCGGTTATCGCAACAACTTTCTTCTTAGATCACTACGTCACAACTTTTTTACTATTTTGCGTTGCTGCTGGCAGTGATCTCATCGACGGCAGCGTGGCGCGTGCCATGGGGCAGCGCAGCGAGTGGGGTGCCTTTATTGATCCCATCGCGGACAAGTCGCTGATGTTGGTTACCACATTTTGTCTCATGTGGGTGCGGGTACTGCCTGATTGGTTTTTTGTGCTGGTGCTCATTAAAGATGCATCTGTCTTGGGCGGTCTTTGGTACCTCAATCGCCGCCACATCAAAGTTGAAATGGAACCCCTCTGGTGGAGCAAATGGACTACACTCATGTTGATCTTTACCGTATTCCTAGGGTTTATCGTGCTATCGTTTCCGTCGTTGGAATTTCTGCGTTATCCGGTGGGGGATTTTATGACCGGTTCCATGTTCTTCACATCCGGTTTGGTAATACTCACAACCCTCAAATATGCGAGACGCGGCCTTGAAATCATCGCTGACAATACGCCATCTGCTAAATAAGGGGCCACTCCCTTACCAAGACGCCTATGCGCTGCAGGAGTCCCTGCATGCGGAGCGTGCGCGCAGTGCCATTCCCGACACCTTGCTTTTGCTGGAACATGCGCCGGTTTTTACCACCGGTCGTCAAGATGTGAGCCACGATTGGCTTCTCACCCAAGATGAAATCCGTGCGCACAACATTGATATCGTCAATACCAACCGTGGTGGCCGCATTACCTATCATGGCCCTGGCCAGTTGGTGGGTTACTTCATTTGCGATTTAAAAAATCAATCGATTGGCGTGGCCGATTTTGTGCATTGGGTTGAAGAGGGTTTGATTGGCAATTTAAAATCCTACGGCATCACAGCAACACGTGATGCTGAAAATCCTGGTGTGTGGGTGGGGCAGCAGAAAATCGCCGCAATTGGTTTGCATGTGAAGAAGGGAATTACACTTCACGGATTTGCGCTTAACGTGACGACTGATTTAACACCCTATACCTACTGCATTCCGTGTGGCATTCAGGGGAAAGGTGTGACGTCATTGAGCACACTACTGCCGCAGCAGAAATGGTCTGTTGAAACCGTTGCACAAGATTTGGGTAATTACTTTTGTTCGATGGCGGCAAATGTGGGTTCTTCACCATCAACCACTTCTTCGGTGAACATGGCCCATTCTTCGGCTTGATCTTTCAGGTCAGGCAATTTTTGGGTGTGTGCTTCCAACGCTTTTTCATCTACGTAACCAAACTTGGTGTTTAATACGACCAGTCGTTTGTCATAAATCAGATCATCGCTGCGCTTTGCCATTGTGATTCCTTTTTGGGTTATGGTGCTTATCTGCGGGACGGGGCTTTTTCAACTTCCATCAAAACCTTGCCATCCTTGAAGATCCGGACATCTCCGGAGGATTCGCTGATAACAAAGGCCACGGCCTTCGTCAAGGCTGTGATTCCGGCGGCAGCGATATGACGGCTACCCAGACCTTGGGGGAGTCCGCCTTCGCCTACGGTGGCCCCCAGGTAGCGGCCAGCTGTAATGACGGTGCCATCGGCACTAATGACAAAGGAACCGTCCAGACCTGAAAACTCGCGGATGGTCTCTTTAAGGGAGGGGTTCAAGATATTGCGGTCTTCCTCATCATAGCCTTTGAACGGATTGATAATCATTTGTTTGGACAGCTGCATGACTTTGTCGTCATCGCCCACCACAAAAATGGTGCCCACAGGTTTGCCTTCGCGGCCTTTGCTGGAAAGCTCCATACAGATATTCAACACCGCCTGGAAAATGGCAGGGGGGATGGTTTCATGGATGTCACCAGCGGCTTGGCTGGTGAACAGTTCTGTTTCACGCAATGTATTTACAATTTGAAAACAATCCAGACCTTGGTCTTCTTTGCCCACAATACACACGACGACTTCACCAGGGGTGATGGCACCCTGTGACGTCCCCAGTATGAGTGAGAGCTTGATCAAACCCAATCGTGTGGTGGGGATTTTTGGAATTGAAATCGTACTGCGTGCGCGCCGCCCCAAGGAATTTTTGGCATCAGCCGTATAGTCCGGCTTTTTCTTTTTGGTAGCGACGATAATCTGTAATCCGCGCGGAATGGGGCTCTCGTAAATCAGATCATCCAGCGCATCGGCATAGATCAACACCGACTGTGCGCCGTTTTTTTGGGCCACTTGCATTGCGGCCTTGATCATGGTCTGGCTATTTGCATCCATTAAGTGTATATTGTTACAGAACTTATTGCGGTCATTCAATCCTTTTTGCTATAACGCGGCAACTATTATGAAACGTCACCTGCTCATTACCGTTCTTCTCACCGTTTTAACACTTACTGCATCTGCATTTGCGGGTTTTGGAGGAAGTCCCTTCCAACCATCATGGGATCTTGACCCCATACTGATCAAGCCGGGTGACGATGCCACATTGACTGTTACCTTACGAATGCCGCCCAACCATTTTGTCTATCAAGATAAGACCAGTCTGGACTTTATGAGCCTTGAGGGCATTTTGGTTCAAAAGGTAACGTATCCCAAGTCGGTTCTGCATGAAGATCCGGTGACGGGGCAGGCGGCCCAAGTGTACATGGGAGAAGTGCCGATTACTGCCAAGATCCATGTGCCGGCATCTGCGGAGCCTGCAGACCATGATTTGATCGCAACGTTGAGTTACCAGGGCTGTTCAGAGAAGCTCTGTCTACGCCCCGAAGAGACACAGATTCAATGGACCGTGCGGGTGGTGGCGGCTACAGGAGCCACTCCCGATGATACACCCGCAATGACAGGTGAAGCACCGGTCCCTCAGGAGAAAGTTGCAGAAGCGCCCGTATTCCAGTTGCCCACCTCGGCAGACGAGTTGGTGCAGCGTGGTCTGCTCTGGGCCTTCCTGGCAGCCTTTATTGGGGGCTTGCTGACCAGTTTTACACCCTGTGTGTTACCGCTCTTGCCCATTACCTTAATGGTGATTGGTGTGGGGCAGCACCGCAAGCACCACCACAATTTTGCACTCGCTGTCATGCTGACCTTAGGTATGACCGTTACCTATGCACTGTTGGGGTCATTGGCAGCGATCTTGGGACTGCAATTGGGCTTCTTGTTCCAACAAAAATGGTTCTTGGCGCTTGTGATTCTGTTCTTTGTTTTTATGAGCTTATCCATGTTTGACATCATCACGCTGCAAATGCCGATGTGGTTGCGTAATCTTCTTCTCAAGCTTGGCGGTAAAGGTCCACTGGGCGCATTTTTGGCGGGAATCTCCATGGGATTCTTGGCCGCGCCGTGCGTGGGACCTGTGATGGGTGCATTGCTAGCGTTTGTGGGCCTTACCAAAGATGTGTGGACCGGATTTTTACTGATGTGCAGTTTTGCACTGGGCATGGGTACACTCTTTATTGTCGTCGGCACGTTTTATGGATCGCTATCCCATCATACCCGCAAACCCCATATTGCCGTTTGGGTAAAACGGGTCTTGGGTATTTTATTGCTCCTGCCAGCACTTTATTATTTTGATTCGTTTGTACCGTGGATTGACCGGGTGCCGTTTCTACAACAAGAAGGTGTTGTTTGGATCACAGATGAAGCAACAGTTCTCAGTCGTGCCAAGGCTGTGAATGAACCCATTTTGGTTGATTTTTCGGCCAAGTGGTGTGCGCCTTGTCTGGAAATGGATCGAACAACCTTTCACAATCCGGATGTGGTTGCAAAGTTATCTGCCCATTGGGTGACATGGCGGGTTGATGCCACAACAATGACACCGGAACTTAAAAAACTCTTGGATCGTTTCAATGTTGTTGGGTGGCCAACTGTTCTATTTTTAAATCCAGATGGTACCGAAATACCCAAAAGCCGTCGTGTTGGTGAAGTGATTTCACCCGAGAAGATGCTCTCTATTCTTGGCAAATTGGAGCAACCCTATGTTGTCCCCGCGCAGCCATCGGATCATTGAGGCCTTTGCAGAGGCGGTCTTAGATGTCCCAGGTGGGTCGCTATCTCATTCTGTAACATCTGTTCGCTTGGCAGAGCGCGTGGATGAACACTTGCAATCTGTTTCGCGTGATTCACGCATCCTCTTTCTAATCGTATTATATAGTTTGGAATGGTTGGGTCCATTTTATCAACTCAGTGGAAAATTTTTTAGTCGCATGAAATTAAAGCGGCGACGCAAATTGGTTGATCGCTGGCAGCGTGCGCATTGGTCGGTGCGGCGCATGATGCGTCGCTACTTGGAAGCGATTATTGTATCCAATTACTATGCAGTTCCAGAGGTTGCCGCACAATGTGGCTACACACCCAAGTTCAAACCGCCACAATCAACGCCTCAGTTGCGTGCAGACCATGTTGAGTTTGCACCCGAAGGTGATCGCACTGAAATTGTGGATGTCTGTATTGTGGGAAGTGGCGCTGGTGGTGCGGTGGCTGCACATACCTTGGCATCGCAGGGATATTCTGTGTTGATCTTAGAAGAGGGAAGTTACTTTTCACACAAAGATTACGGTAAAGATGCCATTACAGAAACGCGCAAGATGTATCGCTATGGCGGTATGGTGCATACGGTGGGATATCCTGCTATTTTGACTCCTGTTGGACGCTGTGTGGGGGGAACAACCGAAATTAATTCAGGCACCTGTTTGCGTGCATCGGATCGCTTGTATGACCGTTGGGTTCGGGAATATGGTCTTGCCAATTGGTCACCCGACCGCATGGGTAAACATTATGAAGAAGTTGAACGCATGCTGCACGTGGCACCTGCGGCGGAATCGCATTTGGGTCGCAACAGTCACCTGTTTCAAGAAGGTGCTAAAAAGTTGGGATTCACCGCCGAACCGCTAATTCGCAATGCACCCAACTGTCAAGGCAGTGGTGTTTGCGCGTTTGGTTGTCCAACAAATGCCAAACAAAGTATGGCCCTTACTTATATTCCCGCAGCCTTAGAAGCGGGTGCGCGGTTGTATGCATCAACACTTGTCAGTCACGTGGATTTTCGGCACGGCCATGCCACCGGTGTGACGGCCTATTTTTGCGACCCACAAACTGGTAAGCGACGTGGTAAATTAACGGTTGAAGCCAAAATTGTCATTTTGGCCTGTGGTACCTTTCATACCCCGGTGGTCTTGCGTCGCTCGGGTGTGCCTGATCCCTCGCGTTTGATTGGTCGACATTTGACATTGCATCCCGCCACCAAGGCACTTGCATTATTTCCAGACGAAGTCCGTGGGTGGGATGAAATTCCGCAGGGCATGGTCGTGCATGATTTGGCAGCCGAAGGAATTGTCTTCGAAGGAATCTTTACGCCGCCCGCATACACGGCGACGTCATTCTTGCTCAATGGCCCCGCACATCGCGAGGTAATGGAGCGCTACAATCACTTGGCCTGTTTTGGTTTGATGGTGTCGGACACAACCAGTGGACGTATTTTGCGCATGCCCAATGGACACGCGTTGGCACTTTATAATTTGAACAAGACCGATGTGCGTCGATTTGTGCGTGGTATTTCAACATTGGTGGACATCTTCTTTGCCGCTGGTGCGACCAAGGTGTTTCCGGGCATTCATCAGTTGCCGGTGTTAACACGCGAGCAGGGCAGTGCGCCGATTTACAATACGCGCATTCACGCCAAGGATTTGGAACTCCAGGCCTTTCATCCATTGGGTACATGCCGTATGGGCGCAGACCCACACGAATCTGTTCTGGATCCTCACTGTCGTTTGTACGGTTTTGACAATTTATACGTCACCGATGGCAGTATTTTCCCAACTTCTTTAGGAGTTAATCCTCAACTCAGCATCATGGCTGCCGCCCACAAAATTGCTGGATATATTGGTCGAGAATGTTTGTAGTAGCTCCACACATTTCATTCTCCGAATCTACGCTGTGCTGAGTGGCATAATCGCGCCGTCATGACTCGACAAAAATGCTATGGCCATAAAACGAGCTTGAATGTCCTCCTGCTGGTCGGCCTTCAAGCTCGATGGCCAATGGCATTTTTGCCATCGTCATACGACTACGCTCATAAACATGCCTTAATACTCAGCACAGCGTAGCTCTACGAATGAAATGTGTGCTTCCTTGAGTGAAGTATCAGTGCAGGACCCGTCCTGCGCTATTACGAGCAATTTTCGCTTGTTTTGATAGCGGGCCCTGCCTATAAGCCCCGCACTATGCAAAACATCATTAAAGCACTACTTGCAGAAATCGGCGAAAACCCTGAAAGAGAAGGGCTTTTGGAAACGCCTAAGCGGGTGTCCGAGAGCTATCAGTTTCTAACAGAAGGTTATCGCCAGGACCCCATTGAGCTGATTCGCAACGCCACGTTTAGTGATAAGTACGAAGAGATGGTCGTTCTCAAAGATATTCCACTTTATAGTTTGTGTGAACATCACCTGATGCCATTTTTTGGATCCGCCCATGTGGCGTACATTCCCAATGGTAAGATCGTTGGGATTTCAAAGATTGCGCGCATGGTGGATTTGTATGCGCGACGCCTGCAAGTGCAGGAGCGTTTGACCACACAGATTGCGGACACGTTAAATGATATCTTGCAGCCACGTGGTGTGGGCGTGATTGTGGAAGCGCAGCACTTGTGCATGCAAATGCGTGGTGTGCAAAAGCATGGTGCCACCATGCAGACCTCACACATGTTGGGCAACTTCCGCAGCAAGCAAGCCACGCGCGACGAATTTCTGACACTCATCAATCGATAATGAACGACTATCTTCCTCACGTTTATCGGGACCCGTTGTGGTGCTATCCGGCCCAGCCTCAATCAAGTGATGGGCGCATCATTGTGGAAATTGGTCCGGGCCGCGGCGATTTTCTATTTCACTTGGCGTCACAACATCCCAACGCACTTGTCTGTGGCATTGAGTTGATGCACGAGCGATTTGATAAGCTCTGTGTGCGCCGCGAAAAAAATAAATTAGAAAATGTGTGGTTGATTCAAGGGGACGCGCGGCGTGTGCTGCCCGAAGTGTTTCGCGAGGGTGTGCATGAGATTCACATTTGGTTTCCGGATCCGTGGCCCAAGCGTAAGCATTTTAAGAATCGGCTCATTCAAACACCGTTCGTGCAGTCGTGTGCAGACGCCTTGATCCCGAATGGGGTTCTGTATTTTACAACCGACTGGTGCGATTACGCAGAGTGGACAGCCGACATTATTGCAACAAATGACCGGTTCGAATCGCTTAATCATCCGGCGATTTCAACGGACGACGATGGTACCTTTCCCAGTTACTTCTATCAAAAGTGGCGTGCCATGGGCCGCAACATCTACTCCCAAAAATACAAAACAGTCTAACTATTTAATTTTAAACAAGATAAACCCTAGGCGAAATGTACGGGGTGCAGTTAGGGGCGGCTTTGTGGGCTTTGTGGGGTGAGGCGCATATAGAGAAGTGTGCTGCCAACGACGAGTGGGGAGCTAAATATAAAGTTAAAGAAGGGGATGAAGAAGATGACACCAAAGCCTGAAATTGCGGCAAAATGCTCGCGGTAAAAGGCAAATCGGGGACCAAATGTGGGGTTTGCACGAGAAACCGGGTAGTCAATATAGGCAATCCCCATGGACCACATGCCAAAGATACTGGATAAAGCGACGTAGATGACTGTGCCGAACCCCGGGATTAAATTAAATAACAGTAAGGCGAGCGGCACAGCGAGTAAGAAGACCGCTTTTGCCAATTCGCCGCGGATCAGGTACCACAAGTAGTGCAGTGTAAATGGTACCGTTTGTGGTTCGCGTTGTGTGGCCTCGGTTTTTTCTGAGAGCAGATCGTTGAGTGGTGAGGTGATTACCATGCCAATCACAAAGCCGGCGATGGATACCAAGATAATACCAACGATGAATACCAAGATGCGGAAGAATTCAGTCGCGCCCCATAAAAAGAAATTCATGGTCTTAAGCCAGATGGTATCGGGGTTTTGGATGTGCCAGGCTTGGACCCAGCCTGAAAGCCACTGAAAGAGTGCTGAAAACTTGCCACCAAACATTGCCAATAATGCCACTAAAATCGCAACTTGTACAATGAACGGCAAAATCGCATAGGCAATGAGCTTGGGGTTGCTGAAAAGATACCGAAACCCCAACAAAATGCACTGGGTGCCTTGCGCAAAGCTGCCAATCTTTCGGATTCCCGCTTGAGCGTTCATGGACTCTTCTTTATACTAGCGGTCATTCATGTCAACGGTCATCCCATTATCGCAAGCGGTCGACGACTTTATTCGCTACTTAAAAGTAGAGCGGCGTCTTTCGGTAAACACAATTTTGGCCTACTCCACTGACCTGCAGCATTGGCTAGCTTTTTTAGAGAAGTCCTGTGTTACAGATCCAAAGAAAATTTTGGATGCACATGTCTTTCAATTTGTCGCAGCGTCGCACAAGGCAGGCCGCAAGTCGCGCAGCATTGCACGCAGCATTGTAACCATTCGCGGCTGGCTGCAGTATTTGTGTAGCGAAAAAATAATTTCTAAAAATCCTGCGCAAGAATTTGAATCGCCGCGCGGTTGGAAAAAACTGCCCAAGGTCTTGAATGAAGATTGGGTGTCGCGGTTATTGGAGTCTCCTGCATCTGATACAAATCTAGGGATACGAGATCGTGCCTTTTTGCAATTGATGTATGCAACTGGGTTGCGTGTGTCTGAAGCCGTGAATCTGCCGCTGCATCAAATTCAGTGGGACAAGGGTTATTTGCTTACCATGGGAAAGGGCAGTAAGGAGCGGCTTATTCCAATTGGGCGCGAAGCACTCGATGCCTTGCGTGACTATATTAATGGGCCGCGCAGCCAGTGGCAGCGAGACAGGTCGCCCGACATGGTCTTTATTTCATCGCGTGGGACGCAATGGACACGCCAAAGTGCTTGGCGCATGATTCGCGACCATGCGCTGAAAATTGCCGCTCCCCAGCGCGTGACACCGCACATGCTGCGCCACAGTTTTGCCACGCACTTAATTGAGCACGGTGCAGACCTGCGATCTGTACAGGAAATGTTGGGTCATGCCGATGTGACCACGACACAAATTTACACCCATCTCTCGACAACCCATCTAAAAGATATCTATAAAAAATTTCACCCGCGGTCGTAAAACCCTTGCCAGATGCGGGTTTTTGTGGTCTTGGCCCCGCAAATTAGCACCTCACAACAATCTGCAAAAAGGAGACTTGTATGGCCGATGTTACACGCGTGATTCCCCCATTTACACTTCCTGAAAATCCTCAGCCGTCTGAGCGCTATCGCAAGCAATTCAATGAAAATAAAGTGGGCATTATTTGGGAGAAGGATACCCATAACCCGCTGGTGGTCGATGCTGATGAAATCAAATTAAGTGATGTTGCACAAAAGGCATACAATACTAAGGAACATGTCACGGCGTTTAACTCCGTATTGGCTAAGGATATCCGTGGCATTATGGACGCGGTCGAAGCCAAGCGTTTGGCCCGTGTTGAAACGAGCGCACTATTTCACAAACGTATTGTCTACAGAGGCCCCATTGAATTGCTCAGTCCTGTTGAACAGAAAGCGGCATATCTTTTAGATTCTAAAGTGGCACCGCTCATTAATCATATTGAAAGCATTCAAGAAGACCCCAACGCCAATGCACAAGCGTCGTATATGGCATCTTACGGGGATTACTATTCCAAGATTCTTTATAGCCGCTTTATGAATGATACCTGTGCGGGGTTTGATGCGTATATTATTGACCCAACCTGTAGCTTGTTCCCATTCTTCCCAGATCGCTCACCGATCAATGGCATGATTGCATCAGATATCAGCATGGCTGATTTTAAAAAGTTGGGGCAGACATTGCCTGCAAATGCCGAAGAACTGCGTCCCACAACAGTGTTGTCACGTGATGCAAACGGAAAGATCCAATCCACACCATTACCACTGTATGCACCTGTGAAAGAATTGCACCAGAAGCTTGCGGCTGCATTACTTGAAGTTGCGGCGTTACAAGTGGATGGGCAGGGCTTAAATTCCAAGGTTCAAGATCAGTTGCGCAAGTGGGCCCAATTCTTCACAACGGGCTCCGCAGCCGACGAAAAGGCAGCCATGCAGGCAACAATCGATGCGGGCGAAGTTGATGGTGGTTTATTCCGTGTTCATATTGGCCCAAGTGAATCCTATTGGGATGACAACACCAAGTTCCCTTATGTGTTGCAGGTTGGTGTTCGGGATCCGCAGTCAATGCAGAAACTATCAGCAATTGCAAAACTCTTCCCCAAGCTGGAGTCATCAACACAGATTCCAAATTACAAACCCCGTAATTTATCTACACGGGGTGGCTTTGCAGATCCCATGTTCCATTTAACAACAGCCGGGTTTTTGAGAACATTTGCCATTACAGAACCTGCAGGCAATAACATTCCCAACTACTCATATGGTACTGAGGGTAGTAACCGTTTGATTTGGTTAGACTCACTACAAAGTGGGCTCACAAGATCCAAAGAGCAGTTAGGGCTGTTGCTTGTTGATGAAAAACTGCCAGAGCATAACGATTTCCAAGTGGTCATTGAGTACGTGGTGAATCATGAGTCCGGCCATTTATTGGGCCCGCAACGCAGTCACATCACACCCAATGGTCAACAAATGGGAGCGATCTTTGGTGCACATTGGGGCGATGCCGATGAACCCAAAGCAGATCTTACAAACGCAGTGGTTACAAAAATGAAAATTGATGCAGGCGATCTGACAATCGAGACTGCAAAGCCTATGTTGCGTAAAATTGCAGGCTATTCATTGCTTCGTTATAGAAAAGGTAAAGATGCGTTCTTAGCTGGAAAGCTGCGTGATCATACCTATGGTGCGGTTTTGGAAATTGCCTTCTTCTTTAAAGAAGGTGCAATGAAGCTTGTAAACACTAAAAAGGGTCAACGCATCAAAATTGATTATCCAAAGCTTCTTGCTGCCGCCATTAAGTTGCGCGAGGCCATTATGACTTTCCAAGCCAATGGTGATTTGGCAGGCTATCAGAAGTTTGGTCAAGATGTGGTTTCAGCAATGCCAAAGCTAGCTGACAAAATGATCCATGGCTTGATTGACAAAAACAAATTCACATTTGTTGAACGTCATCTCTAGAAAAAACTGGCGGAAGCAAGGTGATGTGCTAGCAAGCACAACATCATGACAGATCGCTTAGAATTTTTTATCATCTTTTATCCGCTCATGCTCTTTAGTTTGAGTTTGCATGAGGCCGCGCATGCGTGGGTCGCCAACAAGTTTGGCGACCCGACTGCGCGCTTGCTGGGGCGTATTACGCTCAATCCATTTCCGCACATTGATTTCATCGGTACCTTTGTGTTGCCCGTGGTTGCTATCTTCATGAACTTTCCGCTCTTTGGGTGGGGAAAGCCGGTGCCGGTTGATCCTCGCAATCTGAAACGCCCACGCGAAGATCATTTGTGGATTGCACTGGCGGGGCCTGTGAGCAACACGCTCTTGGCACTTGTGATTGCCGGAATTGCGCATGGTATTGTGGGCTTGGATAACAGAGGCGTCTTTCAGGGGCTTACTCGAGATAGTTTTGGGGCAACGGCACTCGGTTATTTAGTAGCAGCTTGCCACTTGGGAGTCATGTTGAACATTGCATTGGCGGTATTCAATTTGCTGCCAATTTTTCCGCTCGATGGTGGGGGGATTATTCGTGGACTGCTGCCCGCCAAGTGGGTGGACAGCTATGATCGCTTTGCCCAATATGGCATGTGGATTATTTTGATCCTGCTCGTTACCGGTGCACTTCATGTTATTGCGGTACCTATTCAATATTTAACCAGAATCCTGTTGCCCGCGGGCCTCTAATCATTTACTCTGCGTCCACTTATGTCCCAACAACGAATTGTCAGCGGCATGCGGCCTACGGGGCCGCTTCATATTGGTAACTACTTCGGTGCCCTCAAAAACTGGGTGGCCCTGCAAAGTGCCTATGAGTGCTTCTTTTTCGTGGCCGATTGGCACAGTCTGACGACCGAATATGCAGACCCTTCAAAATTGCCCCAATGGACCCGGGAAATGGCCGCCGATTGGCTAGCTGCGGGACTCGACCCCGAAAAGGCGACCCTGTTTATCCAATCCGAGGTAAAGGAACATTCCGAACTTCACTTGTTATTGTCTATGCTGACGCCGTTGGGGTGGTTGACCCGCGTGCCCACCTATAAAGAGCTGCAAGCCGAGCTGACCGCCAAGGATCTGAACATGTATGGCTTCCTGGGTTATCCGTTGCTGCAGACGGCCGATGTGGCCTTGTATAAGGCCCAAAAGGTCCCTGTTGGGGAAGATCAAGTGTCTCACTTAGAACTGTGTCGAGAAGTCGTGCGCCGATTTGATTCTCTCTATCAAAAAAATGTGTTCCCCGAACCTGCGCCTCTTTTAACACCCCATGCACGGGTTCCTGGTTTGGATCACCGTAAGATGAGCAAGAGTTATAACAATGCGATTTATTTGTCGGACACAGCGGAAGAGGTCAAAAAGAAAATCATGCCTGCGGTGACAGACCCGGCGCGCGTGCGTCGCGATGATCCGGGTAACCCCGACGTCTGTGTGATTTATGATTATCACAAATTATTTTCAGATTCGGCCACGGTTGAAATGGTGAATGTGGAATGTCGTCGCGCGGGAATTGGTTGCGTTGATTGTAAAAAGAAATTACTGGAAGGTATGGAAAAGCTGCTCGCACCGATTCGTGATAAACGTACGGAATTAATGCAACACCCCAAACAATTAGATGAAATCTTTGATGCAGGTGCGGTGAAGGCCAGAAAAGTGGCCGAGCAAACAATGACCGAAGTGCGAACCATTATGGGGGTTAAATAATGTCTGAGACAACCAACCCAATTCCAGAATCCTTTGCAGAGAGCAGTGCGTATCGCATTAATTTAGATCAATTCGAAGGTCCGTTGGATTTATTGCTGTATCTCATCAAGCAAAATGACATCGATATTGTGAACATCCCAATTGCCTTTATTACCGAGCAGTATCTTAAATATATTGATGACATGGAAACAATTGACGTGGATGTGGCCGGTGAGTTTATTGTGATGGCGGCCGAGCTCATGCAGATCAAGAGTCAAATGCTGCTGCCGCAAGCGCCGGCGCTTGAAGAAGACGAACCCGATCCACGTGCAGACTTGGTACGCCGTTTGTTGGAATATCAACGTTATAAAGAAGCGGCGAATACATTGTTGGCGCGTGACCAGTTGGAACGCGACGTCTATGTTCCATTGTCGCCAGAGCGTGTGCCCAAAGATGTTGAGGGGCCCATTGATGGCAATGTGTTTTATTTGGTGAATGCTTTTAACAAGATTTTAAAGAAGGTGCCAACAGATCGCTATCATGAAGTGCGTGTGGATCGCATTAGCGTCAACACGCGTATTTTGAGCATTGTAGAAGAATTGAAAACAAAAAAAATGATGACGTTGGAGCAAATGATTCCAGAAAATCCCACAAAGTTTGATGTGGTGGTCACGTTTCTGGCCCTATTGGAAATGGGGCGTTTGCGTATGATACAAATTCACCAAGCGGGCAACACAGAAGCCATTTATGTGACGCCTGTGATGGAAACTTTAGAAGGAGGGGACAATGGACAACCAGGAGACACCGGAGACATCAGTGGAAACGACGACAGCTATTCCTACAAGTCTGAGTAACGAAGAACTTGCCTCTGCAATTGAGGCCATTATTTTTGTGGCCGAAGAACCCATTAATCAAAAAGCACTGGTTTTGCTATTTGCAGAAGCAGGTGTGCAAAAGGCTGATATTATGACAGCGCTTGAAGACATTCGCAACCGCTACGCCAGCGATCCGGCGCGCGGTATCGAGTTGCGCGAAGTTGCGGGTGGTTTTCAGTTTCGCACCAAGGCCAATTTGGCGGCATGGATTCAAAAGCTGAATGTCCCAAAACCTACCAAATTGTCGCAGCCCTCTCTCGAGACATTGGCAATTATTGCCTATCGTCAACCCGTGATGCGCTCAGAGCTGGAATCGATTCGCGGTGTGGATAGTGGTCAGGTACTCAAAACATTATTGGAGCGTGATTTGATTAAAATTATGGGTCGCAGCGATGATCCCGGTAACCCATTAATTTATGCCACCACAGAAAAATTCCTGTCGGTATTCAACTTAAAGACACTCGCAGAGTTGCCCAGTCTTAAAGATGTTGAAGAACTGGAACGTCCAACGGGTACAGCGGGCGATGTTCAAGCGGCACAGGCCACATTGGCTGAAGAATTTCCATTGCCGCAGGTGGATGAGACAGCCATTGCTGCTCGTGAAACTGCAGACACCGAAGTATTGGGTGAATTGGAAGAACAGATTCGTGATCTCCGTAAACTAGAACGCGTGATTTTCCCGCGTGAGGAAACAGCTGTGATTGCTGTTCCAGGCAAGGATGCCAATGCGCAAGACGACACAAACACCGCCGAAGGGGAAACCCTCGCGCTCACTTCAGAAGACCCGGGAGCCGATTCGGCTTCAGAAGATTTTAGCTCTCGCAACTGATCTATCGCGGCGTGCCGCGGAGACTGCCATTCAACAAGGGGATGTCACTGTGAATGGGAAGCCGGTCACCACACTGGGGGCGAAAGCCACGCCGGGTGTGGATCGGATTGCCTATCAGGGGCAGTTGTTGATGATGCCCACACGGCGCATTTTGATTGCGTTTCACAAACCCCGTAACACCATGGTCACAGCCAATGATCCTCAGGGGCGAGAAACCATCTGGGAATATCTCAAAAAATGGAAAGGGCGTATCAATCCCATTGGTCGTCTGGATTTCCAAACTGAGGGGCTTTTGCTACTTACCAACGATGGTGAATTGCAAAATAAACTGACGCATCCACGTTACCATGTCAAAAAAACGTATCAAGTGAAGGTCGAAGGGATTGCGACTGAATCCCAACTGGAAAAATTGCGGCGCGGCATGATGGTAGAAGGTGAACAGATGGGTGGAATTGAAGTAACACCACTCAAATCTCCAATAGCCTCTGCAGAGCCGGTTAAAAAAGTGCGTCGAAAAGGCACCAATGCCAAACCTTTGGGGACCCAACATTCCTGGCTGACAGTGGCCCTCACCGAAGGCAAATATCGCCAGATCCGCCGCATGTTTGGTGCTGTGGATTTACCGGTCATCAAGCTCAAACGGGTGCGCATGGGACCAATTGGTTTAAAAGGTTTAGAGCGTGGTGATTGGCGTGAGCTGACCAAAGATGAAATTATGGCGTTGGACGAGGTAATATCATAATTTTTCTGTGACCGATTTGCAAAGTTATGCTATGCGCGCTTTATCTATGATGAAGCGCGTATTTTTTTGCATTTTCTCCATACTTCTAGTTGCCTCAATGACCCATGCGGCGCCTGATTTGGCTGAGCAAGAAGCAGCCAAGGCGTATGAGAAGGCGCGTGCTTGCTACAATAATCTGATGCTCAATGAGTCTAAACAAAAGATACGGGCCAACTGGGAAACATGCATTGGCCAATTTGCAGCCATTGCGCGTGATTACGCAGAAACAGAGAAGGGGCCAGACGCGCTTTATACCGAAGCCAAACTCTATCGTTTGCTTGCAGGCGTGTCGCACAATAAAGAAGATGCAACAGAAGCGTACAATCTATACAACTCATTTACAAAGCACTACCGCAAGAGTCGCTATAATGATGATGCGCTTTATCAAATGGCGACGATTAAGCTCTACACATTTGGCGATGAACGAAAGGCGAAGCGGCTTTTGATTCAAATTATTCGCTGGGACCCTGATGGTGATCGTGTTCGTGACGCCAAAAATCTTTTGGCCGATATTCGTGCGGGGAAAGTAAAAGCGCCCCCCCAAGAGTCATTAAAGCCCCAAGGCGCCATTTTGCAGAAGACACCCAAGCCAATCAATGAAATTGCGACTGTAACTCCGCCAGTTTCAGCAGCGACACCTTCACCAGAAAAAAAAACACCAAAATTCTGAAAATCGTGATTGATCCGGGCCACGGCGGCAAAGATGATGGTGCTACTGGTCCTCACGGCATCAAAGAAAAGAATCTGACACTTGCCATTTCAAAACGTCTGGCAGATCAACTCAAACAACAATTGGGTGCAACCGTCATTCTGACGCGCACCACGGATCGCTACATCACCTTGGACCAGCGCAATGCAATTGGTAATCGCATTAAAGCAGATCTGTTTATTTCAGTTCATATCAATGCTGCTGAATCAGCAGCTCCCAGTGGTATTGAAACCTATTATCTTAATACAGCAACCAATAAGGCTGCTCAGCGATTGGCGGATCGAGAAAACCGAGCATTTGGAAAAGAAATTGGCACGCTCCAACGCATTATTACAACCATGCATCAAAATGCGACGACAGACGAGTCTCATGAACTGGCGCTGATGGTACAGAGTAATGTCATTCGCGGTATATCAAAGAAGTACAATGGTGTTGTAGACAAACGTGTCAAAACAGCACTGTTCTACGTACTTGTGGGGAGCAAGGCGCCGAGTATTTTGGTAGAATGTGGGTTTGTCACCAATCCAAAAGAAGAAAAAAGGCTGAATTCCGCGGCCTATCAGCAGGAATTGGCATCAGCAATGGCATCGGGTATTAAACGGTATTTGGAAACAGGGAAGGCTGCTCACAGAACATTGTGAGCTTAGCGAATCAAGGTGCAACCACCGCGTAGCATAGAACCACCAATGCTTGCAGGTTCTGTAGTAACAGTCATATCACTACTACCCGCACTTTCTCCAACAACAGCATCTATGCCGATTCCCGATACGGTATCAGCTCCAGAGTCGACCGAGCCTGTTGAACCAATCTTGATGGGGGATGGTATTATTTTAAAGTCACTGGCAACAGCTAGGCTGCCTGTGGACTTGGTAATGGTGATCTTGCCAGATGATACTTCACCACCAGGATCAGTGACGTCTAGACGCGCTTCAAAATTGATCTTTTGATCAGGTGCCATGGTCTTGCCCACTGATTTTGCCATGCCCGTAACAGTTGTTGTGACATCTTCACCCGAAAAGTCTTCTGGCCAACTAATTGTGGTAGTTTCTGCATTTCGATTGTCTAACCAATCGCTGCGATCAATACCATTTTGTATGAGTGTCCATTTATAAGTGAGGGCTTCATTTTCTTCAGTTTCAGTCTTGGGTGTGAGTTTTGTGCCGTCGCTCAAGCTGATGTCTTGAAGATCAGGTGCTTCATTCGAATTGGGTGTGGCATATACCTCTATGCCATTATCAGTATTTTGTACCAGGAGCAGGTCCTTACCGCCGAAAGCGTCCATATCCACAGAGGCGGCCCAGTTAGCGCAAGGCAGTGCTTCTGAATCAATCTTGGTAATATTGTCATTGCTATCGCCACGCACCGCCCAGCTGCCTTCAGGGGAAACCATGATGGCATTGGGAATGGTGGCAAATTTTTCGAACTCGTGAAGTTCAATTGTTGTATCGGAGTTCACCTGATCGTCGACCATCTTCTCTGCGAGTTTTTGGCCAAATGAACCCTTCTTCACAGCCTTTTGTGCCTTTTCAAAGAAGGCTTTTCCAGATACTTTCTTGTTGCTATCCGATGTGCTCATCTCTTCGGGAATTTCAGATGCGCATGTCATGTCGCTGTCTACAGCAAATGTACAGTGGTAGAGCTGGGACTTTCCGGATTGTGCAATTCGGAGAAGATCTGTAGAGATCTTGCCATTATTAATGCTGGCGGAAAGTAATTGGCTACTATCATTTTTGCCATTGAGCAACTCTAGTGGAATCGGTTTGAATACCAAGTTAATTGCATCATCAATGCCACCAATGGTCCATTGTGCCACGCCAATCAGTGCAAATTGTGGTGAGTTGGCGTCCATTATGGTGGCGTAGAGTTGGTTGTTGGAGTCCATAAAGAAACTACCGATCATGGGTTTTTCTGTGGGGTTGCTTGTCTCTGGCATTGGCATTTTCTTGCTGATGGCGGCATATTCCGAGAGCAGTGTATCAATATTGCAAGCTTCTGAATTCAGCTGCTCAGCAAATGGCTTACCATGTGCGCCAATCCATGCCGAGAGGAATTCACCTGGATTATAAATGATGGTTCCGTTGCGTGATACCAATGCGAGAGTTGCGCCATCCTTTGTTTCACCAACAGGGGTCATTTCAATGCCGTCTTTATTTTGGCAATATACTGATTTTAAATCAGGGGTGCCTGGATCCAAAATTGCAAAGTCCTCTTTGGATTGTAGAATGGCAAATTGATGAAGCTTATCAACGTTAACAACAGATACTGATAACACGTCCTTCATTGGGTTTGTCACCTTGATAATCTTGGGAATATCAAAGATATTTGACTTGAGCGGAACGTTGCACGCCACAGCTGCAGTATTGGGTTGAGCGGTATCAATGGTAGCTGCTGGTGGAATTTTGGATTTGATTTCCATATCCGGAACGTCGGGTTGTGCCATGCCGAGTGGGGGATGCTTTGCTTTGATTTCCATGCCGGGAACGTCGGGTTGTGCCATACCCAATGGTGGATGTTCTGCTTTAATCTCCATTCCTGGGACATCTGGTTGTGCCATGCCGAGTGGGGGATGATCATTTTTTGCCTGAATGTCTGGTATATTGGGTTCATTAGGTGCGGTGTTGCAGCGTGCGGGGTTATCCGCAGCAAATTGAGCGTTACTGCAATCTAAAATAGTTGGAGGGGTGTTATCAGCAGTAGCCACGGGAGGCGTTTCGGCAGCTATGGGGCAGCGCTCAGGGTAACGTAGCGCAAATCCAGCTGTATCACATGTTGCTGCAACTGTCGTTGGACGATTGGGATCTGCACACAGAGATGCGTACCGGCGGATGCAAGTTGCGAGCTGAATTTTTGCTTCATCCTGTAGTGTACCTGACTGTACCTCTTCACGACTTACAACTTGATATGTGTTTTTTAAGCGTTCGTCATCCTCACTAATTGGTACAAATTCATCCTGCTGGATTTCAGATATCACAATTGCGTCAGTGCGATTTTCTGGTGGCAGATTGTCATTGAGGTGAGTGTCAATCCAGCAAACTCGGCGAGCGCGCATGTAGCAATCAGGTGTAATTGTTCTCGTATCTGATTGAGCACGATCAATCGTAATAAGTTGTTGTGCCAGTTTTTCACGTGCGGCAAGTTGTTCCTCAGGAGTTGGCCCTGTAGTTTGCTCGACAGGGGTTTCCTCTGCAACAACTTGCGGCTCTGGTGTTGCAACAGGTGTTTCTTCAACAACGGGCTCGCGGACGGGTTCCACTGGTGTTTCAGTTGCAGGTGGTTCAAGTGCAACCTTCACCTCAGGAATAACGGTTTCAATAAATGGTGCTGGTGCTGTTGGGACATCTTCCGCAACGGTAGCTGGAGCTGGTGTTGCAGCAGGTGTTTCTTCAACAACGGGCTCGCGGACGGGTTCCACTGGTGTTTCAGTTGCAAGTGGTTCAAGTGCAACTTTCACCTCAGGAATAACGGTTTCAATAAATGGTGCTGGTGCTGTTGGGACATCTTCCGCAACGGTAGCTGGTGCCGGTGTTGCAACAGGTGTTTCTTCAACAACGGGCTCGCGGACGGGTTCCACTGGTGTTTCAGTTGCAGATGGTTCAAGTGCAACCTTCACCTCAGGAATAACGGTTTCAATAAATGGTGCTGGTGCTGTTGGGACTTCTTCCGCAACGGTAGCTGGAGCTGGTGTTGCAGCAGGAGTTTCTTCAGCAACGGAAGGTGTCACAGGTGCTTCTCTTGTAGTTGGAGCTTCTTCAGTGGTGGGGGTAGGCTCTGGTGTGGGCTCTGCCACTTTGGGTGGTTCCTCACAATTACCTGTCTGGATGTTACAGTTTAACCCTGCTGCGCAGGTCTTTGCTGATTCAGAGAAAATACCTGTAGTGGAGTCACAAGATCCCACGACTTGACAGGGATTACTGGGTAGTGGGGCTGATTTCCCACGGCACAGGTCACGGCAGACGCCACTCATGCAAATTCCTTTGGAACATTTTTGAGGGTCGTGGACGACAACGCTTCCGTCGGCGGCGCAATCAACTTGGACAAGCAAATCACCGGAGCAGGTGTCATTGGCTGTGGGCACACCCTTGATACGGATATGACCTTGATACTGTTCGCCATCACCAGGGTCGTTGTCTACGCAGATGGTTTCACACTGACCGTTAGTGGGGTTACATGATTGGCCGCTGGCACAGGTTTTTTCAGTAAAATTAAATCCAGTGCGCGAATCGCAACTATAGGTGTGGCACAAGTTGCTGTCCGACGGTGCTACAAGATCTGTTTGCTTCACATCACCCGTATTGGAATCACAGCTATAGTCGTGGCAGAGATCACTGGGTTTCTTCCAGTCGGCACATTTGTCTGTATCTTCACACTTCCCAGATGCTTCATTACAACTTTGTCCGCTAGGACATGTGGTCGGGACTAATGCGAACTTACCTGTGGTGACATCACAGCTGTTGGGGTCGTATTGGGCACAGTTTGGTGCATCACTAGGCACTGTTATGGCATCAATCTTATACCCATTTTTGGGATCACATGTGTCGCTGACAGAGTGACAGGCATCGACGGTTGGCTTTTGAATGGTGGTTACTTTGTAGCCATTTACGG
>PCXA01000016.1 GCA_002796325.1 Deltaproteobacteria bacterium CG11_big_fil_rev_8_21_14_0_20_47_16 | reverse complement strand
GTTGGCTTTGCTGAACTTGCTCACCAGTGGCTTGCCGATCTGATTCGCACCTTTAATCGCGTAAATGCGTTGATACTCGCGGCCTTTACAATATTCATAAACTCGCTGAGTCTGATGACCACCGCTATCCACGCAAGCCGCAGCCACCGATAAAGTGCGGCCATCCGTTGTTTTAATCGTTTGCGTAAGCACATTGTTTAAATCCTCCCATACTTTGGATTGTGCGGGGTCGCCATGCAGCACATGGTATTGCAGCGACCAGCTTTCCTGAGAAACACCCCAGCCGATTACCTCCGCTTCCAGCCGATCATCCTGTACATCCACACCGGCAGTAATGACAATCACACCTTCAGGAGCCACGCGGCCCCAGTTTTCTTTGCGTCCCAGCAATCCGGATGGGTCTATCCCTTCGGTGGCCTCTTTCCATGTCTCGCCCAGCGAGGTATTCACCCACACTTTCAGCGTTTCTGGTAGACGCTTGGCTTTGAGGAAGCCAGCCACCATCTCCGACCATTTAACCCATGGGCTATACAGCTCGTTGATGTGGAATCCGGCAATGCCGTTAAATGCTGCTTCAGCACGCCATTCTCCGTGAGAAAGCATCCACATTTTGTCGCTTTCTTTCAGCTTGGCTTTGCAGTGTTCGCATTCGTAAACCGCATCCTCTGTTTTTTCTTTTTCAAATTTAATCTGCTGCCAGCTTAAGACCTGAAACGTATCGCACTCAGGGCAAGGCACGTAGTATTTGCGCTGATCGCTTTGCTGATAGCGTGACTCAATCTTGCTTTCATCTTCAATTGTTGGCGTACTGGCGGTAACCAGCAACCGATTCCAGAAAGTAGTGGTACGTTTCTGCGCCAGCGAACCTGGATCACCTTCCGTCCCAGCGGAGTGCGGATAGCGGTCTTCTTCATCGAGCAGCACAATTCGAATCGGGCGGCTTGCCAGCGAGGACGGACTGTTCGCACCCGCCATGGTGATATGCCCACCAGGGAATTTCTTATGCAGTAGCGTATTGTTGCTATCGCGG
>PCXA01000014.1:75255-109069 GCA_002796325.1 Deltaproteobacteria bacterium CG11_big_fil_rev_8_21_14_0_20_47_16 | reverse complement strand
CTCGCCGTCTCGCTCGTCGGGCACGACGTCGGTTTTTCGTTACGGCGAAAAACCGCGTCTCACTCTCGCCGTGCGTGGCAAAGAACCATGGACACACACGGCTCCGAGAGTCCCTCCTCCGCGAGACGGCGTCGTTAAATTTGGGTGTGCTCGTTTCACTCAATGCGGCGCAGTAAGTGCAGTGGTTGTGCGGGAGGGGTGACGCCCGGAGGTTCCCTCGCCCGGGTCAGCAACGTCTCCGTGGCAGCGCCACTGCGTCAGGAGTCATAGTTATCCGCTGAGAGGGGGAGGGACACCGGGCGGCAGGACCCGTCCCGCACAACTATGAATGATAGTCTGGTCGCCGAACGATGGCGTGTGTTGAACTGAATGAACGACGTATAATCGGTTTTATTTATTTTAGTGGGCAGATTCGATGTTGCGTTTGAGGGCAATAACGAGCGAGCGGGCACGATTGGCCCAAAGGTTACGGCCGGATGTATCCATCAAGATGGCACTTCTAAAGTCTTCGGCGGCTTTCCGGAAATCCTTATTACGCAGAAAAATTTCACCACGATTCACATGGCTTACGATATCCTTTGGATTGAGTTGTAGTGCCTTCGAATACTCCACAATCGCCTGCACAATCCGACCATTCTTCTGATGAATTGCCGCCATCACCGAATGGAAATAAGCATTCCGGTGATCAAGAAGTAATAGTGCCTCAAATATCTTTTCTGCTTCAGCCACACGACCATATTTGAATTTAACATGTCCCGATTCAGCCAACTGAAACAGTTTACGGCGCGACAGCCCCTTCAATTCTGCAATACTGACTTTGTTATTAAGAAAGTCCTGAAGAATACGTACTAGACGTCTGCGTCGCTCTGGCGTTGGATCCACAATTTGGCCATGTTGTGTCTGTGTTGCCATATTATCCTCGCGCCAACATGTTACGAATAATGGAGCTTTGGTTTTCATTATATTTATTAATGGCCCCGTGCCCAAATTCTAGAGCTGACGATGCATTCTGCACCGCTGTTTGCATTAAATTGGTCTGCTGTTGAAGTGTCGTTGCGTTGGCAGAAATCTTTTGCTGTGTCATCTGCACGTTTGCTGCATATTTGGGATCATTCACATCCATTTTCTGGATTTTTTCAGCTTGGCGCGATGAATCCATGTTGATTTGTTGCACACGCCGACCGGCTTGAGCAGCAATCACGCCTGCTTCACGCATCTTGTACTGAGTCAGCGCCATTAAAATTGTTTCAGGGTCATTGGCACTCGCCAGTAACTTCAAAAACTCCTCTTTGAGCTTGCGATTTTCGCTATCAAACTGTGATTGCAACTGGGTCTCTAACGCTTTATCCGCGATCATCGAGATCGCATCATCGGCTTCACCAACATATCCTTCGACAAGCCCTTGAAGATCCGCTGGTGCGTTCTGTGCCTTACCACTCACCTGTGCTTTACCAACGGACACAACAGCTTTTCCAGTCAAATGGCCAACAGCTTCTAGGAATACTGCATGATCACCAGCTGTCAATTTTCCAGTATCACTCTCCGGACAAAACGAATCGTTCAGCTGTGGTGCTGGAACAGAACTATGATCGGCATAGATTTGGAAGTCTTGAACAATTTTGTAATTAAGCTGAGCATGTTGGGATTTGAGATAGTCCTCCCAATCCCTTTTGCTAATGCCTGTAACACGCAGGATTTCATCAACGTTACCACGTTGAATCGCTTCAGCTGCTTGTGGTGAATTTAACCGACTCAGGACATCGGGATCGATGTTACCAGTTGAGGGTCCAGTTATTGGAGGCATTTAGCGCTCCCCCTTCTTGCCTTTCTTGGCGGGTTTATCTCCCCCTGCATCTTTGTCTGACTGATCAGATCCCAAGGCCTTGGCAATGCGTTCCTTCAACTTCTTGGCCCGATCCAACCATTCTGGCTCGTCAATATCAGTGCATGTCAGTGCCTGATTCAAATCATGCTGGGCATAAGGCACATGACCATGGATCAAAAAAATCTCTGCACGATTCACCAGACTCACAATGTCTTTTGGATTTAATTTGATGGCCTCACCATATTCGGCAACAGCCTCACCATATTTTTTCTGCTGCTGTAACGTTGATGCATGCACGGAATGATAATATGAGTTATTCCAATCCAAGAAGGTCAACACTCTAAAAATGCGCTCGGCATCTTCATAGCGGCCCGTCTTCATCTGGTTATAGCCTTGCTCGACCATGAAGCGCTGCATGTCGGGTGTAATGTTAAACATGTTGGCCAACGACCGTTGACCTTTGAGGTATTCTACAACAGACCGTGCCCCCTCCTGCAATACAACCTCGGGGACATCTTTGAACGCCTCTTCCAACTGGGCAATGAACTGTTCGACTTTCTCGTCAGGGGTCGCCATCGGGTATCTCGTCCTTGTCTTAGTACGCTCGACTGTAGCATGACCCATGCGCATTTTACCAGTCCTTTTCAGTGTTTAGGCATTGAAGCTGGAGATTCGTGACATGATACGACCACGGACATCCAACAACGATTTTTGCATATTGTTCAAGAACTCCGATACCTGTGCAAATTCTTCCATCATTTGGGCAATCAATTTCTGCGATGTCGCAATAGAACCCTGGTCTGCTTTCACCTTTTCCATCACCTTGGAAAAGTCAGCGGCCACCTGCCCGTTATTCTTATCATAGGATGGCGTATTGAGCAGTTCATCCGTGGCCTTGCGTGACGCATCCTGTAATTCAATCAACTTATTGGCCATATTCACACTCTGCATGGCCTTGTCTTTTTGAATGATTGTGGTGATGAACTGCATGAAACCAGCCATCGCACCAATGTCGCCCGACATGGCCATCATGGCAAAGTACATAAACAACATCATCATCTTCTTCTGCTGCATCTGCGATTTACCCATCTGGTCCATTGCACTCATTTTTGCATCACCCAACATATTGGACTGCATCCAGGCATTGAAATCGAAATTGTTGGTGTTGGGTAAACCTTTTGAGCTACCCGAGGCCTTACCCTGCTGTGCAGGCGTCGGATATGTTGGTTGAGCCGCTGCACCACCTGAACTCATGCTGGCCTTACCCGAACCCGACTTGGTGGGTGTTGAAAGACCATTTTTTGCAGCCACAGACTTCATCAAATCTTTCACTTCTTGTGGGAAACCATCGGCATTTTCATGGGCCACCAGCTCTGAATGAATGGTCTTTAACTGAGCTTCGGCATTCTTGATCAACCCTTCTAACTTGGCTTCCAAGGTAGGGTTACCACCCGCCGCCTTGGCATTAGCCAACTGCTCCTTTAATTTACCAATGGCATCACTGAGTGCCTCAAGACGCTTTCCTGTCTTTTTGACATCATCTGCCTTCACCTTACCATTCGCTTCGGGAATGGAGGCTTCGCCAATTTTATCTAAAATTTTATCTAAATTCCAAGTCGCATCAACATCCTGCCCTTTGAGGATTTCCGTCAATTTAGCGTCGCTAATGGGCGCTTCATCCGCTTTATTCGGATCTGCATACTCAACCTTATCCACCTTCCCACTCGAATCGGTCTGGATCTTGTAGAGGTCATTGCCCCCAGCATCTTTAATTGTAATCGACATACATCCTCCTTAAAAAACCGTCTCTTAATGTTATCGGCTGGTCCAGACCCCAAAGTTGCCCAAAATCCGACTTTCAGACCGCACCATTATTATAAGCAACTGGCGTGCCATCTGCACGATCAAAATGGGTCAAAATTGTTTATTATTTTCAATAGGTTACAAAGCAACCACATGGTGCCCACTTAAAAACCCCTTAAAACTGGGGTATTTAGACCCCATTATGGGGCCTATTCTTGGGGGGTGGGGGCCATTTCAGAGGGGATTTTATCGGGATCTTCCCGTAGGGGCTCGGGGACCTTGCCCTGGAGCATCTCAATGACCCATTTATTCTGCTGCTCCGCAATGAGCGTCTGTTTGCCCATCTGCTTCACCACCATGGTAATGGACACAAATAGCATCAAGATACCCACATAGCCCTTCACGTTAAAGCCCATTTCCCAAACGTTAATCTGAGGGGCAATGCGATTGGCAACAGCCAGAATAATATCAGCCATCAAGATGGACAAGATCACGGGTGCCGCAATTTGAATGGATAAAATAATGACCTGGCCAGTCATCATCACAAATAATTTCATCAGTGGCCAAAAACTGGCCTGGATATCCGGCACGACAAAGATGGGAATGGTGACATAACTGGTAAAGAGTGCATCAAAGAACATACGATGGCCACCCATGACCAAGAAAACAACAATGGCCAACTGAAACATAAACTGGCCAGTCACAGACCCCATCTCGCCCAACTGGGGAATCAAAATGCGGGCAAGACTCATGCCTCGTTGATTATCAATCATGCGACCTGCACCATCAAAACCATACAGGATAATCGATGCCCCCATACCAATGATCAGCCCCACCAACGCCTCTTTCACAAAGAGCATCGTGACCATGACATTATCATTAATAATTTCCGGAATCTCTGATGGCTTCAGATGAGGAAATAAATACATCATAAATATAAACGCCGCTGCAACACGCACCGACTTAGGCACAGGCTTACCAAAAAGGAATGGGACAGTGGCGGTTACCGCCAGCAGGCGCACCCACAGGAGGGCTGCGTAAACCAAATTAAAGGAGAGACTTTGTTGGATCTCGATGAGATTCATTGGACCAGTGTTGGGAACGACGTAAATAACTGGGTTGTAAATTGAATCAGCTGGGTCATAATCCATGGGCCTGCAACTGCAATCGCAACCACCACAGCAACCAACTTGGGCACAAATGTCAGGGTCTGTTCCTGAACCTGGGTTGTGGCCTGGACCAAGCTAATCACCAATCCAACAAGCATGGCCACCAAAACGGGCGGCCCCGTTAGAATAAGCGCCAAATAAAGTGCCTGCTTGGAAATGACGACAAAATTTTCCATGGCTTAAGCGTACCCCAAAATGAGACCCTTCACAATCACATGCCAGCCGTTCACCAAAACAAAGAGCAACAATTTAAATGGTAGCGAAATTGTAACTGGTGAAATTTGGAACATGCCCAAAGAGAGCAAAATATTAGCAATCACAATATCAATCACCAAGAACGGCAAGAAAATGACAAAACCAATTTTAAATGCTGCCGACAATTCACTGATCGCAAATGCAGGAACAATATTTAAAAAATCTGTATCCGACATTTTGGCCTGAATTTCAGGATTGGTTTCAAGTTTTTTGGCCAGATTGAAGAAAAGTTCGCGCTCGGATGGGGCGGTATGCTTAACCAAAAAAGCACGCATCGGCTCTTTACCTGCATCAACTGCCTTGACCAACAAATCCACCGATGTCTGAGACAGAAGGGGCTGATTAGTGCCTTGATTAATAATTTTACCGGCCGCATCATAAATTTGATGCCCGATTGGTGACATGACATAAATGGTTAAGATGATCGCAAGACCCGTAATCACAGTATTGGGCGGCACTTGCTGCGTTCCCAAAGCGTTGCGCAGTAGAGACATAACAACAACCAACTTCACGAATGACGTGGCCAACATCACCACAAATGGCAAGAGAGCCATTGCTGCCAAGACACTCAACAAGACTAATGGCCGAGAAACTCCCACTGGCGTTGAAAGCTGCTGTGCATGGGCAGTTCCCACAAATCCCAAAGCAGCGGTCAAAAAGGACAGTACAGCAATGCGCAACTTCATTTATCCTCCGCATCAACATCGTGTTGCGACAATTCAGACAACATTGTGACTGAGTGATCACCCACACCTAATAGGAAATAACGTGACCCGACTTGCGTCACCACCACATTGTGACGATGATCCAAATGGCAACGTGCCAACACTTTAACAGCCTGATTTTTTTGAATACGCTGGGCAAATCCCAGGCGCGGCAAGATATAGCGCAAAAATCCAAAGGCCAGCAAACAGACCAACCCAAGGATCACAACCATCTGAATAAACATTACCGAGTAATCGGTCATATGAGTTTGATAATTTTAACGCCTAGTTTACCATCGATTGAGACCAATTCCCCTTTGGCCACCAATTTACCGCCGACAACCAGATCCACAGTTTCATTAGCAGGACGATACAGATCTACAACCTGCCCCACATGAAATTTCATTAAATCCTGCATACTAAAACTACGCTTTCCCAAGACTGCAACCACTTGAACTGGCACATCGGCCGCCAAACCCGCCATATTGTTGTCATAATCAGGACTGGTTTCTTCACTGATATGATCTTCAGCGGCATCCATTTCAACTTCCTCAACTTCTTCCTCTTCTTCAACATCATCGTCGTCTTCGACTTCGGTTTCTTCATCAGAATCCGCATCGTCATCTTCTTCGACGTCGTCATCAAAATCTTCGTCATCGACTTCTTCCAAATCTTCCTCTTCTAATTCCTCGTCGTCGATGTCGTCATCGGTCTTACGCACCATATCAGCCTCCCACATCAATATGTTCAATTTTACAATGCAATATATCGTCTTCTGTTTGAATACGCGCACGAACACCGCCGTGCTGCCCCATACCTACTCGCAAATGGACATTACCGTCGGGTCGCCCGCCCTTTAAGCGGATATCACTTTCATCCAGAAGCACGACGTCACCCACTTCCAACTGTTTTAATTCATCAGGATGGATGGTAACAACACCCGCCTCTGCCCAAACTGAGGCACTAATATCACCAAACGCGTTCATTCGCGACAACAAATGCGCCTGTTCTGTGCTACCAGGTGCCAAAGATAAAGGCTCGACCATTGCTTCTGACACAAAGGGGTCCGGAAACAAAATACGCACAAAACCAAGATGATCACCAAACCCTAAACGCACTGTCATTACAACACCCTCGTCACGGACAGGAACCAGCTTTACGATATTTTCAGTACGTTGCAAAATTTGTTCGAATCGAAAATGAACGCGTTCATCACGACCACACACACTATGAAGATGCATCAATACCTGCATACACAGATATTGTAATACACCACCTTCAGCATCCGTAATCAAACGGGCCTCGGGTGACACATCGCCGTCGCCACCCAGCAAGCGATCAATCATGTGATGCGCAATGACATGATCAACATGAATCAAAATCTTTGAAGATAGCGGCGTCATTCCAACAGAGACAACAATACTGGGATCGGGAAGCGTTGATAACCATTCGCGGCACGGCATAATATCAACAGCCTCGACGACAAAAAAACTATCGTTTCCCAAATGCTGCATCAACACTTTGCGCAATTCCAATGAAAGATTATCTCGAACACCCGTAGAGGGTAAAAAAGAATAAAGTGCGTTGACAGCTGCAACGCCCTTTTCAGACACTATTTTTAAATTCCACTTGAACGGTTCTGTTGCCATATTACCCCGTACCAATCACGATGTCGTGTAACGCAACACCTTTATCTGTCAGGGCTTTGGTTATATCATCACGGTTTTTTTCAAACAAGCGACGCACATCCCCTTCCCCCGACAGGATATGAAGGCTCACCTTACCATCTTTCGATATAAGACGCAAACGCAAGCCTTTGAAAATCTCCTCACGAAACCCCAATTCTAGCTCGGTCTCTCCCGTTGTCAGCTTTCGCACCCGAAAGTACTGCATGACCTGATTCACAATTTGCTGCATATGGCGCGGCGATAAGACCTCTTGCCCCTGTACTTTCTTCAACTCCGAAGCAAACGTCGATTGGGCCTGCGTTTGTGCGGCCCCCTTCTTTTCCATTTTGAGCTTTGTTTGAGCCGCTTCTTTGGTCATTTGGCCCCGACCACCACTGGATTGTCCTTGGCCCCGACCACCGCTTCCTTCTTGTTCACGACGCTGCCCCTTAGCCTCAACACGTCCCGTGTCCCGACTGTCACCACTCCGACTATCTCGATCTGTCGAGCGACTTTCTTTTCGAGAGTCTTTGCGCTCTTCCTGTTGATCGTCGCGCTGCTGTTGTCCACGCCCCTCACGAGACTCCACCTGCTTTTGAAGAATGGATGCGCCCTGCTGTGCCCCTTGCTGTTGCTGGCTTGATTGAGGATTACGGGTTTGACGGAGGACCTCATCAAAGGCGGACGGCCCTGTCTTTTGAGGCTGATTCTCTTGGCGCGGAGGCTCGTCATTTACCTGACGACTCCCGCCACTACGATTTGTGGGATCAACCATAATCAGGCTCCCCGCGACTGCCGACGACCGTGAATGATACCACCCAATTCATCAAATTCGCGCTCTTCTTTGCGTGATAACTCATGTGCCAATTTCTTGCGCCACAGGTCTTTGTGTTTTTCCATGACCTGCATCGCCTTGGCCGCATCCACATAATTACGACGGCACTGGACCACTTTTTCTTCACATTGCTGGACCACTTCTTTTTGAAGATCAATTTCTTCCTGCTTGGCGACCTCGTCTTCTTCCAACTTGCGCAGGTAATTTACAAATCGATTTCCCTCACCAATGCGGCCACCCACGTCCATTTGATCCCGCATTTCCTGACGTTTATCTAACCACGCCTGGTGGATTTTTTCTTTCTCCTCGACCAACTCTTCTTCTTTTTTCCGCGCCTTATTCAGTGCATTAATTGCCTTCGCCAACGCCTCTTCGGCCTTTCGCTTGTCGCGTTCGCGTGTCTTCAAAAGCACTTCAAGACGGTATTTTTTATCAACAGCCATCGCTCACCTCAACCGAAGAGGGTCTTCAACTGATCCACCGCTTCATCAAATGCCACGTGATCATCGACCCCTTGCTTGAGATAATTATTCACATCTTCAATCCGCTCAATTGCATAATCCACTTTGGGATCACTACCCTCTTCATAGGCACCAATTAAAATGAGATCGCGCTCCTTTTCATAGTTAGCAATCACTTCACGCACCTTGCGAGCCGCATCTTTATGATCTTCATCAATAATGCCATCCATCACACGACTGATACTCTCGGAAATATCAATAGCGGGGTAGTGATTGCGGGCCGCCAATGCACGGGATAGCACAATGTGACCGTCTAAAATGGATCGAACCTCATCAGCAACCGGTTCATTCATATCATCGCCCGCAACCAATACTGTGTAAAATGCAGTGATAGACCCCTTGTCCGAATTACCTGAACGTTCGAGCAAGCGCGGCAATGTTGAAAAAACAGATGGCGTATATCCCTGCCGCGCTGGGGGCTCACCCACTGCCAACCCCACTTCGCGTAGTGCACGGGCGAAGCGCGTCACAGAGTCCATCACCAACATCACCTTCTTACCTTGATCACGAAAATATTCGGCAATGGCTGTTGCAACATAGGCGGCCTTTAGACGTACCAACGATGGTTGATCAGAAGTTGATACGACCACAACCGAACGCGCCAACCCCTCTGGACCCAAATCCTTTTCCAAAAAGTCGCGCAATTCGCGACCACGTTCACCAACCAGCGCAATCACGTTAACGTCGGCTTCACTATGGCGCGCAAGCATTCCGGTCATTGTCGACTTACCCACACCTGCTGCTGCAAACAACCCAATGCGTTGCCCTTCCCCACAAGTTAACAATCCATCAATTGCACGAATACCGGTACCAATCGGTTGGGTCACGCGTCGACGCGTCATGGCTTCTGGTGGATTGGTGCTCACAGGATATTCAACATCATATTTCAAAGGGCCTTTGGTATCGACATCAAGGGGATCACCCATACCATTCAAGACACGTCCCAAAAGCCCATCACCCACACGCACACTCAAACATTTGCCTGTGGGAATGACCGGATTTCCCAAACCAATCCCTTCCAATTCACCCAGTGGCATCAACAACACTTCCTGGTCTTTGAAACCCACCACTTCCGCCTTCACCGCTGATTTGCTGTGATAGGGTTCGATTAAGCAAAGCTCGCCCATGCGCACACCGGGCAATACGGCCTTTACCACCAGACCAATAAGCTCAGTCACCTTACCCTTGGTGGTATACGTCGTTACCGTAGACAGGTTGTGATGATATTTATGAAAATCGATTTCGGGAATTTTGTCTTTATCTTCAGTTGTCATATCTCGAGGGCCTTGCGGATGGCGCGCAGTTGAGTCTCTAGTTGGGCATCAATCATGCCCACTTCGGTCTCAACCACACATCCCCCCTGGGAAATCCCGTCGTCTTCTTTAAAAATAAGGCGGCGGGTTTTGTCCAAGCTCTCCTGAAGTGTTTTGATTTGCGACTGCACTTTTTTATAATCTTTGGGATTGAGTCGCACCGTAATACGATCCCCCAAAGAAGATTCCACAGCTTGTTGCACAATTGAAATAATGGCTTCACGATGCTCATGCACCATGCGCCCTACAACCTTTTCAGCAATTTCCATCACGAGTGAGATAATTTCGGGCTCAGCTTTTGCGTAGAATTCGGACTTCAAGACTTCAAACTTGGCAATAATTTCAGTTGCCTGGGCAAACCCTTCTTCACGCCCTTCGGCAAAACCATCCTTCTTGGCCTGCTCACGCACCGCTTCCACTTCATCCAACAACTTTGCTGCGTCAGCCTTGATTCGAGCCGCTTCGTTTTCGGCCGCCTCAATAATTTCAGCCGCCTTTTCCCGGGCATCCAAGGTCTTGCGGTTTAAAACACCGCTGCTCTCATGAACCGCTGGGCGCGACATGGCCTTTGGCGGCACCCGGACTTTGTCCTTAAGGTCCGTCTGTTCTGATAAATGTCCGCCTTTAATGACCTTTTTCATGGTCCCCTAAATTAGCACAATTTGGGATATTAGGATAGCGATTTGCTGGCCAGATCGATTGAGGCCCCAGAAGAGGCAGATTCGTCTAAATCCAGGCTATCAGAAGCGACCTGACGGGTCCCAACTTCCAAAAGTTGCCATTTGGCATCCAAAATGCCCGCCCGTGAGAGCACCACAACCCGCTCCATGATGATGTGACGGCGCATTTTTCCCAGTTCCCCCGATGCCTTGCGTGTGGCCTGAGCCAACAACCATTCTCCCACCTTGGGCTCCAACTTCAATGACAGTGCTTGGATCAAATCATGATCTGTAGCAACGCAGGCTTTGGCAAATGCACGTAAACCCACTTCGAACAAAAACTGATCTGGCAAAATGGCCTGTGTATCAATATCCAAAATAGTAAACTTGGCATCACGAATCAGTGTTTTTGAAACACCATCTAGCTGACGAATACGTTCTTGCAAACGACGTGCTTCTGAATCTGGTAACCGCTTGCTCAATGCCTGAATACTCAATGGATCTGCATCTGCAAACGCCAACGCCAATTCATGCACACCCAAATCTTTCATCAGCTTGGGCAATTCTTCGTAACCCAATGCAGACAATTCATTAAAGCCAGTATTTGTAACAGTATTATTTTTGAGTGTTGAAAAATGCACTTCAAACTGACGGCGCAATGTTTGAACAACTGGTGTTGGCACTGAAAAGGCATCTACTACGCTGGGCATGCGATCTTTAATACGCGCTGGCAGGCGATCCATAATGTACAGCGCTTGTTTGGAAGGAACATAGCGCAATAAAATGGCAACCACACGTGGTGTTTCACAAGACAAGACACGCAACATCCATTCTGGGTGCACTTCCTGCAACTGTGGTAATTCACGAGCCACCAATGCCTGGCGTAATTGGATCAACGAAGCATCCACAGCATTATCACCACGGGCATCCAACCATTTGAGACTATTATTCAATGCCTTTTCGTCCATATTGACTGCATAAGCCTGCAGTGCATCAAGTGACTTGGGCGCATGAACTTTGGCGAGCATTGTAATAACAGATTCACGTTGCATGAGTGTCTCCAATTATACTTGCGTGTTTTGAATCTGGCGGAGGTTATTCACAGCCTGTTCCGCGACCTTCACCGTTAATTCTGTCATTTCTGAAAAATGGTGCATCTGAGCTTGCATAACGAGCAATTCTTGATTGCTAAACTTCTTGCCGCTGTACAAAACTTCATTCAACATATTGTCCATCTGCATCTGACCCTTGTTGACTTCAGACAACATATCGACCACTTTGTCGGTACCATTGGCAGACGTCGTACCCACATTAAAGTGGCTCGGATCCACATTCACACTCTCAGCTGGAATAGCATTGAATTGACCAAGGCTACTGGACAGATCACTTGTATCCACACCCAACTGTGACGTCAGATCCTGCATGTCTAACTGGCTATCAGCACCAGAGAGCACATCCTGGAAACTGCTTCCTTGGGGTTTGGCAGCAGCATCGGTAACTGCCTTTCCCAGTGTTTGTGAACCAACTTTTCCGAGTACGATATCCATAAGTGTCTCCTAAAACTTAATCCCCTTATTCCTTTTGACCTGCGAAAAGATCCCCTTCTTCAATATCTGCACCAGTCAATGTACGAATCTTGCCCAACAACATTTCTAAAGCACGTGCATGTAAACGGCATGTCCAAGATTTTGACAAATCAAGCTTCTCACCAATCTCTTCCAAAGTACGGTTCTGAAAATAATACATCATGATGAGCTGCTTTTCTTTCGGCGGCAAGCTGTTGATCGCTTCACGCATGTGCGTCCGGAGTTGGTGGAATTCGGCACGAGCTGCAACATCTGGTGCATCGACATCTTCAACGTCGATTTCTTCGTCACCGCCATCCAAGGAAATGACATAAATAGCGGCCAAGCTGTTGACGGTGTCCACGATTTCATGTTCGCGCTCCTCGTCGTTTTGGAAGATGGTCGAACGTTGCGACATGTGCTGAAGGTATTCATTTGATGCCTCCTCAAATTTGATCTTGGAATATAAAGAACGTGGCAACCAACCGGTGCGACGTAAACCGTCAAAGATGGCCCCCTTAATACGATAGTAAGCAAAGGTACGAAATTCGACTTGCTGATTCTCATCAAACCGTTTGGCAGCTTCGATCAATCCCAAACGAGCATTGCAAAGCACATCATCATAATCCACAGCGGATGACATGGTTTGATACACGCGATTTGCAATGGACGTGGCATAGGGCATATATTGCGCAACAATTTCATCACGACGACGATCAGCAGCCAATTCGCGTGCCCGTACTGCAGACACCTTAACTGCAACCTTTGGCTTCTTACGTGAGGTAACCTTAGATGCTTGAGCTCCCATCCGCTTTCCCCCGATCTTTTTAGTTGTGGATTGCTTTGCCATGTTTCCCCCTGTCCTTCGCAGTAACAAGATGCACGTGGCGTGCCAGTCTGCCCAAAACGCCATTTTTTGAAAAATCGACAATAACACCATGATTTTAATCATGTTTTTTGACTTGCCATAAAACGTGGAATTTTAGATTTTCTTTTATCAGACTCAAAATCGGGGATTGGGCTCCCCAGGTTGGGACTTAACCGACCTGACTTAACAAGCGACGTGCATATGGATCTTCGGCCACTTTTCGGCTGATCTGAGAAACCATCTCCTGACGAACAGCACCCCTGAGCATTGGAAACAACTCAGCGATACAATTTGTCACAAGGGCCACCACCCGTGCGCTGGGAATATCAACGCGGGCCGCTGGAGGCGCAACTGCTTTGCGGTGCAACTGGATCACCTGTGCTGCACGTTTTACATCGACTGGCTTGGCACTGCCTTCAACGACAGAAGACCCTGACTGGGCCTTATCTGCAGGTTTTTCAGTAGGAGAACTTGGCAAGCGACGGATAGGTGGCAAATTAGACATTCGCAACCTCTTTTCCTTGGCGGAAGGATGCCGTGGAATCCACGATTGCATCGTTACGGGCATACAATACATCCACCACACGCTGCTGCATCGCAACCGCAGGCGCTGTTTGAGCCCGACCACTCGCCATTGGCGCACCGGATGCTGAGGCCAATGAATTCATATCCACACCTGGCAGAAACACGCCCTGTGAAGCACTCGCTGCTTGTTGCGCATCTTTGGCCCTTGAGTTGGCCTGCGCCATATCAATTGTGCTGGAAAGACCATAAGCACCGGCAGCGCCCATAGCCGCTGGTGGAAATGCAATGCCCAATACAGACAAGGGTGCCGCAACAACCTTGAGTAGACCTGAAAATAGGCGGCCAAAAAAGCCCTTCTTTTTATGGGTTTGCGCTGCAGCAGACTCTGTGCCGACGCCTCTCATCTCAAATTTAACGACGTCTGGGCTTACTGGATTGAAACCGGACATATTGCCTCCTACTACTAGTATCGGCCGGCAACCCCCCCAAAGTTGTGTGGGGGATATAATAAATCATACACCCCTTATTCCCCAGGACCAAGTTGCTTGTGGTCGTCTGGCCCCATCAACTGGCCATCAACGGTACCACTGGGCCTTTGAGATTCCTGGCGGACACGGTGGGTATGAATCACGGTAATCACAAGTGCGATAGAAAGTAGTGCCAGCAATCCTAGAAAAACAGCCAAATAAATCTTGAGACGATTGGATGAAGATTCTGACACCTCAACACCGGCAACCATTACAGTCGGACCCGATGGTGTTGAGACATTAGAATGAGATGGCATCCCGGGTGTGATCACAGACGGTGATTGCCCAGGCAGCGTTCTATTGGAATTTCCACCCACATAACTCGTAATCACGGTCACATCACGCGGATCCATTTCAGGAACAGCATTCGCGACAAAGCGCTGCAACTTTGCTTCTGTTAGGTTCGCTTGTGCCTCAGGTGTGGGACGAATCTTGATGATGAGTGATGCCGATGGATGTTTCTTCTCAGCAGGATCGTTGGATCCAAATTCTTCTTTGTCAGGAATATTAATTACAACATCCGCATCCACTACATCCGGATCTTTGCGAAGCGCGTTTACTAGATCTCCTTTAATCGCAATAATAAAGTGGGCCTTCTGCTCATCAGGCGTCTTAATCAGACCCCCTTCTTTATATACCTCAGCAATACCAGGTTGCTTGCGATGCGGAAGATTATGACTCACCAATATTTTACGGGCACGTTCCAGATCATCTTTGTCTACAATGATCATCCAAGTACTTTCATTTTGAACAATTTTTTCCTTCTTGCTCGCATGAATGCCACTGTCATTTAAGACGACGAGGATTTCATTCACCTCGTCTTCACCCAAATTGTGATAGAGCTCAACCTTGGAACAAGCGGTGACAAGCATCAATACAACAATGATCAACCACGCGCGTTTCACAGATGTGACCCTTTAGCGGCTTTGACTTCATCCACTCCCGTCAACATCCCTGGGGTAAATCCCTTGTTAATGGCTTCTAACAAGGATTTTGCAAATGCGCCTGCTTTGCCAGTTGAATCATCACGAATTACCGATTCTAATTGGGACTTGGCATCATTCACCTGTCCCATAAAGAACAACGCTTCGCCACGATAGGCTTGGGCATGTGTGCTTTCGGGATTAAGCTTTAAAGCCTTGTCATAATATTTGATCGCTGTGCGAAATTTACTCTGACAGAAGGACACGGTGCCCAAGGCCACAAGTGGAATATCACTATCAGGTGCCATGGCAGCAATACCTTCCATGACTTCTTGCGATTCCTTAAATCGACGCATACCCAATAGGATGTAACCCACTTCCATCATTAAGGCGAGGTGCTCGCGTGAAAGAACGTCCATGTCCCCCTCCAATTAGCCGCGGACCGAGAACTTCTGAATCATGTTCATCTTGGCTTCGTAACTTGATTTCAGCACGTTACTCTTAGTGGTCCAGGACTGCATGTTATTTTGCAAAGTCGCTTGTAATCCCAACAGCTCTAAATTGTTGGAATTCATCTTATCAATTAATTGTGTTTGAGAGGTTCCCAATCCAGCTGCATCACCTGTGCTCGCGTATCCTGGATTGACGGTGCTGAAGCTGGAGGCACCCATGATTCCCAGCTCATCCATGCCACTCGCCATACCACTACCACCATAATAACCACCTGCTGATGACGCATAGGCACGTGGCATGGCCGTAAACGCCGCGTGCAGAACCGAGGCCGCATTCACATTGCCTGTTGTTTGCGCCGTGGCTTCGCCCACAAATGGTGCCATCGCACCCGCAGCATTCATTGCGTTGCTAAAAGAATCACCGCCCACTTGCGCCTTACCGCTGCGCTGCACAGTGGCTTTAATTTCACGAGGATCAATGCGATTATTACTTGTCGTTACCATAACCTAGTCCTCCCAGACTTCTCCCCTGTGAGAGTTATCGGAGAACCATCCCCCCAAAGTTGCCTACTTGCTGCCATTTTGCTGTTTTTGCATGGCATATTTAACAGCCAACAGCTCCTTGAAGGCCTCCATTACAATATCAATGGCCTTTTGAGCAGCCTTGGCCTCTTTTACGTTTTTGAGGCCCTTCTTTTTCTTAATGATTTCAGCGAGTTGCTCATAGGCCTCCCCAAATGCCTTATTAATAGATTCGAAATTCTCGGAATCTAAGAGATCTTCGACTGCGGGGTAGCCTGCCGACAATTTATCGCCCTGGGGGCCTTTTCGAGTCTCAAGCATAGAAAAGCACTATAGCATGGGAATTGCAGGAACTCCAAAATCTATTTTTAGGTCAACGTTCGATAGGCTTGAGATTCACAATAATGGGATTAAATTCATTCAGCGTCAGATCGACCTTCAAATCCTGAGGAACATAACCATCTTTGACGATACGGAGACGATAATTACCAAGCCCCAGATCTGGTAGAATGATTGGTGTACGCTGCGGCAGCGCTTGATCATTAACCGTCACTGTTGCGCCCGCTGGATCGGAATAAATATACATCACCGAGCGCATCGGAGAGATTTCTTTGAACGCATTCGTGGCTTGCAACTTCACATCGGCATCCTGCGTATTCAGCATCACATCTACAAGGAGCGGCAATGCTTGTTGATTCTGACCTTGCATATGAAGAATACCCACCAATCCCAACATAGCCTGATATTTGACTTCGGCATCGTTCTTGGCCTGCTCAAAGTAACCTTGTGCCGTTTCAATATTTCCAAGCGCAATGTATGCAGATCCGAGTAAATATTGAATCAGCGCCGTTTCATGCACTGTGGGATTTTGTTTGAGACCTTCTGACAATTCGTTGATTGCCTCTTGATAGGCACCCTTGGTCAATGCCTGGCGCGCCTTTTGAACAAACTCACCCGCCACAGTGGTCCGCAATGTAAGCTCTTGCTTATACGGTGTGTTGATATCCACCTTGAGTGATTTATTTTCTTCAAAGTAACCGTCTTTGCGTATGGTCATGGTGTGATCCCCGAGCGGGAAATCACCTACATACGGGGTCTTGCCCACAAACTGGCCATCCATATAAACATCGGCCCTGTTAGGCACTGTATGAATATCCACTGGGAATGTTTGTAAGTCCTTATCAAGCACTTCGAGATTAAAGTTGGGACTATCTTCTGTAATAAAAATTTCGCGACGATATCGGATATCATCTACAAAATTTTGTGACTCACCAATTTGCTTAGGCTGACGCAGCTCAATAATGTAGCGACCATACGGGAAATAAACGGGCTTCCCATAAGGGACATTCGTCAGTTTGGCGGCGTGTGGATGGAATTGATCGTAGCTAAAATAGGCTTCGACATAAAGCTGTACATCCTTTGGCAACGCAATCACTTTAAAAACACCAATGGGCGCCTTGAAGAGGATGGGAATGATATTTTGCCCCTCATCTACACGGAAATTGATATGCTCAGTGTAATCCTCTTGGAGCTCTTCGAGTTTGAAAACAGCATCTGCGGTATAGTCCTTGCCCACCTCGAGTTGCACATTCACCTTAACTGGCGTGATACCATAATCTTTTTCTTCAAAGCGCACATGGGCCGGTAGCGGGCTAGATGCAAAATCCAAAAAGACAGGCTGAACCTTAGGCCCAGGAGGAGGTGGTGGTGGCGGGGGCGGTTGTTGCTGCACAGGTTGAGAGGTTGTGGGTGACACAGGTGGTGGTGGCGCCTTCTTTGGCTTGCCCGTTAGTTGCAAGGCCAAATAGGTAGCAAGACTTGCAATGACAATCAATGCACCACCCCACTTTAGCCATTTCATCCAAGGTCGCGCAGGTGCTGGCTCTGGTTCTTCGTGGATATCCAGATCCAGTGGAACCATTTCAGTACCACGGCTGGAGACATCTTCGTCATGTGTGTCATCGGGATCAGAAGGTGCGACATCTTCGGACTCATCGCCTGGCATCGTATCTTCTGGCCGACGATTTGTTTCTGCAGCTTCACCCTCATCGGAAGCCACTTCCTCTTCTAAATCCAGAGCCATCTCAGGGGGAATAGGAGCCATTTCTTCATCGATGGAAATTTGATGAGTAACAAGGCGAAGGCTGTAGATACCAAACTGTAAAATATCGCCATGACCTACGGATACCGGTTCTGTCACGGCATTACCATTTACGGAGGAGCCATTTTTGCTGCCAAGGTCTTTGACCTGCCAACCCTCTTCACGGCCAGTGATGACGGCATGCTGCCGGGAAACACTTTGGTCTTCCAGAATGATGGCGCACTCGGGCGCACGCCCCACCAGGTTTTCGCCCGCATTGAGCGGAAAGCGAGTTCCTGAGTTAGTCCCTTCCACAATCACCACGTAAGGAACGAATCCGGCGATATTATCTTCGGACGTCACGAGTGTTGCGGCATCTGCTGTAGTGGTATCCCCCATAAGCGAAGTGTAGACTTATTAGCATGAAGTTTTAGAATTGTGCAATAAATTGCGTTGAATAGCGAAGCGATATCAAAAACATTATGGATAGCGAGCAATGCTCGTGTGAGGGGGAGGCTCCGCTCGGCTTCGCCGAGTGGAGGGGGCGACGCTAGCCCCTTATGAATAACGCAATAAATTGCGTTGAGATTGGAAACTTGTTCGTCTATGGTGATGATATGAAGCTTATGCTCAGATTTTTTTGCATCGCAGCATTATTGGGGATCAATGTAGTTGCTTTCGCCAAGAAGCCGACTGCCCCAACCTTGCCCGCCGCATTCCACAATAATCAAGGCGTGCTCTATCTTACACATGACGAACTGCAAAAAGCCGAATTTGAACTCAAAACCGCAATTGAACTAAGTCCCAATTACGCAGAGGCTTACAACAACTTAGGGCTCGTCTATAAACGCATGAATCGTCTAGATGATGCGTTGGCTAATTTTCAGAAAGCCACTCAGCTTAATTCCAGATATGCATCTGCTTATAATGATATGGGAGCTGTTTATATTGCCCAAAAAAAATATGGCAATGCTATTAAGATCATTCACACCGCATTAAAGAAGGAGCCCAGCTTTGCCGATGCTTACTATAATCTGGGTGTGGCCTATCTAGGGCTATACAACGAAAGCAACCACCAAGATGTGGGTAAACGAGACCAAGCCGAAATTTTACTTAAGAAGGCGACCGAAATTAATCCAAAACTGTTGGATGTTCACACAACGTTGGCGGACCTCTATTTGGATAAGGGCGACTATGAAAAGGCCATCATTCGCCAACGTGTCGCGGTTGAACAAAACCCCAACGATGCAGAACTGTGGCATAAGCTGGGCGTAATCTATCAGCGTGCCGGTGATAAAAGTAAAGCCAAGGCTTCATTCGATGAAGCCAAGCACATTAAAGATGCGCCTCAAGCACAAGCCGCAGCACAACAGCAGTCCGCTGCAGAAGCGGTATTTGCAACGGGTGTTGCCTATATGGAACAAGGCGACAAAGCACTCGCCGCCAAAAACACTGCTAATGCCAAAAAATACTTTTCCGAGGCCATTGTCCAGCTCCAGGCAGCGGTTGCTGCAAAACCTGACCTATGGGATGCACGCTATAACTTGGGTTTAGCACAATTCCAAACAGGTAACACCGATGCTGCACTCAAAACTTGGGACGATTTACTGAAAAAGAAGCCCGACTATTTGCGCGCAGTCTATAATGTGGGAATGGTTAACTGGCGTAATGGCAAAGTAGATACCGCCAAACCTTATTTATGCAAATTTATTGCAAGTAGTAATATCGAATTTTCAACCGAAATCGAAGCACTTAAGGCAGAAATGGCCAAAAACCACGTGGACTGTAAATGAACGATAAATTGGAATCATCTTTAAATGATGTAACGGATAGTGATGTCCTGGAGGTAAAGCTCCTTAAAAAGGTGCTGACCGCCATGGACAAAGAGGTGTTGCCAAGCCTTGAGGTTGTCACTGGTGTCGCTGAAGGAAAGAAGTTCTTTATTGAAGATGATTTTGATGAAGGCCTGATCGGACGCGACCCCACAACCGACTTGCCTATTGAAGAATATGTGATCTCACGTCGGCACGCCAAAATTGAACGCCGCGATGATGGATTATACATCAAAGACATCGGCAGCAAGAATGGCACCTACTTGAATGGTAAGCCCATCAAGGAGGCACGTCTTCAAGATGGAGATCGCATTTCTCTGGGGACTATCGTTTTAATTTTCAGGGATCCCAAAGGTGTTGATTTTGATGCCATTAATAAAGCAAAGTCTCCACGTAAAATTGTACCTGCAGAAAAGAGAAGGCAAAGAGCTGACCGTAAAGAAAGTGCCGATTCTATCGATGATATTCCAGAGCAACCATTGGGATTTCCAGCCAGTGAAGACAATCCTGCCGATGAGGATGATCTATCTGAAACAGGAACGGTAGCCTCAGAAGACGGTCATCATCAAGAGTTTCACGATGACTATCCGGCGCCGACAATCAAATCCGGCTTTTCGGGAATTGAAATTGGCCTCCTTGGCCTGGGGGCCTTGGTCTTTTTTGTGGCACTCGTCATGCTGGTTCGGATTTTTTCAGCTTAAATCTGCCCCACAGCATTTCTCACAGACTCAGGTAGGTCCACACGCGCAATGGGTTGAATACGGAGATTTTCAGACAATTCCTGGTAGGACAAAACAGATAACTGGGGAAACTCCAGCTCAATAATTTTACGGAAGTAGCGACGGATATCCGCTGTCGTTAGAATTACTGGCGGCCGCGCACCTGGCGGGAATGGATGTGACGCAATTTCCTTACCCACTGCCTCTACAATTTCCTGCGTAACTTCGGGTTCCAATGCCAAATAGTTACCCTTTTCTGTACGGCGAATGGAATTGCGAATCATTTCTTCTATCTCTGGATCCAGCAAATACACCGCCAACGTGTTACTACTGCCTGCATATTTATGCGTGATGTAGCGGCGCAATCCCGAGCGCACATGTTCCGTCAACATCATGGTATCCCGTTCAATCTCACCCCACTGCGCAAGCGTTGCGAAGATCGTCTTTAAATCACGGATCGCAATATCCTCTTGCACCAGACGCTGGAAAATTTCAGCCAACTGTAAAAGTGGAATCACCTTGGGAACCAACTCTTTCACCAGCGACGGATGGGTCTTTTCCAATTCAGTCAGCATCGTTTGAACTTCCTGAACACCCAGGAATTCGTGGGCATGGCGGCGCAACACAAACGACATATGCAGAATTAGATATTCTGCAATATCCCACATGCGAAAGCCTGCTTGAGATGCCACATCTTTATATTGAGCATCAATCCAGGTCACCACCGAACCATCAATGGGGTGAATGGTTTCTGTGCCTGTGATATTAAAAAGACCCAGCTGCTCCAGCGACTCACCCACCAAAATGCAGCCTTGCATCACCTTGCCATGTGCCACAGGTACTTCATTAATATTAATAACGTACGCCTCAGGTTCCATATCCACTGTTTGGCCACGCACTTGAATGCCTGGGAAGTTCACACCCAACTCATAATACAAACCATGACGTAAAAGGGGAATCAGCTCATTAATAAAGCGGCCGCCATCCTGTTTATCATCAACAAACTGAATGATAGATTGCCCCACTTCCAATGAAATGGGCATTGGCATAATAAATGGCAGTTGATCGCCATGCTTTTGTACGGCCCTTTTTACCACATCTTGTTTGGGAACATCCGCTGCAGCTTGCACAATCTGCTTTTTGGAAGCCACCAAGTAGAATGAGCCAAACCCGACAATTGCTGCCAGCACCAAAAATGGAATTGCCGGCAAACCGGGAATCAACGCCAGAATTCCCAAGAGTGCAGACGCAATCATCAGTGCTTTTGGATACGCTGTGATCTGACCCATGATTTCTTGGCCTAGATTGGTTTGATCAGATTCAGATGACACGCGTGTCACAACCACACCTGCCGCTACCGAAATAATCAACGCCGGGAGCTGCTGCACCAAACCATCACCGATTGTCATGCGGGTGTAGAGTTTAAGGATGTCGCCGTATGACACAGCCCCTTTGGCATTCATGACGCCAATAATAAAACCACCAATCACGTTGATCAGAATAATGATGATGCCGGCAATCGCATCACCTTTCACAAACTTCATGGAACCATCCATGGCGCCATACATCTGTGATTCGCGCCCTAACGTCTGGCGGCGCTGAATGGCTTGTTCCATAGTAATAATGCCAGCGCGCAAATCCGCATCGATCGACATTTGCTTTCCGGGCATGGCATCCAATGTAAATCGAGCGGCCACTTCAGACACACGCTCTGCACCTTTTGCAATCACGATAAAGTTAACGAGGGTAATAATGATAAAGAGAACTGCACCGACAACATAGTTGCCGAAAACCACAAACTCACCGAACGCATTAATCACTTCACCTGCATAGCCCGTACCCAAAATGAGTCGGGTCGATGAAATGTTCAGTGACAGACGAAACAGCGTGGCAATCAGCAAGATGGTTGGAAAGGACGACAACTTCAGCGCATCATTAATATAAAGGGAGACGACCAAAATAATCACAGACAGTGTCAAACTGAACGTCAGGAAGATGTCCATGAGCCATGGCGGAACAGGGACAATAATGATGCCGATGACGGAAATAACGAGGGCAGCGAACAGAATGTCGCTGTATTTACCCATGAATGCGTTGATCTTGGAAAAATCAAATGCCATGCGCTGCCTTCTGTCCCCTCATTGTTATCGGTTACCCGACCCACAGAAGTTGCTGATTCAGAAGTTTCCTATATTACACAATAAGATGGCTACGCGCCACAGCATTTCTTGTACTTCTTGCCGCTTCCACAGGGGCACGGATCATTGCGACCCACATGTGCTACTTTTGGAACTTGTTTACCAGCGCTGACGCCTGCTGCAAATGGATTTGCTGCAGCTCGTGGTGCAGCGCCATGTGATTCAGTGGTCTGTGCTGCAGTAGCTTCAACTTGCGGGATATCATTGCGTTGAATCTGGACTCGGGTCAACTTTTCCACAACATCTGCTGCCATCTGCTGCATCATCCATTGGAATGCCGAAAATCCTTCTTTCTTATACTCAACCAGTGGATCCTTTTGACCATATCCCCGCAGGCCAATACCTTCCTTGAGGTGATCCATTTGCAATAGGTGATCTTTCCATAGGCCATCTAGCGTCTGGAGCATGATGTAACGCTCTACCTGTGTCATTATTTCGCGGCCATATTCAACTTCCTTCTTGGCATACTCTTCAGTCACAGCATTAAAGAGTTTTTGACCTACATCTTCACGCGTCTCACCCGCTGTTACAAAGCTTTCGGGCAACTTCAAATCAAATGCCTGCAGCACCTTTTCACGAAATGGTACACTATCAAAATTATCACCTTGAATGCGATCAGGCACCATTTCATCCACCACCTGCGTTACAACACTATCCATCATATCCATTGCTTCATCATGAGTATCGGCTGCCGTCAAAATAGTGCGGCGTTTGCCATAGATGATATGCCGCTGCTGATTCATAATATCGTCATACTCAATCACATTTTTACGAATGGAGAAGTTGTGTTCTTCGACCTTCTTCTGGGCATTGGCCACGGCACGATTAATCCATGGATGTTCAATCACTTCATCTTCTTTCATGCCCAATTTTTCCATCATGCCCTTGATGCGCGACCCACCAAAAATACGCATCAGATCGTCTTCAAGTGACAGATAAAATCGGGATGACCCAGGATCGCCTTGACGACCCGATCGACCACGCAATTGATTATCAATACGGCGGCTTTCGTGACGTTCGGTACCCAAAATATGAAACCCACCTGCAGCTAAAACTTTCTCACGATCTTCAGCACACTTAACACGCGCTTCTTCCAAAAATTGTTTATACTCATCAGACTCTACCTCACCACCCGCCCGTGTTAGCGCCATCATTTCAGGATTACCACCCAACACGATATCTGTACCACGACCGGCCATATTGGTGGAAATGGTCACTGCACGATAGCGGCCCGCTTGCGCTACAATTTCAGCTTCCTTCTCGTGGTGCTTGGCATTCAAAACCGCATGCGGGATATTGGCCGCCTTCAACATGCGCGACAGATGTTCAGACTTTTCAATAGAGATCGTACCCACCAAAACAGGTTGGCCCTTCGCGTACAACTCCTTCACCTCTTCAACAACAGCATTAAACTTGGCGGCTTCTGTCTTATAAATCACATCGTGCAAATCTTTGCGGGCCATTGGCCGGTTTGTGGGAATCACAACCACTTCCAAATTATAAATTTTTGCAAATTCTGGTGCTTCGGTATCCGCAGTACCCGTCATACCTGACAGCTTTTTGTACATCCGAAAATAATTTTGGAAAGTAACAGTCGCAAGCGTCTGATTTTCATTTTCAATTCGTACGCCTTCTTTGGCTTCTACGGCTTGATGCAGTCCATCGCTCCAACGACGCCCTTGCATGAGGCGACCCGTAAATTCATCAACGATAATAATCTGACCATCCTTCACTACATAATCCACGTCACGCTGGAAGAGCACATGGGCCTTGAGTGCCTGATTAACATGGTGCAGGATCGATATGTTATGGGGGTCAAATAAGTTTTCAACCGAAAGGCGGCGTTCCGCATTGGCCACACCCGCTTCAGTCAACACAACAGTGCGGGCCTTTTCATCTACTGTATAATCGGTATCTTTTTTGAAGAATGGCACCACTTGATTGACAGTGTGGTAGAGTTGCGTGGACTCTTCAGCAGGCCCAGAAATAATCAGCGGTGTGCGCGCTTCGTCAATCAAGATACTATCCACTTCGTCGACTATTGCAAATGACAGTGGACGCTGCACATAGTCTTCCAAGCGGAACTTCATATTGTCACGGAGATAATCAAACCCAAATTCGTTATTGGTGCCATACGTAATATCCGCACCGTACGAGGCTTTGCGCTCCACGTCGTTTAAACCGTGTACAATCAATCCAACGGTAAGTCCTAAAAACTTGTACAGACGCCCCATCCATTCCGAGTCACGACGCGCCAGGTAATCATTGACCGTCACAACATGCACGCCGTTACCAGCGAGCGCATTCAGATACACCGGCAATGTCGCAACAAGCGTCTTACCTTCACCGGTTTTCATTTCTGCAATTTTTCCGGAATGCAACACCATACCACCAATGAGCTGCACATCGAAGTGACGCATACCCAACACTCGGCGACTGGCTTCGCGACATACCGCAAACGCTTCCACTAAGATATCATCTAGCGTAGCGCCTTTCGCCAGGCGATCCCGAAACTCAGCTGTCTTGGCTTGCAATTCAGAGTCCGTCAATTTCTGAACCGTTGCTTCCATCGCATTGATCGCATCAACGCGCGGCTGCATAGATTTCAATTCACGGTCATTCTGAGTTCCAACAATTTTTTTGAGTATAAAATCGAACATAATCCCACCTTTTAGAGGGGGCTGATATAGGGTTAAGACCCGGGCAAAACAAGGATTTTATGACTTAACTCGAGGAGTGTTTTAATTTAGAAGCGATCGGCCAAGTATTTGAGCGGATCTACTGGAACGTTATCTACCATAACCTGATAGTGAAGGTGAGGTCCTGTGGTACGACCTGTCATGCCGATTGCCGCAATGACCATTCCACGCTTCACACGGTCGCCCTCTTTCACATCAATCATCGAATTGTGACCATACATGGTGGAAACACCATAACCATGATCCACAACAATACATTTACCCAAACCATTCTTATAACCTGCAAAAGTCACTACACCATCTGCCGGAGCTTTGATTGGTGTTCCAACAGGGCTTGCAATATCGATACCTTCGTGAAAGCGGCTACCACCCGCAAGCGGCGCATGACGTGAACCAAAGCCTGATGTTACAAAACCCGCCACCGGCCATAGGCTTGGAATCGACGCCCAATAGGACATTTTATCCTGACGCAATTCATAAACACGCTGGAGGCGCTGTTCAACCTGATCTGCCGTATCTTTCAAATCATCCACTTTCACATGAAAGTCATTCATAGCCAACTTGGGAGAAGTTTTATCTAAACTGATTTCAGTGAGGGCACTCATACTGGGCAGCTTGGGCATACTCACACCCTCTGCAATTGGACCAATTGCGGTTTGCAGCTCACCCTTGGTTGCTGAATTGGCTTCTAGCTTAGTGGCAAAACGATCCACGCGGGAAACAACCTGTTCAAGAGATGTAATTTTGGCGACCAGCGAGGCACGTTCTTGGTCAAAAGCCACGTTCTGGACACGAATATCTTCAGTTGCAATATAGGCACTGCGGTAATGAACCCAGCCCCAAACAGACACCGTTACAAAACCCAAAAACCCAATCAAAAGACCCACGCCGGCTTTAATATACCAACGCGGAACTTCCATGCGGCGGGTTTCGCAGCTATGGTTAGGAATAACAATGACACTAAAGCGATCTGTTTTTTTATGGCCCAAATTCATCTGTCACCTTTTGAAGCTACACTTTAACTTGAATGATGGAACTGCCTATTGGGACTACGACTTCTAGAGCCCGAAAGGGGTAACACAGGGCTCCGACGGGTGTCAAACAAAAATCACCTCATCAATTGAGGTAAAAAACCATTATTTAACAGTAGATTATCGATAAATTCAACAGGTTAGCGCAATCTAAACTTACTCGATTTACTATATTTCGATGGTGGTTTCCTCGGCCATGTCCTCATCTTGGAGCGCCTTACCACTGTTTGTTTCCTTAAAACTCACCAACACAACCGTGATATTGTCGTCACCGCCATGCGCATTGGCAATATCGATCAACTTGCGACAGGCATCGGCCGGTGGGCTGGACTCTAAAATGACTTTCATTTCCGCATCTTCAACCATGTTGGACAGCCCATCTGAACACAGGAGAAAAATATCCCCATCTTTAGCTGTCTTTTGAAGAATATCGCTATCCACTTCAGACTGAAATCCAACTGACCGGGTAATCACATTGCGCATGCGGTGAGTTTTGGCCGTCTCTGCCGAAATGACACCGGCACGGACCTGCTCCCCCACAAAAGAGTGATCCTGGGTCAACTGGCGGAAGACCCCATTCCGTAAGAGATAGCCACGGGAATCGCCCACGTTACCCAGATACACACGCCCCTCGGCCACCAACAGGGCAACCGTTGTCGTTCCCATACCTTTTAGTTCGGGCTCTTTACACGCACGATCAAAAATACGGCGACCAGCTTCTTGAATGGCATAGTTGAGTTTGCCCCCATGGTCGTGGGGACGCAGAGTGGTCTTCCCGTGTAGGGTCATGTCCGGATCGATTGCCAGTTTGTGTAAAACCTCTGTAACCGTTTCAATTGCTATTTTGCTGGCAAACTCTCCACCCGAATGGCCGCCCATTCCATCTGCCACAACAGCCAGACCGAGCTTCTCATCTACTATAAAGGAATCTTCATTTTTTTCGCGTTTACGGCCGACGTCCGAGAGGCCAACAGCGTTCATCTGCAGTGACATGAGGGTAGTATATCCTTTTTGGCCCGGATTAAAAGCATAAATATTCGGAAATTAAGGGTTATCTGTATTGCGTCCACGGGCGGCCTGGGCCAGCAAATCCGCCGCATGCTTCAGCGCAGTATCCGTCAATTGATCCCCCGCCAACAACCGCGCGATGGCTTCTTTTCGCTCCTTGGCAGAAACCGCCTCAATGCGCGTTTGAGTACGACCTTTCTCTTCGGCCTTCACCACCTGCAAGTGAGCATCCCCAAAACAAGCCACCTGCGGCAGATGGGTAATACAGATAACCTGGCTGCGCTGGGCCAAGCGCTGCAAGACAGACCCCACCGCCGTAGCCACACGACCACTGACACCTGTATCCACTTCGTCAAACACGAGAAGCGTGGGAGAATGAAGAGATCCTGTTCCGGTTGGAGATTGTAAAACGCATTCTATTGCCAACAAGATACGGGATAATTCACCACCCGATGCAATTTGCGCCATGGGTAAAAGCGGCTCACCCACATTGGGTGAAATTAAAAATTCCACGGCATCCATACCCCGTGGTGTTGCATCATCAATTGCCAGTTCACGCCACTGCATATGGAGTGTCGCGTTTTGCATGCCCACCTCGGCCAACACTTTTTGAATGCCAGAGGTTAATGGCTTTACTGCTTTGCGACGTACGGTAGTCAGAGCTTTACCAGAAGTTGCCAGTATTTTTGCCGCATGCGCACAATCGTTACGCAAATCATCTAACCCCTCTTCGCCTAAATCTAAGACCTTCAACTGCTCGGTCAATTCTTCTTGTCGCACTATCAGACCTTCAGCATCCGTTTTATATTTGCGCGCCAATTGCTGCAATGTGAAGAGTCGTGATTCAATGGCATCTAGGTCAGCAGGCGCACCAGACAATGAGGATGCCTCGACATTTACCAGTTGTGATAATTCTGCCGCGGCAACCTGCATCTGTTCCACAAGCGGAGACATCTGCGGCATGTCATGCGTCAGACGTGTGAGTTGTGTGAGCGCGGCATTAAGACCTGTGTCGCCATCCACAAGCGCATCTAATTGCTGCAGCCGCGCCTCCCACTGGGCACGGTTGCGTACGCGATCGCGATCGGCGAGTAATTTTTCTTCTTCTCCTGAAACAAGTTTGGCCTTTTGCAATTCTTCCAATTGATATCGCAGAAATTCTTCTTGAGCGCGTGTTTGTGTTAGTTGTGCCTCACGTAATTGCAGCGCACTTTTGGCTTGCTGCCATACTGTAAAGGCCTGCGCATACGCCAATTGTTCTGCATCACATTGTGCATAGGTATCAACAACATCAAGATGTGACTCTGCATGGAGCAATCGTTGTTGATCAAACTGCGAAACCACATCAACCAGTTCCGACATGAGATGTTTTAAGACCGTAACGGATGCCACAACGCCATTGATCGTCACACGACTCTTTCCATTACGAGTAAAACGACGATCACAAATAAGTGTTTCAATAAGTGGGATATTTGCCTGTGTGCACGCCTCGCGCACGGATGCGGGCCACGTTGGTGATGCCAATTTTAAAACCACTTTTGCTTCATCACAATCGCGGCGAATAACACTGGCATCTGCACGTTCACCCATACCAAATGAAAGCGATTGAATGATCATGGATTTACCAGCACCGGTTTCACCCGTAATAACGGTTAACCCCCGGCCAAACTCAACGTTGGCGGATTCAATCAGGATAAAGTTTGAAATCGCTAAGGACACCAGCATGCCGGCCATAAAGCATGGCCGGCATGGGGTTGTCCAGCGAGATTGCGCATGTCACTAGCGACCAGCGTGGCGCAGCACATCTTTGAAGTCTGCAAACCGACCTTCACGACGCTCTGCCTCAGACCGCAACCGCTTCACCACACCCGTTGCGTGCATATGTTGTAATAGTGACCCAAAACCACTTCGTGTGAGGTGGGTACTAATCAAATCATGCTCGCTTGGTTCAAGACGACCCGCAACATAGTCCCGAAGTGTCACATCGGATATCGGAAGCCCATGCAAGGCACCGCGCAAAATGGCCACGGGGTCTTCAATGGCCGGCATATCATATCGCCCCACCATGGCAGCACTCCGTCGCATATTACCAACCGCATCTCGAGCTGCCTCAATCACTGCAGAACCAATGCGGAATGGCGCCTCAAATGGTAGCACTAGAACATCTAAGGTAACATACCCGGCTTCGCCATGAGGTACAATGACACGACCCTTTGGAACTGTGCGACTTTCAGCAGTGCGATTGAGTGCAATCGAAACACCTGGAAACTGAACACTTAAACGGCGCATCGTCTCTGCAGTTAAATGCAGGACTCGGATACCCCCTTCTCCGGCATCGACCGATGCCCGACGGGTAGCACCATCAACCAACGCCATTTCACCCAACAGTGCGCCGGTATTTAAATCCACCGCGAGTGAACCGTCGGCTTTACTCACATGCACAAGTCCATCGAGTACAATATACACATCTTGGTCAGCACCACCTTCAGCAATAAATCGTTTACCCGCAGGAATTGTTTTAACATCACCCTTCAGAAAGAGTACATCCAGAATTGAGTCTGGAAGACCCGCCAATGGGGATTTATTCTTGATGGCATCATAATTACCATTCGCACGTCCTTCCCGTATGTGCTGCAAGGCCTCTTGCAGAGGTCGGGTAATTTTGACTGGTAAATCGTCAACATCCACAGCCAAAATCAGTGACGGCACTGTCGTGGTAACATTAGCATTGCGCGCTTCACCCAGAAGAGATGCCTCACCAAAGATACCATTGGGGCGGCTTGTGATAATCTCTCCGTCATGTGAAACAATAGCTTCACCATCGACAAGAACATATATCATCTTGTCACTTTGGCCCTGGGCCAACAACTGATGACCCGCATCTACATATTTTAGTTCACCGTATTTGAGTAAAGACTCACGAAGCGTATCGTCCAATGCGCTCAAGAGCGGCATGTGGGCCAACACGCCCTTGGCATAATCTGCCTCATTACCTTGGTGATATGAGGGAACCGCTGCAGACAGATCAATAAACCCCTTATGTCCTGCCTCCCATTTTGGAACACCCGCAGCATCTGCTGCTCCTTTGGCAATGTGATAAACAAATATTTGGCTAGTATCAACACCGCGCGCCTGAGCGGCCTCGATGAGTTCTTTGGTACTCGTTGGGTCAGTGTGAATGGGTGGAATGCCCGCTTCAATCAAGCCTGCAATGGGCACTTTGCGACCACGCGCCCCAGTTACATAATCACGGTGACGTGTCACAGTGTAAGCACGCTGCATACTCATTACTGGGGATTCACCATTGGGGCCGGGACGAACATGCTGCCAAATGGCGGCTGGATCTGCAAAGGTATCACCCGTAAAGAAGGCGATTGGATCACTATGCAAATCAGGACTGGTATGGATATCAAATCCAATAGTCGGCACGGTGTGAAACCCATACTCAAACCGAAAATGCAGACCCAAGATTTCTGTAAAGTCCTGGGGAGTAACGGGAACAAAATTCCATTGGGTAATGCCTTCGTTTTTACCACCCACACCTAACGTGTATTGCTCTTGCAACATGTCACGAATGGTCTGCGTGGTATACACTTTCACCTGAGGACAACGGCGCAGCAATTTGATAACTGCATCACCGTAGTGATCTGTATGTCCATGGGTTAAGATAACACCATCGATCATTTCCAATGGAAAACCATGCGCAATCATTTGTTCAACAGTTGTGGAATTGGGGTCTACCAAAACAGCGCGCCCACCATTCGTCACCATCAACCCACTGGTTTCTTCATTGGCAACAAAACCATGACCTGTGCCAAATGCATAAAGACCTGGCCGACCTTCAATCAGGATTTTGCGTCTGACAGATTGTAATTCGGGATCGCGTGCTGCTTCCGCATCGCGACCATTAACAGCATTGGGCAGTGGATAATCCGCTAAATCAACAACACCAAGCGACCGTCCATTATCAATTACCTCATAACGCATTCCACCATCCAACTTGCGCACCAAAATATTTCCAGATGGCGTTTTGTACTCACCAGTGTCATCCAAATGTACAATGTGGCGTAATGCATCTGACGGTGGCGATCCTCCAAATCCACGCGTCAGCTCTGCAAGCATGTCAGGGACACCACGCGCGCCTGCAGGATATTCTGCAGCAACAGAGCGCGAAAGCGCTTCACTGCGAGGACCTTCATAAGACAAATCCAAAAATCTATGAATGGCAGCAGCTGTTTCTGCATTGGGAGCAACCAATGTAAACGTTGTCCCCTTCGTCACGAAAAACATATACTGCAGAAAATCAACTCCCAAAAAATGCTCAACATAATCAGAATCCACTACATACGTTAGTGGGATCATATGCGGCAGCTTGGTGACCAATTCATCCTTTGGAATGCCAAATCCTCCTTGGCCCGCAAACGCACCAAAGGCATCTTTATTGGTCCACATGGGCACACCCAACTGAACCCACCCCTCCGATGTTTTGACCTGAACACCACCACGCGATGGTGCTTGAATAAGATCTGCAGCAACTTTTGGTGTGCCAATATTTAATCCAGCTGCTCTCAGTTGTTCACCAAGAACGCCAGCCACATCACCCAAAAATCCTGTCGGTAAAACAGCCCTTCTATTGAAGCGCCGCGACAAGCCTGGATCTGTTACCTGCTTCAGTGCTTGCGCAGCAGCAGCCGGATCAGGCTGTGCAGCAGCAACTGTAGCTACAGGCACTGTCGACTGGTCCGATGATGCTGGGACTGGGCTTCCTTGATCTGTCGGTGGAATAACTGGGGACCCACCACCTGGTTTTGTTGGATCTACTGCCATAACACCCTCCTTTGGTTGTGTGGTGCCGGATTGCACCAACTATCTCCCCCATCTTTGTCTTTGTTTGTTTGGGCCTCATTTAATAATAAGTAAAATTAATTTGCCTAATAATAAGTATTAGAATAGCTACTACCCATGTTAGACATTGAAACCATTCGGGCGTTTTTAGAGGTGGCTAAAACAGAAAACGTTAGTATTGCGGCCAAAAACATGAGCGTCACGCAGTCCGCGCTAAGCCAACGAATCCGCTCATTGGAGCAAACCCTTGGCCAATCTGTTTTTACACGTCGATATGGTGGCTTGGAATTAAACGGATTTGGAAATGAGTTTTTATCCGCATGCCAAAACGTTCAGCATGACATTGCAGTATTGGACGACTGGATTAATCGACAAAAGAACTTGGTCACAGGTCACATCAAAATTGCCACTATCTCCAGTATGATCGGACACGTTCTGCCAAAATTCCTCAAAACATTTTTGGCAAAATACCCCAGCGTTAGATTTACCATCGACAATAGCACTTCTAAATACATTGAAGAGGGCGTGCATGACGGAAACTATGACATTGGAATGATCGTCGGTGAATGCAAAATGAACTCGCTCAAAAGTCTGAAAATTTTAGACAATCGGGTCTACATGGTATGTGCCAAGGATTACCCTCTGGCTAAAGCCAAAAAACTCACACGAGCCAATCTACAAAAATCACGACTCATTTGGCACTCTGAAAAAACAAGTCGAACCGTTACCCAGATCTGGCGCAAACTTGGACTTCAATCCATCGAAGAGTTGGGCGGCCTTTATCTTTCAGACATGGAATCATGTAAAAATTATGCACTGCAGGGATTGGGTGTTGCGTTTGTGGCAGACGAACATATGCGGGCAGAACTTGCGAATGGCAAACTGGTGATTCTAGGAAAATTTTTAACAGACAAACCAATCACCATGATTTCGCGCAACGATAAATATCAAAGCTTCTTAATTAAAACATTCAAAGAAGAATTTATTCAATATTGTAAAACCAGGAAGGTCTAAATCACACAATTAAGGTCTCAAATCAGCCAGCACCCTGACCTGCTCAACCTGTGCATCAAATTTCACATTAATTCTATAACAGATTTTGGACTTGCGAGCGTGCTCTGGACGGGCTAGCCGTGCCATCATGGATAACCTTTTTGACGCTATTTCTGCAGCCCCAGCCCCACTAGCTGAACGCGTGCGACCTACGCAGCTCAAAGACTATGTCGGACAGTCCCATTTAGTCGGCGAAAATGGCGCGCTTCGACTGGC
>PCXA01000014.1:0-75248 GCA_002796325.1 Deltaproteobacteria bacterium CG11_big_fil_rev_8_21_14_0_20_47_16 | reverse complement strand
GCCTGCCTCTTTTGGGGGCCTCCGGGTGTTGGCAAAACCACGCTCGCCCGACTCCTGGCCGATGCCGCAGGGGCACATTTTCACCCCTTTTCGGCTGTCATGTTGGGTGTCCCCGATTTGCGCAAAGCCATGGACGAAGCACGCGAACGATATGCATTGAGCAAAAAACGCACGCTACTTTTTGTGGATGAAATTCATCGCTTCAACAAAGCACAACAAGATTTTCTGTTACCGCATGTAGAACGTGGCACCGTCATGTTCATTGGTGCAACGACTGAAAACCCATCGTTCGAAGTTATTTCGGCACTCCTGTCGCGTGCGAAGGTCTATCAATTGCACGCGCTCACCAACAATGAGATTCGCAGCATTTCAGAACATGCATTGAGTAGCGCACTTGAAAATCGCATCGCCCTGGATGACACTGCATGGGACATGTTGCTTCAAATTGCCGATGGCGATGCACGCCGCGCACTCAATGCCTTGGAAATCTTGAATGACATTGCACGTGCACAAAAACGCACACAGGCATTCACCGCTGAAGACGTATCTCAATTTGTTACGCAGGGGCACTTGCGTTACGACAAAGGGGGCGAAGAACATTACAATGTCATCAGCGCATTTATTAAAAGCATGCGCGGTTCCAACCCTGATGCAGCGCTATACTACATGGCACGCATGCTGGAGGCCGGTGAAGATCCCCACTTTATTTTAAGACGAATGATGATTTTTGCGAGCGAAGATATTGGCAACGCGGACCCGCAAGCCATTCAAGTCGCGGCCAGCACCCAACAGGTCTTTGACTTTGTCGGAATGCCCGAAGGTTGGATCCCGCTCGCCCAATGCTGCACGTACTTGGCCGGTGCTCCCAAGAGTAATGCCAGCTATGCAGCATATAAACGCGCACTATCAGATGTGAAAGAACATGGCACCGTGGAAACACCGCTGCACCTGCGCAATGCACCTACAAAACTGATGAAGAACTTGGGCTATGCGAAAGATTATAAATATCCGCATTCATTTGAAAAAAATCATGTGAAGGAAAACTACTTTCCTGAGAAAGTTGGCGAGAAGACTTACTACATCCCCACCGAAAACGGCTACGAACGCCACATTGCCGAACGCCTACGCCAATGGCGGAAGAAATAACTAACTAACGGCTGTATTTCCCCATAAGCTGACCTTCAGAGAGAACGTGTCCTTGCATCGCCTGTTGTAATTGCTGCGCAGTGGCACCCGCCGGCAAATTCAATGTAGTATCCAACGCATACACCTTGAAGAAGTAGCGATGCGTACCAGAACCTGCCGGTGGCATGGGACCACGATATCCGCCCACTGACCAAGAGTTATCCCCAGCAACACCCACCCCTTTCGAAGCCATAACAAGTGACCCTGTGGATGCAGGAATATTAAACAATACCCAATGTACCCAGTTACCATTCGGCGCATCGGGATCATTACAGATGAGCGCAAAAGACTTTGTGTTAGCTGGCGCCCCACGCCACGCAAGTGGTGGCGACACATCACGCCCTTCCCCAGCAAACTCTTCGGGAATGACCTGAGCATTCTGAAATGCAGTACTGATGACAATAAGATTTGAGGCCATCACACCTCCCGATAGCAAAATCATACAAATTAGCAGTAGCCACTTATTGCACATGGAAGATATTTTTTATATAAGGGCATCTCAAACCACAAGGAGGAATACAATGAAACGTATTTTGGTTACTGTGATTGCACTTGGGATCACGGGCACCGCCCAAGCTGGCATGATAAATGTGTCGTGCAGCGACAGCGTCAATAGCCTCAATAAAAAATCAGCAAAGGCCTTTTCTGTTGTGTGTCCTGTTAATTGCAAAACAGGCAGCGTCTGGGGAACAGACGTCTATACAACTGATTCGTCCATCTGCGTGGCTGCTGTTCATGCAGGTGTCATTGGTACCAATGGCGGTATGGTGAAAGTGAAACTGTTGTCCGGCAAGCCTTCATACGCTGGCACATCCCGCAATGGCGTCACAACCAACCAGTGGAATGCGTTCGACAAAAGCTTCAAGGTCATGAAGTAATTTCTTTAAAACCATCAAAACTAAAAACGCCTGATGCTTTCGCATCAGGCGTTTTGTTTTGCGGGGTGGACGGGACTCCCCGCCGCGCTTCCGCGCTCTGGGGACTTGTCGCCCACCCACAATGTGGGTACCCGGGCTCGGTCGTCGAACTCCGCAACACCATTATAAAAACAAGAACGGCCAAACAACAAATGCTGTGCGGGGTGGACGGGACTCGAACCCGCGACCTCCGCCGTGACAGGGCGGCGTTCTAACCAACTGAACTACCACCCCGCACAACATTCTGTTTGGCCGTTCTTTTCAATCAAAACACTGTGGGCAGTGTAGGATTCGAACCTACGACTCCCTGCGTGTAAAGCAGGTACTCTAGCCGCTGAGTTAACCGCCCGGGACCACCAAAAAGACACAGCGCCCGGTGGGGCGCTGTGCTATTCAATCTCGTATCACCTGGCAATAAAAAAGAGCGTTTTAGTGCGGACCCGCTGTAACCGGCTTTACTTCACCATCTGCAGGCTTTTGGGCAACCACTGACACCTCTTTTGCCTTACCACCACGCATAAACAGCTCTTCTGGCTTGTCCACCACCAGCGCGATTTTGAGCACTTCATCAGCATGCTCAACAGGCTTAATTTCAAGATCCTTAAGAATTTCTTTTGGAATTTCCTTCAAATCCTTCACATTTTCTTTCGGAATAATAATTGTTCTAATGCCACCACGATGAGCTGCCAACATCTTTTCTTTTAACCCACCAATTGGCAATACGCGTCCGCGCAATGTAATTTCGCCGGTCATTGCAACATCTTTACGAACTGGCAATTTAAGCAATGCCGATGTGACTGCAGTTGCCATACAAATACCAGCGGACGGGCCATCTTTTGGAATAGCACCCTCTGGCATATGCACGTGGATATCAATGCGCTGAATAAAGTGACGTTCCAAACCAAGCGCCTCTGCACGAGAGCGCACATATGAAAGTGCAGCCTGTGCAGACTCTTGCATCACATCACCCAACTTACCAGTCAACGTGAGCTTACCACGGCCTGGCAAAATGGAGACTTCGCAATTGAGAAGCTCGCCACCCACTTCTGTCCAAGCAAGCCCTGTACACATACCCACTTCATCATGTTCTTCAACCAAACCATAACGGTACTTAGGTGCACCCAACAATTCCTGCACACGTTTTGGAGTAACCGACATGTGGAAGCTGTCACGGTCTTTTGATTTTGCCAATTCACGGGCAACCTTACGACACAAAGACGCAATAGTGCGTTCCATATTACGAACACCCGCTTCGCGCGTATACCGTTGAATAATGAATCGGATGGCACTTTCAGTGAAGTTAATATGCTTTTCTTGCAAACCATTTGCTTCACATTGCTTCTTAATCAAATACTGCTTCACGATCTCCATCTTCTCGTGATCCGTATAACCTGCAATCCGGATAATCTCCATACGATCCAAAAGCGGAGCCGGAATACTTTGCAGTGTGTTGGCCGTTGTAATGAACATAACGTTGGACAAGTTATAATCCAAATCCAAGTAGTGATCGTTGAACGTTGCATTTTGCTCTGGATCCAAAACTTCAAGTAACGCCGATGACGGATCGCCACGGAAATCTTGACTCATTTTATCAATTTCATCGAGCAAGAAAATAGGATTGCCCGTTCCGGATTTCTTAAGTGACTGAATAATTTTTCCGGGGAGCGCACCAATATAGGTCCGGCGGTGACCACGAATTTCTGCTTCATCCCGAACACCACCCAAGGAAATGCGTACAAACTTGCGCCCCATGGAACGTGCAATAGACCGACCCAAAGAGGTTTTACCCACGCCTGGAGGACCAACCAAGCAAAGAATTGGGCCCTTCATTTTTCCAACTAAACTTTGCACTGCAAGATATTCTAAAATGCGTTCTTTTGGCTTTTCCAATCCATAATGATCTTCATCCAAAACTTTTTCAGCTTCCATCACATCCAACTTGTCCTGAGACATGTCACTCCAAGGCAAGCTTAGAATCCAATCAATATAGTTACGAACCACTGTTGCTTCGGCAGACATAGGTGACATCATCTTCAGTTTCTTCAATTCAGTTTTGACACGCTGAGTGGCTTCCGCACTCATCTTCTTGCTTTTGATGCGATCTTCGAGTTCTTGAATTTCACTCTTAAACTCATCGCGCTCACCCAATTCTTTTTGAATCGCCTGCATTTGTTCGTTGAGGTAGTATTCTTTCTGAGTCTTCTCCATCTGTTTCTTCACGCGCGTACGAATACGACGTTCCACCTGAAGAATCTCAATTTCGGCCTGAATCATGCCGTAGAGTTTTTCAAGACGCTCAACTGGTGAAAAGATTTCCAAGATTTTTTGTTTGTCCGGCAACTTGAGTGTTAGATGTGCGACGATGGTATCTGCTAAGCGGGATGGTTCATCAATTGCAGCAACAGAGGCCAACATTTCTGGCGGAATGCGCTTATTGAGCTTCACATAATTTTCAAAGGAGGTTTTCACACCACGCATGAGCGCTTCAGCTTCAACCGTATTCACAGGATCATCCGGCAATGCCTGAGATTCCACCAGGAAGAAACCTTCATTGGGAATAAATTGATTAATTCGTGCACGTTGTTTGCCTTCTACCAACACTTTGACAGTGCCATCTGGCAAACGCAGTAATTGAATAATGGATGCTAACGTTCCAACCGCAAAAATATCATCCGGACGTGGATCATTTGTTTTGGCATTCACCTGCGCTGCCAACAAAATATCCTTTTCTTTATTTACCGCCTCTTCCAGGGCCGCAATTGACTTTTCGCGCCCCACAAACAATGGCACAACCATGTGGGGAAAGACCACAATGTCGCGCAATGGCAACAACGATACAATCAAGGCATCACTTGATTTTGGGGTGGTGGGTGTGGTCATAATATCTCCTGTTTAAAAATCGTTAAATTATCCATTTTCAACTTTGGCATCATAAACTCGCAACGGCTGAGCACGTTTTGCAACAACCTCTTCATTGATGATTACTTCACGAATATCAGACTGAGATGGGACATCGTACATAATATCCAACATCACATCTTCGAGGATGGCGCGCAAACCACGTGCACCCGATTTACGTCGCATGGTCTCTCTGGCAATTGCTTCCAAGGCACCTGGCGTGAAATTCAACTTCACCTTTTCCAATTCAAACAAGCGCTGATACTGTTTAACCAAGGCGTTTCTGGGCTTGGTCAAAATCTCGACCAAAGATTTCTCATCTAGATCATCGAGCGTTGCCAACACAGGCATGCGTCCAATGAATTCGGGGATAAATCCAAACTTCAGCAAGTCATCGGCATCAACTTGTGCCAGCAATTTATGCTTTTCTTCGATCTTCATTTTATTGGGGGATGCACCAAAGCCCATGCGCTTTTCACCCACGCGACGGGCGATCACATCTTCTAAGCCCACAAATGCACCACCACAAATAAACAGAATATTGCGTGTATCAATGGGAATGAATTCTTGTTGGGGATGTTTGCGACCACCTTTGGGTGGAATATTTGCAACCGTACCTTCAATAATTTTAAGTAATGCCTGCTGCACACCCTCACCAGACACATCGCGCGTAATCGATGTACTTTCAGACTTGCGTGATATTTTATCAATTTCATCAATATAGATGATACCGCGCTCTGCTTTGGCCTTATCGAAGTCAGCGGCTTGCAAGAGGCTCAAGATCACATTTTCGACATCTTCGCCGACGTATCCAGCCTCTGTAAGAGTAGTGGCATCTGCAATCGTGAACGGCACATTTAAAATTTTGGCCAAAGTCTGAGCCAGCAAGGTTTTGCCGGTACCCGTTGGACCGATGAGCAGGATGTTAGATTTTTGTAACTCCACATCATGCATAACGGACTGACTGCTAATACGCTTGTAATGATTATGGACGGCAACCGACAAAACTTTTTTGGCGCGATCCTGACCCACCACATAATCATCTAGAATTTGCTTAATCTCAGCCGGCTTTGGCAAGCCAGTTTTAACCGTCGCTTGCGAATTGCGCAGATTTTCTTCGGCAATGATATCGTTACACAAGTCGATACATTCATCGCAGATATAAACGGTGGGACCTGCAATCAGTTTGCGCACTTCGTGCTGGCCTTTGCCACAGAATGAACAGCTTAGGCGATTATCGTTTGTTGCGTCTTCCATGTGGCCTCCTGAAATCGGTCACTTAGCTTGCATGATATGACGATCTGTTACCACTTCATCAACAATGCCATAAGCCTTAGCTTCTTCTGCAGACATGAAATAATCGCGTTCCGTATCGGTAGCAACGCGTTCATTGCTTTGACCGGTATGTCGTTCTAAAATACCGTTGAGTCGTTCACGAATTCGAATAATTTCTTTGGCGTGGATAGCGATGTCAGACGCCTGCCCTTGGTAACCACCCAGCGGTTGGTGAATCATGATGCGAGAATGAGGCAGTGCATAACGCTTACCCTTAGCACCAGCAGCAAGGAGCAGTGCGCCCATGCTGGCCGCTTGCCCAAGACAAATGGTTGCAACATCTGGCTTCACATATTGCATGGTATCGTAGATGGCGAGCCCCGCCGTCACAACACCCCCTGGACTATTCACATATATATAGATGTCTTTTTCGGGATCTTCGGATTCCAAGAAAAGCATTTGGGCAATGATAAGGTTCGCAACATCATCATTGATGGCACTTCCCAGGAATATAATGCGATCTTTCAGGAGTCGGGAGTAAATATCATAGGCGCGCTCCCCCCGGCTCGTTTGTTCAACCACCATTGGAATGAGCTGATTAATGATATTGCCCCCTTTTTTTGAACTACTTTCCTCCGATTTTAGCCTTATCTATGACAAAATCAAGCGTTTTCTCCTGCAAAATCTTCACTTTTAGGGCATTTTTGCGTTCATTTTCATCATAATGTGCCCGAATTTTAGTCACCGGCTCACCCAGCTGAGCAGAAAGGCCCTGGAAGAAATTCTCCAAGTCTTCGTCCGTTACCGACAAAGACTCCGCCTCGGCAATGGCATCCAGAATTAAATAGCCTCGTACGCGACGCGTGGCCACATCACTATATTCTGCAATAAACTTCTCTGGGGTCATGCCGATATCTTCCAGCTTTTGATTCTGCTGCTGCAAGTGTTGCTGGAATTGTTCGAAGAGCGAACGCAATTCCAACATTTGTAATGACGTTGGAATTTCAAAATCATGCTTCTCAACCAAATGATCCAATGCCTGCTGACCTAATTCACGACGACGATTGCGTTCTTTGGCCGCTTCGATATCTTTACGAATCATGCCGCGCAATTCCAGAAGCGTGGCGCCTTTCGCCAAGTCCTTGGCAAAATCATCATTAATTTCTGGGAGCACTTTTGTTTTAATATCTTTGATGGTGACAGAAAATTGACCCTTCTTGCCGGCAAGTTCCTTATTAAAATAGTCAGCAGGATAGTCGATTTCGAATTCACGGACATCACCCAACGATGCACCGATCAACTTTTCTGAAAATGCAGGCAACAAATTGCCCGCAGGAATATCGATGACAAAGTCTGATGCCGTGTTGCCTGGGAAGTCCTTGCCATCTACTTTTCCAGTGTAATCAACAGTGACAACGCTCTCTTTACCAACACCCGCACCAACAAGCGGTGGCACCATTTGTGCCATCAGCTCTTGCAATCGCTTGAGTTCATTTTCGACTTCTTCGTTGGTCACTTCAACAGGCTCACCCTTCAACTTAATATCGGTATAGTTTTTAACTGTCACTTCAGGGCGCACTTCGAAGGTTGCTTCGTATGTGAAGACTTTGCCCTTGTTCAACTGACCGGGATTAATGTCGGGACGTGAAATGGGAATTAAATTGGAAGCCTGCATGGCTTCGACATAGCTTTCTTGTAACACTTCTTCGAGTGCCTCTTGTACCAGTTCATTACCAAAATGTTTTTCAATCATGTCTTGCGGCACTTTACCTTTGCGAAACCCCTTAATGCTTGCCTCTTTTTGAACCTTGGCAAATGCACGCTCAAACGCAGCATTGACCTTGTCGGCTGGAACTTCGACGTTTATTTTTTTCTTTACGCTAGTGACATCACTGATTTCGGTTTTCATTGCAGTTCCTCTCTATTGATAAGCATTTTTGGTGCCGCAGGAGGGACTTGAACCCCCACGAGTTGCCTCACTAGATCCTAAGTCTAGCGCGTCTGCCAATTTCGCCACTGCGGCGGCAAAAATGCTTATATCGGTTTAAATTTTACTCCACGCGTCTAACGCTTGCGCGGCCAATTCCATCCCATCATAAAACTGCTTCAACGGGTATCGCTCGTTGGGGGAGTGGATTTGGTCGTCGTGGTATCCCAGATCCATAAATAGTACAGGAATTTTCCACGTATTTGCAAACAGTGTTGCGACTGGAATGGAGCCCCCCGTGCGCGTTAGCATGGGCGAGCGCCCCCAAATCTTTTCATATACCGGTTGGAGCGCTTTTAAATAAGGGCTATCGGTGGGTACTACCAATGCGGTTCCACCCTCACCCAATTCTTTGAGCGACCAGGTGACTGTCTTGGGCATATTGGCTTTTAGAAAATCTTCGAACTGCTTCTTGATTTTAGCCGGATTTTGGTTGGGCACGAGGCGAAAGCTAATCTTGGCAGTCGCCGTTGCGGGAATAACGGTCTTGGCACCCGGCGCCACATAGCCCCCCACAATACCATGGACTTCAAATGTGGGGCGCGTCCATTGACGTTCCAAGTGAGAGTAGCCTTCTTCACCAGCGGTTGTCGCGACACCAATTTCAGTGTGGTAGTTATCAACATCAAATGGCAGATCGTGAATCATCTTGCGTTCTGCTGCGGTGAGTTCTTGCACGTCATCGTAGAATCCGGGGATTGCAACACGACCGGAGACATCATTGAGTTTTGCAATCACCTGCGCCAAAACTTTGATGGGATTAGGGCCTGTGCCACCATGCTGACCTGAATGCAGATCCATCTTGGCGCCGTTCACTTCGAGTTCAAAGTAACTCAGACCGCGCAGTCCTACACCAATTGAAGGCACATCGTGCGCAAACCAAGCGCCATCACTGATGGCTGCGGCATCACATTTCCAAGCATCAATGTATTTTTTCTCCTGCATGCAATCGTGAATGGCCTTACCACCGCACTCTTCTTCGCCTTCGGCCACAAACTTAATGTTCACGGGCAATTTCTTTTCAGTCTTAAGCCACGCTTCGATCGCACGCACCCACGGCCAGTGTTGGCCTTTGTTGTCGTCGGAACCGCGCGCATAAATCATGTCGTCGCGGATGGTGGGTTCAAACGGCGGAGTCGTCCACTTTTCCAAGGGATCGGGTGGCTGTACATCGTAGTGACCATAAATCAATATCGTGGGTTTGCCTGGTGCATGGAGCCAGTCGGCATAGACATTGGGACGGCCATATCCTGTTATCAATTGCACATTTTCCATGCCAATGGATTTGAGTTTGTCGGCCAAGTAATTGGCGGCTTGATCGCACTGGGGATGGTATTCAGGGTTCGCAGAAATACTGGGGATCTTAAGGTAATCCAGCAATTCTTTGAGTGCGGCTTCTTTGGTGGAACGAATGTAATCGATAACGGTTTGCATGGCGCCTCCCGGAGGGCTTCCTATGGGCGCTGGTGAGTTTAGTCAAGGAATTACGGGTGCTTAGCGATTGGCGGCAGTTTGAAGCGTGACTCAGCACCTGTCGTGGATGCACTACACACCATTTCATTATCATCTTGAGATTATTCCTGTTTATTATTAACAAACCCATCGGGTGATTGATTTATCCAAGGTCCACGTGAAAAACGAGCCCACAGAACAGGCGAGGAGAGTTCTCAATGAGTCACAAAATGGTAGTGCTGTGCAGCTTTATCATTGTTTTTGGGTTGATTGCAGGTTGTGAGAAAGGTGCACCGGGGCACGGATCAGACGAAAGTTCACCCAGTCAAGCCACACCGCCCCCTACTCAAGGATCTGATGGTAATCAGGCTACTGCAGATATACAGGAGGATGGTATGGTATCACTCAAATCGGTTCGCGCGATAACTGCTGGCGGTGACCGCACATGCGCCATTGTTGACGATGGAAGCCTCAAGTGTTGGGGAATAAATTTCAATGGACCTGACTCAGAGTACAACAAAGTGAAGGACAAAGTACATGTGTTTTACCCCAAGCCAACTGCGATACCAGGCCTCGACAAAGTGATTAAGGTGTCCACAAATGGGGCCACAACGTGTGCCATACAAGGCAACGGAGACGTCAGATGTTGGGGAATCAACCCCAAAGGATCTACAGGTGTCCTCGGTTGGGAAAGCAACTATTATACCGCCGATCCAACTCTGTTTAAGGAGCTCACTGAGCTTGAGCCTTCGAACTTAGTGATGTCAAGTATGGCCGGCGCGCTAGCTGCACAGGCAAGGGAGAAAGTCTATGCGTGGGGTCCTCGTGATTTATTGCTGGGATCCCTTGCAGCCATTGGCACTACCCCCAAGGAAGAGGTGTTTGCAAATGGTGTCGTGAAGATGTCACTGGCCGGTGCAGCCAGTTGTGGAATCTTCCAAGGTGGCAAGGTCCAATGCTGGGGTCCAGGACGGTTTGGTCAGTTTGGTGATGGCAAGGAACATAATATTAGTTTTCCTGTCCCTCCATATTCTCCCATTAACCTCACCGATATACCAGGAGTAGGCGCAGCCACAGATATTACAGTGGGTGCGGGACATGCCTGTGCCATTGTGGATAAAGACGTTTTATGTTGGGGATCGGTCGTAACGACGGCGACATATGCTCCAGCGCCCCCCGCTTTGGCTGACTTTAACCTTTCAAAACCGGTGATTATCAAGGGGCTTGTGGGTACTCCAACCGCACTCGCCAGCGGATGTGCCCATACATGTGTACTCATGGAAAGTGGGGCAGTCCAGTGCTGGGGGTATAATGCGCATGGGGAGTTGGGCAATGGTAACACCGATAATCAGTGGTCCTTTGTAAATGTCGTGGGCCTTGCGGGAGCAAAACAGCTTGCGGCTGGCAACAACCATACTTGTGCCTTGCTGGGTGATGATACGATCAAGTGTTGGGGTGCGAATGACTGGGGTCAGTTGGGGAATGGCAACATAATCAATCAGACTAAACCAGTGACGGTTGTTGAATAACACACTGGTGAGGCATTCCGTACAAGCTTCCCGCGTGTTTAATTCTGAAATCCTATGATCTGAAGACGGGTCTCAATCCATTGGGCGCTGGTGAGTTTAGTCAAGGAATTACGGGTGCTTAGCGATTGGCGGCAGTTTGAAGCGTTGTGATTGTCAAATTGCAAAACTGCCAATTTGGTTTTTGATTGAGAATCAATGGCTTGCCACCACTCAAAACACATACGGCTCTTCTTGAGATTGCGATGCAACGGAAGAGTCGCTATAAACAAGGCCTCGCAGGCACCACCCTGTCATAAAGATCAAAATCGCCAACATCACAACCCATAGAGAGCGCCGCTGTATGCGTTTTAAAAATGGGAGTTTCTGCAGATGCACTGACATTGCGGTCACCCCAACATGAATGACATCGCCCGACTTCACTTGTACCACGCGCCCCACATCGGCACCCAAATGGCACATGGGATGAAGTGGCGCAAAACTCACACCACCCTGCGATGGTGTTGCCACTAAAACGGGAAGCATGTCATTATCGATGCGATCCACCCAATGAAAGCTTCCATTCTGACCCACCAAATATAATAGAGAAGCATCTCCAGCACTGATGATTGGTTTGCCGCCCACTGTTGGGCGTAGTTCAATTGCGGACATTGGATTTTCCTTTCATTGTCAGCCATTTGATCACTCGAGTTTGATTGTAAGTATTATTTTCACGACCCATGCGTTTTAAAAACTGGGCCTGACGCTCCAGACGCTGCGCGAGAATTTTTTCGGGTGCTGGTGTTTGCGACATTACAACCGCCGCCAAAAGTGGCATTACCCAAGTGTAACGCATACAACCCCTTCCTTTCGTGTCACCAGCAACTGTGACCATTGTGTTGCCGCTGACGCCACTGCATCATCAACTCTTTCTAACAAGGTGGTACCCCACTCTAACTTTTCGGCGACATCCAATAGATGCAACCCTTGAGACCAATTGAGATTACTAAATTCATTGGCTGCGACATCATTCCAAAGTGACACCTGATGATAGCGATCAAAAACAATGGCCGGAAATGGCAGCTGTAAAAGTGCAGCGTGTAATAAGTCATCGCAGATGTGATTTGATCCAGCCATCAACTCATGTGATATCCGTCGAGTGGAATGGGGCTCTGATGGCAGTCGCTGCAGGTACCGCAATCCCAAGAACACAAGGGTTCCACTCACCAGAAGACCAAGAATGACACGCAACCAGCCACCTGCACCCAGAAAGAGTGGCGCAATGGTGCTGCGCAAATCAACCGTCGCTACAACCGTCGACGATTCACGCGGGACGCGCATTTCAAACTGCGCCCAACCCATGCGTTTAACAGACGCGGGCATGCGCGCAGCATCTTCATGCCAATCCCGAACAGGAAGTGACGACAATTGCGTGGGATCCTTTTCGGCAGCAAATCGCACGGCCGCAAACGTGGCATTCTGTATTTGGTGCAAACTGAGTGTGTGCAGCGACAGGGGCAGAACAACGGACCCCAACAAAAGCGCAACAGTCACAACAATAGCAATACGCAACGATTGGGTAATGGTCATAGACCACCTTGCGCCAACTGAACGGCCAATGGTCCAAAGACAACCAAAAAGACAACGGGCATAATGCAGAAAACGAGTGGAAATAATAATTTTTGGGCAGCCACCTGGCCGACACGCTCGGCATTCTGAAATCGCTCAAATCGTAAACTGCTGGCTTCGTCGCGGAGCAAATTTGCAATTGGGGCCCCCAGCATATCCGCTTGAATAAGTAACGATGTTAGCCGTGTTGCTGCTGGTAAATTCACATGCAACCGAAAGCGCCGCAGGGCATCGGCACGTGGACGACCCAAACGAAGGTCTGCCAACAGCGACTGCAAAGCGCGCCCCATGGGATGATTGGGTAGCTGGTCGGCAATACGCGCAATTGCAGAAACAAAATCAAGACCCGCTTCGAGCGACAAACACAGCATATCCAAGACAAATGGAAATTTTCGCTCAAGATGGGGACGCTCGCGACGACGGCGAAAAAATTGAGCGACGGGTTTTGGCAGAACGACCAATGTCCTATTTTGTCCCATGCGCTGCGACAACTGCATCCGCTGGTAAAGACGAAACACCAATAGCGAAAGCGCCATTGCAGCCACTGTTGTCGCCAACGTTGAAAGGCTTGCCCAAATCATGCGTCGCTCCCTTCTATTAATGCAGAAGCCACATGAAGCGATTGATTCAGACATTGGACAGATACTTTTTGGGCAACAATTGTTTTGGATCGCAGCAAAGATGAAATAACTGCAGCGCAATTGGTGTTTTGTACAGATTGAACGGTCGCATTGACTTCGGTGAAGGAGTCATTCACGGACTGTGCGGTTGCACGACCTATCAAATGCACCACCGTATCATCGGAAAGAAGCAGTGGTACGTCCATTTCCCAAGCATGGGTCGTATCATTTGGAATCGCCATGATCAGTGGTGATCGCGTAAGCGCATCCAATGCAATGGGCGCTTGAGGATCAACTGTATCCATCGTTACACCACGTTGCACCGAAAGCGACTGGTGATTCGCATCCCACGTCACAACATCATACTCTGCCGCCTGCACGGTGCACGCCCACAAAGAAAAAACCATGATGAATGGAATCATCTTCACCTTAAACCTCCACATCCAGAATAAATCGCATCCACACAAGACCACCTGCCATGAGCAATACCCCCATGGCACAAATTCCCCACCCCATTGGAGTGGTCACGAGAGGGTCAATATAATCTGGAGAAAACGACGCCAGTAGCCCCGCTATGCCAAATGGCATTGCAGAAATAATGATGGCCTGCGCACGACCCTGCGCTGTGACCGTTCTCATTTTACTGACAACCCGTTGGCGGTCACGAATGGTTTCCAAAATGAGTTGAAAACTTTCAATGAGGTTGCCGCCCGTCTCCAATAAAATCAAACAGGCATGCACAGTCATCTGCCAATCGGGAACGGCTGTTGTACGTGCAGACTCTACGAGCGCATTTGTTAAACTCACTCCCACCTTCTGACGTTCGGTAATCCACTTCATTTCAGATGCAAATGCACCATTTGTTTCTTCCGAGAGCAATGCAATGGCCTGCGCGAGCCCCAACCCTGCACGCAGCGCATTGTTAATAAAAGTAAGACCTGCCACCAATTCCGCCTCAAACGCACGCCGACGGCGCACCTCTTTCCATTGCGTAATAATTCTCATGCAGCCGCTCCTGTAGTATTGAGAACAAGTTGATCACCATCAATGCCAACCAATTCTGCAATCTCGGTCACGACCCGTTGACCATTGGGGCGACGGGCAATTTGGACAATCATCTGCACTGCACCGGCAAGTTGCTCCCGAATAGCGCGCGCAGGCAAATCCATCCCGGCAAACATCACCAAGGTTTCCAAACGGGAAAGTGCCGCACGCGGACTATTGGCATGCACCGTCGTAAGTGAGCCATCATGTCCCGTATTCATCGCCTGCAACATGTCGAGCGCTTCAGCACCACGACATTCCCCAACAATGATGCGATTGGGACGCATGCGCAGCGCGTTCTTGACCAAGTCGCGAATTGTCACTGCACCACGCCCTTCCAAATTAGCAGGTCGCGATTCCAATCGCACCACATGGGGTTGTGAGAGCTTGAGTTCGGCAGCATCTTCAATCGTAATGATACGTTCATCGGCTGAGATTTCCGACGACAACACATTGAGTAACGTTGTTTTTCCTGAACCGGTTCCCCCCGAGACAATGATATTTTTGCGGCGATTCACTGCATCGCGCAATATCGCGGACATTTCCAACGTCACACTTCCCATCCGAATCAAATCCTCCAAAGACCACGATGTAGGAGAAAAGCGACGAATCGTAATCGTGGCCCCATTGAGCGCCAGTGGCGGAATGACGATATTGACACGCGAACCATCGGCAAGACGCGCATCCACCATCGGTGTGCTTTCATCCACACGTCGACCCAATGGCGCCAAAATGCGCTCTACAATGCGTGAAATTGATTCTTCTGGGATTGATGTTGCCAGTTGTGACAGCTTCCCCAATCGTTCCACATAAATTTGCTTGGACCCGTTGATCATAATTTCAGTCACTGTTGGATCCTGCATAATGGGTTCCAATGGACCCAAACCAAGGGCGTCATTTGCCACGCTGGACACTAATACTTCCACATCAATCCCGATGCGATCCTCTTCGGAAATTTTTGCCAGCAATTGACGAATATGCAGCAGTGCTTCTGAGCGATCTGTTATGTCCGACTTTTGATCCTGAAACTGTGTAAGCAGTTTCTGATGCAACGACTCTGCACTGGCAGCAACATCAAGACGCCATTCGGGTAGCTCGCGAATCGCTGAGGCAATCCGATCCCACTCTTGATGGATGCGGTGTGATTCACTTCGAAGCGCCAATGGGGATCCTGAAAGTGCCGCCTGTCGCATCATAGCGGATTCCGATTGTATAAAATGGATGGGACGATCACCACACAGCTCCTGCACGACTTCTTTGACACCCCCATCGCTCGACTCACAAAGATTCATCACAAAAGAGATGCGCTGCGGGGATATGAGCTGATCGTGTAGACGTTCCAGTGCGGCTTTAATGGCACGCAGTGACAATGGATCGGGCGACGCATGCATCATGACACAATCTGGATTGGCAACAAGACCATCTACAACAACAACTGAGAAGGCCGAGAGCATTTCACGCAGCTCCAACCAGTCTTCCATACGACTGAGATGCACAGCGGAAATACCCACCCGAGGAATAAACAGATACCCCGGCACCTGACTCGCCACCAATTGATTGCGATGAGAAAGCAATTGCTCCGCCAGGCGCAGTGGCGACGGGCAGCCCAGCAAAAATCCGACGTCAGGGCAGCCATCAGGGGCCGCATCTACAATGCAAACGCGTTCACCTGCTGACTGTAGACGCAAGGCCACATTCACTGCCGTTGTCGTTGTACCCACCCCCGCCTTGGCGCCCACAAAGCAAATCACTTTCATGAGTTACCCCCGTTAGGCTGCAAACTTGTTGGGAGTTCGATGGTATAAGGGTGTGACGCAATATCGTGAGTTTCAATGTCAGTGACATTCTGTCTGCGCCATTCCTTTTTAGACCGTTTCTTTGTGATCGCCTCATCAAGCGTGTTGAATTTTTGGATCTGCGCTTGCGCATCGACACCCGCATCCACCACTCGGGGTGTGACAAATATGAGCAAGTCGGTAGTATGACTTTGAAAGTCGCGCGAAAATGCTAACGTAAAGAGTGCCGATGAGGTGTCCACTCCCGTCGGCAAGCGATTCCACGTCTTGGAATCGCCATTACGATACAGCCCCGCGAGCACAATACTTTCACCGGATTTGCAATATGCGGTTGTGTTGACTGTGTGGGTATCGATGCCTTGATTCACACCCGCTGATAATGTTGAAAGTGTGGCGGAAATTTTGAGGTCCACGGCACCACCTGAAGAAATGGGTTCTGCTTCCAACTTAATACCCACATTTTTGAATTGCACATTCTGTGCGGAGTAATACGGCACCTCTGTTCCACTAAACAGCTCTCCGGAATCACCACTCTTTACAAGTAATGACGGATGTTCCAACACACGTCCGTTACCCGTTTCGTGAATCCACTGAATTTTAGGCAAGAGATTAAAGACCGTACCAACCGCAGACCCAATCAAATTACCAAACATACCACCTGCGCCTCTCATTCCACTGGAGGGGGTTCCCCCAGGTGTCCAATTAATACCCAGCGTTCGGATGACCGATTTTTTGACTTCCATAAAATAGACATCCAACACCACCATGGGTTCACGACCCGGACGGCGCTTGGTTTCCTTGACTTCAATGAGATTCATAATATTGGGATCGAATAGTTTGGCGATTTTTTCAGCACGACTGGCTGCTTCTGCACTATACGCCAGACCTTCCATGAGCAAACGCCCCTTGACCGCACGTACATGAATACCTGGTGTTTCAATCTCTGCTTCAATTTTGTGTGCCAACTCGGATTGTGCAGCACCAGACAATCGCGCGACACTACGCACACTGGGATTACGTTGCAGGTAATCATCTATCTTACTAACTTCAGCTGCTGTTGCCGCTTCCCCATCAATCACCACTTGGTCCCCGGTGCGCGACAATTTCAATTGCGTACCGGGTCCAAAAATTTCAGCGGCTTCTTGTGAAAGTTGCGCCATATCTTGACTGGAAACCGAAATAGGGACCACATCACGACGCGCACCCTGGGTATCCCATAGTGTCAGCGTGACAGTTCCTGCCTTGCGCCCATTTAAATAAATTTCATGCCGATTGGATTGGATGACATAGTCACAAATTGCAGAGTCGCTCATTGCTGCATTGCCAATATCGTAATCTGTCTCAATCGATGTCGACTGACCGCGCACAATATTTTGTGGGCCAATTTGAGCAGCATGGAGCATTACCGAAAATCCGACTACATACATCAACACACAAATTCGGGTGACAAAATGATTCATCATCGTCCACCTCGATATTCCATATATGCCGGCCGTGATCGGGGACGCACCACACCACGCATCTGCGTCATACGATCCAATGTCATGGGCGCAACATGGCTCATTTCCGGATCTGACTGCGGCCTAAGTGTCAGGTGAATGCGACCACTTTCTTGTGCAAGCATGAGTGTTGCTGCCGCATCTGGTGAGACTGCGACCGTTACCATTTGACGACCTTCATGATCATCGGAAGTGAACTTTTTAGCCTTTCCTTCCTGAGGAGAAACCGCCGGCGGAAAGAGGTTATGATTAATCGCAATGACCGGAATATTTTCAAGCAGCGTCAATGTGGTAAAGCGGCTCCCCACATCATCGCCAAAATCCACCGTGAGCAGACAATCTACAAAATTACCGGGGCGAATGAGACCCGCCACACCATTGACATCATCGACTGCAATTGAAACGGCACGTTTTCCTGGCGGCAAACTCCCTGCGATCCCTGCCTTGGCCGTTGGTGCCATTGTGGTAGCCAAGGTTAGGACAGTCCCTTCTGGAATCGCCGTTGCCGCAATACGCCCGACAGCAGCCACCAATTGTTGAATGGCTGCCGGCGGCGCATAGCGACGCGGCACACTTTGAAGCACCACGTCGCCTGCTAAAATTTCAGTTTGCGGCGCAATATTACGCGCGGCCATCACCACATAGACCGGCTGACTTTGAAACTGATACTGTCGCCACAGTCCCGACAGAAAAACCACAACACTCAACGCTGCAATGACTCCCGCGGCTAACACAATCATCCAGAGATTTTTCTCTGTAAGGCGATTTAAAATCCCTGACATACGGCCTCCTGCACAAATGTGGTATTGTGATTCACGTCTGACTTGAGTGTTTCTAAACATACCGTGTGACCAACGAGCGTGTGCGTCTCGGAAATGCGCGACATCCATCTGTGGTCATGCACCAAAACGGGCTTTACAACGAACATGATCATCATATGGATAAGCCATGCGATCGCCACTGACCACCACAACAACTCTAGCATCGCCGATCCGCGCTCATTGGCGTACATGGTCCCTCCGGATTGGAACAAAACTCACTTGGTAGGGCGCACCACTGCGAATACTGCCGCCATGGGGTTGGGCCGCCGCGCTTGCACACAGCTGATGATTGATATTTTGAAATTTGGAGGCCAACAGAAGGTTGGGCATAACAGCACAAGCCGTGACTTCCCAACGCACTTCATGCAGCGGATCCTTGACGAGATAGCTCAATATTGAATCTTCACCATCATCGTGATCAGCAGGATCGAAGAACAAGTCCCCGCGCATGCCATCAAATTTTAATTTTTGATATTGATCTGTTTCTGCATGATCCAAAAGCGTCAGAAGTCGCGAGGACTTTTGTGGAATAAGCCAAGCGCCTGCATAGCCCTTAGAAAGCAAGTCTTGCGATGTGGTACGAACAGTCTCCCACGCACCATCATTCCACGCCTCCATCTCTTGCCAGCGTCCCATGATTTCACTGCGCACCTGAGATACGCGTTCACGCCCTTTCTCCACCGTTTGCTTACTATTATGCGTGAGCTCCTCTTTCAGATCAGAAAACCTTTTCTGAATCGCCAGATTATCTTCACCCATGCGATTCATAATATAAGCCTGCTTGGCAGCACCCACATAGGCCGCGCGATCGGCTGCATCTTGCAATCGTATCTTCGCATAGACCACATGACTGACATTGATCACGGCAATCATCAGGAGTGCGATAACCGGCATCATGATCGCCATAAATGTCGTCAGCATGCGTCACCCCCAGCGCTACAAATGGGATTGTCTTCGGCATTGGTATGAGTCTGTGGGTGTGGGGTTACGATAAGCGATTTCTGTAAACCGGCAGAGAAAAGCGACGGACGTCCCCGCACATAAAGGGTTTGCGACTCACTATCAATTGTCACATGCATCCACGGAGCAATGCGTTTAACTTCTGACACCACATCCCCCATCACACGATAGCTGCGTGATGCCATGAACACTGCATACTCTACCAACTGCCCTTCAATACAGAGCAGCGCAAATCGCAAAACCACAACCAGCAGTAGACATAAAAGTGGCATCACAAGCATGGTCTCCACAGCCGCTGACCCCCGTTGCCTATTCATTGCAGTCTGCGTTGCTCGGGTCACAGGTCAGCCACTTTTGAACGGTGCTACCGGCAGCGGTTACGCCCTGCGTGAAGAATTGATCTACAAAAACCTTTTTACCAATCACCACCACCGCAATGACAATGACCGCAATAATCAACATATATTCAGTTGCGGCCACCCCGCGTTGATTGCGGCTTAGTCTCTTAAAAATGGATTTCATATTCCCTCCCTTGCAACAACATTCACAACTTGTGCTGTTAGATCGACTACCGACCACCACAGTCGGTAACGACACAGAACGGCCATAGTGGTTAACAGAACCACCATCAGCATAAATTCAGTTGAGCTTGTGCCAGCGCAGCGTTTCATGGAGGACTACATCTGCAGGAAGGATGCCAGTTTAAGCTTATGGTATAACTGACTTGATAGGATTAACTGTTCAAAAAATAGACAGCAGGTGTTCAACTATTAGTGGACCGTATAGGTACGATGATTCCAAGGGACAAGCTTTCTTTCCAAGGTTGCAGACTGGGAAACCTCTTCAAAAATGGGCGCAGACGCACTTAGACTATCTATTGAATGTGAACTTAAAATCCAGAGTACATTCATTCTATTAATATTTATGAAGCGTACTAGGCGATAGGTGGGAGAGCTGCCTTCATTGCAAATAAATCTTTTAGTATGCGAATCAATCTTCTCAACTTTTAAAGTTGGACATTCCATCTGAGCCTTAGAAATATATTGTGACACAGCCTTCTTAAGAGATGTTTGATTTAGCATCAGGTGTGCATACATTACTGCAGGAGAGCTGTCCCAATTATAGCCCTTTTGATATAGACCCATTGCAATAGTATCAATTTGCTTAACATCACCTGTTGCTACCCATCCATCAGGCTCTGGAACCGACATGGCATAACCAACACCCCACACCATCATGCCGGCTTGGGCAGGCGCAGAAATAATAACGCCGATACACAAAATCAATGTAAGATATTTTTTCATATGATGAACTGGAACTAGTCATTTCTCAAAGCAACCATTTCGTCAAGTCACTTTACGTCACAGAGCAAAGGAAACTCCAATTTAATGTAAGACATAGGCATTCCCCCCAACCGCCCCCGGCAAATACCGATAATCCGAACGCACCCGCTCGTTAAATGGATCGGCTGTTGCAGACATAGACTCACTATAGACCAACAATGTTCCTTGATCGTCACCTTGCGCCTCAAGCTGATGAACATGGTCCACAAGATGAATAATGTCGTCATTATGCATACGCACACAGCCATAAGTCGAAACCAATTTCTGGTGCGTATTTTCCAGGGCATTTTTAAGCCCTGAACCGCCCCCATGAATCGCCAAACCACTACGCCCTTTTGCCCCTGGTTCTATCGCGATTGGCTGAAGTCCAAGATAGCCCAACCCATATGATTCAGGGCCAATCACCCGCCTTTTACCGTTCACTGTCATTGTAATTTTAGGGTGCCGATAATCAAGCCCACCCGTTGCCGATGTAACCTTATAAATCCCATTTGGGGTGTCACCCAAGCGTTTAAGACGATTGTCGTGACTGCCACGCGTTCCCACATCCCAGCCATCAATATAGTTACCAGTCTGAGAGTACAAATACATCAACCCACGGTCCCGATTAAGCCGCATGTAATAAAGCCCCAAGGGATCCGTTTCATTGAGTGGATTATTGCCAACATAAGTATACAAATTTGTCTCAACACCCACGCCATTTTGGGCAAGCAGATTGGACACATATAACGATGTATCAAGCAACATACCCCCCATTTGGTTGGGTAAACTCGCATGAGTTGTTGCACCTAGGCTTCGATGGAACGAAAACCCTACAGGCATTGGTACAGACGATGGGCTATACAGAAGTGCCTTATACCCAATGGGATCCCGCGTTAGAAACTGCCTGAGGCGCGGGGAATAATACCGATTGCGCATATAATAGAGACCTGTTTCTGCGTCATAGACTTGACCTGTGAACATGCGCACATTGCCCATTTTTGAAATCGTTTGTGGTTGACCAAACGGATCATACGCATATCGCTCGACAATTTTACCAGCGGCATCACTGACACTAATCACATTTCCCAGGCGATCCCGATGCAAATAATAACCTTGCTCTAGCCCATTAATTGTAACACGCATCGCGACAATGCCATCCAAACGATCTTCACTCACATATTGAATCTGTTGATTGGCTTCGACGATATCCACCAGCTCCCATCCATCATAGCGATAGTCTATATGTGTCCAGCCACCATTTTTTTTGTAAATCTCTTTGGCAATTCGACGATTCAGGGCATCATAAAAATATCGAGCAATCGGAATTCCACTTGCATTATCTACAGCACTCAATCGATCCAATGCATCATAGTGATAAATGAGTTGACCATCTTGCATTAAATTACCGCGGCGATCATAGGTCGGCTCTGGCTTTTTATGGTATTCAAATATCTGATGGCCTGCTGTGCGCAATTGCTCCCAAGGATCATAAGTATACTGAATATTGTTCTGTGACGTCACATCACCCAATGCGTTATAGTGGTAATGAGAAACATTACCAGCGACCATTTGTGACACAACATTTCCCATCGCATCGTATTGATATCCATCTACCTGTTTACCAAGCTGCACCCGGCTAGGCCCATAACTATCCCAAACCTGTGGCACTTGCACTGGACCCGAGTTGATTTTCGTCACGCGCCCTAACGCATCACGCTGCCATTCAATTGATTGACTATCTGAGTATGAAAGCGATTGGCGAAACCCATCGTCATTGTAGCGCATCACCACATCAAACTGGTTTTGATTCACACGGTTCACCTGGGATAGCGTATTATATTGAATGGTTATTTTAGAATCGCCCTGCTCAGCATCAACCATGCGACCCAACGGATCATAAATCATACGCTGTTGAACATCCCCCGCACGCCGCTGCGTCACATTCCCCATCACATCCACTTGGGAAGCAATACAGTGTGCATCCAAACATCGCCCTACTTCATAGTCATTGCGATCATATTGATACGATTCTACACCACCATCGGGATACTGCATCTGCTGCAACCGATCTTCGTTATCGTAACCATACAACGTCTCGGCACCTTCGTGATCCACCAAGCGTCGCAACCGTCCGTTTCCATCCCAGTCGTAACGCGTCACACGACCTTCGGCATCTACAACCGTCCGTCTTCCTGCTGCATCATAGGAATAGCGAATCACTGCACCTTCTGGAGGGTGGATCTCAGTAATATTGTCATGCGCATTATAGGAATATGTTGTCAGTGCCAAATTAGGTAGTCGTTGAGAAACAAGACGCCCCTGAAGATCATACTCGAACTGAGTTACCCCGCCACCAGGCGCAACTTCCCTTTTAGGAAGACCCAGCGCACTATACTCCCAACGGTACCCAACCCCTTCTGGTAATTCGAGGCGTAGTAAATTCCCTATGCCATCATAAGACCTCTGAACAATCGCCCCCGAAGGAGACTGCTGACGTATTAGTCGACCCAACGCATCAAAGCGATCCACTGTCGTTAGCCATTTTTGATGATCTGAATCCCAACGTGAGGTTGTCTTTTGAAGCCTCAGAGCATCTTGCGAAAAGCGCGTCTCCGCCAAACGTAATCCATCACGGCCACTAGACCGTTCTGCAACAACCACTCCCCATGTATTGCGATCCCACTCCTGCAAAAGACCATTTGGGTTTTTAACAGACGTTACTTCTCCATATGCATTTCGATGAACGATTGTCAGATTTCCCGTACCATCACCAATTCCCACGATATTACCATCAACATCATACTGATACTGAGTACGTACACGACCCGGTTTTCCCTTAATCATCTGTGTCACGCGACCCATGGCATCGTAGATATAGCGCGTGGCATTTCCTTCAGGCCACACAACTTCAATGAGATGACTATTCACATCATATGCATAGCGAGTCTTTGAAACGGCATCGTCTTTCATTACCAAGCGATCCAAGATATCGTATTCGAATTGATATTTGGTATCACCAACATGCATTGCAATCATATTGCCATTAGCATCATACGCATACCGGTACACGTATCCCATTGGTGTGGTTTCACGATAAATTTGATTCTGCGCATCCACATCAAATTTTCGAACACCCCCATTGGGGAGTATCATTTCTATAATATTACCTATCGCGTCATAACGATATTGCGTTGCCTCACGCAGCCCTGTTGCATCCCGAACCATGGCAACCAAATTTGCACCAGCATACGTATAGCTCGTGACAGCGCCCACGGCATCTTTCATCTGATCACGTTGTCCGTAGTGGTTGGATTGAAAATGGGATTGAATAACGTGGGCGGGGTCATTTTCCGGAAACCGGCGCATCAAGCACAGCGACCCGCGTGCATCATAATGCCATTCAGTCACAAGACCATCTGGCGTAGTCATGCGCATTGGGGCGTTCCAGCGATCCTCGTACTGAACTATCGTTTTGCGATCGTTCACTTGATACAGAGCAATCTGTGCATTGTGATACTGCTTTTGAATTCGCACGCCACTCGGCAGAATTTCAGCAACGCGCAAACTATTATCATCATAGCGATACCGCATCCCCAAATGCACGCGACCCGCACTATCAATCAGATCATTTTTGAGTACATTCCCCGCCGCGTTATGCCAATACCGCTTCACAATGCCGCGCCGGTCACGCAAGTCCACACGACTGACCGCCACATTCATTGAGTCTGGCATTTGGCGCGCCACCCACAAAGGACGCAGCATCACCCATCGACTTTTCACCACATGATTGCCACCACCATAGGACTGCGCAACCACTTGATCATGCGCAAATCCTGATTTCCCATAAATGTTACGCAAATATAGATTACCTCTTGGATCACGTGTCGCTGTCATGTTGTGATTAAGCGACTCATCGGGCTGTCCACTGCTGTAATAATAAGCTGTCACAATGTTATTGGGGGAAACAGCATGCACAAGATCGCCGTTGGCATCATAATCATAACGCCATTCACGACTGGCGCTATCCGTCATCTTCTGTAAACGCCCAACATGGTCATATGAAAACACCACGCGACGCCCCACCGTATCAAGAACTGACGAGAGCAAACCGCTGGCATCACGCTCATAACGCAAACAGTTATCATAACGATCACAAGTTGAAAGGAGTAGCCCCCGATGATCAAAGCGCGTCACCTGGCCTTCAGGCGTTTTAATTTCAAAGAACTTTTCACCATCATTCCAAATGGTACGCAGTTGAACAAAAACACCTGCAGGAGATACAAACGCACCTAACTGATCTGTGCGCGCTGCAAAAAAGAACTTACGCCCATCCGCATCCACCCACGTAATGCCAGGACCAGAGGGCGCAACCCAGGTTTGCAGCGATTCATCTAGATTACTGGTCCAATTCCACCCCAGTCGTCCTATAAAATGACTGCGACTGCGATAGATGCGTTTAAATTCAAAATTCAAACCGCGACCTGGAATCATAACATCTACAACCGGATGCACAAATTCACCATTGTGCAACACCACAGGGTCGTAGTCCTCACTTTCGCTTGGGTTTTGTGCCGGATTTTCTTCTTCTGGTGCAATTTCAGGCTGGGGCAACAATGCATGCGCTTTATCCACCAGTACATTGGCCATTTGATCGGCCAAGGCTGCATTCCACGTCTTCAACTTTTCAGCCACACCAGTTATATCCATAGGCGACTTATCACCAAAATCACCCAGCACTTTATCGGGAATCCCTGCCGTCCTTTTAAAATCTCCCCATGTCGAAGGAATCCCATTCATATTTTCCGGCAACTGATCCGTGAGCCAGTCGCGCGCTCCACCTAATGACTCATTGGCCCATGCAATCCCATCACGCACCGGTGCTGCCGCCATCTCCTGATATTTTTTGAGTGAGGCCTCGAGTTGCGCGACCTTTTCTTTGAGTAACGCATTGTACTGATCGACGGCTCCGGTAAGTTGCCCCTCAATTCCTTTTAACTGCGACTCAATCTCATTAATTTGCCCCCGCATCTCGGCAACGCTTCGCCCAAATTGCCCCAGACCCCCAACTTGACCCAACGCCCACTGACTTAAGTCCAACAGTTGGCCCACATTCAGCGTAATGCCCGTTTTATTGCGCAGCTGCCAAATCATGACCTGCGTCACTTCACGACCACGATTCAATTCATAGGCATTCACAATCGGGAAGTCGGCAAACGCGAGTGCAAAATGCCGTGCAGCAGAACCCGCCAATGTGGGGCCATAAACTTCGTTGGGAATAGTGATGACCGGCATCGACAGGACTTTATCTTTCAAACGACTCATTTGTTCGCTTGGCAAATACCCTTTCCCTTGCGCAATCCACGCATCGACTTGTTCGGGCCCCGCACGAATCGCGTGCGCTATTTCCGGTGGCAGCTCATCATCCAAAAATGTCGAAAGCCGTTCTTGCATATTCGTAAACGTGGATTCACCCAAGGCATGTGCCATGGGCGTAGCAATCGCATCTGTAATCGTCTCCAGACGCACAGCCCGATCAATCGTCCCGCGCAGATCCGTGGCATCCAGGTTAAGCGTGTTCCCACGTCCCAACGAGACACTTGTTTTCAAATACCGATCCACCTGACCGATCGCTGTATTATAAGCAGTATCGGCCCACTGATCGATTTGCGTATTCAGCGGCGTTGTCATCGCATCAACCATATGTCCCACCATCTTTTGCGCCACAGGATCGGTTTCGGATAACGCCCCCTGCATGAGGCGCTCATAGACAACTTTCTTGGCAAGCTTGGGCATCTCTTCGCGAATACGTGCCGCAACGCGCATCTTCATCTCGGCGCGCAGCTTGGGATCATTTAATTTTTCTCGAAAACTGGGACCTTTATGTTCAGCAATGACAGACGTAATCGCCTGCCCCACCCAATCCGCTGCCTTTTGGGAAAGGGCTTCGTTTAAATACCGTGCTGCCAAATTTTGAGTTGTCTCTTTGAGACCGGAGAGTTGATAGGCTTGGGACAAAATATGTGCGGAATCTTGACGAACTTGCGTGGTGGTTTCAGAAACGGCACCCGGTTTTTCGAAAAGTGTGGCATGTACAGGCGCCACACTCCCCATCAGTGTCACCATCCATACGCCCACCCATAATTTATACCACTTCAGAAACCAATCCATGCACGGTGTGTGCTGCACGGAACATGCCAATGGTTTTTAAAGATTTTAATGATACATAAGAGGTGGGACTGTTCAGAAATAAGACAGTGTCGTGTTTAACTTTCGACACCCACAGCAACTTTTAAAACACCGATATCACTCTCATGTCGGTCATATTTCGTATGTAATGAGGTCACGTCGCGTTGCAGTGATTGTATATCTTGGCTGTTTTGCCGCACTGCCATTTCAAGTGTTCCAAAACGCGCTTCCCATTTGGCATCTTGCTCCGCAAACCGCCGATCCATGCGCTCACCAAGTGACACCAAGCCTTCGGTCAACAATTGAAAGTGCCCGCGCATTTCTTCCAATAGAATATTAAAATATCGTACTTCAGCCGCCATTTCGTACTCCGTCTTTTTACCCTTTTTTGCGTTCCATCTCCCTGCTCCTTTCAACAAAAGTTGTCAATTGGGATCTCGACCAAAACAGCAACACTGCACAAACAGTGCCAATGGCTCGTTTGCGAGCACTTGTCTTTTACCCAGGTTCATGACAGACTTAGGGAATGAGCAAACCAATTTTGATTTATGATGGTGATTGCAGTTTCTGCCGGCGCAGCATGGCGTGGTTTAAGGCACATGACTTGCCGAGCCGCATTGATTTTTTACCAAGACAATCCCCAGAACGTGAATCACGTTATCCGCAATTAAACGATGCCAAATACCAGGGTGCCGTTCAGTTGGTGCTCCCCACTGGTGAAATTCGATCGGGTGAATATGCCACCGCCACAGCACTTACCTATTTACCGGGGGCTGGTTGGCGCCTACTGGGGCATTTTATATTGCTTCCAGGTATTCGCTTGATCGCCCAAATGGTCTACAAAATCATCGCCAAAAACCGTCACCGCTTCAACTGCGACGATGGCAGCTGCCAACTATGATACAAAAATGTCACAAATTTTCTAGCAACCAATTCTAACTGTGGCCGATAACCCCTTACGTTATGGAACCCAACAACTGCACAAACAGCATTCACTACAGTGGAAGATGGTGGCCACTCAGTATTTCTATTGGGCGCAACAAATCAGAGTCACAATCAAACGGCCCATGTAAAACGACCATACAAGGTATTGCCATCGGCTTAGAAACTCATATCAAAGGCAGTTTTGAGGGACTTTGCATCGGCGGCAAATGTATTGTAGAGGGTGATGCAACAGGCGTCATGTTGTCAGGTGTCAACAAATCATCTGGTGACATTACCGGATTTCAACTTGGGGTAATCACAAACCAAGCTCAACGTAACATTTCTGGATTTCAATTGGGCCTTGTAAATTATGCATTGGGCAATGTTTCTGGCTTTCAAATTGCTGGATGCAACTTTGCTGGCCAGCGCACTCACGGCGTACAAATAGGCTTTGTTACCAATATAACGCACCAAACTGATTCACTATTCCAGCTTGGATTATTTAACCGTCAAGCTCAATGCAATTGGGTCAACCCCCTGTTCAGTGTCCCAGGCTATTGTCTGTTTGGTGCAAAGCAGTAACGTGCACACAACTTTTCTGAAAATCTGCCGATAATAATAGTAGATATGGAACTCGACCTTGTAAAAACTATAAAAGATGGTCTTTTTAGCGCTTCTACGGCCATTTCGGACCGCCTCATTGTTGGAACAATCAAATTAGAGCGGGCATTAGATCATTTTATCGTCCAAGACCCCCTCATTGACCTTAAGGAACGACTTCAGCAATTGGTTCAAGATGAGCACTCTCATCATAATGCGGTGGGACTACTCAATAGCATAGATGCATTAACTCAAACGACACCCCAAGAAAAAATCGTTACCACATGGAACGGCTGGGTAAAATCAACACAAGAGTTTCTGCGGTTTAACGTTACGCAACCCCTCTTTGCGTATAGCCTTCAATTGCATCATCCTAAAAAGATTGCCAGTCCCCAACTGATACCCACCCAAGGCAATGTAGAACAAAAAGCAATCTTTCTATAAATACATTGTATTTGATTGAACGATCTTTCATGATGGCAGCATGCCATTCGCCACAATCGACATTGGTACCAATGCAGTTCTCTTGCTGATCGGTGAAAAAGCCGCCGACGGTAAAATCACCTCCATTCACGAATCTGCGGAACTCACACGCCTGGGGCAAGGCCTGGGTAGTAGCAACAGGCTTCATCCCGATGGCATGCAGCGCACATTGGATACACTCAAAGCATATGCCGATATTTGTAAGAAGTATCAGGCATCCCCCATTGTGGCTGTGGGCACATCGGCATTTCGTCGCGCGACCAACGCACAAGAATTTGTAGACCGCATTCAAAAGGAAACCGGCATTCAAGTTCAAATCATTAGTGGCGATGAAGAAGCGTCATTGTCTTTTGATGCCGCACGTGCCGAATTTGGCGACAACATTTTGGTCATCGATATTGGGGGCGGCTCCACCGAATTTATTTGGAAGACGGCCCAAGGATTACACACCCAAAGCCTTAAACTGGGCGCTGTAACCTTGCAGGAAAATTACGGACAACATGATCCGCTGGGCACCGAAGATGCTGTAGAAATGGAAGGCGCTGTTTTAGAATATTTGGGAATGCTCCCTGAGAGTGCCCTTGCGGATACCAAAGGCCTGACCATGGTGGGCATTGCGGGAACCGTCACCACACTCGCTGCCATGACGCTGCAGCTTGAAAAGTACGACCACGAACAAGTACATGGCCACGTGCTGAGCATGGCCGATGTGGAACGCATTTTGAGTGATTTATTACCGCTGAGTACAGAAGAGCGAAAGAAGCTCCCCGGCCTGGAACCCAAACGTGCCGATGTAATCTACCCTGGCGCGCTCATCTTGGAAGAAGCCATGGAACATTTTGGTAAAAATTCCATTGTCGCCTGCCACCACGGCATCCGCTGGGGCCTGGCGTATCGGCTTTAGCGTTTTTTCCTTTGAGACACTTTCGCCACTGCAGCAAAATCTTGGTGGCTCAACCCCATATCATTGGCCAGCACATACGATGTTTCGGCGGCGCGACCCACGCGCAGTTTAAGTCCAGCACGACGCGCTTCTAGTTGACCCAATTTCAAATCCTTCAACATGTTCGCTAACGAAAAGAGTGTGGGATACTTTTCTTTTACCATCGATGGGATTTTCATTTTAATCAGAGGCGATGCCACACCTGTGAGTGACAGCAAATCACCCGCACGCTTGCGTGGCACGCCATAAGACTCACACAGCGCCAAGGCTTCGCCCAATGCGCACAGCTCAGATGCACCAATCATATTTTGCATCGTCTTCACAAGTTGGCCTGAACCAGTGTCGCCCATCAAGTGAGGCATGCCCATAACCTTGAGAATTTTTTCACAACGCTTGAACATTTTTTTTGAACCGCCCGCAATAATGACCAAGGTTCCTGCTTCTGCAGACGGAACACTGCCCGTTACTGGCGCATCCATAAATTCAATACCATAATCGGCCAGGCCATCTGAAATGCCGCGCGCTGCCTGACGACCAATGGTACTCATATCAATCACAGTAAGCCCATCATGCGCCCCATCCACCACACCATTCTTGGCAAACAGCACTTCGCCCACATCTCTGGGGGCCGTCACAATCGTGATAACCACATCGCTTGCAACGGCCAACTCTGCAGGAGTCGCTGCTTGCTTGGCCCCAGCCTTGACGAGCGGCGCGCAGCGTTTGGCATGCCTCCCCCAAACCGTGACCTTGTAGCCCGCTTTGAGAAAGCGTTTGCACATGGGGGCTCCCATGAGTCCGAGTCCAATAAATCCAATGCGTGGTTTCATATGCGTCCTTGATTTATGTTATTTAAATGTGATTGAAGCCTCATAAAGGAGTCCCCATGAATATCCAAGCCTATTTTCAACATGTTGATGAAGCTGCGAAATTTTTGAGCAGCAAAACCACAATCCAACCCAAGGCCATGCTCGTGCTATCCGGCGGCATGGATGGATTTGTAGAAGCGATGACTGACAAGGTCACTATTTCCGCAGGCGACATTCCCCACTTCCCCACAACGCGCGTTGAAGGACACACCGGGAAACTTACATTTGGTAATTATGCAGGTGTGCCACTTGTAGCCCTACAAGGACGTTACCACTATTATGAAGGACACAGCCCGCAAGACGTGGTCTTTCCCTATTTTGTAATGAACAAATTGGGCGCGATGGTCTCTATCACCACGAATGCGGTCGGTGCGATTACTGAAAAACTGAATGTGGGCGATATTTCTGTGGTGACGGATCACATCAACATGATGGGCACCAACCCATTGATTGGCCTTGCCATGAGCCGCAAGACCAACCAGTTCACCAGCATGCAAGATGCATACAACAAGGAACTGCGCGGCATTGCACACGACGTTGCCCAATCTGAAAGCATTGAGCTGAAAGAAAGTGTCTACTTGGGCACACCAGGCCCCAGCTACGAAACCCCTGCTGAAATTCGCATGTTCCGCCAAATGGGTGCAGATACCGTGGGCATGTCCACTGTATTTGAAACGATTGCCTGTAATTTTTTGGGCATGAAAGTGCTGACATTCAATTGTATTTCAAACGTGTCTGCCGATCGCTTCCAAGGCGTCATGTCCCATGACCACGTCATCAAGGCGATGAAAGACATGCAACCCAAAGTCATCAAACTGCTTCAGGGGATTGTAGATCGCATTTAGTGCAGAAATCCGAACACTTTTCCAGAAATCTGAACAAAATCAACGTGTTTCCGGCTTGCATTCTACAAGCAGCTCTATTAGTTGGGCCCCATGGACAACACACTCCCAGTCAAAAAATCCAAACTCATCCAGAACATTGTGGTCACAGCAATTGTCACAACCATTTGGGTTATTTTGTGCACACTCGGCTTTAACCCCGCCAACGAACCCATCGACAGCATTGCCGTTATTTGGCCCGGCGCCATATTGCACGGCGTTGGCGCTATTCTCTTGGGTGGTTGGGGCATTGTGGCAACAGTCTTATCTGCAGTTATCGTTGATGTAATCAAAGTAGGCAGCCTTCATATTATTCTTGGATTCAGCATTCCTGATTTGATTCAGGCATTAATTCCCGCCTGGTATTACCGTAATCAAATTAAGCGTTTTGGGTGGGGACCGGAAGTGTTCTCATTCAAATCCTATTTGCTCTTTGCAACCTTAATACCCAACATTGTTGGTGCAATCATTGCCACCATCATCTTTCATCCCAGCAATCAACCTATTGAACAAATGTGGTTTCCATTCTTGCGATGGCTGGTGGCCAACATTCCCATATCGCTCATCCTAGGATGGCCTCTTTTAAAGTGTCTGGGCCCCATCATGGCCGAAGAGGGACTAACTGTGAATGGATGGTGGCAATAATGTGGCGTTTATTTCATCGGAGCCTGGCACTCTTTATTGGGTTGGGTGTTGTCCCTACATTGATTATTGCCATTGCCTTTGCACTCCCTTCTCATCTTCAAATCGAACAATTTAAAATGCTGACAGGACTTTTGTTGATTGTATCAACCATTTCCACACTATGTCTGGCAGGCCTTGTCGTCACAATCCTAAAGCGCCCACTCCACCAACTTAAAAATGCGCAAACCAAAATCCAAAATGGCAATTTAAAATACAGACTACATGTTGAAGGTAGTTTTGAAATGCAGCAGTTGTTTCATGGGTTTAATGAAATGGCTTCTTCTATTGAAATTGCTGCCGAACAAGAAAAGCAACATGCCGCAGAACGGTCGCTCACAAAAGTGGCATCTCAAGTAGCTCACGACATTCGTTCTCCTCTTGCATCGTTAAATGTGGTGGCCCACTACTTGTCGGAACAGAAAAATGGCGACCCAGACTATGCCGAGTTTCTTCACATCCTTAAACTCAGCATTGATCGCATCAAAAACATTGCCGAAGATCTTTTGAACAAGCGAAAGGACCACGAACATCAATCGCCAACACTACTACACAATGCGATTGATGATTTGGTTACAGAAATTAAATCAAAGCAATACAATCAACTGAACTTTGTCATTGAATATCACCAACCCACAATCCCAGTCACAGCAACCAAGATTGAAATTCAAAGAGCCATTGGCAACATTATTACCAACGCAATTGAGGCAATGTGCAACGTTGGTACAATCCACATCAAAACCGACACCTCTGACCGTGGCGTTGCCATCCATATTAAGGACAACGGCCCCGGCATGACGCCTGAGATCCTGTCTAAGGTACTGCAAGGTGGTTTTTCACATGGAAAGGCAAACGGGAACGGCGTTGGAATGACGATTGTACGAGAAATTATTGAAAAGCACCACGGTCAACTAACAGCTCAATCTACACCAGGAATAGGTACAACCTTCTCTATAGACCTTCCTACTTACTCTTTACCTAAGTAGCACATTTTACCACTCACATATGTTGCAGCAGCCATTGGTATCTGCTCGATTGCATTGAAACTTGTCGGTACATCAAAGACTACGACGTCGGCCTTCTTGCCTACATGAAATGAACCAATTTGATCTGAAAGCCCGAGCGCCTCTGCCCCACCCAGTGTCGCATGATAAAAGGCGTTCTTATTGGAAAACACGTTTTTAGTATGCTGCTCTTGCCCACAGCGCATCACATCCCACATTGAGAACTTTGGACCTGCCCCCACATCACTTCCCAAGCCACAACGCACATGATACTCAGCAATCTTCTCGTAAGGCATGCGGCCACTCCGCAAAAAGATGTTGGATGAGGGGCAATGCGCAATTGCAGACTGGGATTGTGATAGCCCCTGCCATTCAGAATCTGTGGGATAAATGCAGTGGGCGTACATCGATTTTTTACCAAGACAGTGACAGTCACCATAAAAGTCAACGTAATCAGAAAATCCATGCATCTCCTTGGCAAATGCCACCTCATCAGGCGTTTCAGAAAGATGGGTCTGAAAATAAACATTGGCATCTTGTGCCATTTGACCTGCACCCACGATGAGATCACGACTGCAAGTAAGGGCAAACCGGGGCGTCATTGCATAGAAAAGCCGATCTTTATGACCATGCCATTTTGAAATAAGACGCTCAGACCCACTCAGAGACTCTTTTGTATTCTCCTTGAGCGCATCAGGACAATTTTGATCCATCATTACTTTGCCAATAATTGCACGAATACCACAGTTATCCGCTTCTTCAAATGCAACATTGGTTGCTGCCTCATGAATCGTTGAATAGATCATTGCAGTGGTTGTACCATTTTGCAAAATTTCCAAAAAAAATCGTTTCGCTATTGAGCGCGCAAAGATCACATCTGAGAATGCTGCTTCTGCAGGAAAAATATAATTTTTAAGCCAATCTAAAAGTGTGTGACCGGTTTTATTCCGACAATCAAGTTGCGGCAAATGAACGTGGCAGTCCACAAACCCTGGCACCACAAGCTTTCCCGAATGGTTGTCGACGTTCACAGATTTGGGTAATAGAGAGTTTATTTTTTTATGCTCATCACAAGCAACAATGTGACCTGTAGAATCCCAAGCAAGAAGACCATCCTGAATTTCAACAAGAGTAGTCGCATCTTGCATATATTGAATATGCCCACGAACGGCATGTACTGCATTATTGAGATTTTCGACCATGATGAATAATTTGAATTAATGTAAATAATGCTACTGAAACCCAAATAACATTTAATGTTACTGGCACCCATGCCTGGTGATAAAGACTATTAATGCCCAAGGAGCCGGGCCCAACAATATTCCCCAACTGATTTGGAATCGAACGCACGCGCCACTTTTGCAACGCCACCATCAAGTAGCTGCCCAATACAATTGCAAAGCCAAGCCAGCCCACATAGTCACTCCAATGCATCTTTGGCCTTTCTGTGGGCGCGCCATATATTCCACAATCCCACAAGTGCAATGATCGACCAGGCCACCTCAACAGCGGCCACCGACATGACGTGATTAAAAAATGCGTTCACCAAAACTGCAATGGCACCAATCAAATTAAGAATATGATAGAGATAATGATTATCCTGAATGCGTTTACTGGAGGCGAGATAAAATGTTCCTAACAACAACACCATGCCAACAATACCAATTACTTCAATCCACATCGTCACCATCCTCATGATCCGAAGACCCAGGTCTGGAGCTGGATTCCCCCTGCTCCTCTGTCGGCTTGCCCGCTATACGATACTGTTCCATCGTCCAATGCCCTAAATCCACCATCTTGCAACGCTCCGAACAAAATGGGCGCCACGGATTACCCTCCCACGGAGTGACTGCCTTACAATATGGGCACAAATGTGCTGCTTTGACACGATTCTCTTTCACGCACGCCTCGGGGCATATTCTTGTTGGTAAATGCGCAATGTTGCAACAATCAACGATAACATCACTGGCCCAAACACCAAACCACTGGGACCAAACAATTGCATACCACCCAACAAACACATCATTAACAGGGCCGGATGAATATTGACTTTGCCACGCATTACGATTGGCTTCACCACGTTATCCGTTTGGGCAATAATAATAAGTCCATACGCCATCAGACCCAATGCAAAGTGCATCTGCCCTTGTAACAAGAGCACAACAACACCACCGCCCCAAATGATGAATGCGCCCACAACGGGGATCAGCGAGAAGCCAATGGCAACAATTCCCCACAGTACCGGCTTTGGCAACCCACAGACCCAAAATGCCAAACCAATGAGCAAGCCATTCATAATGGCGTTCACAATCATGCCCAACAGTGTGGCCGTCACCATTTGACGTACCTGCGACATAATTTGATTTTCATGGGAAATGGATATGGGAAGCGCATTGATTAGAATGCCATACAGTTGACCACCATCTGCAAAGAACACAAAGGTGAAGAAAAGGCATAACATTGAATTCAAGAAGATATGAAATGTGGAACTCAAGACCTTGGGTGAATATTGATACAAGCTTTGAACCGCATCCTTTAGAAAACCAATCAAGCTCGCACGCAAATCAATACTTTGAACATCTGAATTTGTAAGCAAACTCAACCATCCGGCTGTCGTCCTTCCAATTTGATCAACTATTGTCGCCAACGACCCATCCTGCAGCTGCAGCGAGAGCATTTGCGAAAACTTGATCACCTGGCTTACCAGTACCGCCATAATGGCGCCCATGGGAACCAAGACAACCAAGAAAACACTTAAGGTCATGACAGCAGCAGCAATGTAACGATATCGCATTCGTTTCAGCACCATTTGATAAACAGGATTACAGGTCAGTGCGATAACAGCTCCAAGCCCCATCGGAACCCAGAACATATTCAGCAGCAATCCAAACACAATAACGCTGGCAATAAAGAAACAGAGAAAAAACCATTTGGCATGATCTTTATTCATACAACATCCACCTTCTTTTTGGGCCGAGTCGTTGCTTGGGTAATGTGAATACTAATCAACCTGGAAACCAAAACCACCAAGTATAATTGCCCCATAATGGCTTCTAAAACTGTTAAAACACGGGCCGTCGGGTTTGCGGCCATGATATCACTCAAACCCAACGAAGTGAGTGTCGTAAAACTATAGTACATAAAGTAGTACAACTTTGAGAACACCTGACTCAAGTCAAACACATGCTGAAACAGTTTGTTATCAATTGCAAACGAACCTGGAACAGACAAATCAAGAATAGCATACAGGAATGACCATACATAACCGATCAGCAGATACACACAGAGCGATGCAAAGATAGTGTTGATGGTGACCGTTTCGCGGGTCAAAATACGATTAAGCAAATACACAACCGTGTAGGACATGAACAATGCGTTAAGCCCAAGCGCGACAATCTGGGTCATGGGTGAATTGGTGAGATTTGCAGACCACGAGCACACCTGAACAATAACCATAATCACGAGTGCGGGTAACGCAAAGCGCCGGTTATCACTCATGGCGAACATGGCAACGATCAGCACCAACGTAAACGCAACGTCGAGGATGGTCACACCAATCACTTCAGTTTCAATTAAGGGGTGTAAAACGTACGGCAATAAAAGACAGATAAACAGGTACGCATACCTGCGGGTGAATAGCTCATTGACAACGGCTTTAATAGTGGACATGCCGCCGCATTATCAAATCAGACCTTGAAAAGACAACATAAAAGGGGTTTATGCGGGGCCTATGAATTTTGAAGACTTGCTTCCTAATACGATTTGCGACGCCGTCGCATCCCAAGGTTACTCCCCGACTGGCGCGCTCTTCCCTCTTAACAGCTACGAAAACCGGGTTTATGAAATTCCGCTGGATGAGGGGGAACCGATTATTGCCAAATTCTATCGCCCTGGCCGTTGGTCGGCAGAGGCGATTGGGGATGAACAGAACTTTATCGCTTCGTTAGCCGACTTTGAAATTCCGGTGGTGCCATCATTAAAGCTCCCCCACCCTTTGGCAGCAATTCCCACTGTCGCCGAGGCTGCATCTTTCTATTATACGATTACACCCAAATTCCGCGGGCGCGCGCGAGACGAATTATCAAATGACGATCGCAAATGGCTGGGACGAATGATCGCACGCATGCACAATGCCGGCGAACACCTGCAAACACCTCACCGCTTGGCACTCACACCACAAACCTATGGTTATGACAGTGTGAAATTTATTTTGAACCAGCCCTTTATTGCAGACGATTTGAAACGCAGCGTTGAGTTTTGCCTCAATCAAGCACTCACAACATTGACACCACTGTTCACGCCCGACCTCAAAACATTTCCCATCCATGGCGACTGCCACATGGGGAACATTTTATGGAATAACGATGGCCCTCACTTTGTGGATTTTGACGACATGGTAATTGGCCCACCCGTGCAAGACGTATGGATGCTTTTTCACGGCACGGCAGAAGAACAAAAGACCCAAAGGGATGCTTTTTTTGAAGGTTACGAACTGTTTCGCAAATTTGATTACGGCAGTTTGCGCCTAGCCGAACCCCTGCGCACGTTACGCATGATCCGCCACGCCGCATGGATTGGTCAACGCTATGATGACCCCGCTTTTCAGCGCGCGTTCCCCTACTACACACAAAATCGCTACTGGGAAGAATTCCTGCTCGCCATCAAAGAACAAATTGGGGCCATGCAAGACGCACTGGCTTAAGCTGACTGTTTAAGTTTAAATCCGAGAACAATCAGAGTGAACCCAACAAGTAGCGCATAAGCACCCATGAGCCAGACGATGCTGATGGCACCGGCTAATGGATTGGCAATGATCATGACGCCAAAGAGAATTGATATAATACCCACGAAGGCCAAGAGACCCTTGTTCCCCACAACCCAGGGCGATGTGACCGCAGCAACGATTTCAAAAATGCCCGCCATCAATGCCCACACACCCAAAACCCAAACGAGCGCCACAGCCATTTGACTCGGTGACGCCAAAGTCAATACACCGACAACGATTCCCAAAATGCCGTTGAAAAGAAGAAATCCCCATTGGGTATGTTCCCTTGCAGCTTGAAACGACGCCATGGTTGCAAAGATGCCACTCACTAACACAAAGGCACCAAACCAGATCATGAGTACTGCAACGGTCACACCCGACATGAAGAGTGCCAAACAACCAAACAATACTGCAAACAACCCACGCCAAATTAACGACCATGCAAAGTTCATAATTCCCCCTTTGAAAAATGTGCGGCGGTTTTACCACAGTACTCTTGCAGGCTGCTACAACTTTATGGCAGAGGCGCATAATGGCTATGAAATGGATCTCCCGAAAAACACCACTCCGCAGCATCAGCAAAGATGGCAGCGTGCATGTGACTGATGAATTTTACAATACATGGATCGCAATTGCAGGCGCGGTGATCATTACTATTGGAAGCATCATCATGGTACATGACACATTCGTTCGCCAGCAGTTTTGGCACATGTGGGGTTATGTGGCCTATGGGGTTGGCACTGTTACTTTATTTGCAATGAGCGTTTTGCATCATGGTATTGATGCTGATGAAAAAACCGAAGACCTATTTCGCTTACTGGACTACTGTGCCATCTTCTTAATGATTGCCGGCACGCAAACGGCCTTCATTCTAGTACTGATGCCCAACAAAGTAGGTTGGATCACATTGGCCATCGAATGGGTTTTGTGTGTCACAGGTATTTTTTTGAAAACCGTATGCCCTCGCGTTCCCAAGGCCATTACCACCGCTATCTATCTGATCATGGGATGGATGGGAATTATAGTTGTCCCCAGTCTCTATATTACATGCGGCGCAGAGGCCTTAGGGTTACTTGTGGCGGGTGGCGTCATTTATACAATCGGCTCTGCTATTTTCATGTGGGAGCGCCCCAATCCCGTTCCAGGTATCTTTGGCTTTCATGAAATTTGGCATTTGTTTGTGTTGGTGGCTGCGCTTTGCCACTTTTATTTGATCTACCACTATCTTCTGCCACTTTCGTAATTAAGCCGCGACAATACTTTCAAGCAATGGTTCCAATAGCGGATATTGGAATGGAAATTTATGTGCAATCAGTTGCGATGGAATGACACGCTGACTGGCCAACAACACATCTTCTGCCATATCCCCAACGGTGAGTTTAAGACTCCACGCCGGAACCGGCAACACTGGACGATGCAACAACTGCCCCAGCAAATGTGCAAATTCGGTTTGGCGTACAGGTTCAGGGCTAGCCACATTGACTGGCCCATGTAGGGTTGGGGTTTCAATCGCAAACATAATGGCGCTTAAGACATCTTGCAACGCGATCCAACTGATCCATTGTTTGCCGGAACCCAACACACCCCCTAGTCCCCACCGAAACATGGGCAAAATTTTTGCAAGCGCACCACCCTCTTTGGAAAGAATCATACCAAAGCGGGGGTTCACCACACGAATTCCTTTGTCACGAACAGGATCACATGCCGCTTCCCAATCGTGTGCAACACTTGCTAAAAAGCCAGACCCCACAGTACTTGATTCATCAAGAATATCATCACTACGATCACCATAAAATCCAATTGCGGATGCAGAGATTAAAACTTTGGGTGGATTGGCGCAACCTGCAAACGCCTTTGCAACTGCATTTGTGGTAAATGTGCGACTGGTCAGAATTGTATTTTTGTAAGATTCGCTCCAACGATGATCCGCAATATTGGCGCCCGCCAAATGCACAACCGCATCGCAGCCTTCAAACAGTTGCGAGTTTGGATTTGAAAAAAAACTGCGTGAAATAGGAATAACATTATGGCCACGCTGCACCAGAAATGGCTGAAGGTGCGATCCCACAAACCCCGTTGCGCCTGAAACTGCAATTTTCATTAATTCACTATGACAAACTCCCAGCCCAATGTCCATCGGCCTGCGCTTGATTCTCATATTGAGAATAGCACTACTCCTTCATAACGCGTATCATTGTGTACGCATGAACGACCACTTTCCATGGCAGTATATAGTGGTGCCTTTCTTTGCCCTTATGGTTGCCTGCGGTGGCTCGTCTGGAACGGCAAGCTCCGGGGGTGATTCGGGGACGGGTGGTAGTGGGGGTACAAGCGGCACTGCATTCACTGTTTCTGGTACGCTTAGCGACACAACCGTGGGGACCTCTCTCAGCAAGTCTGTTTCGGGTACTGCAACACATATTATGGCCGTGTCTCCAACCGTTGGCGGTGTTAGCTGTAAGCAAGCAGCCGTGGGTTCAGGCGGTACATTCAGCCTTGAACTGACGGGACTCAATCCGTGGCTATTATATTTTTACGACAGTAGCAAAATTGGCAGCAACATGTTTATGGGCCGCATCTTCAGTTCGAGTTGGGATGCCTTTACACCGGCCAGCACGACCGGTTCGGCAGATTTGGGAACCGTCACTATTGACGCTGATACAGGAAAGGCCTCCTCAAGCAGTTCTCATAGCGACATCATGTCCGCATTTGGAATGACCTCTGCGCTTTCGGGATTCATGGGTGGCCTGGACGATGCCATTCGGCGCTATAGCAACCCTGACACGGACGGTGATGGTAGCGCAGATTGCGATACCTCCAGCGACACCAATAAGTTTGTCCTCGATTTCCATGTGCGATTTGACATGAAGCTTAACGGCACCAAAGCAACAATAGCAAACATCATTGACAGCTACTTAGATGACACAACGACTACTTCCTCCTACAACAGCACAGGTATTTACGTAGCTTATCCCACAAGTTTTTCAAGTGCCACCACCGGATCTGTCAAATTTCAAGATGCAGCCGTTACCACATCCGAAGGCGGCAGCATTGCACAAAACACAGCAACGTCTGATGTCACCCAAAACAGTTTTTCTGGATATTACGGGTTCGGCCCCAACACAACCAGCACCTCAGAACTTCCAACTGGAACCATTATTTTCACCGCTGGCAGTAAGACTCTAACATTTTCAGATGTCCAAGCTCCGAGCCTCGCCGAGCTTACCGCACCAACTGGCCGCATTTTCCCATTCATCAAATTTGTAAAGAGCGACTCAAGCTGCGCGACCAGCTGTACAATTGCCAGTGTGGATTATAAATGGATGGAAAAAACTGCAACAGGATGGACGCTCGCCACAACAGATGAATTAGCCATTCTAGTTGCAGGCGATGGCGCAACAATTTCCATACGCGTCGACAATAATAGCAACACCACATTCAACATCACCATTCCCAAAACATCAGCAAGTGGCAGCATTACATGGACATCGTCTAATGCTACATTATCTGGCGTTACGGCATCTCAATTCAATGCACTCACCACCACCCAACTATGCCACTTAGGTCTCAGCTATGATGATAAAATCGGCATGCGATATTTCCAGAATATTGACGATGCTGCTGGAACATGTTCTTAACTCCTTCGATCCTCAGACAAGGAGATTTTATGGCCAACCTAGCACATCTATTGATGCCCGAAATTCCCATATTAGAAAAGATTGTCCGGTCCGCAGTAATTTATATTTTTGTACTCATTGCATTCCGCTTCAGTGGCAAGCGCCAAGTGGGCCAACTCACGCCATTTGATTTAGTGGTTCTCTTGATCATCGCCAACGTGGTGCAAAATGCAATCATCGGACCTGACAATTCCATTAGCGGCGCCATCATTGGAGCTGTTACCATTTTGGGGCTGAACTATTTATTTGTGCGCATCACATATTACTCACCACGCATGCGGCACATTCTGGAACCCAACCCTTCGCTCCTAATTTACAAAGGGCATGTGATTCACAAACATTTACAAAGGGAACTAATTACAATGGACGATCTAGACGCCGCATTACGCAAGAATGGCGTTTTGGACCCAAAGGATGTGCAGTTTGCGGTACTGGAAGATACGGGCACCATCAGTGTGATTCCAAGAAATCATTCCTGAATCATGGGAGCTTTTCTTTGTGCGGGCGGAGGGAATCGAACCCTCCTCTCAAGCTTGGGAAGCTCGCATTCTACCGATGAACTACGCCCGCAGAATTCACTTTTATGCTTGGTAATATAGAGTCTCTGTGATTTCAAAGGAAATATCAAGGAGACCACAATGTCCAATACCATTACAGATGCCCTTAACTGGCGCTATGCCACCAAGAAGTTTGACCCGAGTAAAGCGGTCAGCGATGCAGATTTGAAGTTGATCGTTGAATCCGTTCGCCTGGCGCCCACGTCATTCGGGCTTCAGCCGTTTCGACTGGTGCAAGTCACCGATCCCGCACAGCGTGAAAAACTCGTGGCCGTATCGTGGGGTCAAACCCAGGTCAAAGATGCCTCCACCCTCTTAGTATTTGCCACATTGAACAACGTCGACAGCGCCTATGTCGACAAGTTCATTGATCTGACCGTCAAAACCCGCGGCGTGAGCGCTGAAAAATTGGAAGGCTATGGCAACATGATGAAAGGATTTTTGCAGGGCATGAGCGCTGAAAAAATTAAAATGTGGGCCAGCAAACAGGCCTACATTGCATCCGGCTTTTTGATGGAAACCGCCGCCCTTCTGAATGTGGACACCTGCCCCATGGAAGGTTTTGATGAGAAGAAGTACAATGAAATCTTGGGCCTCGACGAACTGGGGCTTTCTGCAGCCCTTGTCATGCCTGTGGGTTATCGCGCTACTGACGATCACCACGCCACTGCTGCCAAGGTGCGCATTGCCGCTGAAGAGATGCTGGTTAAGATTTAATTCGCCACTTGAGCTCTACGATAACCATGAAGCGTAAGGTTACACCTTACACCTTTCCAAACTTATTGATTTTACCCTGCACCTGAGGTGTGGGACACCCTAAGTGCTTCCTGCAGGCAACTTTTTCATGTTTCTGCCGATAATATGTTAATGAAGGTCGATATCACCAAATTCTGGGTTGAAGGGGTCTTAAAGGACTATTTTGCCGATTTTCAGACCAAAAATGGGGCCGATTTAGACAAAAATGGCAAAACTGAGGGATCTGAGGTCTTTGGGGATCTCAACCAAAACGGCGTCATCGGCGACCGTGAAGACTATCAGCTGTATCTCGAAAAAAACCGAAATGCCCTGTCAAATGCGGTGCCCTTCTTTAAGTACGGTGAAAAACTCTCTGTCCGAAATCGCATCCATCAATTGATGTATCTGGAATCTGACCTGCATGACGCCGCACTTATCGAGGGCGCCTACGAATTTTTAGCTGACTTAACAGCTATGCTTGTTGAAGCAATGGATGGAATGAACTTGTCCAATCAAGAACTCGCCGAATTTATCTACGATGGTATGCAGATGGGAATGAGAATTATATTTGCCAATCAGCATAACTTATCCTTCGTAAATAACATCCGAGACCATCAATTGGACTGCGACACATCCAGTTTTGCAACCATTGCCGTTGGTGATGAAATAGGCTTAACTTTTGCAACAGTTGCAGCTCCAAACCACATTTTTTTAAGGGGCATCGACAAGGACGGCCATGTATTTAACATTGATTTTGGAGATAATATACTCGACTCTGTGTATCGATCTGAATTGAATATACATCCCAAATCTGAGGAACAAGGAGCTTTTCTTATCACACAAAGCAACCTCCAATTAGAAAGTTTGTTTCTATTTAATCGCGGCAATACATTAGTGACCATAGGTGAACTGCGTGGCGCCCTTGCGGCCTTCGATCGAGCAACTCAACTCGACCCAAATAATACAATCGCTCATCATAATCGTGGTATTATATTAGAGGAATGGGGTCAACTGAGCGGTGCCCTTGCGGCCTTTGATCGCGCTATTCAAATCGATCCCAACAGCGTCAGCGCTCACAATGGTCGAGGTTTTGTATTATCGCAATGGGGTCAACTACATGACGCCCTCATGGCCTACAATTGCGCTATTCAAATCGATCCTACAGATACCACAGCACTCCATAATCGTGCTGTGGTATTGAGAAAATTGGGATGGTATTACGACTCACCCAACGCCTGGTGTAAATCTTGGTAACATCCCCAAAACAAAAACCGCCTGTCAGTTGAACTGATAGGCGGTTTTTTAAATTCTCTTGTGAGATTGCCGCGGCCCTTACAGGGCCTCGCAATGACACCTAAATCAATTCCATTCGTATTTGACGATGTCGCTGTTTTCAAAGAAGTACGCGATTTCTTGTTTGGCGGTTTCCGCAGCATCGCTACCGTGGGTGGCGTTGCATTGAATGTCCGTTCCAAAGTCAGCGCGCACAGTGCCTTCGGCTGCCTTCGATGGATCGGTGGCACCCATTACTGTGCGCCACTTTGCCACAGCATCTTTGCCTTCAAGACACATTACCACGACTGGGCCTGATGTCATGAATGTCACCAGTTCACCAAAGAATGGCTTGTCTTTATGAACAGCATAAAAACCTTCGGCCTTTTCTTTTGAAAGTTGCATCATGCGCATGGCCACAACCTTCAGGTCATTTTCTTCCATGCGGTTGACGATTTGCCCGATCACACCCTTTTCAAGTGCGTCTGGCTTAATGATTGCGAGTGTTCTTTCTGCTGCCATTTCAGTCTCCTTTAATTGTCCTGCCCCCTCACCCTAACCCTCTCCCAAGGGAGAGGGAACTGCACCTACGATATCCCTTAATGCTGCACAACCTCTTTTAATGTTTTTCCGAGCTCGGCGGGATTCTTTGCCATACGCACACCAGCGGCGGTTAATGCGGCCACTTTTTCTGCAGCTGTACCCTTGCCACCCGCAATGATCGCACCGGCATGGCCCATGCGCTTGCCTTCTGGGGCGGTTTGGCCCGCAATAAATCCAACCACCGGTTTTTTAACGTAGGACTTAATAAAATCTGCCGCTTCTTCTTCGGCACTGCCCCCGATTTCGCCGATCATAATGATGGCTTCGGTATCGGGATCATCTTGGAACGCCTTTAAGCAATCAATAAAGTTGGTGCCTGGAACAGGGTCACCACCAATACCCACGCAGGTGGATTGTCCCCAACCCAATGCGGTCACTTGGTCCACGGCTTCATAGGTCAATGTACCACTGCGGGACACAATACCGATTTTTCCGGGACGGTGAATGCTGCCGGGCATAATGCCGATTTTGCATTCGCCAGGTGTGATGATGCCAGGGCAGTTGGGGCCAATGAGGCGGGTCTTACTGCCTTCAATTGCACGTTTCACACGCACCATGTCGAGTGCGGGAATTCCTTCGGTAATACAAATCACCAATTCAATGCCGGCTTCCACCGCTTCCAAAATGGCATCGGCAGCAAATGCAGCTGGCACAAAGATTACAGAGGCGTTTGCGCCACTTGCTTTTTTGGCTTCGGCGACCGTGTTGTACACGGGAATGCCTTCAAATGTTTGACCACCTTTACCAGGGGTCACACCTGCTACAATTTTGGTACCGTACTCTGCACATGCGCGTGCGTGGAATGCACCGGCACCACCGGTGATACCCTGAACAATCACTTTTGTATCTTTATTGACCCAAATGCTCATATCACACTCGCTTTCACAATTTTGTCGGCGGCTTCGGCCAAACCTTCAGCTGGCGTAATGTTGAGACCCGACTTGGATAAAATTTCGCGACCCTTTTCCACATTGGTACCGCGCAAGCGCACCACCAATGGCACCTTCACATGCAATTCTTTAGCGGCAGCCACAATACCTTCGGCCACCACATCACAGCGCATGATGCCGCCGAAGATGTTGACCAACACGCCCTTCACCTTGGGATCATTCAAAATGATCTTGAAGGCTTCGGTCACGTTTTCCTTGGTGGCGCCACCGCCCACGTCCAAGAAGTTGGCGGGATCACCACCGTACAACTTGATGATGTCCATGGTAGCCATTGCCAAGCCTGCACCGTTCACCATGCAGCCGATGTTGCCATCCAAGCTGATGTAGTTGAGGTCAAATTTCTTGGCTTCCATTTCTGCAGGATCTTCTTCGTCCATGTCACGCAATTCCATCATGTCCTTGTGACGGAACATGGCGGAGTCATCGATTGCCAATTTACAATCGAGTGCGAGCATTTTATTATCTTTGGTCACAACAAGCGGATTGATTTCCATGAGCGATGCATCCAGGCCCACGTAGGCATTGGCCAGCGCCATTGCAAATTTCACAAAGGTACTTACCAGTTCCTGCGGCAGTCCCAACTTGTATGCCAAGTTGCGACCTTGATAGGCCTGGAAACCCACAGCTGGATCCACCCACTCCTTCAAAATTTTATCTGGCGATTTTGCGGCTACTTCTTCGATTTCCATGCCGCCTTCGGTGGAGGCCATCATGCACAAACGGGATTTGGAACGATCCAGCGTCATGCCCAAATAATATTCTTTCGCAATTTGTGAACCTTGTTCCACGAGCACCTTTTTCACCAAGCGGCCTTCGGGGCCAGTTTGGTGCGTAACCAGTGTCATGCCCAAAATCGCATTCGCGGCTTCACGCGCTTCGTCTTTGTTTTTGACGAGCTTGATGCCGCCACCTTTACCGCGCCCACCGGCATGAATCTGCGCCTTAACCACGCAGGGATAGCCCAGGCCTTCGGCAATAGTGACCACATCGTCGGGTGTGGCAGCGACTTTGCCCTTGGGGACCGAGACGCCAAATTTGGCCAAGAGATCCTTGGCCTGATATTCGTGTAGTTTCATGAATAGTCCTTTTTAAATGATGGGGCCCTATAGGCAGGGAAATGGAGTACGACAAGGATAAAAACGCTTTTGGATTTACGGAATCGGATCCCCAATTTTGCCAAACTGGATCCAGTCGAGATTCAAAATGTCTTCGGTGTAGTTAGTGGAAACGGTCATAAATACGCTGTGTTCACCTTGTGCGTTGCCCAAGATATTCATGGGTACGGTTCGCCAGGCTGTCCAGCCGCCGGTCCCTGCAACGCCAAGGTTGGTCACCAAAGGACCGTTCACACTATCTAGCCTGAATTCCACCAATGCTGAGCCACCGGTCGCACTCGCCATGCGGATGTAAATCTGGAACGGGCTATTGTTGCCAAAGTCCACATTGTCGAAGCGTAACACTGACCCATTTTTGAGTTGGGTCACTGCCTTATCTTGGGAAGCACCACCAATGCTGGAGATATTGGCGCCCGCAATGCTCGCCGCCATTTCAGCTTCAATACGACTGTAGGCATCTAGATTGATTGATGATTGTGGCGGTGGCTCCGGAACAGGGTCTGGTGTTGGTAATGGATCTGGAACAGGTGTTGGGTCGGGCGCTGGTGTGGGGTCCGGTACTGGTTCAGGTTCCGGAGTTGCACCTGCAGGCAAAGGCACATTCGATGGTTGTGGGTCGCCCATCCTTCCAAACTGGATCCAGTCGAGATTCAAAATGTCGTCCGTGTAACTGGTTTTGACAACCATGAACACGGCGTGCTTCCCTTGCGCCGAACCCATAACATTCATCGGCACCGTTTTCCATGTGGTCCAACCGCCAGTACCGGTTACACCCAAATCGGTGACCAATGGGCCCGTTGGACTATCCAGTCTGAATTCTACCAACGCAGATCCACTAGTGTTGCTACCCATGCGCAGATAAATCTGGAACGGATTGTTATTACCGAAGTCCACATTGTCGAATCTTAATACCGATCCATTTTTCAATTGGGCAACAGCTTTACCCAGCGATGCATCATTTAAATAAGAGACATTGGCGCCTGTCACATTGCTTGCCCATTCCGCTTCGATGCGACTGTAGGCATCAATGTTTGCTGGTGCGTCAGGGCTTGGCGCAGGCTCTGGTGTGGGTTGTGGTTCAGGTGTTGGTTCCGGCGTCGGCATTGGGTCAGGTGTCGGTGTAGGGTCAGGTGTCGGTGTAGGGTCAGGTGCCGGCGTTGGATCTGGCGTTGGTGTGGGTTCAACAGGCGGTGGTGCCGGTGGCTGATCTGCACCACTTTGATCGGTGATCATACTTCGTGCCGGCACATTCAAAACAGCACCATCGGAAAAATTAACAGCGAGCGCGCTGTTACCCGGATTGAAGGCCACGTGCGTCTTAACTCCACTTTTATTAAACGTCACCGCGGTGGGCGAATCAGATGTCACGCTGAAATCGAAATTCCCAAAATCCTGTAAGCCTCTAATCCACTGATACGTCCGCGCACGCGTGTCACCTTCCTCTTGTGGGTAAGATGGATTGGCATCAAACTTTTGCATGGCAACGTTAGGATCAGCCAGCGCTTGGTAGCTCCAAATAATATCATACCAAAACGCCTCTGGCCCGCCATTGGTGTCCACCATACTCTGATAGTTGGTTCTCACAAAATTGGGATCGCGACCCAAGTACAATGATGCTCCTGTGATCGGGAGCATGTTGATACCGTGAATTTCTTCGGTTGAAGCCGTCCACCATGTTGAGAATGATCCACCATTGCTCCAAATCATTCCCACAACGTCCTCAGAAAAGTCCGACGGAAAATTTTCGTGATGCATATCAAACCAGTATTCTTCAACCGCCGTCACTTCATTCGCATAAAGCATCAATCCCAGATTTCTGATTGCATCATCACCCTTGGCAGCGCCCCATAGTGCAATGCCAGCGGCATAGTTGATTGCTTCTGAACTAGATTCTTCGTTAGCACCGGAATCAAATCCACTATGACCAGACGCCCATGAGTGTCCTTCGTAACAATCAAACGTTCGCAGAAATGGAAACTGTGTATCGTTACGCTCCCAGTTGGCGGAGTCTTTAATGAGCAGTTCAACCATCGGCCCCCAAGCCAGGTCAGATGCCCACGCAGGGTCGAACTGTGCAATTGTTGCAGCAGCCATTACATAATATCCGTAATCAAAATGGTGATCGTTCATCATACCTGCAGAGAAAAACGAATCAGGATACGCAATCGCTGTGCGCCATGGTTGATCGTAAGCAATGAACTTATTGTCACCAGAACCAGAGTACGTGAACCAATTTTCCATTTCGACTTTTAGCTTTTCTAAGAAATAATCCCTGGCTTCAACATAACCAATTTCGTGCGACAGAAGAATTAAGTCCCTCACCCGCCCCATTGCCTTTCCGCTAAAATACACATCGCCCGTCGAAAATAAGTTTGGGTTGTGATAGTAATCATCAATATACGCTTTCAACCGATTACGATCGACACCCGCAGCGGTTGGTAGCGATGGCAGGATCCCATTGGTTTTTATAGAAGTGGTGAAGTCGGATACCTCAGCAGATTTAAGCACTCCCCTTGGTGAATCATAGAATACATTGCTAACGAGCTGAACATCGCTATTCCGCCACTGGTGTGGATATAATGTAATGAGCGGTTTTGTTTCGCTGCCTTCTAAAACTTGTGAATCAATGTGAAAGTGCGTATTCACACGAGCAAGCTGCTTATCATAATCCCATGTAACAACTGTGTTAGACGGGAACACATACGCGTGTTTTTTAAACAGCGCGAGCATCTCAAGCGATGGTGATGGCAAGACCGCAATCGCAAAATAATTTTTGGCGCTAGATAGTGGCGCATTCATCACACCTAACCCACTCCAATTCGAACCACTCGGAGCAAACAATCCATAGTGGTGGCCATTGATACTTACGCCACGCACATTTCCTTGATCAGACCACAGAGTGGGCGTGCCGTTGAATGCAATTCTGGCATTAGCGCCCGCACCTTTCGCATATATGTACGGAAATCCATGACCCAAGGTCACTTTCAAATCGCGTGCACCGTCATTCCAATCGGCAGTCACCGTCCAATCTGAATAGGCATCCACTTTAGCATCAGCAGCGTTCAAACCTTCCAATCCAAGCGTAAAGTCCACTTGATCGGTATACCAAAACGCCTCGATAAAATTACCCGGAGCGCTGTTGAATATCTGCGAAGTTGCATGCGTTGGATAATGCACATCTAAGCCCTGCGCTTGTCCCTTCACAACGAGTGGATGCGGGTAAACATTGAGCGAGTGCGAACCGTGGTTGTGAAACTTGTATATGAATGACGACCAAAATTTATTTGTAACTGATGGCTGGTTGAAACTGGACGTTACTTTGGGCAACACTGGGTTGTTGTTGAAATCCGACGGAACCGGATAGCCCTGAGGCACACCGCTGGCGTAGGATCCTGCTCCGCGACTCACCGGCACCGTATCGGCACTAGCGGGCGACCAAGCAAACAAGCAGATCGTTAATGCAACCACTACTCCCGCAATACAAGGCAGCTTCAAGGACATGCACAGCTCACCCCCCATCATCGATCATTTAATAATGTGTGTATGATTACGTGCGAAAAGTGTGCGCTTCAAAACGAACTGTGTCAAATGTGAAACAATTCAACACGATCTAATCATCTGAAAACAAAGAACTTATTCATCAAACAATTTTTTGAAGGCGCGCTTGGTGGTGTCCCAGCCGAGTTCAGCAATGGCGTTGGCGAGTGGAATACCCTTGGGGCAAGCAGCGACGCAGTTTTGCGCATTGCCGCAATCCACCAAACCACCAATGTCCATGACGGCGTCCAGACGCTGATCTTCCTGCATCTTGCCGGTGGGATGTTCGTTGAAATAGTGCACTTGGCCAAACGAGAAGGCCCCCATAAATGGACCATCCAGTTTGAATTGCGGGCAGGCTTCGCAGCAGCAACCGCAGGTCATGCACTTGGAAAATTCGTAGCGTTCGTTCGCCAGCTCTGGCGACATTTTGGGACCCGGGCCCAAGTTGTGACTACCATCCAATGGAATCCAGGCTTTAACTTTTTTGAGTGTGTTGAACATCGCGCTGCGGTCGACTTGCAAATCGCGAATGATGGGAAACTTGCTCATGGGTTCAACCGTTACAGGCTGCTCCAAATGATCAATCAACGCGCTACATGCCTGACGCGCTTTCCCATTAATGACCATGGTGCAAGATCCGCAGACTTCTTCCAGACAGCTGCTTTCCCAATGCACGGGGCGAACGGTTTCACCTTTCGCATTCTTGGGATTGCGCTGAATTTCCATCAACACCGAAATCACATTCATGCGCGGGCGATAGGGAATTTCAAACTCTTCCCAAAAAGGCGCCTGGTTGGGGTTGTCGCGGCGTTTAACTTTTAAGCGAATCACTTTAGACATATTGGACTCCCATACGTCATTCCCGCGAAAGCGGGAATCCAGTGCTGGATGCCGGATCGAGTCCGGCATGACGAGCTAAGCATAGTTTCTCAGTTTAGGTTCATGGTATTTAATGTTAACGGGTTCATAATCCAATTTGGGACCATTGGCAGTATACGTTGCCTTGGTAGTCTTGAGCCAATCCTTGTCATTGCGATCTGGGAAGGCAGGCTTGTAATGTGCGCCGCGGCTTTCGTCGCGGGCGAGCGCTCCCACCACAATGACGCGAGCCAACTGCAACATATTGTAAAACTCGCGCACAAATACTAACTCGCCATTGGCCCAACTGCTTTCATCTTCCACACCAATGTTGTTCCAACGTTCCATCAATTCCAAAATCTTGGTATCGGTTTCTTTCAAGCGATCGTTGTGACGTTCAATCGTCACGTTCTTGGTCATGATGTCGCCCAACTCTTTGTGCAAGACGTGGGCATTTTCTTTGCCATCCATCTTGAGCACGCGGGAGTTGTATTCCTTTTGACGCTTGAGTTCGCGATCGTAAATTTCCTGCGGCATATCAGTTGTATGACGACTTAATCCCTTGGCGTACTTGACCGCTTCTGGTCCCGACACCATACCGCCAAACACACACGACAGAAGCGAGTTCGCGCCCAAGCGATTGGCGCCATGATATTGATAATCCACTTCGCCGGCTGCAAAAAGACCTGGGATGTTGGTCATGTGATTATCATCAATCCACATGCCACCCATGCTGTAATGCATACCGGGGAAAATGCGCATGGGTACCTTGCGGGGATCATCGCCCACAAATTTTTCGTAAATTTCAACAATGCCACCGAGCTTTTGTGTGACCTTCTTGGAATCGAGTTGCGACAAATCCAAATACACAACCGGTTCGCCATCAACACCCAAGCCCATGTCATGCACCACTTTATGAATCGCGCGGCTCGCCACATCGCGTGGGACAAGGTTGCCATACTTGGGATACATTTCTTCTAGGAAGTACCAAGGCTTGCCGTCGCGCGGCACCCACACACGTCCCCCTTCACCGCGGCAGGCTTCGCTCATCAAGCGGAACTTGTCATCAGCCGGAATGGATGTGGGATGGATTTGAATAAACTCACCGTTCGCGTACACCGCGCCTTGTTGATAAAGCGAAGATGCCGCAGAACCGGTGCAAATCATGGAATTGGTAGAGCGACCAAACACGGAACCGCAACCACCTGTGGCAATAATCACCGCATCGGCCGGGAAGACGCGGGTTTCCATGGTGACCAAGTTAATGGCAGTAATCCCACGACAGGTTTTGTCGTCATCCATCACACCACTTAAAAATTCCCAACCTTCATATTTTTTAACAAGACCTTCGGCTTCATAGCGACGCACCTGTTCGTCTAATGCGTACAACAATTGCTGACCCGTGGTGGAGCCTGCAAATGCGGTGCGATGGAAAAGCGTGCCACCGAAACGGCGGAAGTCGATGTTGCCTTCGGGTGTGCGCGAAAACGGCACTCCCATGCGGTCGAACATATATATAATAGAGGGCGCGGCTTCGCACATGCGCTTGGGCAATTCTTGATTGGCCAAAAAGTCGCCGCCCAAAACGGTTTCATAGAAATGCTGTGCGGGGGAATCCCCTTCGCCCTTGGTGTTCACCGAGGCATTGATGCCGCCTTGTGCGCAGACCGAATGCGAACGCCGCACAGGAACGACTGAAAAGAGTTCAACAGGTGTGCCTGTTTCTGCGATTTTAATGGTGGCCATGAGCCCTGCCAAACCACCACCGACTACGATTACTTTAGGTTGTGCCATTTTGTTCTCCAATTATGCAAACGCAAACACGATTTTAATGCCCCAGAACGTCATTGCGACAAAGATTCCCCAACAAACGATGCTGGCGCGGCGTTGAGCAGCTTGTGATACGGTAATCCCCCAGGTCATCAGGCTGGTTGCGATGCCGTTCGACAGATGGAAAATCACGGAAACAATACCGATAATATAGAACCACTTGGCCCATGTGGGTGCCAATAGATGCTGCATGTCGGTATAGGTAATCAATTGATCAGCCAGACCCGCGCTAATGCGTGTGGTGTAAACGTGGTAGCCAATGAAGATAAATGCAATCATGCCGGTCACGCGTTGCAAAACATACATCCAGTTACGGTATTTATTATAGTGACCCACATTCACAGAGCCTGTGAACATAATCACAAATCCCAAAATGACGTGCAACAAGAGTGGCGCAGCGATCAGGCCAATTTCCAAGAACAGCACCAGTGGCAAACCTTGTAGATTTTCCACCATCTTATTGAATTGATCCGCTCCCTGAAACACATAGGAGTTGGAAAAGAAATGTTCGAATACGAACGCGCCAATCGGCACAATTCCCAACAAGGAATGCACACGACGTAACCAAAAGTAATTAGAATTTGAGGCCATCAATCATCTCCTTCACGTGACCGAACGATGTATCGAATAACGCCTTATCAGCTGTATTCAATTCTAAATCCACAATTTTTTCGACACCGCCTGCGCCAATAATGGTGGGCACGCCAATGTAGTAACCTTCTTTGCCATATTCGCCGTTCAATTTAGCGGCACAAGCGATCAAACGTTTTTTGTCTTTCAAATAGGACTCCACCATCTCGAGTGCGCAAACAGCTGGCGACACAAATGCAGAACCGGTTTTGAGTAATGCCACCACTTCACCACCCGCTTGCTTGGTGCGATCCACAATTGCTTTGATAGTATCTGCAGATAAGAACTTGGTGATTGGAATACCGTTCACTGTGCAATAATCCACCAATGGCACCATGCTGTCACCGTGACCACCCAAGACCATGGCGCTCACATCTTCAACGCTCACACCAATTTCAGCAGCTACAAATGCGCGGAAGCGTGCAGAATCCAACAGACCTGCCATACCGCAGACCTTGTTGGCGGGGAATCCGGTCAACTTCTGACAGGCATAGACCATAACATCTAATGGATTTGACACCACCACCACAAATGCATCGGGGCAATGTTGTTTTAAATTATCTGCCACATTTTTCATGATACCAATATTGATATTCAACAGATCATCGCGGCTCATGCCGGGTTTGCGTGGCACACCGGCTGTAATCACAATGGCGTCGCAACCCTTCAGGTCCGCATAGTTGTTGGTGCCGGTGATTTTAGCATCTGATCCAAAGACCGGCATGCCTTCCCACATGTCCAATGCCTTGCCCTGCGGCACGCCTTCGGTGACATCCAGAATCACCACATCGCCCAATTCGCGCGTTGCGGCGAGTTGCGCAATTACACCACCAATTTGACCACCACCAATCAACCCAATCTTTTTACGAGCCATAACCTCTCCTTAATCAATTGTTATAAATTTCCAACGACTGCCTTGCCAAATTCAGAGCACTTCAACTCTGTGGAACCAGGCACATCACGAGCAAAATCGTACGTGACCGTTTTAGCCTGAATGGTTTTCTCAAGCGCCTTCACAATCAAATCTGCAGCTTCGGTCCAACCCAAATATTCCAACATCATGACACCCGACAAAATCACCGACCCTGGGTTGACTTTGTCTTTGCCCGCATACTTAGGCGCTGTGCCATGTGTGGCTTCAAACACCGCGTAGCCCGTGACGTAATTGATGTTGCCCCCAGGAGCAATACCAATCCCGCCCACTTGGGCCGCCAAGGCATCCGACAAATAGTCCCCATTCAAATTCAATGTCGCAATGACATCATATTCTTCGGGGCGCAGCAGTGTTTGCTGCAAGAAATTGTCGGCGATGACATCTTGAATCAAAATTTTTCCAGCAGGTGCTTTACCGCCACACTCTTCCCAACTGACGACTTTGTCGCCGAACTCTTCCTTGGCCAACTCATAGCCCCAGCGCATGAATCCACCTTCGGTGAACTTCATGATGTTACCCTTGTGCACGAGTGTGATGTTGCGGCGCTTATGATCAATTGCGTATTTGATAGCTGCACGAATCAAGCGTTTGGAGCCTTCGATTGAAACGGGCTTAATGCCAATGGCCGATGTTTCCGGAAAACGAATCTTTGTTACACCCATTTCATTTTGCAAAAATCCAATCACCTTGCGTACGTCGCCCGAAAGCGCTTCCCATTCAATGCCGGCATAAATGTCTTCGGTGTTTTCGCGGAAGATGACCATGTCGACTTTTTCAGGGTGCTTCACAGGCGATGGGCTACCCTTAAAGTAGCGCACGGGACGCAAGCACGTGTACAAATCCAGAGATTGGCGCAGCGCCACGTTGATACTGCGAATGCCTTTACCCACGGGTGTGGTGAGCGGCCCCTTAATCGCAACAAGGTACTTGCGAATGGCGTCCAAGGTTTCTTCAGGCAAATAATTGGCTGGGCAAGCATCGCCATATTTGGCCTTGGCCTTTTCACCAGCATAGATTTCGTACCATGCAATCTTGCGTTTACCGCCATAGGCCTTTTCCACAGCCGCATCAAAGACCATGCGTGACGGTCCCCAAATATCCACCCCAATCCCGTCACCTTCAATAAAAGGCACAATCGGCATATCCGGCACGGTTAAAGTACCGTTGTTCATGGTGATGGGGCTACCCATTTCAGGCTGAGACAGTTGAAATATCATGAAAATTCCTTTGGTTATGCAATTGAATTCATTAGGCGCGGCGGGTATATAAATCGCACCCCCACGCGTCAAGGCTTACATGGGAAAAACGTAAATTTAGCAACTTTTTCAGAGAAGGACCGATACAGGGTCCATGTTAACGAACACTTCACCCGATTCGTTATTTGAACCACCTTATCAAAACAACATAGGAGCCTAAATGAGTACCATGAACCCAATCCCCAATTCTCTTAAACTCATTAAAAATTATTGCCAAGAAATGGCAGACCAGTGTTCACAAAAGAACCCCGATTTGCCGCCATTCACAGAGGCACTAAAATCAGACTTTGTTGAAAACTGCCTCGACTTCTTTCAAACTGTCGGCAAAGCAGTTGGGTCAGGTGTGCGAGAAAAAACATTTACTCTTCGCCAAGCAAGTATGAACTCATATGCAGTGCGTATTTATATGTCTCCATCAGCCAGTCGTGACGATGCACTCATGCGTATCGTGAGCGATGATCCCAAGGGCAGCACTCGCGATGGAAACTACCTTCTACGACAGCTGTTTCAAAAGGATATGGACGACATGTGCCGCCCCCCTACTAATGGAGAGGCTGCGCGTGTGATAACACACGCGCCCCAAAGGGCAGACGTTCGCAAAAAAAATGATGATGTACAACGCGACATGATTTTGCCGGACCTTCTAAGACCTGGTATCTTTGGACAAACCACAATGTCTCAAAAGGTACTCATCATAGGGGCTGTATTAGCCATTGGCGCCGCATCTGCAGCACTCAAAACTGCCACCGCCGCATGGTCATTTATTGCAACACCACCCCAAACCTGGCTTGATTCCTCACAGATTATATAATTATAACCATTTGAATAATAAAGACATATTTTCATTCTATTCATCCTTTGGGAATTTCTATACAAATCGACGCAACCTTTCTATTAATTGGTCGACAATACTGAAGCAGCAAGCATGAATTTACTGACTAAGGAGTTTTTATGGCATGGCCAGGTACCGACGGATCTTCACTAGGTCTCCGTTCACAACCACAAAATATATCAACAATCGAAACCAAGCTAGAATTCTGCACGCAGGTCTTACGGGCATGTGTAGCAAAGGGTCACATCCCAGAGCCCACAAATACCTCAGCCTTCATTAAAAATTGTGCCATAGGACTTCCAAAGGGTGGTGCAACCCGCGTATCGGGGCTAGATGGCAATACATACAACGTCTTTCCAAGGGGCAGGAACGTCATTTCAAAATCGATTGGACCTGCCAGCGATCAGGGCAGCCATCATGCCATGCAAACCTCTGCCAACAACTTGGCCGAGCCAAAACGCTGCCGATATTTCAGCAAGGATGATGGACCCGGTGGTAATCCAGCTGTGGTAACAGAAGTCGATCTAGAAGAACGTGCAACATGGGTTACTGGCGAAAAGCCAGAGGCACAACCGACATTCGCATTACCTAATTGGCTAAAACCCGGCATCTTTGGGCAAACCACAACTACCCAAAAAGTACTCATTATTGGGGCCGCATCTGCGGCATTCAAAACAGCTACCGCTGCATGGTCATTTATTGCAACACCACCACAGAACTGGTTTAATTCCTCACAAGACCCTGCATAGCGGTTTGTTGCGAACGATCAATCGTTGACACCTGCAAGTAGTTCAGCTACCCGCTCTCTCTGATATTTCAAACGCCTTACAACTGGCAACAACCTAAGAATGAAGGAGATCGCATGGCAACAGCAGCAGACCCTCGTGAACAAATTATCCGCGGACTCGAAGATGTTTTAGTGTGTGAATCATCCGTAAGCGATGTAGATGGCATCAATGGTGTACTCACTTACCGCGGTTATAATATTTTCGACCTAGCTGAAAAAGCCAGCTTCGAAGAAGTTTCTTATTTGCTACTCTACGGCAATCGCCCTACCACAGTTGAGCTAAAAGATTTTACAGCCAAACTGGTAGCGGCCCGCGCCATTCCCAAGGCAGTCATCGAAGCCATTAAGACGTTGCCCCATGATGCCCATCCAATGGCAGCCATGGAAGTCGCTGTTGCAGCACTCGGCTGTACGGACAAAACTGCAAACACCATCACTGTTGAAAATGACCTGACCATTGGCACCCAATTGATCAGTCAACTTGCTACCATTACCGCAGCCGTTTGGCGCATCCGCAGTGGCAAAGACCCTGTTGCTCCTGACAGTTCATTGAGCCATGCCGCCAACTTTATGTATATGATGACCGGTGAAAAACCGACGGCTGAAATTGCCAAGATGATGGACGTTGCGCTCACTCTGCATGCCGATCATGAAGTCCCTGCATCCACATTTGCAGCAATGGTTGTATCCTCATCACTGACTGACATGTATTCCTCCATTACTGCTGCGATTGGCAGTCTAAAAGGATCGTTGCATGGTGGCGCCAATGAAAACGCCCTGCGTAACGTGGAAAAAATTGGATCACCAACGAATGTAACGGCCTACATGGATGATGTTGTTGCAAATAAAAAGAAGGTCCCAGGCGTGGGACACCGTGTCTACAAAGTCATTGATCCCCGTGCGACCATTCTCAAAAAATATGCTGAGCAAGTCTCTGCCCAATCAAACAAGTTGAAAAATGATTTCCTAACAGCTTGTGAACTGGAAAAACAGGCCACAGCTGTATTTGGCGCCAAGGGCCTTTATCCTAATGTTGATTTCTATTCCGGTATTTTGTACCATGGTATGGGAATTTCAACTGAGATGTTTACGCCCATCTTTGCAGTTGCCCGTATTACGGGATGGGTGTCACGTTTAGTTGAGTTCCTGCCGCAAAACCGGATTTTCCGGCCACGCGCGCTTTATACGGGCAAGACTGAACAGAAATGGAGCTAACTATGAATAAATACATCATCGTCGCTGCAGCTTGTCTCGCTTTGGGTGCCTGCACTCAAGCGGCCGCCCCCACTTCAGATGTGGCTGGAACCCCAAATGCAACACAAGGAACCTCTGATCTTCCTCCTGCAGTCGCAGCTGCAACAGGTGAATTGGCAGCACCTCCAACAACACCCCCACTATCAATTGTAGATGACGGACTTGCGGCAGCTGCAAAGGGCTCCTGGTGCTTAAAGGATGGCACCGCCCCATTCACCAAAATCGTCATTCAGGATTCATCTATTGTAGCGCCAATTGAAAATCAATCCGCAAGCAAGTCTGTACAAAAAGACACCGCCACCCAACAAGCACCTGGCACCGGCACTGCAACTGCTGCCACAAGCGGTACATTTCAAATTAAATGGTTACGATCTGGCATGACGGGCACTGCAACAATCAAAGTCGACGGCGGCTCACTCAGCTTTACAGATGAAAGCGGATCAGACACGGGCACATTCACTCATTGCCAGTAATACCGTAATCCCGGCGGAATGCGTCCAAGCCACGGCGACGCCCAAGCGCACGATTGAATAGTGTTTTGAAGAAATTGTATCCCAAAAACAATATTGCCAATAATTTATTCATTATATGACCTCCACGCGCTGAGTGGCTGAATCGCTAATTCTTGAAAATCGGTAAGGCGTCGGATTTCAACAGTGTGCTGTTCAGAATCCCACCCCAATTCCTCGCCCATTACACGACACACCCGACTCGCAGCTTCTGTTGTAATGCGATGTGAGATCCCCCACTGCGTTCGACGCGATACATCTAGAAGTGTTGTCGCCCATTCATGCCGAATGACGTAGCACAATTCCGCTGCGGTTAATAACGTGGTCTCATCCAGCACTATGGCCAAATTGGGGTTTTCTTCAACCATGGTTTCCATGACACGAACATCGCTGCCATACCGGTGGTACAACAATTTTGGCAGTCGTGAATTGATTTGCTGCAAGCTGCGACAGTCGTATGCAAGATCTACCGCTTCAGCACCTGGCAATAATCGCTCGGCCGTTTGACAGGGTGCTTGCTTACCCAATTTTTGCATGATCAAATTGGTCGTTTCTTCGGACATCACTCGGTAGGTTGCAAGTTTTCCACCTGCAATTGAAACCACACCCTCAACACGATCTGTCTTGGCGTGGTCGAAGAGATGATGCTCACGCGATAAATCATCTTCATAACAATTGCGACCATATAAGGTCGGGCGCACACCCCAATACGTCATGGTAGGCCGTTCCGTCAGTAGTGAGGGACAGATATGCTGAAGCCCTTCACATAAATACGCCACATCATCATATGTGGGCACAACCTGCTCAGGTGTTTCAAAGCTATCATCATCTGTTGTCCCCACAATGGTGACATCACCATGTGGAACAATAAAGATGAGTCGTCCATCAATCGCTTTAAACATAATCCCAAATGGTAGCACGCGGCGCGGAATGACCACGTGGATTCCTTTGGCGGGACGCAGCGGAACATTCAGGTCGTTACGCGCTGCAAAATCCATACTCCAAGGACCTGTGGCATTGCAGACCATATTCGCGCGGTATTGAACATGTTCTCCCGTCAACCGATTGACGGCTTCCACACCCACAACCCGCTTTTGGCCCTTTTGCTCTTCAACTAGAAAACGTAATACTTCGGTATAGGAGTGAAGCTGCGCACCATGTACGGCAGCATCCCGCAAATTGGCAATCACCAGACGATGCGCATGCACGCCCCATTCATCAAATGTTGCTGCACCATTATAATCCGCAGGGATATCTGGAATCAGCGTACGCAACTCTTTGGCTGTCAACCAACAGTGGGCCTTGCCATCTTTATATTTGGAGTAATGATCGTACGCGGAAAAGAAGCTCTCCACGAGCAAGCCTTGAAATGGACGTTCAACGGGATAGACCACCGGAATGCGAAAAGCAAGATGAGGTGCGATATGGCGAATATGTCCGCTATCAATACAAGAGGCACGCGTCGTGCCAAGGTCCGACAACAAATAGCGTGCGCCCCCGTGAATAAATCCCGTGGATGCATTTGAAGTGCCGCTTCCAAAATCGTGCTTTTCAAGTAGCAGTACACGCAGGCCACGGAGTGCGGCATCACGCGCAATTCCTGCCCCGTTAATCCCACCACCCACAACAATCAGGTCAAACTCACCCATGGTTTTTAGTCCAGTTTTTGACACATTAGTCACGAATTACCCGTCCTTATCAAAATGGGCCTAACTTTGTCACTAGAAAAACCATGTTTTTCAAATACTTATACATAAATTGTTAAAATTAGGGCTGGCACGGTGTTTGCTCTACTTAAGCCTGTTGCGGTTAAGGGGGTTCACACCGTGATATGAATGGTGGGGGGACAATGGCACAGCGCACAAAAGCAAAAGCACCAAAATCGTTTCTCAAGATATTGATGGCTTACGATCCAACTCTGAAAAAGATGCGGCCTAAAGAAATCCGGGTCTTTAATGTGAACGCGAATTACGGCACTTATCAGATCAAGGTCGGGCCTGAACATTCACCACTCACATGTCGACAGCTCAAAACAAAAACACATAGTCGCCCTATTGAAGTTCATGGTGAGCTGCATCACATCTTTATTGAAAACGGCAACAATATATCCGCCATGCCATCTCATGATGCGATCGATAACAATCTGAAGGGAACGGTCATCATTAAAGGGTTGAGCATTCATTTACGCGATGAACAAGGTAACGGGTACGAGATTAAGGATTTGCCCAATGCCATGCACACTGTCGAAGCACGTGAGCGCATTAACCTTGCAGGTGAAAATGGCGAAAGGGCTGTTGTGTCATTGGAACAGACTGGCAGACTCGCTAAAGAAACGTATCGGATTATCCAATCTGACATCATGAACATCGTCAAGACGCTCCAACGCGCTGTCAAATCAAACAGCTAACTGCACCATAAAACCGATTATACGAAGTTCATTCAGTTCAACGCACGCCATCGTTCGGCGACCAAACCCCAGTATCGGATAATCGATTTTATGTGAGTTTGATGTGCAAATCTTTAAGTTGACGGGCGTCGACTGCAGAGGGTGCGTCGCACATGAGATCGCTTGCCGAAGATGTTTTGGGGAATGCAATCACATCGCGAATGGATTCCGTCCCTGCCAACATCATAATCAGACGATCAAAACCAAAAGCGATACCCCCGTGTGGTGGCGCACCAAAACTCAAGGCATCTAGCAAAAATCCAAATTTCTCTCGGGCTTCTTTTTCTTCGATGCCCAATGCACGAAACACCTTGCTCTGCACATCGCTGGAATGGATACGAATCGATCCGCCACCCAACTCGCTACCATTCAACACCAAGTCATATGCCAGCGCGCGAATTTTGAGAGGATCTGTTTCAAATAGTGCAATATCATCAGGATGTGGCGACGTAAATGGATGGTGCATGGCTACATAGCGCTTATCTTTGGCATCATAATCCAAAAGTGGAAAGTCAGTAACCCAAAGTAATTCGCTCTGTTTTTCGTCTAATACACCGCAGAACTTGCCAAGGTGAACACGTAAAAATGCCAAACTGTCGTTCACAACCTTAGGAACATCCGCGACGATAAAAACAATATCACCAGGTGTCATATCCAACTCAGCAGCAATTGCCTTCTGCAACTCGGGTGAAATCGCCTTGGCAAGCGGAGACTGCCAGCTACCATCTGGTTGTACACGAATGTAGAGCGCACCTTTTGCACCGTATGGGGCCACAACATCTTTCATGGCATCTAGCACACTACGTGGGAACTTCTCCATCATCCCCTTACAGTTCACAGCTTTTACAATTCCACCCTTCTCAACAATTCCGTCAAAAGTGGAGAATCCACTCTTACCAAAGTGGGATGTAATTTCTTTAAGTTCCCAGGGTACACGTAAATCTGGACGATCAATGCCATATTTGGAAATCGCCTCGGCATAAGACATGCGTCTGAACGGTAACGGCAAATCCACACCCACCGTGTCTTTCCAGAGACCCGAGATTAGACCTTCCATAATCTTAAACAGATCTTCTCGATCCAAAAATGATGTTTCAATATCGATTTGGGTAAATTCAGGCTGACGATCCGCACGCAAATCTTCGTCACGGAAGCATTTCACAATTTGAAAATAGCGATCAAATCCCGCAACCATCAAAAGCTGTTTGAACAGCTGTGGAGATTGGGGCAATGCAAAGAAGTGACCTTTGTTAACGCGGGATGGTACAAGATAATCGCGAGCCCCTTCCGGCGTACTTTTTGTCAAAACAGGTGTTTCAACTTCAATAAACCCATGGTCCGACAAATAGCGGCGCACATATTGCGCTGCTTTATGCCGCAACATCAAAATGCGCTGCAAATTGGGGCGACGCAAATCCAAAAAGCGGTACTTAAGACGCGTTTCTTCAGCGGCTGCACAATCCTCTGAGATTTCAAATGGGGGTGTCTTGGCACGATTTAAAATTTCGCAGTCATCAATCATCACTTCGATTTCACCGGTATCCATATTGGGATTGGCATTACCATCCGGACGCAACCTCACCACACCACTGGCAGCCAACACAAATTCGGTACGCACATCATGTGCAACCTTTGCAACAGCATCGTTCGTACTGGGATTTAGTACAATTTGCACAAGACCTGTTCTGTCGCGCAGATCCAAAAATACAACACCGCCGTGATCGCGACGGGTGTCCACCCATCCACATACCGTTACGCGGGATTCCACATCTTTGGCTCGCACATCATTACAATACTGGGTACGCTTCATGAACATTTCTCCGAAAAATAAGTGACTAATTTGTCGATCGACATTGTTTCCTGATCACCAGTGGCAAGTGTTTTGACCTGCACTACCTTATTGGCCAATTCCTCATCACCAACAATCACCACCCACTTGGCCCCCAATTTATCCGCATGTTTCATTTGGGCTTTAAGTGAGCGATCTTCATAATCCCACTGGACAGATACACCGTGATGGCGCAATTCACGAATAACGGGCAAAAGCGCCTTACGTGCCGCTTCACCCAACAACGCAAAACAGACATGTTGCTCTTCTTTAACAGAAAGCGTGCCGGCATCTTCCAAAAGCAACATCAATCGTTCTTCACCAATTGCAAATCCAACACCCGGCACATCGGGCCCACCCAATTGGCGAACCAAGCCATCATAGCGACCACCCGCCACCACGGCACTTTGAGCGCCCAGGCGCGTCGTAATTACTTCAAATGCCGTACGCATATAATAATCCAAGCCGCGCACAATACGATGATTGACGATATAGGGCACATGAAGCAGTTTCAGCATAGCTTGTACTTCTGTAAAGTGCGACTGGCACCCTTCACACCAAAACTCATGAATGGATGGCGCATCTTGTAGCAACTCACGACATTTTTCATTTTTGCAATCGAGTACGCGCATGGGATTCTTTTTCATGCGCCGCTGACAATCCGTGCACAGCTTTTCCGCACGGCTTGCAAGATACGTCTCTAACGTCCGCAAGAATTCTGGTCGGCAACCTGCACATCCAATGGAATTAATTTCTAGCGCCAAGTCCGGCAAGTGGAGCTGATGATCCAACAGGTCCCAAACCATCGCAATCATTTCAGCATCGGCTGCGGGTGCTGCCGTTCCAAAGATTTCGACACCGATTTGATGAAACTGGCGATAGCGACCCTTTTGAGGACGTTCCCGACGAAACATAGGCCCCATATAATACAACTTGGCATTTGGATGCTGGTTGGCCATACCCGATTCAATATACGAACGTACGACGGGTGCGGTGCCTTCAGGGCGCAACGTCAGCGCTTCATCACCCTGATCCACAAACGAATACATCTCTTTTTCAACGATGGAGGTGGTTTCACCTACAGATCGTGTGAAAAGTGCTGTTTTTTCAACAATCGGCGTACGAATCTCAGAATAGCCATAGCTGGCGAATGTATCGCGGGCAAGTTGCTCCAACGCCTGCCATTTACGGGTCTCTGGTGGCAAGCAATCATTCATGCCCTTTACAGCAGTATATTTCGTCATAAGGTGCGCGGACGTAACAAATGCTTGGAAGGGTCGTCAAACGATTTAAATTAAGGAATTGTGAAGTAGTACACTTTATCTGCAGCCATTGTAGTACCTGCTCCTGTGCCAATGCCACGCACACCATCATTACCACTCACAATGGTTAATTTATAGTTACCTGATATTAGGTCACTATTATCAGGATCAAGGGTCAACTCGGTTTCAGCAGCATTCCAATTGGTATATGTTAAGGATGGAAGTGTTGTATTGTCTGAGGTCCGCACAAATACAAGAGTTGAGGCAATGAAGCTACTGGTATTGGCTTTGCGATTGGCCACCATCACGAAGGTATCCGATGCAGACACAGTTGTGGGCGAACTCTGGTTAGTGGACAAGGTACTACCATTGACCTGCGCCACCACATCAAACGCGGGCTGCGTTGCTGTAGTGCAATCAATATATGACGAATTCAAACTAAAGCGTTGGAAGCAAGAATCACTGTCATTAAAGTCTTCATCACTAAATGTTACAGTGAATTCTGGTGTTCCGGAACAATCCCAGACTTCACTTCCAGAGAAATCTGCAATGCTAACAGTTGATACCGCGACCGGCGTTTTTCCTTGGATGGCAGTGTAGTTTGAATTGCTCTCCAAACAAGCGACTGGCAGCAAACTTGTTCCATCCCAACATTGCGTCTGACTATCTCCATTCAAGATGGCCGTTCCTGCGCCGCTCCCCAACGCATATTCACGAGGATCAAATGGTGTAGTAGAAGGATCTGTTTCATCTGCCTGCGAATATATTCGGGAAACATTACCACCATCACCGTGGCTATCAAAACTATCCAGCAGCATATTACTCGTACGTTGCGTCATGCTGCCACTGCCATAAAATGCACCAGAATCATTTGTGCCACTGTAGTCGTATGCAATTGTTTTAGCCGTGTATTGGGTGGGATCACTGGTGTCGATGGTACCTGTCAGATCGAGTGCGGAACGTTGGGGTTGAGCAGCACGCAACGTTTTGGAAGTCACAGTCAAACCGCTACCATCAATGGTATACAATGTGTACGTCTGTTGCACATTGGCGCTACAAGCAAACATTTCATAAGACGTAATAGTGTCTGTACTGCTGCTACGGACAAATTTAACCTTAAATTTGTCCGCAATCCCAGATTGAGAGGTCGACGTTGCATAGACATGGTATTGCCCATCATACAAATCAACCCCGGCATCCGTTGCGGTCGTTGTATTATCTTGCAAGATGCATAGTGATTGGTCAGGAATGGTAGCGGCATCCAAAAGCAAGCGCCAACTGTTCACCGTTTCGCAGAAGACAATACTGTCTCCCTCCTCAAACGAATTCCCACTAACGCCCACGGTCTTACTCAATGGCGCAAAAGATTTAATTGGCGCTGAAATGTCGCTGGATCCCACGATCACAATACCTGACGCAAATGGCAATCCTGAGACCTCGCCCAGAGCTGGAATTTCAATCGCCACTGGGGCACTTGCACCGCCAGAGGGCGCAGCACTCCCGCCCGCCCCACAAGCAACAAAGCCAATCGCAGCCCCGGCCGCCAAGGCGACACACCAACACACACGTTTTAAGATCTCGCAACTCATACCTAGTATGTATAGAGCAAATGACATGCCAAAGAAGGAGAAGTTAAATTATTTAATATCAATAGGTTACAATTTTTATACTGAAAGGTGTGGGTAGAATAAAACCACTTTTTCTCAAAATAAGATCCAATACACCCACTATTTGATCGTATCGCCCGTACCTGGACGATTATACATAGGCTGCTTTACAAGAGGCCTCACGCGGTAATCAGTACTCGGATAACCCATCAGATATTTATTGATCGTCATTGCGTCATAATACTGTGTAGGATTTTGTGGATCCTGACGATAATAAGTCGGCGCCAAAAATACACGATTTCGGGGGGACAACCGTTGCTGCTGACTGTTGTAGTTCTGCTGTTGTTGAATCACTTGGTCTGCGTTGGCCCATGGCAACATCGCCTGAGCATGAGCTATAGACATCGCACCAATTGACAGGAAAAGAATAAACATCAAACTCAATGCAAAACGACCCATGTGGCCTCCTCTAGTGGTTCACCCAACAGAGTTGCAAGAGACATACCAAGGTTTTTTCGATAAAATCCATTATTTTTCATATAGTTATATTTACCATATTGGCAAATTGGGTGTTTTTTATCTCGAAATCGCCAAAAGATTGGCGTTTTCTAAGGAGTTGTTGTGACGGCAGGTTCTGTAATCGTACGTGCACGATAAAAGATAAATGCGGGTCGACCATCTGATAGCCGAGGCACCCCGGGCAAAATCAGCACCTGAATCGGTGCCAAAGTCGGAAAGCGTGCATCTGGATCATCACAACTCGCCAACAGCGTTGGTGATGATGATTGTGCTGCCAAATCTAAACACAACCCTTCGTCCACCGTAGGTGTTCGAAACCCAAACGCCCCATTGGTTGGATCACTTAATGTCCCGTTAAAAACAAAGGCCGCCGACAACACCGATTGGTCATATGCCGCATAGAGAGATTTGTCCAAGAAGCTACGTGCTTCTGCATTCTGATATTCATCGTGACTATCATCACTGGGGTCAACCGGTGAAAATTGATAAACGCCATCTGAGATTGCTGAAATAACTGCATTGTATTTTGCCGCATCACCACCAGAAGCATACGCAGTCGCATCTGCTTTAAACAAACTCGGATTATTTTTAGAATCAATCAATGCCACACGATTACGCACCACCCAAGCAATCGCCTCTGCAGTTGTACTGCGACTGGTGAGTGCTACCGCATCATTACTTAATGTTACATCATCCGCAATTTGACCCCGGGCTTCTCCAATTAGAATTTGAATCAATGATTGGGGTGGAATGACAACTGAATAGACTGTCGAATTTTCAACACCGCCTTCGCTGTAATGAACAGTTGTGGTGCCCTCCTTTTGCGGAACAATCTGAGCACCAGAGCCTTCCGTAAAAGTTGTCTTACCTGATAACGGCAAAAATCCAACAATGTCTGACGTTGTTGAAAATGTTAGCTCTTGAGTCGGCGCTGGATCAATCACCAACTGATCGCGACCAGGCGCCACGCCACCCATCGCCAATGCATACTTGGCTGTCGATTCCACCACAGGTTCATCAGTTACCGTGGGCGTGGTTGCACCACCATCATCATCATCATCATTACTAAAGAGACTGGTGAATGGCTTCGTAAAATAGTCTGTAATACTGCCGCAACCGGTGAGTGTGAGTATTAACAATATTAGGGAGAGTCTTTTCACGCGCGCAGTGTAACTGAATCACTGCATGCATACACCTATTATTTCAGTTTATTGAGGCAAATAAAAGACTAGGCAATAGGGGGACCATCAGGGGGAATACGTGACTTGTCACTATGCTGTTGCAAATGCAGGGACAATTCGGGGCCCAAATAGCGATCAATGGCATAATGCCCCAGATAGACTAATGGTGTTACCGCCACTGCAATCAGAAACTTATAGATGTATTCATTGAATGCCATAGCCATTGTTTCACCAAACGGCTTAAATCCAGACAGATAATAGGAAATAAACAGCACAACAAACGAGTCAACAAGCTGGGAAACAATGGTCGAACCTGTGGCACGTAGCCATAAAAATCGGTGACGTGTGCGTTTTCGGATGGCGTGAAAAACAGTAACATCAATCAACTGACTCAGCAGAAATGCCGTTATAGAACCAGCGATAATCCAAAGGGAGGACCCAAATACACGATTAAACATAAGATCATTAATCCAGGAACTTGGCTCCGCTGGAATTTGTGTAGTGACCGTTACGATAAAAAATAGATACGCAATCATGGACATCGCTACATAGGTCGCAAATCGCACACTCTTCTTTCCAAAATATTCATTAATCAAATCAGTCATGATAAATACAAACGGCCACATAATAACGCCGCTGCTCATCACACGACCAAAAATGCTAAATGATTTTGGGGAAACTACTTCGGCAACCACTGCATTGGTAATCAGAAATGCGACAAGTATAACAAATAGACGTTGGGATTTATTGAATGACATTGGTTATAAGGCGTGCAAGGGGGACATATCCGCATTGGGTAACAAGCCCAAATCATCCGCCACACTATCAATGACATCGTAATCAATAAGGTCCATCTTGCGAATATACCCCTCAAACAAGGCATTGTCAGAGATGACATTAATAAGACGGGGAATCCCTTGTGCATATTCATGCAGACAGTGAATGGCACCATCTGTAAAAATAGGACGATCAACACCGCTCAAGTGCAAACGGTGACGCACATAATCAGCCGTAATTTCAGGTTGGAATGGCGTAAGGCGATGTTTGACCGCAATACGCTGCACCAATGCGGGGTCTTGCCGCAAAACACCTTCCAATTCTGGCAGACCAAAGAACACGAATGAAACAAGCTTTTGCTCGGGCAATTCCAGATTGAGCAAACCACGAAACTCTTGCATCAAATTGGCACTCTTCAACATCTGGGCTTCATCAATCAGAATAACCGCCTTTTTGCCCGACTCTGCGATTTGCACAAGCCGACGAAACAGCTGACCCAAGACTTCGACCCGCTTTTCAGAAGGATTGGGAACACCCAACTGAATGGCAATACGTTTGAGCAACCAATTGCCGTCCACATCGGTGTGTACAATCACCATCAACGACGCTTCGTATTCATCCTCGGGAAGGCTATCCAGTAAACGACGCGCAAGGGTTGTTTTTCCGGTCCCCACATCCCCCACGACCACCGCCAACCCCTTCATGGCCTCAACAGCGCGCTCCAGTTTTTCCATGGCACGATCATGTTGCTCGCTGTGGTAATAAAATCGGTTGAGCGGCATGACTGAGAAAGGTTCTTGTGTGAGTCCGTAATAGTCTAAGTAATCCATAAAGGCCGAGCCCTATACCAAGTTTTTTTCGGTTGTCTAGAGATGAAGATAAGACGTTGGAACATAATTGGTTATAATGTCCTGTGTCTTACCATCTCGCACCATTGTAACCCTGACGCCGGTCACTTCCGGCGTTTTCCACGGTGCAAAGAGGATATCATCGTGGGTTGCATGCCGTTTTTCATGAAATTCTTGGGGTGTCAAATGGCCGCCCAGATGATCATTTCGTCCGGTCGCCACATGAAATGTCCCCAAAATCTTTTCATCTTGAATATCCCGACCTGACGGCGGTAACGTTTGTGTACCAAAACCCAACTCACCAATAACCCCTGTTGCAGGGTCTGATTGCAGCAATTGGTTATGGATATCCACTTCATTAGAATTTCCAGATATCAATTCCATTTCCACTACACGGCCATCTCGAATTTTCGCAATTGCCAGCGTACCACTTTCATAGCGCATTGGGAACTGCCCCTCAGCACCTGTTGGCACAAAATAAACTTCTCCCGCTGGCAGATTGGCAATATCCGGCACCTTGCCACGACAAAGACCGTGACTCTTTTGAGCTTCCTGCTGGCTGCAGTCTAATTTTAGATTAAGTGTCTTTCCCGCTATTTGAAATTCAAGTTCAAATCGGTCGGCACGAGTCATCTTCTGACGCATTTTTTCTGCATCTTGGCTGACAAGATTATAATCAACCGACAAGCCCGTTTCTAAAATGATGGCATTCAGCCCATGCATGGTTGCCCCACGAAATCCAACCGTCTTAGCCAGAGCCGTCAGCGGTGCCGTTGCTGAATATGTTGAAATACACAGTACAATATCGGTCTTTGGAAACACATCTCGTGTCAGACTCAGTTCTTGGCCCTCGGGAGAGAACGCCTGATCAGGGAGATCCAAATTACTTCCACCCGTTTCTTTGTATGCAAAGAAATTGCCACCCGTTAACCCCAATTGTTTAAGAACACCGCATTGTAATCCTTGATAGAAAATATCATGGGCGTACTTCTGAATGGATAACTGAGGATTTTGTAGAAATTTAAAATGAATGACATCCCGCGGATTTGGAAGATCTATTAAAATTGTAACGTGCTCCCCAGGCTGTGGATCAAAAACAGTTTTGAGTAAGCGTTGTAAATCAAACGGTCCGGATGGCGTCGACATAACCCCTCTTTAGGTCTTAAAATGTGAATTATACAAACGAAATGCGCTTTTTCTTTTCAGCACCGGGAAGCCGCGTGCCCGACGGCCGTGCGGGCGATGCCTTCTGCGGTGCAGACGAAACGGGCTTAGCAGGGCCTGAAAACTTAGCACGGCAATCATCAATACGCGCTTTAAGCGTCGCATCTTCTGCAGCCCCCTGCAAAAGTGAATTGTATGCCACCTCGGCTTTATGCAATTCTTCTTTGGCCTCATCCATGAGCGACATTTGTAAATAAGTCACAACTAACTGCAATGCTGATTCAATATCGCGCTTCAGCGCTTTGACATCTACAATTTTAACTTTGGCAGGAGAGCCCTCCACAACTTGCGCAGCAGCTGGGATTGATTTTGTGGCGACAGCCGCAGCCTCCAATTCCTTTGTAGCAGCCTCATTGGCAACGCGCGCAGTCTCAGCCGCCTCTTCGTCCGCCTCCTTCTGCGCCAGCCACGCACGCCTTTCTTCAATTGCCTTACCAAACAAATCACCAGCATTCGGAGATAACTGCTCAACAACTTCTTTCACGTGTGCTTCCTCCTCGGGGGTATACACCACACTGGCTGCATAGGCCTTGATGGCATTTTCAATTTCTTGTCGTGCAATATAAAGTTCTGCCAAATCACTGTACTTTTCACCGGCAGTTGCCATCTGATTCTGACGCGCATAGAACTCAGCCATCTGGGTCAACATTTCCGGATCTTGCAATACAATTGTCTGACTTGTTTCCATGCGCTTGAGCGCTTTTTTCCATTCACCCATTTTGGTATACGTTGCACAAAGGGCACGGACCATTTCAACATTATCGGGACGATGCGCCAGGATTTTTTCGTATAATTCGATCAACTGTTCAGGCGTTCCACTTTCACGAAGTTGCTGAACCAACACTTCATATTCATTCAAAGCCTTATCTTCATCACCACACAATTGATATGCCTCGGCCAAGCGAATACGATGCACAGATGTTTCGGGCGCAATCGCCACAATCTTCTCGCGCACCTCTAACAATTCCTTATCCATTCCCTTTTGCTCCAACATATTGGCAACGATTTGGTATTGATGAATGGCATCCGTTGCCAAACCCATTTTTTCATATAGGTCCGCCAACTTACGATTAACATCCAGGAGCGATGGATTGAGTCGAAGGATATTTTTATAAACAGTAACGGCTTTAAGATAAAAAGCGTCTTCACAATAGCTATCGGCCACTTCTTGATAGGTCTGAATGGCCTCGGTCATCTTCTTTTGTTTGACGTAGAGTTCGGCAACACGCAATTTAAGACGCAGGTCCTTGGGATCCATCTGTAATACTTTTTGATATTCCTGGACTGCCCGATCCAGTTTACCTTGATCGGCCAACAGCTTGGCCTGTTCGAGCAATTTTTCTTTATTTAGAACCTCGGGCATTGCGACGCTCCCCCACCTTTTTATGTGCAGCCCAAAGGGCCATTTCGTAGCCTAAAATACCGAACCCCATGATGATACCAGAAGAGACCGCGGAAATATAGGAATGTGATCGAAATTGTTCCCGGCGGGCCAAATTGGACACATGGACCTCAATAACTGGAATGGGCGAGGCTGCCACAGCGTCCCGCAGGGCAACACTCACGTGACTTAGACCACCTGGGTTGAGAACAATAGCATCTGCCTTTTGGGCATAGCGATGAAGCCGTTCTATTAAATGTCCTTCGTGATCATCATGATGGATTTCAATACGGATACCTAGGGTCTTGGACAATGCCTGCAATTTCTTTTCAATCTGAGCCCAGTCAGCATCCCCATAAATATGGGTTTCACGCTTACCTAGTAGATGCAGGTTTGGACCATTCAACACCACAATCAGTGGCTGCTTGGTGTGACTTGTCTTTTTTGGTTTACGTGCTGGCGGCATCGCGCATCTTCCGTTCTACCGTGGCAAGACCGGTTTGGGCTTCGTTGTTTTCGGGATCCAGATTAAGAATCGTTTTATAAATTGTACGTGCTTTGACATAGTGGCCTTGCTGGGCATAAATTTTTGCCATCGTCACCGTATGCCATGGTGCAGGACGTATCACCTTGCTACGTTGAACTTTCACAGGTTTTTCCTTGGGCACTTCTTGTGGCGCTGGTGCAACCGTTACAACAGTTTCAAAACCCGCTGGCTCTACATCTTGCACCATCACCACTGGTTTTGCGGGCGGTTTTGGATCACTGGAGCGCCCTGCAGGTGCCTGTACTTGCGATGATATTGATTGTGTAGGTACAGCACGTAGGCGAGCACCACCCAATGCATGATCCACCTTTTGTAAAACCTCTAATGCACCAGTATGCCCCGACACTCGCGCCAACACCCACTGTGCCTCGTGACGCGCCGCATGCCACTCACGCGTACACACATAGGTACGTGCCATGGTGTAGTGGGCCAAAACAGATTGCGGATTGCTTTTAAGACCCGCCTCACAAATGCGGCGGGCATCGGCATATAGTTTATACTGACAATAAAATTCGGCGATTGGTGCAAATACAATAGAGGCAGGATTTTGCTGCCAAGCATCGTAGTAGCGTACAAACGCAGGATTATTTAAGAGGTCGGGGTGCATAATTTAAGTGTGGGGCATACTAGTCCAAAGACGACCGGAACTGCAAGCCCGATCAGCAGTTTGGGTTGGCAACATGAATAACACAATGCCCGACAACCATATTGTAATTTCGCTGATTTTCAAGTGTTTGCGGGTGCAAAACAACTACACCAGGCTCCCGTCGTAAGACACTTTCCAAATATACCGATTCAATTTCACGGTAAGCATCAACACCCTCATCTTGAATAATTGTTGCTATCGGAATAGTTTCACCTCGTTCAATAAGTTGACCCAAGACATAGAGTGGACGACCTGTCACATGTGCCAGCTCTTTCCCTAATTTTTCACATACTGTACCAGCAAGAATAATGTGCGCCATAGACTCCGACCATTAACTTGGACACTGATACAGAGACAAGCTCTCAAAACGAAAATTCGTAACAAAATACCCACCAAATAGTGGTTTTTTGACGATTTCAGGACCATGAATACATCTTAACCCGCTGAAAAATAATAAAAAAAAACATGGTACGCAACTTGCTTATCATCCTCTTGATCGGAGGGGGACGTGCGGCGACGCTCCAAAATTGCACCAATTATATTATGGATATGCACCATGGTCGTTACAATGACCTTGGCAGGCATCGTCTCTGCAACTGAACAACCAGTATACAGCGTTAATTTTGACAGCACCCCACACCCCGATGGCTATATCACGGTCTCCAAAGACAGAGTACCCATCACCACAGACCATTTCACTATTACGGCATGGGTGAAGCCCATTGCCAACACGGATCCCAGGGCATGGCCTGGAATTGTTTCATATCGCTATAGCTACGGCAGCGACAGCTCGGTTACATTAGCGCTTGATCCCACGGGACACCCTGTTTACGTCATCAACACAGCATCTGGATTACAAACCATCACGGCAACAGCCGCCATTCGATCCGATGAATGGCATTTGATTGCGGGAACCTACGATGGACGTAACGCCAAACTCTATGTCGACGGCGTACAAGTCGGCAGCGTCGCCCAAACAGGACTTCCAAAAAGTTTCAACGTGCCGGTCTTTATTGGATCACTGCAATTATATGGTGTGTCGAGCTCGCAGTACCTTTGGAAAGGCAATATCGGCGATGTTAACTTCTACAGCGCTGCGCTTGATGATGCACAAAACGCAGATCTTTATACCAATCGACCTGCACAATATATCACCCCACAAAAGGACCCCAACATTCCCGATTTTAGCATGAACTTTGATGCCGTGTCTCACCCGGACGGCTATCTGAGCATCCCCAAAGAGGGGCTACCCATTACAACTGACCACTTCACAATCACCGCATGGGTCAAACCCAAGGCCAACACGGACCCCAACGCATGGCCTGGAATTATTTCTTATCGTTATAGTTATGGTAGCGGCAGTTCGGTTACATTAGCGCTCGATCCCACGGGCC
>PCXA01000001.1:436751-498244 GCA_002796325.1 Deltaproteobacteria bacterium CG11_big_fil_rev_8_21_14_0_20_47_16 | reverse complement strand
CACCTGATTGCTGCCACCTACGATGGCCAAAACGCCAAACTCTATGTGGATGGAGCGCAAGTTGGCAGCGTCGCTCAAACAGGACTTCCAAAAAGTTTCAACGTGCCAGTCTTTATTGGATCACTGCAATTGAATGGCGTGTCGAGCTCGCAGTATCTTTGGAAGGGTAACATCGGAGATGTGAAGCTCTACAACTTCGCGCTGTCAGATAATTTCATCTTGGATCAATTCAATAACAACACGCCATTCATTGATTCATTTGTGGATGATATCAACGCGATTACAACCAGCGATAAGTGCGTCAACGAGTGGTACTACGCCAAAACGGAAACTGAATTCTACGGTCCCTATCACAAATGCGATGACCCGCCTGATACCATCGACAATGATCCCAAAATGTGGTGCGCCACACAAGCGGCGTATGTCTCAGGCAAAAAATATGGTACTGATTGGGTCTATTGTAAGGATGGAAATGAAACAAAGTGCGTTCAAGATCCATGGCTATTTGTGAACAGCAAAGGAATTAATCCTGGCCCCTATCCCAATGGATCTGAACCGGGCAACTTCCCTGCACATTGCTCTAATCCTGATAATGATCCCAATGGACCGTGGTGCCCTACAAAGGTTGCCTACATCTCTAAATATAGTCCAATTGGCCAAGCAGGAACAACGTGGGACTACTGCACACCACCGATTGCTCTACCACCCCCCCCTCCTCCGCCATACACACCACCATCATCATTCAATAACACTGACACAGCATGGATTGACCAATACACAGATCAGATTACGGCAACCACCCAAGTACTGTACGAGCAGAGCCCGTATTACTACGAAATGGTTAACGCAAGCGGTTGCGAAAAAAGTGATATCCCACTCTGGTTAGATCCTGCCAAAGATGAAAAGCCCAACGAAGCAGCACTGCAAACCAAGGGCAAAATTAGTTGGACGCAAACACCAGGCGGATTGCTCACCAACATCCAGTCATCAACTGATTTTTGCCAAACTGATATAAATACAGGAAAAAGCAAACTACATGAATTGTATTGCGCCAAACTTGCAAGCAACTGCAAACCAAATCCCAAATGTACAGCTGGTACAGCATGTTCTTACCCCGATATCTGCATTGGCACCCCAGCAGAGTTTATCACAACCTGTAAAACCGGCACCGAGTGTATAAATGGCGCGTGCGTTCCTGCCTCTGGTAGCGCTTCTTGGAATGGTTGCTTTGTAAGCCAGGCCCCATTTTTGGACACCAACGGCAATGGCACGCCAGATGCCTGCGCTTGTCCGGAAGGTATGTATGCTAAAGACGCAAACGGCGATGGCAACAGTGACACATGCGCGGATCGCAGTGAAATCTGCGGATTAAGTGATGCTGATAAAGCCAAGTATGGTGTGGTGGTAAAGGCCAAAGGTCTGGAAGATGGTGGTTGGGTCTTATCGGAATATTGCTCCTCACCATTTGAGCTCACATCCATTGTTTGCTCCGAGCTTGATAAAAGCAAAGGCGTCATGAGTACATCTAAGAATTCCTGCACTCCCGGTCAGATTTGTCTAAAAGGCAGCTGCATTGATAGCAATACTGATCTGTGTGATGGCACCTATTCCAATAAGAATCCCAAAATCAAAGGCTGGGTCACCATTAACGGTTCTTCTCAGTTATGGGACAAATGTGGTGACCCCTGCAATCAATTCAAATCAGATCCAGCAGCATACAACACCTGCTTGCAAAATCCAGGTAAGTACGCTGACGTTGTTGAGAATGTACTATGCACTTCGCCCATTGACTCTTCGATTCAGTATTATCCAACACCCTGCAGCATGACTGAATTTTGCTCTGACGGAATATGCAAACCAAAACCCATATCAAACAACGGCAGCGGTGGTAGCGGTGGAAGTAGCGGTAGTAGTGGTACAGATAGCACACCACCTTATGATCCCACAAAACCACCTACTGACAAAAATGGTGACAACCCACTACCTGATCCCGGTGACAAAAGTACAACACCCGATGGCAAGCTATGTACCGTGGAGTTTAATTGCAAAGAGCCAACGGACAATATGCACCCCGTCGTCAATGGGATTGTCCTAATGGGTAACCCCTATATCTATGGCGTATCCAAAGCTGAGCTCTCGTGCGGAGGCATCCCACTTCCAGATCTTGATATCGAAGATAAATTCAAAGACAAATGTAAATGGCAAGATACAGATTTATTGCCACTACTGACCCAATACGGATGTATTGGCAAGACAGGCCCAATTCCTAGTATTGGCCCCTGTGATTGGTCCCAAGCAGAATCCTGTGATTGGACGGCAAAACCGGGAACTGCACAGTTTGGTATCTGCCAAAAGAATTTACCAAAAGCTAAACTCAGTGAAACACCTGCAACCGCCACAACCCCATGTGAGATAAAAGGTACTGATTCATTTGGACATACCGTTGATGTCAAAGACCAATGCATCCCATCACAAGGCAAAAAGACAGTTAAGAAGTTTAAAATAGTGGATAGCCCCGCAGGTTATCAAGCCTACTACGAAACCTGTGCTAACCAGCACCATTGTGATGGCGGTGTGTGTATCCCAGATGCTTGTTTTGTAAAGAAGGACAAAATTGACGATAAGAATCCATGTACCGATGATAGCTGCAAAGAAGACACAGGTGACATTTTCAACACACCAATTAACGTCGACGACTACAACAACTGTACCATTGACACCTGCAATTCTGTCGATGGCAAAGCAGTTATTATTCACACAGCCATTGATACACCTGCATGCAAATTATCTGATCTGTGCAGCAAAACACCTACAGACCCACAATGTTCAACACCAACAGTAGATTGCAGCAAAACACCTGATAACCCTGCTTGTCCGCAAAAACCAAAGGACATCGACTGTACTGATACTGCTAACCAGAACGATCCAAAATGCGTAAATGTACTGGATTGCACTAAAACACCTACAGATCCGCTATGTAAAATTACGGTAGACTGCAGCAAAACACCTGACAACCCTGCCTGTCCCAAGAAACCAACGGGTGGCTTTAGCTGCGACAATCCCGCCAACCAAAACGATCCGCAGTGCAAAGAGTCACTCAACTATTGTTACGACAACGACGTGTCCAATGATCCAAACATCAAAGGCACTGCTGTTATTTTCCCAAGCACACCCAAAGAAAAATCAACAAGCGACACTTGCGTAGATTTTGATGGAAAGAAATTCACTGCTGTTTTGCAAGTGGCGTGCGGCCCCAACAATACCTTCTTCTTTGAAAAGGTCGCATGCGCAATTGAAACAACAAATGGATGTGAAAATGGCGAATGTGTACCCAAATAAGCTATTGAGCTGCGTTGCGGTCATTCTTCTTAGCGTTCTGCTGGGGTCAATTGCGCGCGCCAACGACTGTTGGAGTGAAGACATTGATGGAAAGACAATTGTCCATAGCACATTTAATGGGCTGGAAACGACATTCACTCCTGTCTGCCAAACAACCGACGGCGCAGGCAAGATTGTTGTTGCAGGAAAATGTGTTCAAGAAGAAATCCTCCCAGCACAATCAGTTCCCCAATATACATCAAAAAAGGTGATCTATACTTATAGCTGTGGAGAGGGAGAGGTCTGCGATCAAGGTAAGTGCGTTATTCCACCTAAACCACTTGGTTGCTATGACAGTGACTTTATTGGAGCATCGGATACCAGCACTTGGGGCAGTTGGCTTGGCAAATATAATCCCCAGATTAAAACAGCTGGATTCGTCAAGTATAAGACCATTGCTGATGACGATTTCCATTACGCTGGAGATTACTGCAAAGATTCGTCCTTTCTATATGAACAAATCTGTACAGCAGCGCCAAGCACTTCTAATTTTCAACAATTGATCAAAAAGACTCCGGTAAAGTGCCCAGATGGCTATATCTGTCAGGGGGTGCCAACCGGAGTTTTGTATAACCCAGATGCCAGCGGCACCGATAGCCCAGCAGTATCTGCTGCCTGTGTTCCGAAACCCGACCCATGTCCCGAAAACTTTAACGACATGTGTCCTGAAATTGATGGCTGTCAAATGACGTCGTTCGACTGTCCTCCGAGTAAAGATATTTGCGACCCTTCACTTACTCAGGAAGAGATGCAGAAGAAGTATGGCAGCGACACAACCATTTCTCCTATGGATGGAGGCACGTGGGTTGCCGATTCTTGCGTGACACTCTATACCGTCAAACACGAATGGTGCGATAATGGAACACCAAAAGTTGGCACTTCACCTTGCTTACCAGGCACCTGCCAAAAGGGACTTTGTGACAACAAACAACTCCCGATTGACACAGGCAACGGCAATAGCGGTACAAATGGCACACCAGATTGTAACGATACCGATATTAGTGGATCAACAAATTCTCATGGCAAATTGGATGCTTTTGGCCAAATCAAACTAAAAGGTGTTGTAGCATCAGTGGCCAACGATAGCTGTAAAACAAAGAAAATTGTCGAACAATTCAAATGCGATGCTGGAAACTCTAAAGGATATAGCAGTAAAACATTCACGTGTCCCGGCACACAACTCTGCGGTGACGGTGTATGCTATCTCCCACAAGAACCCCAATGCACTGACATTCAAAATGATGTCGGCGTACATGGTGTTAAGGGAACAACCTCAAAGGGCTCCGCATTTACTAGTTATGATAGTTGTGACCTCGCAATACCTGAAAAAATTGTTAAAACCATATGCGACATAAGTAATCCATCTGGATTCAAATCCAAAGACCCTGAGTTTTGTCCTGACGGTAAAGTTTGCTATCAGGGGCTCTGTGTTGAAAAATTAACAAAAACTTGCGGATACAAACCTACTCAGGATGGAGTCATTCAGATTACCACCAATTTCAAAGGAGAAATTATCGACACCAAAGAAAGTATCAACTCCTGCATTCAAGCACAAAACACACATGAAACTTGGGCATGCTGTGACGACAACGCTATAGCTTCAGGGCTTTGCCAAAGCATAGGAGATGCCTACAAGAAAGTTGAAATCTGCCCACTTGGTTGTGGCGCTAACAATCTATGTACTAATTGCAAGGATGCCATCGATCCTCAAAACGATCCAACCATTTTGGGTGAAATTTCGTGGATTGAAAACGGAAAAACAATCTCTGGTAACGACTTCTGCGACAATAGTGGAAAATTGATCCAAGTCCAATGTATCAACGACAGCAATAGTTACACTCAAGCAATCGATTGCCCAACTGATAAGAAGGTTTGCTCCGGAGGTACATGTCTTGAATGCCTATCTGCGAGCGATTGCAATGACAACAACGCATGCACCACTGACGCCTGCTCTGCCAATACCTGTTCACATTTGGCTATAACAACATCATCAACCGCCTGCGAAAATGTCAGTTGTGATCCTTTGAAAGGCATAGTCAAAACACCCCAAGACCTTTGCCCTGTCGGAGAAAAGTGTGACGAAACAGGGCAATGCAAGCCCATTGACCTTTGTTCAGGCAAGCAAGTCGATGACAGCAACATCTGTACAATTGATGCGTGTACAAACGGCACTGTCACCCACACACCAAAATGCACCTCACCCAACGTCTGCAATCCTAACACTGGTGCATGTGAAGACCCTTGCATTGGCAAACAAACCGATGATGGTGATATTTGCACAATCGACAGCTGCACTAATGGTACCGTGAGTCATATTCAAAAATGCGCTGCACCTAATTTATGCAATCCGCTAGATGGCGCCTGTGAAAAACCACTTGGTGCAGACAAAGGACTGCCACCCAAACTATGCCAGACCGACAGTGAATGTCTTGATAGCAATATCTGCAATGGCAGTGAAAAATGTATTGCAGGAACCTGTGTTGAAGGCACAGCAAACACATCAGATTCCCAATGCATCGACTCAGACAACGACAGTATTAAGGACGATAAAGATAATTGTCCGTTCCAGGCCAACACTGACCAAAAGGACAGCAATTCAGATGGCAAGGGTGATGCATGCGAATGCAACATAAGTGGTATAAAGGAAATTGCAATTGACAACAGCTCAGTCTGTGCACTTCTCAATAGCGGGTCAATCAAATGTTGGGGAGCAAACTACTCTGGGCAGCTAGGCATTGGCACTGACTTTGATGCTTATTCACCAACCAACGTCAAAAATATAACCAACGCCTCTCAAATAGCAGCCGGCAAAAAATTCTTCTGTGCATTACTTAAAGATGGAACCGTTATGTGTTGGGGAACGAACAACTATGGACAACTGGGTAATGGATCTACAAGCTCATCAAACATTCCCGTCAAAGTCAGCAACATCACAAATGCCACAAACATATTTGTTGGACCCACCAACGCCTGTGCCACTTCAAGTGATGGCAGCCTCTCATGCTGGGGAGACAACTATTCTGGACAACTGGGTTATGGATCAAATAACTATATGCAGACACCCATCGTCGTTCCCAATATTTCGAATATATCAAAAGTAATCTTGGGCAATGATACCACCTGTGCCCTACTCAACGATGGTACTGTTAAATGCCTGGGACGCAACAATCACGGCCAACTGGGTAATGGCACAAAAAATAATTCAAGCGTCCCCACCAATGTAACTGGCATTGATAATGCAATAGCAATCAGCTCTGGCTACATGTTCAACTGTGCTCTTCTTAAAGACGGAACCGCTAAATGTTGGGGATACAACATAGCAAAAGAACTTGGCAACGGCACACAAAATGATGCGCCCTTACCAGCTAGCGTTGTCGGAGTATCCAATGCAATATCAATTAATTCCTACAATAGCACAACCTGCGTCACACTTAATGACGGAACCGCTAAATGCTGGGGATACAATTACTATGGGCAAGCAGGAAATGGCACCGAAGCTTATTCATCCGACCCAGCTACCGTTAAGAACCTAAATAATGTCCAACAAATCAACAGAAGTGACACATTTAGCTGCGCCCTTCTCTCAGACAGCACTATTAAATGTTGGGGCAATAACGTATCGGGCCAACTGGGAGATGGAACAACCAACAAGTCGCTCATACCAATTACCGTCAAAGGCCTTGCAGGCGCTACAAGCCTTACAAGCGGTAGCGGCTTCAATTGCGCGATTCTTAAAGATGGTACCGTTAAATGTTGGGGCATCAACAAAGATGGGCAACTGGGTATCGGAACGGGTACACAATATCCATTGTTAGCAACCTCCGCATTAGACCCGGTCTGCGCCTTTGGAGAACCTGCATGTAACATCAAAAATACAGAAGGGAAAAATACTGCTGGCTGCACAAACACTTCAGGAATGTTAGTCTGCACTGGCAATCCCAAAGATCCATATTCTCCAACAATCTCCTCCACATGCATATCCAAAGATGTCATATATTATCCTGGCTATGTTAACACAACCGTTACATGTCCCACATTTGACAGTATACCAAAATGCACACCTCCCAAAGATCCATACTCTTCCCCTCCTAAGGACCCGTATGGAAATTAGCTTATGGCACTGACGAAATAGCTATGATACATAAACAACCATGAAATTAGTCACAGTTATTCTAGCCTGGTGGCTCGCCATCATTTGGAGTTTTACCGAAGTTTTCCCCCGACCGTACGATGATGTCAAAAACACCTTACTCTATGTTGGAGGTGGATTATGTGTGACTTGGCTTATTTTAAGAAGGGGCATTGCCATCCCTTCCACGGCACTCACAACGGGCCTTGTTCTTTACTGCACCATCTGCATTATCTCAATTTTACTATCACCAATGGGTTATATATTTGGATTTGAAGAATTGAGCCAACTCCTGCTTTGGATTGCCATCGCATGGTTTTTTTCACAACAAAGCTCAACAACCATTTTATACATTTCAATTTGTAGCATTACCTCAGCCGTACTAATTATTGCTGCCAAACACTTGCTCCCAACCACATCATTCCTTTGGTCGCAAGCTCCTTTTGTTTCACCTATTGGCCACATCACCTACTATAGCGATTTTATAGCACTGCAAATTCCATTAGTTTTTTATCTCAGCACAAAAGTATCCAGAAAAATTTGGGTACCACTCACAACACTATTAGTGATTATTATTCTTGAAGGCCTATGGGAGTCCGCAAGACGTGCAAGCATTTTGGGGTGTGTAGGTGGAATCCTTATAATGATCATTGGTCTCCATAAAATCCATTATTTGAAGCGAAAGCAGATTTACACATTTTTGGCACTCACGCTAATTGTTGGTGCCGCTATCACAACCATTTCACAAAAAACCCAAGTCAGCGATCCAACAATTCAGCGCTTACATGACATGGTCACACTCCGCTTGGAAGATGCATCATCTAATCGGTGGCACACTTACCTCACAACACTCAGCATCATCCGTGATCGCCCTATAATAGGCTGGGGCTTAGACAACTTTAGGTTCATTTACCCAGAATATGCACACCGCAAGGCGTTCGACTCTGTGGTGACCAGCCATGTCTGGTTTATGCATCCACACAACGAGCTGCTACATCAGACAATGGAGCTTGGAATACCAGGACTCTTTCTCTTCCTACTAGGATGCGTTTACATTTACCGCAGAGGTTTCAAGGATATTTCAAAACGTCCCTTTCAAAATCAGATTCTTATCATTACCAGCCTGATGAGCATCACTATCGCCCTCATCAGTTGGCAGTTCAGTACAAATTACATTATGCCCATAACACGCTTATATATCGCATTTTCTATTGGTATTCTTTTTTATGCCACCGCAAACAATAGCTCACGAATATTAATCACATCTAAAATACTCGCTGCAATAATTGTACTGGTGCTCACATTAAATGTTGCACTCAATCAAACGGCTCTCATTTACGTTCAACGCACACAAACAGCATCCTCACTTCAAGATCGCATTTCTGAATCACGAATGGCCGCACGTTTGGCGCCACACAACTTTGATGCCCAATTCACATTGGCTGCAAATTTGATGCAAGCGAATGCACCGGAAGCAGCTGCGGTTGTGAGCCAATTATATAATGAGTATCCCTTCGTTCCTGCAGTTCTCTACATGAAGGGTGTACAGGCACTACGTGATGGTGACCGCGCAGCCGCACGAAGCTATTTTGAACATAGTCTCCACAACGACCCCAGCAATCAAGGGGCCCACCATTTTCTAAAATCCATAACCCACTAATTTTAAAAGAGATAAACCCTAGGCGAAATGTACGGGGTGCACACAAGGGGGGGATTTGCTTGACGTTACCCCACTGAGGCACTAAGCGCCCACACACTGAAGAATCAGGGAAGTAGGTGCAATTCCTACACGGTCCCGCCACTGTAAGCGATTTTGGGGGGTCCCCGTTAGTCACTGTTTGGTTTTTCCAACCAAATGGGAAGGCAAGGGGAACCAGTTTGTCGCAAGTCAGGAGACCTCTCTTCAGAGTAACTTTCACTTAACCCTCTTCGCGGAAAGAGTGGGGACATGCACCCTTATCGACTCCCATTGCTGTTGTTTGTTTTTTGTCTCGCCTGCCCACATCCCGTGCGCGCACAAGACAGCACCTTGTCCGATGATGCTGCTAGCTTGGGAGAAATTCGTGTTGAGGCTGAGGCCGATGATACATCTGCGGGCGCACCCTCTTCATTTACAACCGTTATCAAACCATCTGCCCTTAAAACGCAATTTCGCAACTTAACTGAAATTGTTTCACGAACCGTAGGTGTGAACGTTCAGGAAACAGGTGGATTGGGTCAGTTCTCCACCATGACCATTCGCGGTTCCACACCTGAACAAGTTGCTGTTTACATGGACGGCATTCGACTCAATACAGGAGCGACCGGAACAGTTGATCTTTCAAGTATCCCCATTGATATTATTGATCGCATCGAAGTCATTCGTGGCGGTGGTACCGCACAATTCGGTCAAGATGCCATTGGCGGTGTCATCAACATCATTACCAAACACGCCAAGCGCGGGGAACAAGCAGCGGTCTATGCCGGTGGCGGTTATTTTCAAACATTCAAAGCTGGTGGAAGCGTTGCCAAAGAAACCAAAACCAAGAGCGGCCTTTTGTCATTTAGTCATTTTATGACAAAGGGTGATTATCACTTCAAGGCGGCTGCCACCACCCTGACCGGCACGCCCACAGGTGTCACCGGCCAAGTGTTTGATCGTGTCCACAATAGATCATTATCCGATTCCCTTCTTGCCAAAGGCGACATGATGGTGGGCGATCATTGGTTTTTACAGGGATCTGACAACTTCTTTTGGACCACACGCCAGATGCCCGGCACGGAAGAGCAAACCACACTCCTCTACCCCGGTGATCCACTCGATGCGCAAGAACGCTACTGGCGTAACGTTGCAACCGTGCAAGGTACATGTAGTGGATGCGCTGCCGACCATTTATTTTTCCAACCTGCCGGTAACTTTCAGTATGAGTTTCGTCACTTCCGCGATGAAAGCCCTGCCGTTGGCAGCCCCATCAACCACACTGTCAATTACCTAGCAGCCAATCCAAATTTTACGATGGGCTACTCGTGGAGTGGTGCCGGTGAGCATGAAACCAAATTCCGCGCCGACTACCGACTGGAACGCCAAACTGACTCTGTCGGCAATTCAACAACAGTACCCATTGGTACCCAGCACCGCAATGTGGGCATGATTATGTTACAAGATGAGTGGCACACCCCTCACGACTATTTTGTCATTTTACCTGTTGTTCGATACGAAACCGCTACACACTACCAACACAACACAGGACTCAAGCTGGGTGTTGTCGCCAATGCCACACGATGGCTTTTGTTCAAATCCAACATTGAGTATGGGTATCGCATTCCCAACTTCAGCGAACTTTACTTTCCCAATGAAGGTTTTTTGCGTGGCAATCCCAACTTGGACAAAGAAAAGTCACTCAACTTTGATGTTGGGTTCAAGCTGCATTCCAATCGCGGCCACCTTGAATTGGCCTATTACTTAAACCAAGTCTACAACTCGATCATCTTTGTACCCATCAGCGCCCTAACCATTGCACCCATCAACACATTCAAGGTGCATATCCATGGCATCGAGGCTTCCGGAAAACTCCACTTTGCAAAAGTCATGACTGCAGAAGCCAACTACACATGGACGAGTGCGCATTTTGCCAGCACAGGCAATCAATTGGCGGGACGTCCCATACAATTGGGAAATGTGCGCCTCACCTATGATCAAAAGTGGGGCAAAAATTGGGCGTTGGCAATCTTCTCGGATGTTCAAATGATCTCCCGCATTCCCGTCAACGTACAGAATACCGTTTTCATTTCATCCAAAACACAAGTGGATGCGGGCATTGTGGGCACCGTTTGGAAGAATTGGAGCATTATCGTTGAAGGCAAGAACTTGGCCAACATTCAGCTTTATGACGTGCGTGCGTTTCCACTGCCGCGTCGTAGCTTTTTTGCAACCATCAAATACGACTGGGCGAAGGAGCCAAAAACATGAACCGCTTACTACTATTGATTGTTGCCTTCACCATATCGGCATGCGGCGATGGCATGCTGTACACCAATGTTGATAAAGATCCCCAGATATTCACTTCTGAATCCACCGAGCTGGGAAGTGCCACTATCACCAAGGATGCCTTTCTATTTGCAAGTCCCTATCCGGCACGTATCATCATTCCAGATATCGACAGCATGCGCTCCACCGCATTTGTCGTCAGCACACTCAATCCATCAGGCGTGGTCGCGATTGATCTGGATAGTCGCCCGTATTCTATATCTACAAAATTTAAAGGCGTTACCTCCCCTCCAGGAACAGGATTGCCCAACAATTTAATTATTCAAAGTCCCACACGTGCGTTCATGCTCACATCATCTCACGTAATTGACTTCAACCCGACAACCGGTGACGTGCGCGCAGCCGTTGCGCTTCCAAAAAGTGTAAAACTGGACTCGTCACTGCCACTGTCAGGTCCTCTGGATTTTGATAACGATGGCAATGTTGATACCACAACAAATGAAATCCATGTTGCCTTTCCGGGTGGGATCGCCATTACAAATGACACGCTATGGGTGAGTACTGCCAACTACTTACGCTACGCACCCCCTGCGGTTGCCGCACCGGGAACGGTGTTTCGCTACACCATTACCGAAACGGGACTTGTTGCTGCACCTCAACCCACCATCATTACATCGGGCTACAATCCCACGGGCATTACCAATGTGGGTAATGGCACCGTTCTCATTACCAATTCTGGGGTACTCAACATTATTGATGGCGAAGCCTCTCCTGAAACACCATCGTCTGTTGACATTGTAAACGCTACAACAGGAGCACTTACTTCGAGCTTACCAATGGGCAAATCATCGTTGTCATTTTTTGCACCTCGCATTGATCCAACAGGACAGTTTGCCTATTTTGGCAGCACTGCATTTCCACACGTCTACCAACTGGATCTACTGCAAAATCAATGGATACGCGACTTATCAAACCCTATTACAATTAATAGCAGCATTTCGAACGACTACCTCACAGCTGTTGCAATCACGCCCGATGGTGAGCGTGCGTTTGTAGGAAGTTTTGACCAAAGTAGTGTTTTTATTTTAGATCTTACATCTAATCCAGTCACTCCTTTTCCCACGTCATGGCCTGTTGGATTTTCAAAAGGTGTTACACCAGATAACCCCAGTGGTGTTAACACTGGCATCTCAGACATTGCCATCCGCCCTGGAATTGCGGGCACTGACTTCACCGGGCCTGATGTCTTTGCGCTCACCGGAAATCCTGGCAGCATGGTTACAATTAATACTTATTCAGGTGCACCCCAAAAGATACCACCACTTCGCAGTGTTGAAATTCGACCTGCATTCGTTCCATTGGGTGTTGGCAATCAATCTTATGTTTCAGGACTTGTAACGCTTGGTACCGGCAAACAATTAATCAACATCACCACTCATTTTACGCACCCAGACACCCAGCAAATCTACACACTTCATTGGCATAGCGACAACCCTGCAATTGCCACAGTGTCCGCAGATGGCCTAGTGACAGGCATTTCCACAGGTATCACCAAGATCACTGTCAGCGTGGGGGGAGTATCTGCGCAAACGACTGTTGCTATCCACACTGGTGCCGTACCCAACATATCGTCTGCCCCCACAACAGAAACACCAGAGGATAATGGGAAACTTGTTGTTGTGAATTGCAAAGACATTGGCGCTATACCATTTGTGAATCAAATTGTCAGTTATGTGGTGGGATCGGGTGGTGGCGCCAACGAAAACAATTTACCACAGGTGATTCAAGGACCTCCGCAGGGTGGGAGCGTCATCATGGGAAGCACCGACACATTTTCACTGGGTGATAAGGGGCAGATTATTGTGGCGTTCAACCACTGCCCCATTGCCGATGGTCCTGGCACCGACTTCATCGTTTTTGAAAATGCATTTTATGCCGGCGGCAATCCGAATGCGGTATTTAGTGAGCCTGCTATTGTTGGTGTGAGCATGGATGGTGTGAATTTTACTGATTTCCCGTGCGATCTAAACAACTCGCCCAACTATCCAGGCTGTGCCGGCACACATCCGGTGCTGTCCAACCCCACCAATGGAGTAGATCCACTAGATCCACAGACAGCTGGCGGTGACCCATTTGATTTAGCAGCAATTGGTGTGCAAAAGGTCAAATTTATTCGCATCATCGATCAGGGGCTGACCCCCTTTAAAGGAATCAACGGAACCAACGGATTTGATTTAGATGCCATTGCAGTGGTGCATGGCTCAAAACCATAATAACCAATTAACAGGGAGAATAGACATGGCAATCGGAATTGCAATTGCAGTTGGCTTAGTCGTATCAGGGTGTGCAAGTCGATTAAGTGATACGGATGACACAACTGGCGCTACTGACGGTGGTGCAGATGCATCAGGTGTCGATGTAGAATTTGCGGTCGACACGTTTAGCCCTGACAGCATAACTTCAAGTGATTTAACATCACGGAATGAAACTACTGATAGCTATGTGGAATCAAAAGATACAAAAACTGATATTCAAACAAGAGTGCCAACTGGCTGCGTTGCAGCGTTTGAATTGGGAAAGGTAAAGGCGCTTGCCACACCCTGCACAAACAGTGCTATCATCAATGACTTGGACGAAACAGGCGCAGGTACCTGTTCTGATTTTGCAAAAAACAACACATTTTTCCAATGGGGGTTGTCTGGGATATCAATGAATACACCCCTTTCATCAACGGCAGACCAAATCGCATTAGGGAATAATGGCATTCTCATTATTACCGGGTCAGACGCTGCCACCTATGAATCAGGCATCCAATGGATGACCAATGTGAATGCAAAACCAATTTGGAAAACATTCGCACCGGTTTCTCTTTCAGAGAAGGAATTTAAACCCAGTTTTCCGAAGGGCACTCTTATTTATGGGGATAATGTATTTGTGGTAACAAGTAATATTTCATTTTCTACTGGAAAACCGGAGTACGATCCGGGGTCAGTATTGGTCTACTCTGCCACATCGCCAGACAGCCCACCAAAAGTATTGGCAACTCAAGGCGCCAACCCCACCAGCATTGGGAAATGGACCCTCAATGGAAAAACCTACGTAGGCATCATCAACACTGAGTCGCTGGATGGGGCAGGTGACACAAGTGGGACTCACAGTAGTTTGGTTGTCTTTGATGCCGAGACGCTGGCATTTATTCAAAAAATTGAACTACCCTTCGCCGGCCTTGGGGTTGCAGGCGAAATTACTGTATCGGACGACAATCAACACATTGCCATTCCATCTGCAGACAATTCGGGACGCGTTGTCATTCTTAGTACAAACGATTTGAAAGCCACACCCCAAGTCGCAACAGCTCCTGAAGCACTGGTCACGAGTGGCGCACATTTGATTTCCTTCGCCACATTTATTGGAGATGACCATCTAATTGCCGGCAATTTTAATACTGGCATTGTACACGCATGGGATATTTCAGGATCAACTCCCAAAACTTTTGGCCAACCCGTTACGATAGACAAGAATTTGACAGACTATTCTGGATTGGCAAAAGGTGTGTGCTGGGGCAGCCGCCTTTTTATCGCAAACGGTCCTGATATTGTGGAGATCCAGTGAGACGAATTGCATCTATTATGGCGGCACTGGGACTGATTACCACTCTCCTGTGCACCGGATGTTTTTCCACAACAGCTTTTCCTATTGAAAATCAAGTAGTTGTAAAACGCATTGTCTCGCTCAAACCCAACATCACCGAGATTCTTTTTGCACTGGGTGTGGGCAATCAAGTGGTGGGTGTCACCACATGGTGCAACCAACCGATTGCAGCACGTGCGCTTCCCAAGGTCGCCGATTATTTGCGGCCATTCCCAGAACAGCTGCTTGCCGTGCATCCTGATCTAGTGATGGGCTCGGAAGAGAACAGTGCCAAAAACGCCACACTGCAGCTCCAAAAATTGGGGTTGCAGACGGCGTTCTTCTCATTCAAAACCTTGGAGGACATGTATCAATCCATCCAAAAAATAGGCGATCAAGTGGGACGCCCCAAAGAAGCGGCGCGACTTGTTAAAGACATGCACACACAAATGAATAAAATTCCCAAAGCCCACGATCAAAATGCACTCATCGTAGTGGGCTATCGCCCGCTGATTGTTGTGGGAGCCCAAACATTTTTGGGTGAAGTGCTATCAGCTCTTGGCGTTCAAAATGTCATGGGAAATACACCGCTGCCCTACCCTCATTTGAATACTGAAACATTATTAAAATTAAATCCCACCATCATTATTGATATCACCATGGGCACTGAACGCTCCCAGCAATTTTGGAACCAGTTTCCCATGCTATCGGCTGTGAAGCACAATCGCATCATCTCACTCAACATGGATGACTTTCGCCCAGGACCACGTCTGCCCGCAGCTGCCATGCAACTGGCCAAACAACTATGAGCACACTGTCATTTAAAAAATGGCTCATCGGCCTTGGGCTTCTAGCAATCGTAGCGATCATCTGCATGATCTTTGGACTCGCAGTCGGCCCGCAAATGCTGCAATGGAATGACCCCACGAGCCAAATCATTTTATGGCAAGTGCGCCTGCCACGCGTTCTCTTGGGAATGATCGTTGGCATGGCGCTTGCCTCATCGGGCTGCGCATTCCAAGCGCTTCTACGAAACCCACTCGCAGACCCTTATGTATTAGGTGTTTCCGGCGGCGCCGCACTCGGAAGCGTCATGGGCGTTGTATTGAAGCTCCCATTCATCATCACCATCTTCTGTGCCTTTGGCAGCAGCATTGCCACCATGCTTTTTTTAGTGTGGGCAGTAGGCCAGCGCCAATCCCCACATGCACTCTTGTTAGCGGGTGTGATTTTCAATGCATTCGCATTTGCCGTCATCATGCTGGTTCACACCTTGGTACGCATGGAAGACGCCCATGCCATTCTTTTTCTACTGATCGGCAGTCTTGAAACGGTTTCACTCAAAACGGTTGGATGGATTTCGCTTGCAGTTATCCCATCACTCATTTGGCTAACACGTAATGGCGCAGCGCTGAACGCCATGTGCCTGGGTGATGAAACTGCGCATTCTGTCGGCATCAATCCGCAACGACTTTCCATTCAAACATTCATCGCCGCATCCATTATGATCGGCGCAGTCGTTGCCGTTGCTGGGCTAATTGGATTCGTTGGCCTCTTCATTCCCCACATTGTGCGTCTATTATGGGGAAGCGATCACCGCTTCTCCATTCCTGCTTCCGCATTGGTTGGGGGCAGCTTCTTGATTGTTGCCGACACCCTTGCACGCGCACTCTCTGCGGTACCCCAAATTCAAACCGAACTACCTGTCGGTGTCATTACGGCACTCATTGGTGGACCCGTATTTGTCTGGCTCTTGCGACGGGAGATGACGGCATGATCTCTCTAAACAATATTCAATTTGCATACGATGAACGTCGCATTTTGGAAATTACATCGCTTGATTTTCCAAAGGGTCAAATCACCGGTATCCTTGGACCCAACGGTGCAGGAAAGACCACACTCCTTAAATTGATGAGCAGCAGCTTATTGCCAACACGGGGCGACATTACAATTTTTGGAAAAATACAGTCCACGTGGAGTCGCCGAAAATTGGCGCAACACGTGGCCTATGTACCACAAGAGACACCCCAGATTTTTCCCATGCGCGCAATTGACTTGGTACTTTTGGGACGTCTTCCCTTTAGCACTGGCTTTGGATTTGCGTCGCAGGATGATCAGCATATGGTGTTTGAAGCCATGCAGCTATGTGACTGTTGGGATCTTCGGGATCGTTATGTTGGCGAACTCTCTGGCGGTGAACGTCAGCGCATCATCCTTGCCCGCGCACTGGCGCAAACGCCGCAACTCTTATTGCTGGATGAACCCACCACCTTTATGGATATCCGTCATCAGTCTGATGTCGTGCGCATTTTGCGAGACTGGGTAAGCAAAACAAATGGCACGGTCATTGCTGTCTTGCATGACTTAAACCTCGCTGCCCAAATTTGCACCCACGTGGTATTATTAAAGGGTGGGCAGGTATATGCTAGCGGCCCTACAGAAAAAACACTAAGCTACAGAAATGTCTGTGCCACATTTGATGCAGATGTCTACGTGGGCATTAATGAAGTGAATGGACGGCCCTATTTTGTTCCAATGTAACTATGAAACGAGTGACTCCCAAAAGACGCCGACGGCGCAGAAAGAAAAAAAACGAACGCCCACTTGAATTCCGACAGGGCATTACGCTGTCAATTATCATTCACTTGGGCATTTTAATTGCGCTTGTTGTAGCCGCATGGTGGAACGTGCCTGCCGACCATCCTGGCTCTGCACTATTTGTAGACGATGTCATTATTGGTGACGGAGATGACGGTGGCGCAACAGCTCAGTCGAAACCCACAGTTCAAAAATCGCAACCGTCGTCACCAGAATCAATAAAAACCCAAAGCACCGAACACAAGACAACAACAGATAGCTCTGAAGCGGTTGGCACCACTACCACAGGCAATGGTGAAGGAACTGGAGTAGCCGGTACGGGTAGTGGCGGCACGCCAGGTGCAGGAAACCCAGTATTGGCAGAAATTCGACGCCGCATTGAACGCGCCAAACATTATCCCGAACAGGCACGTCTCATGCGACAAGAGGGACGTGTCAGACTTCGTTTTCGCATTCAGGACAACGGCATCCCAACAGACATTACAATTATACAATCTTCAGGAGTGCCGACACTCGATAGCGCTGCTATGCAAGCCGTTGAACGTAGCGCCCCACTGCCGCTCTATTCTGGCCACATACAATTCCCATTGGTTTTCACGATTCATTAACCTCCCCTGCACCCCCCTGCACCCCGTACATTTCGCCCAGGGTTTTTCCTATTCGCAATCAACATGTTACAGACTTTCGCCGTTCAAGTTTTGTACATTCATTGTCCAAAAATAAAACAGTACCCCTCTCAAATCCCAACAAATAGCCAACAACAATTGGCATAATATCTGCAAAAGCAAATGGTATGGGACGCTATCCAAGAAAACTGGGTGAGGGACTTTGCTATCATGTGCGCGTGCAGTGCAACAACAAGGACTTTCGATTTCAAACCAAGGACGATTTTGACCGATATCTTTTTATAGTAGACCAGTGCCGCCAACAGCTTGGATTTTTTCTAAATCACCTTGTTATTATGCATAGTCATGTTCATTTGATTATTACCACCCCCGGGCCTGCGCTGCTTAATCACGTCATGCACGGAATCAATCAGAAGTATGCTTTTGATTACAATAAACGACATCAGCGCCATGGGCATCTTTGGATCAATGACTATAAATGTTCGGTAATTGACACAGACAGATACGCACTTTCTTGCATGAGATATTTAGATCGCAATCCAGTCCGTGCCGGAATTGTTGAACATCCAAAAAAATGGGCGTGGTCAGCATATAATTTTTATTCACATGGCGATTCAAAAATTCCGATCGATCCACACCCATCATACTTAGGACTCGCACACAACGAAGAAGTCCGACGAGGTTTCTACAGAGATTTTGTCATCAACTTATTACCCAGCGATGAAGCAAGGGAGCAAGCAACAATACGCCATATGCTACAACCAAAACGCCTTCCCAAAAAACCAAAAACAATCTAACTAACTGATATTAATAGAAATAAACCCTAGGCGAAATGTACGGGGTGCACAGATGAGAGAGAAGTTAAAAGCTATTCCGATTCCAGCTTAAACTTCGGAATCACAACAGGCTGACGCATAAAGGTCCAATAGCTCATGAATCGAATGCGGCGATCTAGCACAAAGAATCCAATCAACAGCGACAAAAACGAGGCGCACGTATAACCGAACCCATATGCCGGAAGCCCCAAATACAGCGTCACTTGCGCAAAAACAGCATTACAGATCATAAACAAAAGCGTAATCAAAACCGCATCTAACTGAGCATCGAAATAAAATAGCAGGTTAATAATCATAATCATTCCCATCTGCATGAATGCACCCAGAATACCCACGCGGAAGATACCCACTTGCGCAGGACTTAACTTAAATAGGTCAGCAATCTGAGGCGCAAACAAGATCGCCATGCCACTAATTAGCCCTTGAAATACTGCAAAGCGCTGGAATTGGTTGGAAATTGTATCCGCGATACGCTGTTCACACGCGCTAATCACACCAAACGTGGCGTGCTGCCGAATTGCGACAAAATAACTTTGGTAGACTTGTACAAATGAGGTTTCCATTTGAATAAGAAAAAAGGCAAGCGATGGCACAATTGTGAGATAGGCCACAAACAAAGAGGTATCATAATCTGGCATCACCCGAATATGTTGTAAAATGAGCGTCGCATTTGGGGACATCCAAAACACCCACTTATCAACCCAGATACCAATATAATAGAGCAACCCAACAGACACCAGCAGTGGGTACTTAATAAAATATTTCAAAAATCCAAACTGATAGGCAATGTGATACCCAAATTCGCGAACAATTTGTAAACTCAGCATCGCCCAGGTTGCAATTTGGCCAATTGCAAATCCGCCCAAAAACCCCGCTAGTCCGTAATAATAACCGCCCACAATGCCGCAAATGACCCCCAATATTCCACCGCCCACAAATGATACAGCCATCCAGATATAGTTATGCGCAGCTGATAGAAAAATGGACGCCATCCAGATTCCACTCACACTAACATACAGCATCACTTCCCACACAGCCACTTCCAGAGGTATTGGCAGGCGCGACACCCACCACCCTCCCAACATAACTTGCAGAACAATCACAATACCCATCACTGAAAAGTATGTCGGGGAGAAACTTGCAAAATCTTTAAGATAATAACGATCTGCCAAAAAGCGCGTCACTGTAAAATAGAAAGGAGAAACAATAACCATTGAAAATGAATACACATAAACAACCAAACCCATAAACTCTGCTTCACCATCCAGGCCCAATGAGTCTTGGGCAATGCGCTTCACAATCCCCAACGTGGCCATCACCACCAACATGGGACCCGCCGCAATCATCGCCGAATATAGGTAGGCCTTCACCAAATCGGTATATGAATCACCACTGAGTAACTTTTGCAGTCGAAAGCCAATACCCGCCATTTACATCCCCTGCTCGTAACAGTTAAGATAACGACTCAACAAATCGTCTTGATTATAATAACGGTGCACGCGAATGCGTGCCGCCTCAGAACAACGCTTTTGTAGCACGCGGTCACTTAACAACTTAACAATTGCCTCTGCCGTTGATTCTGCATTGGACACCTCTGTAACAATCCCTCCAGGGCCAATGGCAATATCCTCGGGATCACGTCCTTCCAGCATCTCACGACACGCTCCCACATCGGACGCCACCACAGGAATACCAGACGCCCCCGCCTCCAAAATGACATAGGGCTGTGCCTCTGAAATACTTGTCAAAACCACCAGATCCAGAAACTTGTAATATTCTTTTACATCTGACCTTCCCACCAACTTAATTTTAGATTCCATATGCTGCGCCTCGATCATGAGCTCGCACTCCTCTACATAATCCTCTTCTTCATCAGTAGGTCCGATTAGATAAAATTCAGCATCTGGAATTTGATCTAGAACCAAACGGGCTGCCTGAATAAAGGTTTTGGCATCTTTAATGCGCACAATACGACCCACAAAACCGATTTGAGGAACAGGCTTGCGCTCTCTTTCGATTGATTCATAGGATGCCACGTCGATCCCATTTGGAATGATGGTAATCTTTTCAGGATTAGCACCTTCCAGAATTTCGCGGAGTCGATTGCCTTCGTACAACGTAAAAATTCGATCCACATGTCGATATGCCAAACTACCCATCACCTTAAAAATACCTAGCCACCATTGTTTAAACACTGACATATGTTGTTCTGCACGATAGCCCATACGTTCACGCTCATAAATCCAAGTTGCTTGTGCAATTTCCAGCATACGCTCATGGGTATAAATGCCATGTTCAGTTAAGAAAAACTGATTACCATATGCAATCTTGGCAACAGCCCCCAAAAGACCAGCATATCCCGTTGAAATAGCATGAACGATGGGCGCTCTCGGCACCTCGGTCATCACAACCTGCAACAGCGGCAACTGAGTGCCACGCCATGTCCAAAAGAAATCTAAAAAGGCGGTGTCTGATGCATACTGTTGATAATTTTTAATGAGACTTGCCCATATAGATTTTGATTCAAAGAAGGACTTAAAGTCAAAACAGGCATTATGTCCTTGAAAGAGAGGAACAACATCTTCAAAACCATCATAACGCCCTTGCAGCACATTTTCATAAAATCCAATCAACGTTTCATAGTCCGACTTTTTAGGGCGACGTGGCGCAACAACATCTAGGGCATAATCGTGTAGGCACAATTCCTTAAGATAAATCACATTATTGGGAAGTGTGTATTTGAACTCACGTGTTGGATCTGAATGGGGTGTGATATACACAATCCCAAATCGAATATCTTTCATCGCACCAATAAGCTGATGTACCCACGTGGATACACCACCTGCCACATAGGGATAAGATCCTTCCAATAGTAGACACACATCAATCATTCACTGCCCCCGTTAAGCGACCTAAGGCCTCCACCGCATTCTGTCGAAATGGCTGCAGCGCATCATTGCATACAACTGAGACCAAAACAGGAATGCTCGACACATCATGAGCAATACCCATCAAATCAATAATAGCTGCACATGAGGCATCATCCCCAGTTTTCAGCCAGCGTTGACATGTATCAGCAGAAATTGTCAGGCGCACATCGGGGTGCGCTACCAGGATTTTGGAAAGACGCACAACTACTGACTCCACACCAGGTATACCCCTTATCGTTTTAAGGACATTTTCAAGAGAAACACGTCCCTGTAGAATTTGGTCCGCCAACCAAACTACACAGTTCTGAAGATAAACTTCATTCCCCTTTACAAAATCTGGAGAAAGCAACGACGGCAACTGTGCAAGAATATCATTTGAACTCCAGATAACATCTTGAAGCAGTAGCCCCATTTCGCCAAAGACAAATTCAGAATCACGCCGCCGTGATAGCAAGTCCACAAACCCTTGAGGATCCTTAGTAAAAAATTCGGTAAGGCTGGTTCTAAGCAAATGAAGTGATGCCGGATCTGTTTCATGTTCAATGGTATCCAGCAACGCCTCCTGCGCCTCTTCGCCCGTTACATTAATGAGAACCTGCGCGGCCAGATAGCGCATATTAATATTATCACCCCTCAAAAAGCCCATCAGACATTTCACCAGACGATCTCGATAAGTACGATCAACCAGTGGCTTCCGCGCAAGATAGCGCAACACAATTTGTTTAATAAGCGAAGATGTATTTGGCTTCTCAAGATAAGTTAAATAGGTATCAGGACTGGGGTGGACTTTGAGTAGCGATGTCATCGCCACATAAGCCACAATCGGACTGCCATAAACATACATCAATAGAATTGGGACCGCATCAGGGCTGCCAAAAATACCCAACGCTTCCAAATAAGGAATCCTCTCTTTGTCGGATGCCACATTGACAAGCCCTTTTAGAAGGAACTTCAAATATTCAGGAGAGCCACGCTGGTAGTCTGCAGCCAATAAAATTGCCTTATTGCGAACATCCCCTTTTGCGTGCGCTAAAACATCATTAAGACCTTTAATTAAATATCGTGATGGCATTCCCAACAAAACAGATTCACACTTCAAAGATACCCAGCGATCTTTTTCTGTTACCAAAATATTTAACAGCATCTGAATCACCCTATCGTTTGGAAATTCTGCTAAACCCAAAATTGCTTCTTGGCGAACCATGGGGTCAGAGTCTTTTGTCGCAATCACAATCAGTATCTCAACATCGCTCTTTTCAGGATGTCGACGCAATCCCCATAGCGCCGCACGCCGCACACGTGAAGACGGATCCTGTAAAAGAGATAAAAGCGAAGAGCGCAATTGCTTCATCTCAACATCCATCAATTCGCCACAAAGCAGGGTTGCCCGAAAGCGCACTTCCTCTCTCTGATCATTAATATAGTGTAAGGTTATTGGAATCGAGCTAACACTGGGCAGAAATCGCAATGTTGTTAGAATAACAAGCAACAGCGCTTCATTTGCATTTTCTGCCATTGTGACAAGCGGTTCAACCGCATCCATTCGTCCTTCACGCCCTACAAACTCTATGGCAAAACGTTGCGCATAAAAGATTTTTGAAAAAATGAGTGGCATTAATATGTCTAGCCGCGCTTCATATCGGTTTTGTTCAAATGCATGCCTGGCGGCTTCTGAGACGACGACGTTATCATTTTCCATAAGCCGGCAAATGTATCCCACCGCTTTTCTTTCAGGCACATGACTTAAAAAGCGCAGAAACATGAGCTTCAAAATGGGATCATTTTGATTAACGATACGATCAACTTCCTCTTGAACACCTGGTTCTGATGATGTGTACAATGACATGAACGCCAAAAATCGTGCGTCTTCCAATTCTCCTTCAATATCACGTCGTATTTGCTGAAGGTCCATTACGAAGCCCCCCACCAAAGTGCAGTTGTTTGCCAATCATGAGGCAACAGATAATTTGACTGCAGCACCTGTAGCGCTGGACGCACATCTGCAAACCTCTTCATATGATACAAAATCTCGACATAGCACTGCTGCATTTCAAGATCATATCCAATTTGAACATCACACGATTTTTGCACAACAGCTAAGGCTTTATCCCACTCTGCTTGCTCTATATAACAATTCACCAATATGCGAAATGCCTCTGGGACAGCATATTTTGATTCAATTGAAAATGTCAGGTGAAAGATGGCCTCATCTTCATACATCTTGACCATGTCATGATCTAAAAGGCCCGACTGTGCATACTGCAAATAGATTTTGGCCAAAAATATACGTGCCGAAACCTTATAAACATCCAGCTGCATTTGCCGACGAGCAGCATCCAACGCCTCATCAAACTCCTTCTTGATTCGTGACAGTGCTGAATTGACATAGAATCGCACTTCCAACGATGGATCACGACGATACTGCAGTAAAATCTTCATTGCGTCGGGCGATCGTAATCGTGCCAGCTGCTCGATCGCACTTCGCTTCAAATCAATATCATCACATGCCATCACCTCAACAAGTGGTAGAAAATCCAATTGTTGCATCACACGGCTTGTCGGCTCTTGTGCGGGCTTTATAATTGGAAGCGCGCTGGCAGGTAACACTTCACCCGTATCATCCTGATGGGCTTTGACATTTCCCCAACGGCTGCCCACGAGCATTATAGATCCAAAAATCCACCCAACTCCGGGTAAAAAAAGCACCCACAGTGCAAGCCATACCGCCCAGGGCGTTGATAGTATCAAATGAATACGGTGTTGAGCTTGCTTGGCAGGTGCCAAATAGGCCAAAATTCCTGCAACCAAATGTGCGGCAATTGCAACACTCCACAACATGTGCTTGCCCAAAAGCAGATTTGCCGAAACAGGTAACTCACACAAACCCACAACGATCCAAATGATCAGAGATCTAGACTGTAGCATGGAGTGACTCCATTGCCTGACGATTCATGGCGTCAATATTGGGCACTTGGGGTGTAAAATTGGAAAGCCCCACTTTGATTGAGATAGAAGCGAATGTCGAATTATGGTGTCCTAGCTGCAACTTTTCAAAATTGTTAAGAATCTTCTTCTGAATCTCAGCAGCCTGAGTGGCACTGGCTGTAATAAGCAAAAACGCAAATGGGATACCAGGATCAGGATAACGCGCCACTACATCCATTTCCCGACAACTCTCACGGAGCACCTGTGCAACGATCAATAGAAGCTGTTCCTCGGCATCTTTGGATAATGTGTCTAAACCCAACACTTCAACCAAGCCCATACTTAGTGGCAAATAGTATGTCTTGGAACGGATCCATTCTTGACCCGCACGCTGCTCAAAATAGCGATGGGAAAACACATTAAACTGGCTATCCCAAATTTCACCCTCCTTGAGCGTCTCCATTTCTTTAGCACGACCCAAAGAGCGCGAAGCCCAATCCAGCAAAAATGAAAACAAGTTAACAGAGGCACTACTAAACTGTAAGAATGGGATGTCCTGAATAGAAAGAACCGCGACAACTTCCCCCTTTTCACCAGCGTGAATGGGTCCCGCCATTACTGCATCAGCCAAGATATCTTCATTTTGATTTGGTGTAACAAAATCCCTAATCGTCACAATTTTATTACCAGAACCCGCCAACCCCGTTAACCCCTCACGTGGCTTTAGTGAAGTCAAATGGCGCTCATACTCCTTCCAGCCGATACTCTCCTTAAGTCGCCAGCCATCATCTACCTTCACATATATTGCTGCAGACTCTGCCTGCAGGGTTTTAGAGACAAATTTTAGAATTGCACGATACAACACATCGAGCTCGGTTTCTCCCAAGGATAACGCACCTTCATAGAGAGTGACGAGTGTTTGCATCCGGGTAACAATACGCTTTTCCAAACCTGAATTAATAGTGGTCAACGTTGTCACTTCTGTTTCTTTTCCTGCTAACTGCACTTCCAAAACACTCTTTTCCCCCTTAAGCTGACGAATGATTTCACGATATTGATAGACACCCACACCAATTAAAACACCCACAATCACAAAAAGCGCTGGCAGAATATAGAAGGAAATGTCTTCGAATTGATAACGCTCAATTCCCAACCAGGCCATAGCAAGATACAATGATGCAGAGGCCAGCCCCGACATCAAACCTGCCACAACACCATAGCGAAATCCAAAAAGTAAAACACCGATCCAATATGGACTTGGATCCACACCAACAAATCCTGGATATTGGGGAAATAGAAGAAGGTTTATGGCTGCCAAGGCAACATAAACAACGATGACTTCAATGAAGTGGCGAAGTTTCATGAGTTAGTGCTGCACGATATATGGAAAATGCTATAAAGACAAGTGCTTAGGGTGGCTTATGCAAGCATCTGGGTAATTTTTTCAACAAGACCCTGGGGCTCAAAGGGCTTGGTCAGAAAACTCACATTACTCACCAGTAACCGCTTGCGTTCTTCATCGGACAAAAGCTTCGCTGACAACACAATGACTGGAATATTATGGTACTTAGGGTCGCCACGAAGCGTCTCAACCAACTGAAATCCATCCATACCGGGCATCATAAGATCTGTGACGATAAGATCGTAATGTTTCTTTTGCAACGCTTCGACAACTTGCTTGGGATCATTAATGGTATCGGCCTGAAAGTTATGAAAATCGAGTAGCGTGCTCACAATTTCCGTAAAATCAACTTCATCATCTACAATCAAAATTTGTTTTTTATCCATGGTCACCAGTGTCCTGAAAGTCCGAATTTTACAAAGCTACTATAGCCGGGAATATCAAGCAAGCGTTGCCGGCCAAATTCGTATGATCCAAATATATCCAACCAGTGGGTCGCCGCCCAGTCAAATCCACCCCTCACGCCCCACAAATCGCCCCCTAAAATACTTAGCCCCCGGTCAAAGTCATGACCGTCGTAAAAGCTGCCTTCCAATAACAATTCGGGCACGGGGCGTCCACTAATGGCACCCACCGCGTATTGTGCATTCATATAAGGGATAAGCGGTACTGAATTAAGGAAGTTCCCATCGGAATTCAGTCGAATATAATCCATCTGCCATCCCAACGTAACGTAAGGCTTTTTAAAGATAATCACTTGGGCCGAGGGTTCTGTATTACTCCCATGAGCAGACGCCCCTGAAGGCAAATAATCACGTTCATACCAATATTTAGCAGATAACACGAGACGATCAAAAAACACTCTCTGCCCTTGAAATTGAACAATGTCCATCAGGTTACCAAAGGCCACGGCTTGGGGTAAATCCTGCCGCAATTTACGATAGGTGCCCAAAAACTGAAAGAACGTATCTGGCTCTGGCCTGTACTCCAATGTCAATGTGGGAGATGCCGTTGTACGCTCACTACTCCCAGCACCTTCCACACCCAAAGAGACATGCCAAGGACGCAGGTGATGACTGGCCACCGTTACGCTTCCGGTTTCGGTATAACCACTATAGTTGGAAGATGGCGACGCAAAGTAGCCTTCTTTAACTTCAGAATTAAGTTCCCAATTGTGAGTGAGATATTTTTTAAACTGCACACCACCAAATGTAAAATATTCGCTTCCGAAACGCGTATAACTAAACAGTGGTGTCACACGCGTATCATAATTTTTATGCAAATCAAAAATGGTGGTGGCAACCTGATAACGCTCACCTGTGGCTGCCTGAACTTTTTCTAATAGCGGAAGGGCCTTCCACCACTGTCCATCATTGTAATAGGCCTCCCCTAAATCACGCTTCACACCCCATTGATCATTGGCAACATGCTCATCCCCAGGGGTTTCGTTCGCCATTGGTTCTAACAAGGCTATGGCAGCCTTCCAATCCTTCTCCACAAAGGCAAGCCTCACCTGCATAAGCCGCACTCGTCTTGCGTCTTTTGGGAATTGACGCTGATAATCTGAAATTCGTGCACGTGCTTCAGATAGATGATGGGATTCAATCATCAAATCAATTTCATCTGCTAACAAATCTGCATGATGTGGATATTGGGCCACAGCAACTGCATAATCGGGGAGCAAAACCTTTGGTGACTCCCTTAGACGCATACGCGAGTGGAGCAACATCCAACTATGCTGCTCATCTAAAGTGTTACGGCCTTCCAACAGTGTTACCACACGCTGCGCTTCACTTTTAGCCAGCGTCATATTATTCTGGGCATGAATTTCAGAGAGCCAAAACCAGGCATCTGCATTGTTAGCATCCATCTTTACTACCCGATTGAGAGACACCTCAGCATCTTTAGGATCTGCCAATGCAAATAATTCTGATCCAATTTTCAATTGAAGGGTTGCATCGTTCGGTGTCAGGTCCGCCAGAACCACATACCAATGCTGGGCATCGGCCGTTCGATGAAGCACCGCAGACCATTCTGCAAGAGACAAAATCATTTGCTGATTTCGTGGAAACAACGACAGCATTTCGGTGATCCAATCAATTGCCTCAGGTAGCAACTTGGCATCGGCCAAACTGTTACCCACATCCATTGCAAAAGTAAGCGAATGGCTGCTTTCCACATACTCTCGGTAAACAGGTAGGACTGAAAGGTCCTTCAGCTTATAGAGATAGGTTTCAGCCAACATCTTCTTTTGCTCACTGTCTTCCGGAAATTGCTGAAGGTAGTCCTTCAGGAGTGCAAGCAAGTCGCGATACTTACCCTGTCTATCCAAAACACTCATCACATTGAGCCAATTATTCGGATTCGAACGATCTTGCGCCAAAAGCGCTTGATAATATTCCATTGCCTCATCAAATTTTCCCAAACTAACCAAGGCTTCTGCAAGACTTGAGGTTACACCCCACTCTTCCTCTGTCGAAAGCACATGTAAGCTCAGTAGGTTTTTGGCAACAAGCACCTGCTGAGCATATTGTTTTTGCTGCCCCAACAGTTCCACTTGTAATTGCAAAATAACAGGTGAATTGGGATCTTGATGGAGCGCAGAGTCAATATAGATCTGCGCTTCCTTCAGATTACCCAAAGTCATATCAATTACGATCAACTCTTCTGTTGTATCGATATCATCGGGGTAGGCTCGTAAGCGCTCTTTAAGAATTGCTAGCAACTTATCCGTCTTGCGCACATTGAAATAGAGATGCTTTAACTCCTCGCGGTAAGGCACCTTGTCGCGTGCAACAATCAGAAGCGTTGCAAGAATCTCTTCCATATCATCCACTTTATGATTCCAGCGAGCTTGAGCAAATGCAGAACTGAGAAGATCTTCCACTTCCTGCTTCGGCGGATGTGCTGACTGCATCAAATTGCGGGCAACTTTCAGACGGGCATCATATAAAGCATTTTCATCGTGTACATTTTCAAGATGATCCAACCAAAGTGAAGCCACTTCAAAATCAGTGGGCCGATGATCATACAGATGCGCTAACAATTCATTCGCTTTATTGGGTTCACCCAGGCGATCATAGACTGAAACCAAACGCACCACTGCGCGCTTGTCTGTTGGATTTTGGAGAAGATAGTCTCGGTAATAAGCTTCTGATCGTGATAGATCAGCAAGACCTTCGTAGATATACCCTAACAACATACCACGCGGGTACAACGCCCACAGCAAAAGTGCCAACACACCAAAAAAGGCAAACAATTTGAGTTTAGAGAGTTTCAAGCGGCCCTATATATATAGATGCAATCCGAATATCCATGACTTTTACTGCGACAATCGGACAATCACTTCTTGGTACTGCCGACCCATCTCTGCTTTTGAAAAATGGATCTCTAATTCACCATTACGATCTGCCTTTTCTGAAAATGGCGCTGTGCCAGCCAAGATAGTATATGTCGCATTTGGATGCATACCCCCCAAACGCATATGACTCGTCATCCACCCCAACTTTTCAAAGCGAATACCGCCGGGTTCCCACTGAAACGCACGCGTTTTGAATGTTGCATTTATGATGTACGGACGGTCTTGGTGTGCCGACGTCAAAATAATAGAATGATCTACCCCCTCATCCAGACTCACATAAAGACTGCCCCGTTCATGTGCAAACCCAACAACACCCTTGGAATGCAGCATATCCACATTGCGCCTTTCATGATCAAAACGAATTGTACGCAACTTACCCAGATTATGAATCTGATAGCCACCTGCAATCGGTGTCACTTTTGTTGCAAAAAAATCATTCACAATGGGTGGCCAATCACTGGCCCACATCGCTAAAAGTGAATGGGTATGGGCATAATCATAGGCCTTTTTAACAGCCTGCAAGGCAGCTTGCCGTTCACCACTATAGTAGTGATAGTAGATATTTACAGGCTTTATCCGACGTGGAGATTCTGTATTATCAAACGTCTGCAGCACATCTGCATATCCATAATAGGGCCCCTCCCAAAGATTGGTATATGTATTCTCATTCGATGCACTAATATACACTTGTCGACGTCCACCCTTTACAATACTCAACGGATACACAAACGCATAGCTATCAAACTGTCGATCAAAGCGGGTATCACCACCATTCATATTTTCCACGTGCGCTGCCTCTGCACTCGCCAGGGCCTCGGGCGGCAACAAACAATTTCCTGTCCATTGATATAGGGTCACATCCTTTGGAATGTGCAGCTTTGAGAGCAGGTTCCGTGTTTTCTCAACAGCCCCTTTTACTTCCATATCAACACTATACTGATATCCTGGAATCTTGAGTGCCACCGTCTGCTTCTTCCAAATTAAGGGATGCGCATACCCATGTACACCGGGCTCAACATTGGAAAGCGAAAACAAATTGCGGTACAAACTCATTTCTCGCTCACCTGCATACTGAGGAAGATCCAAATAGCCAGCGATAATAGATGCCGAGACTGGCACATCCAAATTTTTCTTCAGCACATCTTCTAATATGATTTCGGCAGAGTAGGAATGTTGGTCAATGTGTGAAACATTGAAGATACCATCGCCATCAATGTGACTATAGAAAATGCGAGACCCATTCATGGTTGTTGGATCAGGACGCGGCCACCCTGTCACACCAAACGCTTCTTCAAAAAAACGGTATGGATTAATCCGCCAATGCAACTTATGTAAGTCACGATCTTCAATCAATACGTAAGAATCATACACAAGTCCGCCATTGGGACTTGTAATCACCAACGCCGACTCACTATCTGACATGTCAATGCGATTTGCCTGCAAATAAACATGCGCTCTAGGATCAACAATCTTGAACTGGGCATAATTCAAGTCATCATTTGCACCCAGATCATGCTCAAACTCGACCATGTCATGGTCCTTTTTAGTAATTTTTAAAAAAAATCGCGATTCTGAACGATTACCCAAATAGCGAACACCCAGTTTCTCTAGCGCTTTTTGGCAAACTGGATCAATGCGATCTCTTTCCATCGTCGCAAATCCCAAGCGCCCCAAAATAACCAGTTTCTTTCCCCGATCCATCTCTGACAATATCCAGGAGCAATAATCTGCAGGCCTTTGCACAGCCTGACGCTTTTCAAACCACGTAATGACTCCCCTAAAGTTGGCCATCTCAGCAGTTGATGGCAAAGGCTGGTTAACATCTCGAAAAACCAGCTCCATACCCAAATAATTGAGTGGCATTTCCGCTTGTTGATGAAGAGGTGTAAAAAAGTGATCGGAATACTCGCGGGCATCGTACAGCGCGAGAATCTTGCGAGGAAGGGGTTCTCCTGCAAAGGCAACAGATGAAACTAACAAAAGAGCCAAAATTATTTTTTGAGCCACTTCTCCACCATTGCGGTTAACTGGCTACTTTCAAATGGCTTTGCAATATAGTCCGTAGCACCCGCATCCATCGCCTGCTGACGATCTTCTGCCCGGGCCCTGGCAGTCAAAAAGATAATTGGGATATCCTTGATTGCCTTATCGGTGCGAATACGCTTGGTTGCCTCAATACCATCCATCACTGGCATCATAACGTCCATAATGATCAAATCAACTGGATCCTTCTGCAACAACTCAAGTGCCCGCGCACCATGCTCGGCATAAATCACATCATATCCCAAAAATTCCAAACGGGTGCGGATCATTTCAGCCAGAAAAAACTGGTCTTCCACGATCATAATTTTTTGTTTTTCTGCCATAAAAACTCCTTAAGGTATTGCTTCCTTGACTGCTGTCAAAATTGCATTTCGATCCATGGGCCCCACCAGATAGCCATTCACTCCAAGTGACAAGGCGCCCCATATTTTATTTTCCTGACCTGCCTCTGTCAAAAAGACAATTGGCAAAAGCGCTGTCGTAGAATCACTTTTCAGATTCTTACACAAGGCCAGACCATCCATGTCTGGCAACTTACTATCAACAATAATCAAGTCTGGACGTCTCTCGTGAATTTTGTCCAAAACCTGAACGCCGCGCGCCACACATCCCACATCAAACCTTCCTTTTCTAAGAGCGCTACTCAGAAGATCGCTTGTCTCCACATTACCCGTCACCAACAGCACATACCGATGACGATCGGCTACTTCCAATGCCCGAACAGGCAACAATAAATGAAAACTACTTCCCTTTCCAGGCTCCGACTCTACCCAAATATGACCGCCATGCATTTCAGCCAGCTCCTTAGAAATCGCCAATCCCAAACCTGTACCACCAGCAACTTTACTTAATGAAGAGTCGATTTGGGCAAACTTTTGAAATAGTTTTCCAAAGTCCTTATGGTCAATCCCAATACCCGTATCCTTGACATAAAATTCAATGAACTTATTATTTTTTTTACTCAAACACGTTCCAATCGTGATCATTCCTTCTTTGGGTGTAAACTTAATGGCATTCGAAACCAAATTCGTCAAAATTTGTGCCACTTTATCTTGATCTACCTGAATTTTCGGTAAGCGTTCTGCAAAATTCTTCAGGAGTGAAATCTCCTTTTCTTGAGCAGCGGATTCGAAGGTTATAAATACACCCTCTGCAATGGTATTCGGCGAAACCATTTCACGTGTTAATTGCAGCTTACCTGATTCAATTTTAGATAAATCCAACAGATCGTTAATAATAGCTGTTAGGCGATCAATGTTACGACGTGCCATATCTAGGAACTTACGCTGTTTATCGTTTATCGGGCCCGTTACACCATCGATGATGAGTGAAACTGCTTCACGAATCGCCGCCATTGGCGTACGCAGTTCATGAGATGTCACAGATACAAATTCCGTGCGCGCGCGTTCAACATCGTGTTCATGGGTGACGTCGTTTAACACCATCACGACACCAGCGACCCTCCCCCCTGGATTACGCACCTTTGCAAGATTGGCTTTGACTTCCATCGACCGACCTTGAGTCGTATTGGCAATTTCCATTTCTCGACTTAAATATTCACTTGCCTGATTAGAAACAACACCAAATAATTTACAAACTTCTTTATCTGAAACCACATGTTGTATCTTTTTACCAATCACATTATTGGCACTCACACCTAAAATCACTTCTGCCATTGGGTTCAACAATATCACATTTTGCAACTCATCCACCACCACCACAGCACTTGTCATACTATGCAGGATTGATGACAGCATATTGCGCTCTCGTAGGAGCTTTTCCTGGATATGCTGATAATCCACCACCAGCGCCAACTCGTTGGCCACAATATTGATAAATGTATTCTCATCAAATTGCACCTTACGATCTGACGAGACAAAACCGATAATGCCATGGGTTTTATCTAACACATTCAGCGGCAAAAAATGGGTATGCTTAACAGTCAAATTACCCGATATATCAGAAGTCTTAATTATATTGGGAATACAGAAAATGTCATTTTTGGACAATTTAGTAGAGGTGCTGCGTCCAAATTGCTGAATAGCATCTTTGCATAGGATGCCCACGGATGACTGCGTAATCTTCTTCTGGGATGTCACAATTAACTGGTGGCCATTGGGACCTCGCAACATAAGTAGTAGCGCATCAAATGGAGTATACTCATGAAGCATTTGAAAAAGATGTTGTGAAATGGTGGTGTAATCAAGCGTTGACCAAAATGATTTGGACATTCTTTCTAAAATTTTGAGCTCAGCTTCACGTCGAGCCAATTGCGCATGAACAGGTGAATCAAGGGGGACGGACCTGACGTTTTTCTTAACCACCTTTTTCACTACCTTTTTCTTTTTATCTCGAGGCGCCACAGATCAGCTCCAATACGGTTGAATTCCTGAAGCACTTAGTATAAGCACCCAAAAAGTAAAACATTTATCATGAAATCTTCGACACTTACCATCGGATTACTACTCTGCCTCCCATTTTTGGTAGTCATTGCCACACATTTTCCAACCCCCATGTGGCCGGATGCCATCATGTATGACAGCATCATGCGGGACTTTCTAAAGACCCACCTCTTTCGTTGCAGCATTTTCTCTGACTTTGATCCAGCATATCTTCAAGCTAACTTTGATAACGGCCCCATATACTCACTACTCCATTTGCTAATGTTCAAACTATTTGGGACAACCGACAGCCGAATCCTCGTTGTAACAAACTATCTGCTTGTTTTGCTCAGCTGCTACAATATTGGTCGAATTTTACAACTTCGCGGACATGAATGGTATTTACTGTGCCTTATTACCTTTAACCCTTTAGTCATCCACTCAGCCAACCTTATTCGCCCAGAATGGCTCAACGTCTATATCCTAAGCTGGATTTGGAGAGTTCTTTGCAACTATAACAGGTCCCATTATATATCCACTTGTATACTAACGGGCCTTTTATTGGCGCTAGCCGCACAAACGCACTACTTCTCCATCTTTTTTATCCCATTTGTGATCTACGAATGTTGGATTTCTGAGAATACACTCAAAAGACGTGCCCGCCTGGGCCTATACATTTTACTAAGCACATTCATTTTCATGACGCCCTATACTTGGTACATACTGTCAAACATAAATAGTTTTAAAATTCAAGTACTTAACAACCGGCTTCACACAAACACATCTCACTCCATACTCAATTTTTTACAGCATTTTTTACAACCACTCTTCTTCCCATCATCTACTATTTATACAGAATCAAATATCGTCCCCCGCTGGTTGCCTGTCGTTTTTCACTTATCTCTTATTACAGCCATTACCGGACTTATCATCAAATGGCGTCAGAAAATCCAATTAACCCATCGGACCCAGCAAGCAATTGCAGTATGGATATCTATCTGTATTGGGACATCATTTGTTTCTTACACACCTTACATGATTTTCTACTTTTCGGTAGTTACTGTAGCATTATGGAAGGACCTAGTGCCGCATCTTAATTGGAATTTTCGAATCATTCTCGCAAGCATAGTCATTTCATCACTCACATATAGCATCTTCTTTGACAGTTATGTTGCCAAATACTTATTTAACTGGCCAGCATATCAAAGTAGCGTTCAGTGTTTATCAAATAATATCCCACTCGGTGCTAAACTTTATGTTCTAGCCTATCCAGACCCCTCAGTTGAGTTATCTATAAAAAGAAATGACTTAGACATCCGTAGATATAGCGATTTCGCACGATACACAAAGCCATGGGAAGGAATTGCACGAAGCATCAATTACGTTGTTACATCTAAAGATTCACATTTTTTACAGAGATTTGACCATGGCAATGCTTTAAGACATCAATTTGACCAAGGTACATTTCAAAATATTTCCTGTGACGTTGGCCCTATACACTACCACTTATGGGTACGCACCCCTGCAAAGAAAGAGACTTTCTCTGTTCTAACTTCCAAAACATCCAAGACACGACTACAATACTTGCAGTAAATTCCACATAGTTGTCGTTATAAAACCTAGAGAAAAACCAAAAGACGGCAATGCCAATGCTCGCACAAAATGTCATCGCACTGACAGTGCAATGACGCACTAGTACTCGATTTGTCATCCATAGAACCAACACATAAAATGGAATCTGAACATACGAAATTGGGTAATATTCCAATGGAGAATATAAAATTCCAAAACGAACAAGCTGCGCCAACAAGGAATAGCCATTCACCGGATAACTCGTTGCAAGCTTCCCAGATGGATACATAATCATGTCCATCCACAAGCCACTTGGGTCCCAAATCAGAAATGGCAAAACAATAGAAAGCGCCAGAGCCACCGGCAATAGAAACATCCGAACACATGTTTTCCACGGAAGGTTGTGCAGTAAATACACCATTAAAAATGGCGTAATTATCCAAGCGGTTTGCTTTACTGAACACGCTACAACAATTGTCCATACAGCAAACTGATAGCGCCTTTCATGCAATAGAAGAAATGACCAAAGCAACCAAAAGAGCACAACAATATCATTTCGTCCTTCAATAAAGTAAGTGAGAAAATACGGATTTAAGAAGAGTAAAAAGCACATTGCTGTTTTGAATGAATGTTCAAGTGGTTGCCGCCAAATCAGCAATACGGTCGCCATAAGGTACAAAAGAAGACAAATCCTAAGGTCAAACCAATGAAAAGTGGTCTCAAATATCCAATAGGCAGGTACAAACTGCAAAAAGTACAATGGCGGATACACGAAGTGATAAAGAGCCGGATTAACAATCGTTTCCTCATGCTTGTCACCGAACTGAATATTAAGTTTATCATGAGGTGGCGGGAAAACAGATTTGGCAGTGTCCTCATGATACAGGTTACGCCCCTCAAGAATAAGAGATGTCGCATATTCTGTTTGAAGCAATCCGTCGTGAGTACCTTTCATCACTCCGGATGATCGCTTCGCAATACGCAAACCCATTGGGATTAGCAGTAAGGTTATAACCAATCCCAGCAAGCACACGGCACGCACTTTCTTGTATTTATAGGAAACTAACCATATCCCTAAAAGCAAAATTGAAACCGCATAGGTACTGGGGCCCGAATTTTTCAAACTAGGTAACACACACACACATAAAATGACCGCTAGCATATGCCTGCCAATAAAATGCACTATAGAGTTGTCACGTATTCTCTTGACAATACTATGGTCTATAATTAGTCGTCCGCCCATGCAGTTTTCCGTCATCTTTCCAGCCTATGAAGAAGGTCCTAATTTGCGGGCCAACTTACCTAAAATAATTTCTATTATCAAGAAGTTAGACGTCTCATTTGAAATCTTAGTAGTAGATACTGTAACGGCAAAAGATGACACCCCAGAAATATGCCGTCAACACCCATCTGTTCGCTATATGAATAGAGCTGGTGGCAACGATTATGGGGACGCCATCCGCACTGGTATTCAAGCCAGCACAGGTGACTATATCGTCATTATGGATGCGGACAGCTCCCACGATCCAAACTTCATTCCTAAAATGTGGGGTGAACGCAATAATGCAGATTGCATCATTGCCTCTCGCTACATTGCCGGCGGAACCACCGACAACAGTTTGCCGCTTTATTTAATGTCACGCATTCTAAACTGGACATATCGACTATACCTGAACATTCCTGCAGCTGACGTATCCAACAGTTTCCGCTTATATAATGGCAACCAATTACGTTCGCTTCATCTCACGTCTTCTCATTTTGATATTGTCGAAGAAATTTTGATCAAGCTGTTCATTGCGTATCCCAACATGCGTTTACTGGAAATTCCAAGCTCCTTTCACAGACGAAATCAGGGAAAAACAAAGCGCAATTTATTAACTTTCATTTTTTCTTACCTCAAAACAATGCGTAAGCTTAAATCATTTCAAGTAAGGGCAAAACATGCAACCCTCAAACAAAGCGCTTTCTAATATTCAAAACATTCCGGTAGTCATTCTCTGTGGTGGCCGCGGAACACGTCTACGTGACGTCGGCGAATCCCTGCCAAAACCAATGTTTTCGATTGGGAATAAACCTATCGTTTGGCATATTATGAAGTATTACGCCCACTTTGGGTTTAAGAAATTTGTTCTATGTCTGGGATTCCAAGCAGATAAATTTGTGGATTATTTTGTCAATTATCGCGCCTACAACAGCGACGTCACACTGACTTTGGGTGAAATGCACAAAGCAAACTTTCACACACCCAATAATGAAGAAGGTTGGGAAGTCACCCTTGCACACACAGGGCTTGACAGCATGACAGGATGCCGACTGTTTCGCGCAGGACAGTATTTGAATGACGAACACTTTATGCTGACATATGGTGATGGTCTTTCAAACATTAACCTCAATGCACTCGTTGAATTTCATACATCACACAACAAGCTTGTCACCATCAGCGCCGTACATCCCAGTGGTCGTTTTGGAGAGATGGAAATTGATGGCACAAGCGTACGTTCCTTTAATGAAAAACCCCAGACGTCAGCAGGGTACATCAACGGCGGATTCATGATGTGCCATCGTGATTTCTTAAAGCGTTACCTAAGTGATGATATGAGCTTGGTGTTAGAACAGGCCCCTTTAATTCACGCAGCTAACGACAACCAAATTGAAGCCTTCTGCCATGATGGTTTTTGGCAGTGTATGGATACACCACGTGAGTACGGCTACCTCAATCAACTCTGGCAGACCCAAAAAGCCCCATGGAAACTCTGGTAAATAAATTTAAAGGCAAACGAGTACTTGTTACTGGTCACACAGGCTTTAAAGGCGGCTGGTTTAGCCTTTGGATGTCACATTGGGGTGCAAATGTGCTCGGTTACTCCATCGATGTTCCCACTAAACCCTCATTTTTTGATGCTACCCAACTAGCCACACGCATTGATGATAGACGTGGCGACATTCGTTCGTTGGAAGATATGCAAAAGGTCTTTTCTGAATTTAAACCTGAACTCGTTTTTCACTTCGCAGCTCAGCCCATGGTGCTAGAGTCCTACCACAATCCACTCAGCACCTTCTCCACCAACGTGATGGGCACTGCCAACGTTTTGGAATGTGTTAGAAATTCTCCCGACGTAAAGCTGACAATGGTTGTCACAAGCGACAAGTGTTACGAAAATCATGAAAAGTCGGAAGGCTACCGTGAAGGTGATCCTCTTGGCGGACATGATCCATATAGCGCCAGCAAAGCCGCTACTGAAATCGTAGCGCAAGCATGGTTTAATAGCTTCTTTAAACATTTGAATACCCGCATGGGATATTGCACTGTACGCGCTGGTAATGTATTTGGTGGCGGCGACTGGGGTCAATACAGACTTATCCCCGATTTCGTCAGAGCTGTTACCAACAATCATGTATTAAAAATGCGTCACCCCAAAAACGTCAGGCCCTGGCAGCACGTGCTCAACTGCTTATGGGGCTATATTCTTTTGGCCTCACATTTAATGGACGAGCCTGAAAAGTTTTCGGGACACTGGAACTTTGGCCCCAGAACAAGCGACCATCTCACTGCAGGCGAAGTTATTCAAAGCCTTCAAGAAACATGGGGCAAAGGTCAGTGGGAAGTCGAGCCTCAACAGAACAACCAATTAAAAGAAACAACATTACTTGCTTTAAATTGGGATAAAGCCGCCCAAAACTTGGGGTGGCAACCTGTCTGGGATCTTCAGCAAGGCATTGAAAAAACAGTGGAATGGTATAATACATTTTTGGAAGATCCAAAAAACATTATGACCATTAGTCAACATCATCTGGACACGTTCCTAAAAGCTGTCCAATAATTAAAAGGGCCTTAATCGTGAAAGAACAAATTTTAGAAATGACAGCAACTCATGTCAAAAATGAGTTGGCAAAAAAGACATTTATACCAGGAAAGACGCTTGTTCCATATGCTGGCCGCATTTACGATGAGGCTGAGGTATGCAATGCAGTAAGCGCCAGCCTTGATTTTTGGCTTACATTGGGCCCTTGGGGCAGGAAGTTTGAGCGAAAGATTGCAGAGCACCTCAATGTTAAGCATGCGTGCATGGTTAACTCTGGCTCATCCGCCAATTTACTAGCCTTCTCAGCACTCTTGAGCCCCAAATTGGAACGACCGCTGAAGAGCGGCGACGAAGTCATTACAGCAGCAGCGGGATTCCCCACCACTGTTAACCCAATCCTACAAAATGGATGCATTCCCGTATTTGTGGATGTGGATCCTCAAACACTGCTCCCCAAACCAGAGTGGGTTGAACAAGCAATTTCTCCAAAAACACGTGCTGTATTTTTGGCACATACACTTGGGAACGTTCTTGATCTAGATCCCCTGCTTGAAATTTGTCGCAAACATAACCTTTATTTTATTGAAGACAACTGTGACGCCCTTGATTCTGAATATGACGGCAAAAAGACAGGTGCCTTTGGAGATTTGTCCACATTGTCAATGTATCCAGCCCACCACATGACAACAGGCGAAGGTGGTTGTGTATTTACCAATGACAGTCTGATGGATCGAATTGTGGGTTCATTGCGCGACTGGGGCAAGGATTGTTGGTGCCCTCCAGGCATTGATAATACATGTAATAAGCGCTTTGACTGGCAGTTAGGCTCATTACCGCTGGGATATGACCATAAATATATTTTCAGCCATATCGGATACAACTTGAAACCAACAGACATGCAAGCCGCTATCGGAGTTGCGCAGCTGGAAAAGCTGCCAAGCTTCACTCAAGTTCGTCGCAAAAATTATGATGTATTTGTTAAAGCACTTGCACCCTATTCAGAGTGGATTGATTGGCTACACCCAACACCCAAGAGTACTCCCAGCTGGTTCCTGTTCTTCATGCGTGTCAAACCCAACGCTCCCTTCAAACGGCAGGACCTGGTTACCCATCTTGAGAGTAAGCGGATTCAAACACGCATGCTCTTCGGAGGAAACTTATTGCGCCAACCCGCATACCAAAATGCCCCAACTCGTGTAGCAATGCCATTACTACATACAGACGAAGTAATGGATCAAGGCTTAGGCATCGGGCTATACCCTGGCATTACAACTGAAATGCAAACTTACATGATTGATATTCTGACCCAATTCTTCAAAAAGTATTTATGAGCCAACGAATTTTGATTGCAGGTGGGACAGGCTTTTTGGGCAGTGCAATCTCAGAAGCACTATTGGCACAGGGCAAACATGTCACAATCTTAAGCCGAAATACAAAACACCCCCATTGCAACAACATTTGTACCGACTGGTGCAACAAGGAAGCCTTAGAGGCAGCCCTTAAAGACCAGGCATTTGATGTGGTAATTAATGCAGCCGGATACCTGTCAACCAATGCGTCCATAGCAAATGGTGATGCTCTGATTAATTCACATTGTGCCGGCACTCAAAATCTTCTCGATGTCCTTTCATGGAAAACTATTCAGACCTTTATTCACTTAGGAAGCGGTGAAGAGTATGGGTTTGCGCCAGCCCCACAATCAGAAACCAGTGTCTGCCTCCCCGCAACGGCATATGGCTTTGCAAAGCTTGTTTCTACCAAAGCCGTTTATCGCCATGCTGTAACACACAATCTCCCCATTGTGATTGCTCGCCCCTTTTTAGTCTACGGCGCAAATGTACGAACTGGTCTTTTCCGTGCACTTTTAGACGGAATTCAAAGTAATTCTGACATTAAATTGTCATCTGGCGAACAAATCCGTGACTTTCTACACATAAACGACTTCACAGCCGCAATGATGTGCCTGTTAAAAGCAGCTCTGAACTCACCATTCGCACCTGGCAAACATTTTAATATCGGAAGCGGTGTCGGAACTTCAGTACGAGAAATGATCACACTTGCCTGTCACACTGCCAAACGAGGCAAACCCCTCTTTGGTGCACTACCAAATCGACTTGGTGATAGCCCGGCAGTTGTGGCAAATATTGACGCGATTCAAAAGCTTGGCTGGAAGGCAGAATTTACACTAGAATCTGGCTTGCGGTCCCTTATTTTATCCCTGAGTTAACCCACTCGATCATCTTGTTAACACCATCCCACTTGTCAACTTTGGGTACCCACTCCAATTTATCCTGTGCCTTTTGAATATTGGAAACATAAAATGGCTGATCCCCCTTACGGGCATCAATATGATATGAGTCAGCCTTGCACCCTAACGTTTTTTCCAAATATGAAATTAATTCGCGTATTGATAAACTGTTATCAATACCACCACCGATATTAAAAATCTCACCTGACAAAGTGGTTGCCTTTTTCATAAGACTATCTATTAGCGCAATCAGATCATGCGCATGCAAAATATCGCGAACCTGCTTTCCATTTCCAGAGATACTAAAACGCTCTTGTCGTATTACTTGCTCTACAAACCAACCGATCCAACCTTGATCATATGTGGCAAATTGGCGACCACCGTAAATTGTTGAAAGTCGCAACACCACGGTGTGCATATTATAGATTCGACCAAAATCACGCACATATTGGTCTGCAGCACCTTTAGAGCATCCATATGGTGAATAAAAATCAAGGGGCGTTTTTTCATTAAAACCCCGTTGATGCTCTGGACATGTATATCGCGTCTCCTCTTCCACCACACCAAACACTGAAAGATCACCATAAACCTTATTGGTAGAAGCAAATACAAAGAGTGCTTCAGGGCAGGACTCCCGCACTGCGTCTAAAAGATAGAACGTCCCTTCAGCATTAATTGAAAAATCAACGTAAGGATCTTGAATTGACACTGTTGCAGCCACTTGCCCTGCAAAATGCAATACCGCTTCGGGTTTTAACTGAGAAAGCAGATTTTGTACGGAAGAACGCTCACGAAGATCGACTTCATAAAACTGAAAGGTCCCCTTTGATTTTTCAGCACGCTCTTTCAACCATTCTAGATTTTGACGGGATCCAACTCGCCAAAAGTTGTCTAAAACCGAAACAGAATAACCTTTATCTAAGTAGTGGGCGGCCAAATTGCTACCAATAAACCCGCAACCACCTGTAACTAAAATGGACTTTGGCTGTGACATGGGGCGGCAACCTAGCAAAGCAACTCTTCTGAGACAACAAGAATAACATTTGCCATCATATAAAGTTTTGACTAAGGGGGGCCGCACTATGAAAGGTGTTATTCTAGCTGGCGGCACGGGAAGCCGCCTTTTGCCACTTACAAAGGTTACCAACAAGCATCTCTTGCCTGTTGGGAAAAAGCCTATGATTTACTACCCTCTCGAAATCCTTCTAGAGGCCGGAATCACCCAAATTGCTGTGGTCACAGGAACAGACCACATGGGGGATGTGGTAAACCTGCTTGGTAGCGGTAAGGAGTTTGGAGCACGCTTTACCTATAAAGTACAAGATGAGGCCGGCGGCATTGCACAAGCGCTGGCACTGATTGAGGACTTTGCTCACGGTGACTCCGTAGCCGTAATTTTAGGCGATAACATTTTTGAAAAACGCTTTGGCAATATCATTCGCAACTTCTCAGAAACCAATAACGGTGCACATCTCTTTTTAAAGGAAGTCCCTGATCCTCAACGATTTGGTGTTGCTGAAATTCGTGATGGTCGCATTGTCCACATCCACGAAAAACCAAAAAATCCACGTTCATCCTATGCAGTAACAGGACTCTACCTGTACGACCAAACTGTGTTTAACATCATTAATAATCTAAAACCCTCTGATAGAGGTGAATACGAGATTACCGATGTAAACAACGTCTATCTGGAACAAGGCAATTTAGGATACGACATTGTTGATGGTTGGTGGACAGATGCAGGAACATTTGAATCACTCAACTTCGCCAACAAATTAGCCTATAAGGATATTTAAGTGAAACTACTTGTCACTGGCGGTGCCGGTTTTATTGGGGGGCACTTTGTAAGACTTCTCTTAAAAGAACGACCGGACTGGACAATTATCAACCTTGATAAATTAACCTATGCTGGCAACATGGCCACCATCAAGGATATTACCTCCCCCCACCATCATTTTGTTAAGGGCGATATTTGCGATACAGCGCTGGTCTCTAATTTAATTGAAGATCATCATATTGATGCGATTGTTAATTTTGCAGCTGAATCCCATGTCGATCGCAGTATTGAAAGCAGCCTTCCCTTTCTAACAACCAATGTTCTTGGCACAGAATCATTACTCTCCGCAGCACGTCGTCATAAAATTAAACGCTATGTTCAGGTCTCCACAGATGAAGTTTACGGATCCGCGGGTGAATCTGAACACTTTACCGAATCATCAATCATTCAACCCAACAACCCATACTCCGCTAGCAAAGCAGCAGCAGATCATCTGGTCCGCGCTTACCATGTTACTTACGATCTTCCTGCATGCATCACACGCTGCACAAATAACTATGGTTCATACCAATTTCCTGAAAAATTTATCCCAGTTATCATTTGCAATGCAATGCAAGGCAAACATATCCCCGTCTATGGAGATGGCATGCAACAACGCGAATGGATTCACGTAATGGACCATTGTAGAGGGGTGTTGGCTGTTCTTGAACATGGACGTGCTGGTCAAGTTTATAACTTTAGCGATGATACAGACATTACCAATATTGATTTGGTACGCCTTATTTTAGAACAACTTGGACAACCGAATGATCTTATTCAACATGTGAAGGATCGGTTGGGTCACGATCGTCGTTATAGTGTTGACAGTAGCAAGTCGCAAAGAGAATTAAATTGGGCACCCAAGATCCCTTTTGCCACAGGACTTTCAGAAACCATAAAATGGTATCAAGACAATCAGAATTGGATTGAAACCGTACTCAGCCATTCTTAAATTGAAGTAAAGATATCCCTTTTACATCTTTCGCTGAAATTACTGGGTTAGAAACTGGCCAAGGAATGGCCAAATCGGGGTCGTTCCATTGAACAGTTTTCTCAAATTCAGGGTGATAGTAATCTGTACACTTATATGCAAACACCGCATCTTGACTAGTCACACAAAAGCCATGACCAAAACCCGGCGGCACATATAACTGCCGATGATTATCAGATGACAACAATACTGCTTCCCAATTTCCAAATGTAGGTGAATCACGACGTAAATCAACTGCCACATCATAAACTTCGCCCCATAGAACCGTTACAAGCTTCCCTTGTGAGTGTGGTTCTTGAATATGGAGACCTCGAAGCACACCATATGTGGAACGTGACAAATTATCTTGTACGAAATCCGGAATACCCAATTCTTTGTAGGAATTTTGACGCCATGTCTCAAAAAAATACCCTCGGGCATCGCCAAATACTCTTGGTTCTAGCAAAATTATGTCTTGGATTTTGGTTTTTAGCCGCTGCATAGTGTTGCATATTACTAATGCATGTCGTAGACACCTGACAATAACTTTATGGGACAAAATATACTTATCATAGGGGCGAATGGCCTTGTCGGCACTGAATTGGCAAAACAACTTCCGGATGCACACGCATTCGCTAGAAGTGAATGTGACATTTTAGACACAGCTGCATTGGAAAAAATATTCCTTAAATATAAGCCGCAGGCTATTTTCAACTGTGCGGCAATGACCAATGTAGATCTCTGTGAAACAGAAAGAAATAGCGCTTATGAAATTAATGCTGTTGCAGTTGGAAATCTAGCAAAGCTCTGTAAATCCCATTCTACAACACTGATCCACTTTAGTACGGATTACATTTTTGATGGCACAGGTGATGTACCGATGTCCGAGAGTCATTCTCCGCATCCAATGAGTATTTATGGTGACAGCAAACTTAAAGGTGAAGATGCAGTAAAATCCAATTGCAAGGATTGGATCATTGCACGTGTACAGCTTGTTTTTGGAGGAGCGCGCAACAACTTTATTTTTGATACAGCCAAAAAGCTGCTCGCAGCCCAAGAAGTCCGCGCATTTTCGGATCAGGTGGGAGCACCCACCTACTCAGTTGATATTGCGCGCATGAGTATCGCTCTATACAATGGCGGCCATCGAGGAATATTTAATGTAGTCAATTCCGGTTATGCAAGCCGTGTTGACGCTGCACATGAAATTGCACAACAACTAAATATACAAACCCCCTCAATCACACCTGTCTTATTAAAAGAGCTTAAACTCCCTGCAGAACGCCCTCTAAACTGCCGCCTTTCTGTTGACAAAATCAGGCATCTAGGGATTATTCCCCCAAGCTGGCAAGACGCAATCTCCCGTTTCTTGCATGAGGCAAAATTCCTATGATTAATGACCAAAAAGTTGTTGTAGTAATGCCGGCATATAATGCTGAAAAAACACTTGAAAAAACAATAAGTTCCATACCAAAGGGCTATGTTGACGAGCTTATTTTGGTTGATGATGCCAGCACTGACGAAACAACTCAGGTGTCCAAGGCATTGGGCATTTCCACCATTACCCACCCCAAAAATCGTGGTTATGGGGGCAATCAAAAAACTTGTTACGATAACGCATTACAACAAGGCGCAGACATTGTCATAATGCTGCATCCAGATTATCAGTACGAGCCAACCCTTATTCCAACAATTGCCAGCATGATCGCGTTTGGGCCATACGATGTAGTGCTCGCATCGCGCATTTTGGGTAAAGGCGCCCTAGTGGGTGGCATGCCTCTTTATAAGTATATTGCAAATCGCTTTCTCACACTTACTGAAAACCTTTTGGTTTCAGAAAAGCTCACCGAATATCATACTGGTTATAGGGCATTTCATCGTCGCGTTTTGGAAAAAATTCCGTATCACCGCAACAGCGACGACTTTGTCTTTGACAATCAAATGCTTGTGCAAGTGATGCAGGGCGGTTTTGAAATTGGTGAAATTTCATGTCCGACAAAATACTTTACTGATGCATCTTCGATTAACTTTCGCCGTAGCTGTCAATACGGGATTGGCGTTCTAAAAACAGCATGCCAATATCGGCTTCAAAAAATGGGGCTGACGAAGTTCCACTACCTTGACTTCTAATTAGAGATGACAAACAAAATTCCTAATTTTGTATGTGAAATGTCAAAGCACGTTGACGAAGTCGTAACGCTACGCGGATGGATATTTAATCTTCGCTCCTCTGGCAAAATCGCATTTTTACAATTTCGAGATGGTACTGGATTCTGCCAGGTAATTGCTAATCAGGCTACACTATCTGAAAAGCAATGGGAGGATGTCAAAAAGCTTACTCTCGAATCCTCAGTCATCATAACGGGTAACGTCAGCAAGCATCCCAAAAAGGAAGAGTACGAATTACAATTAGCTGATATCCAGATCGTGCAAATTGCTGATGAATATCCAATCGGAAAGAAAGAGCATGGACCCGATTTTCTCTTAGATAATCGCCACCTTTGGCTCCGCTCGCAAAAGCAATGGGCCATTCAACGCGTGCGCGATACAATCATCGAAGCCACTTACGAGTTCTTTCATCAAAACCACTTTATCAAAATTGACTCGCCGATCTTAACGCCAAATGCTTGTGAAGGCACTACGACTCTATTTGAAATGGAATACTTTGACATGGGTAAGGCTTACCTCTCACAATCAGGCCAACTCTATATCGAAGCCGCTATCATGAGCCATGGACGTGTATTTGATTTTGGGCCGGTATTCCGTGCGGAAAAGAGCAAAACAAGACGGCACCTCACTGAATTTTGGATGATGGATGCTGAAGCAGCATTTGTGGAGCATGATGAGAATTTAAAAATTCAGGAAGAATTGGTAAGCCACATTGTTCAATCGGTACTTCGCGATAATCACCAAGAGCTGACCATTTTGGAACGCAACATTGCAACACTTGAAGCCATAAAAGCTCCCTTTTATCGCATGACTCATGCTGAAGCAGTACACAAACTTCGTGGGTTGGGATCTGATATTAAGGATGATGATGACCTGGGTGGAGATGATGAAACCTTAATCACCAAAGATTTAGACCGACCTCTCTTTATTGAAAAGTATCCAGCCAAAGTTAAAGCATTCTATATGAAGCGGGATCCAAACAATCCGGAATTAGCACTTTGCGCCGATTTACTAGCACCCGAGGGCTTCGGTGAACTCATTGGTGGATCACAACGCGAAGATTCGTACGAAACACTCAAAACACGCATTGAAGAGCACAACTTGCCACTTAAATCCTTTGGCTGGTACTTGGACCTTAGAAAATATGGCAGTGTCCCACACAGTGGCTTTGGATATGGATTGGAGCGCTTAGTAGGTTGGATTTGCGGGGTACCCCATGTACGCGAAACCATTCCATTTCCGCGACTCATTAGTCGACTATATCCATGACTCGAGGTGATATGTCAGATGCCAAGTCAAATCACTGGAAATGGCTTCTGTTTATCGTCACCATCATATTTGTTACGCGCGCAACAACATTCATACAACCCCTAATCGATGACGAAGAAGCATTTTCCGCGTTTGCGCGTGTTTTACTCCATGGTGGCATTCCATATGTAACAATTATCGATAATAAGCCGCCCATCCTCTACTATATATATGCCGCATGTCTTTGGCTATTTGGTGAATCAAATACTGTTAGCATTCATATCATGGGGATTTTATGCACATGCGCAATCTGTTGGTATTTGTTTAAAATAGGAAGTCGCATTTTTAGTGTAAGGTCTGGCTATTGGGCAGCACTTTCATTTGCTATTTTTTCCACCTGTTATATTCCACCAACACTTGCAGTACACGCATCACTACTAATTGCATTACCACTTACCTGTAGCGTCTGGTGCCTTATCCAGTGGTATGATCACAAGTCACTTATTTGGATAGTCTTCTGCGGCATGCTGTGTGCATTCGCGATTTTTATTAAATATCAGGCATTCATTCAGATCCCATTTGTGGTGTGGGCTATAGCGTACCTTCACTTTCGTAAATTCAACGACAGTTGGTTCAAAACAGCAGTTGTATTGACATGCTTTGGACTTGGCCTTGGTATTGTAACTGGTATCACATTAGGATGGATGGCTCACATCAACGCCCTCAAGCCAATGTTAAATCAGACACTCCGTGCCAGCGTTTCATACATCAAGGACGGTGAAAATATCGGTAGCTACTGGAGACGTGCCTCCATCCAAATCGGATCTTATGTAGCCGCCACATTTCCTCTTTGGCTAGGCCTTATTCATCAACTCACACATCGCGCCAAAAACTATTTGAATGCCGAACCCATAGCACGCCCTCTGCCCACATGGATTTGGGGCTGGTTCTTTTTTACAATTCCAGCAATTGTTGCAGGTGGTCGGTTTTATGGACATTACTTTATTCAAATATTACCACCCTTATGCATCATCGCTGGCACGTGCTTTAATCAATGGTGGTCGCGATCAACCAAGACACGATGGGCAATGTCGTGTACATTCATTATCCTGACCGCAGGATGGATGGGACCAAGAATTTGGTACCAATCATGGGCTGATCACTTTCATCTACAAAATCTTAAAGTAGAAATGAAGATCGCTAACTATCTAAAGCTAAATATGGCTCCAAATGACACCTTGTTCATCTGGGGAACAGAGCCGGGCCTCTATTTCCTATCTGAACATCAACCAGCAACACGCTTTTTGTGGGTTGATGCCCTGACCGGTCGACTACCAGGCATTAAGGAGACACAAAAGGGCTCAACTGACACTTCGGCTTATATTGGACCAAATAGTTGGCACTTATTTTGGCAAGACATGAACACACATCCACCACGTTATATTATTGATTGTGCATCTGGCAATTTGCGTGACTATGCTAAATTTCCAATTCGCAACTATCCAGAATTGTACGACTACATCACACGCAATTACAATCTTGAGACCACAATTGACGGCGTCAACATCTATCGCCAAAAGAAGTCCTAGACACTAGCGTGCCACGCTAGTGCGCGACAAACAGATTCTCGATAAGGCCGATATGACCAACCCAATTCTGATTGGGCCTTGTGCGATGAAAAATATAATTCATGGGCTAACATGCGTGCCATCGGCAGCGGAATACGTGGTCGCTTTTGGGTAATACGTGACACTACCTCACCCAAAACCGACGCAAATTTTAGCACAAATGAAGGGATTCGAATACATGGCCGCGGCGTACCCATTTCTTCAGCTATTACTGCTCGCATTTCGCGGTAACTCACATCTTCACCTGTTAACAAATACCGCTCACCCACACGACCCACATTCAAAGCACGTACAATGCCACTAGCAACATCTTCCACATCAACTGCAGACATTCCACCAGAGATATAAAAGTATTGATTCAACTTTCCAGGGAAAAAGAGCCCTCCTACAATTCGGCGACGATCCATGGGACCAATAATGGCGCCTGGATTCACAATCACCGCCGGCAAACCTCGAGCAACTGCACTTTGAATATGATCTTCAGCCAAATATTTACTGCGACTGTAAATAGTATCACACCCCACACGATCAAAATTATAACTTTGCGTTTCATTAGCACGCATTCCAGACACTGGTACTCCCACCGCCATTACTGTACTCACATGCACAAAACGCTTCACACCGGCAGACAGCGCCGCATCAGCAATGCAGCGCGTCCCCTCTGCATTCACACGATAGACTTCGTCACGCTCGGGTTCCCAATAGCTAATGAGAGCAGCGGCATGAATGACAGCATCAACGCCTTGAAGCGCTGATGAAAGCGCATTGGCATCGCATATATCACCAATCGCCGTCTCAAATATAAGACCATCAAGATCAATTGTGGAGGATGTCTTGCGGCGTAAAATACGGACCTGATGTCCGTCGTGCAGTAAACAGCGCACAACATGGGCGCCCAAAAAACCAGTGGCACCTGTAACAAGAATTTTCATTCTGGAAAGAGGCCGCGGGCAAGATGAGCTTCTTCAATACGACGAGCCGCAGCCGCCATACTCGCATCGCGCATGTTCATTTTATCCTTCTTCGTTATTTCGATGACACGCGCAAACGCGTTATCCATGATCATTTTCATCTCTTTATTAACTTCTTCTTCGGACCAGAAGAAGTTTTGCAGACCTTGCACCCATTCAAAATAGGAAACAATCACACCCCCCGCATTGCACAGAATATCTGGGATAATGAACACTCCATTGTCTTCCAACAATCGACTTGCATCGTGATTGGTGGGTTCATTGGCACCTTCCGCCAAAATGCGACACTGAATCTTATCCACATTTTTCATCGTAATTTGATGACCCGAAGCAGCTGGTACCAACACATCGCATTTCATAGACAATAATTCAGAATTATCAATTTCATCACCACCCGGGAAACCATGAATGGTCTTATGCTCATGTTGAAACGCTTCCATTGCATCAAGATCAAGCCCCTTGGGATTATGCACGCCACCCCGATGGTCACTCACAGCAATTACCTTGCATCCCAATGCCGCAAACCCCTTAGCTGCATACATCCCCACATTACCAAACCCCTGGACCGCTACTGTTGTACTGTCACCCAAGGTCATACCAATATGCTTGGCCGCTGAAATAACAGAATACACCACACCATTACCGGTTGCAGGCACCCGTCCATGGGTACCACCAATAGCAATGGGCTTTCCGGTTACCACAGATGGCACTGAATATCCCTTGGATGCGGAATAGGTATCCATAATCCAACTCATCACTTGCGCATTGGTACCCATATCAGGCGCGGGAATATCGCGATCCGGACCGATAAAATTAAGGATTTCTGCAGTAAAGCGGCGTGTCACGTTTTGCAATTCGCGTCGAGACAACCGTGACGGATCTATTTTAATTCCACCCTTGGCACCACCTAGAGGCAATCCCACCAGCGCACACTTAAAGGACATCAGCATAGCCAATGAGCAAACTTCACCCAATGTCACATCTGGGGCATAGCGAATCCCCCCCTTACATGGGCCTAATGTCTGGCTGTGCTGAACGCGGTAACCTGCAAAGACACGCACTTCACCATTATCCATGCGCGTTGGCACAGAGACAATCAGCACTCGACGTGGATTACGCAATCGATTGGCAATGTTTTGATTGAGATGAATGCGTTCAACAAGAAGGTCGAACTGCTTTTGCAACATGTTGTACTCGGGTGTGTCCCAAGCAACATGGGGAGGTGCCCCTTTGAGTACGCCTTTGTTAATATCATAACCATCTAGCTTGGCACCGTGCATATAAGAATTCTCCTTATGAGAATCGCTTGGCTAAACTGACCATCTCATCGCGCACACGCCGATGTCTCCGGCCAGATTCACACCCAAACACCTTACGACATTCAAATGGCTTTACAGAATGAATGGTACACTTTCCACCTTTAAAAAAAATACAACTTCCATCGGGACGCTGTTTGGGTGACCACATATCAATTTCATCTGTATGGTGGCATTGCAGAAACTGCTCGCGAAAGGCTTCTTCCGTCATCCCTTGGTGGGCAGCCGCATACGGAACCTCTTCTGGCATAAACCAACCGGGCTCTCTGCGGCACAAGGCTTGGCATTCTTCACATTCACAGCCTTGACGTTTGGATGGGTGGTACTTGGACATGGGGTGGCCCTCTATCAATAAATTGTTGCTCCCTGCAAGGTTTCCCATTAGGCAGGCCCAAATATTATTCATCTTTAGGAGACAAACTTATGACATCCCCAGCCACCTCTGAATTGCACCAAAAATGTGCTAATACTATCCGCCTTCTAGCCGCTGACGGGGTTGAAAAGGCCAAATCAGGCCATCCGGGTGCCCCAATGGGTATGGCGGATATGGTCTACGTGCTCTGGACAGATTTTCTAAAATTTAACCCAAAGGACCCCAAATGGATGGGCCGAGACCGTTTTATCCTCTCCGGCGGCCACGCATCCATGCTGCTTTATGCCATGTTGCACCTGTATGGCTTTGATGTTTCAATCGATGATCTCAAACAATTCCGCCAGTGGGGCAGCAAGACACCCGGCCATCCCGAATTTGGCCATACAACTGGCGTTGAAGTCACTACAGGTCCACTAGGACAAGGTCTGGGCAATGCAGTTGGAATGGCCATATCCGGTAAATGGACATCTGCGCGCGTTGCAAGTGCCGACTTTGACCCCTCCCAGAATTACATTTATGCCTTCATGGGGGATGGCGACCTCATGGAAGGAATCTCCCACGAATCCGCATCCCTTGCCGGCCACCTAAAGCTTGGCAACTTGATCTGCATGTACGATGCTAACCAAATTTCCATCGATGGCCCAACAGACCTCTCTTACACCGACGATGTTGCCAAACGTTTTGAAAGTTACCACTGGCATGTGCAATCCATTGATGGTCACAATCACGATCAAATCCGAAATGCCATTATTGCCGCGCAAAAAGAATCCTCAAAACCCTCTATCATTATTTGTAAAACCACTATCGGCTTTGGCAGCCCCAATAAGTCCGGCAAGTCCAGCGTTCACGGAGCACCATTGGGTGGTGATGAAATGAAGGCCACCAAACAGGCACTCAATTGGCCATCAGAACCCACATTCTTGGTGCCCGATGATGTACGCGCCCACTTCAACGCAGTTATTACCACTAAAGAAGCAGATGCAAAGGCGTGGCAGCAATCGATGGTGAACTGGCGGGAAAAGAATCCTGACAAAGGGCGCTTGTGGGATGCACTTTGTGAACAAAAATTGCCTGCAACACTTTTGAACGATCTTTGTGCCACGGTGAAAGGCGACAGTGCCGCCACACGCCAACTCTCTGGCAAGGTGTTGCAAAAGTTGGCAGAAGCGCTCCCCTTCTTTTTGGGTGGCTCTGCAGATTTGACCGAATCCAACGGCACCCACCTCAAGGCATTTGCAGAGTTAAGCCCAAGCAAATCTTGGGACAATGCCCGCAATATTCACTTTGGTGTCCGTGAACATGGCATGGCTGCCGCCATCAACGGCATGAATGTCTATGGCACCACGCGTGCCTTTGGTGCAACGTTCTTGGTGTTTTCTGACTACAATCGCCCATCCATTCGACTGGCGGCACTTTCAAAATATCCCAGCATTTTTGTATTTACACACGATAGCATTTTCTTGGGCGAAGACGGACCCACTCACCAAGCTGTTGAGCATTTGGAAGCTTTGCGCAGCATCCCCAACTGCCATGTGTGGCGCCCCGCTGATGGACTGGAAACAGCCGCTGCTTGGACCGCTGCTATTACAAATCATAATAGCCCTAGCTGCCTTGCCCTCACACGACAAAAGGTGCCAGCACTTGATCGCCCAGCAGGATTTAAAGAAGAGGACATGCTAAAGGGTGCATACATTGTTTGGGAACCTTCGCAGACACCCAAGCAAATCATTATTGCAACAGGTTCAGAGGTGGCTCCCTCTATTGAAGCTGCAAAGACCATAACTGACAAGGGAACAGCCACACGTGTTGTCTCCATGCCATGCATGGAACTCTTTGCAGCGCAGCCCGAAAGCTATCGCAACCAACTCTTACCCAAAAATTGTAAGCTAATTTCCGTTGAAGCAGGACGCACCGGGTGCTGGCGTACACTGATTGGTGATACCGGCATTGCGATTGGCATTGATCACTTTGGTGCCAGCGCCCCTGCAGAAGTTTTGGCTGATAAGTTTGGACTTACCAGCCAAAAAATTGCAGAGAAAATTCAGGAAGCTTAATTGCTCATCACACCCACAAAATTGAAGTCAAGCGCACCACCATATATATAATTTTGGGGATCAATGAAGAAAAGCTCACTTAAGCCTGCAACCTGATTTTTGGGCAAATTTGTCACAACACTCCAGCTGGCTGTGTTGGCATCTCGTTTTAAAAGTTTCCCACCGATTGTAAGCGCCCATACTTGGCCATTTGTACCCGAAACAGCCATAACATCTTCCGTCACACCACTTGTCTCGTCTTGCCATTGAACGCCGTCAAAGTGCATAATCGTACCACTTTTGCCAACCACCGTAATATCATTGGGGGATACAGCATAGGCATCTCTATAGAAGAAGTAGTGGTCACCCACTTTCTTCCATGTGGAACTTGCCTCATCCAACTTCCACATCACAAAGTATTTTGTATTCGTTTTACCCAAGGCATAAATATTATTTACATCCGCTACTATGATTTTATCCACATCGCTTGGTTCTAAGTCCGCGGACATTATTGTGTAATTTACACCATCACTGGTTTCAAAGAAAGCGTGACTCGTTTTATAAGTAGTTGCGCCATATATTTTTTTGCCATCTGGAGATGCAGCAATCGGAGTGGGCCCGGAATTGTTAAATAGTAAATTAGCATTTGAAGGAGTTGGCTTGCTAAATGCTTTACCATCAAAATGAGCCAACCCTCCATTCACACTGCCATATAAATTACCGACACCGGAACCCACCACACCATACAGAGGACCATCAATGTCCGATGCGTAGTAATTCAGAATTTGTTTTGTAACAGAATCCATAATTATGAATGCTGCTTTTTGATCCATTTCACCCGAAACAGCAATCGTACCATCCGATAACGCATGCACGTCATACATATGGAAAGAACCACTTGGTAATGGTTCCTTTTTCCAAATCATATTATTACCCGTCATATCGAGTTGGAATAATTCGCCCGCACCTGCAATAAGGAATGGCGCATTTGCTTGAACTGTTCCCACTACACCATAATTGGGGTCCAACGGTGGACTTTGAAGATTACTCTTCCCCCAACTATTGGTATTCGGATTAAACGCATAAAACTGCCCGGACTTATTTAACAAGAGCAGACCATTTTGTGGGCTCGCTGCAATGTCGACAAACGTATCGCTGGGCACAGGATTCAAGGTATTCGAATACGTTAATGGGCCGAACCCTTTGTTGGCATCATATTCAATCGTATAAATTGTATTCTCATCACTTAAGCATACAACAGGATCGATAGCGGCTACATGACCGCATTTAACCATTATGACGAGATGGTCTACATCCCACACTTGGTATTTAGAGGGTATTGCCTTCCACCCCAGAGCCTCTCCTTGGTACTGCATCACAGGTGTATAAGCTGCAAAAAATGCAATGACGTTATTAGGACCATACGAAATAACATGATTAGCGTTTAACGCTTTACCATTTACATTTACCACTTCAGCTTTACCTTTAACCACGTGGAATAAAACTGCATCTGCAATCGCCCATACATCCCCAGCTGTTGCAGAAACATTTGTTACAAATGCATTTGCATAAGGGGCTGGCAATTTGATGGTGGCATAATTAGCACCATCATACTGAATGACTTTACCTTTGGAACCAAAATAAACTTCAGTCTCTGATACACGCGCAGCACTCACAATAGGTGCTGTCCCAGCACTGTTGTTAATAATGGGTAACCACTGCTTTCCTTTGCCATATTTCAATACACCATATTCACTCCCAAAATAGATTTCCTGATATCCACTTGAAAGCACCATCTTTGGGGGAATATTACCAAAAAAACCTCCCCACAATTCCACAACCCGTGACGGCAACATTGATACGGCAATACTCTTTTGAGTTTTTTCACCTACAGCATTCACTGCCGTTACTTGAATGGTATAATTCCCCTCTACATCTGCTTGAAATGTTGCTGAGTGAATTGTGCTGGCAATATCAGCTTTTGATGTCTCCGGTTTTTTCACAACATCCCACTTAAACGAAAAATACTGCATATTGGTTTGATCTGAGTAATTCATTGCGAGGAGCGGATAACTGCCATCAAGAGGATACGATGCGCCATCATTCATCCCAGTAATCTTTAGAAATGTTGCTTCACTCGGCGGCTTTTCAACTGTGACCTTAACTGAAACTGAGTTAGATGTTCCATCAGGCGCGGATCCAGACAACGTGATCGTGTAATCTCCTGGCAATTTTGGGATAAAAAATAGCTTTTGGGTATCTGGATTGGTTTTTAAATCAACTGCTGCACTGTTTGGATCCAAAACATCCCATTTGTAGGTCGCGTCTTCCTTATTACTCGATCCAGCTAATATAATAGGATTTGTATAAGGATCTGGCATCAGTGCAAATAAACTTCCTGCAACCGGTGCCGTAATGCTAGCCACCATAGGATCAGGTTTTGGTACCCCCACAGGCTTGGGTACGTCTGGCGGTAACAGTGGTGCTGGCGTCTCAACAATCGTAACGCCCGTTGTCGTCGCATTGCCTGTGCTAGTTGAGTCGCCAATGGCTGTGGGTTTTGCCTCTGCCGATGCCGGCTCTGATGGTCCTTCCACACTAGTGACATCGAGTCCACTTCCAGATACCGACTCGCTTTTGCTTCCTCCGGAACATGCCACAACTCCAACTAATAGTAGGATCACGACACAGTGTTTAAAGCTAAAGACAAAACCCATGCGCCCCCCCCGCTTGAACGTACATGTGCTGGCCAGCAATTAAGACTGAATTACTTTTATCGAATCAACGTACAGCTACCACTGCTTGATGTTGCAGCAGCGGGCTGTGAAAGTTCTCCACCCACTTGACCCACACCTGTATTTGAACCTGTATTGAGGGAATCAGATCCTGGAACGCCTGGCTTGATGTCTGATGCAGGTCCAGAGGCGACAGGCGGAACAGGAGGTAAGGGCTCATCCTGTTTGGGTTCTACCTTTTCAATTTTGCAAGCTGAGCTACATTTATCACCATCTACCACATTACCATCATCACATTCTTCAACGCCTTTCTGAACAACACCATCACCGCACTTGGCGAGCACGCAAGAATCCAGGCAACCATCCTCGTTATTGGCGTTACCGTCATCGCAAGTTTCACCATTAGATTGCTGTATAATTCCATCACCACAGGTGGGCGACTGACAAGTATTGGAACAACCATCGTCATTGATCTTATTACCATCATCACATATTTCCACACCAGCCTGCACTTGACCATCACCACAAATTGCTTTCAAACAAGTGTTCAAACACGCATCTTGATTATTGGCATTACCATCTTCACATTCCTCACCAATTTTAGATTGTACAATACCATCGCCACACACCGCTTCAATGGCACCCACATCACAGGCACCCACACGAACGTGGCCCAACTGATCAGACCCAAAGAAGCTCTGATCGAGGCCTGCACAATCACCCGCATTAATCGCAGAACTTAAACCAAGCACCTCCACATAGGTGCCACCTGCAGCCTTACCTTCAATTAAATTTCCGGTCTCACCAATAGTTGCATCCACATCCAACTTGTCACTTGCTTGGATCGTAATATTCTTGGCATTTGTAGAACCGATTAAATTGTGGCCCTTAGAAAGAGCGGCTGCGCTTAGATCGTGAGCATCTTTGACATCTAAAGCAACGTTATACACAATCAAATCATTCTGAAGAAAAAATCCGGCTGCCGCATTCTGACCGTAGACACCTGCTCCTTCAGAGGCAAGGTTTCGCTTTACAGATACATTTGTAAGATTAACCACAGCCGAAGGCCCCAAGTAGATTCCTCCACCTTTACCTTTTAGTGATTCATTAGCGGCAACCGTACTACCAAAAATATCTGCACTCTTATTAAGATACAAGCCACCACCTTGTGTAGTTGCAGTGTTATAGAAGACCGCAGATTTATTGATCGTGACCTTACCATCACTCAATGCAACAGCACCACCCACACTGGCCTTATTGCCATTAAAAGTATCCGATTTTAGGATAACAATGGACTGTGCACCTTTAACAAAAATGGCACCACCATCTACCGTCGCCACGTTAGTAACAAAACTAGATGACGTTACAGACATAGCACCATTATCAAGCGCAACAGCACCACCTTGATTGGCGCTATTGGAATTCAACTGAAAGTTACTAACCTTCAAAATCGAATTACTCACAAAAACACCACCACCACTGCCCGTACTATCACTGATCGTAATAGCCCCATTATCCATGCTTGACTCAGCCGCACCACTCAACATGATTGCACCGCCAAGTTGTGTTGCCTTACATAAAAAGAAACTGACGTGAGACAAATCAAACGAACCACCACCACTGGCCAACAAGCACGCCCCCTTATCAGCATAACCTCCTGTGACTCGGAGTCCTTTGAGCGTTAACTTGCTATTGTTAAAGACATCGAAGACGCGACTTTTGCCTTGTCCATCAATCAAAACATCAGTCGGATTAGAGGTATTACCCACAATTTCAATTGGCGCTTTGATATCAAAATCGCCCACTAATCCTGCATCATCAGCGCCAAGAAGCGTGATTTTATATGTGCCCGGGGATAGATGGATGGTATCCACTTCTGGTGTTGTATTGGCTGCAACAATGGCTTCACGCAGAGAGCAATCGGAATCGCATTTACCATCAGCAGTATCATCCGTCTTGGTTACCGACAGAGTCGCGGCATGACTGGTTATGGACAGACCCATCACTGCCAGTACAGCCAACCAAATATAGGTTCTCTTCATAATTGCCTCCCTCACGTGATACACCACCCTCTAGGGGTAATAGTTAAAGCAATAACCATACCAAAATTTATAGGAACTAACTGCGTTAGGCTCGTTTTAGTGATATTAGAGTGAGAAAATAAGGAAATTTCTTGGGTAATAACAAACCCACCTGTCAAAAAATTATCATTATGACGGGAGGCCCAGAATCTTCTTTTCAGACATGCGGAGCATTTTGATGGAATTAAGAAATACAAAGAGATCGGGGAAAAAGTGCAAAACAGCTGCTTCAATGGGGCCAATAATTCCAAGTAGGGCCAGTGTAATACCCGCCACATGCACCACACCCACACCGAAGAAGATATTCTCCTTAATCGTTCGATAGGCTCGGCGACCAATATGAAATGCCACATGAATATTGGCCAAATTATCTGTCATGAGTGCAACGTCTGCTGCCTCAATTGCGGATTCAGTGCCCATTACACCCATTGCGATACCCACGTCTGCCTGCGCAAGTGCGGGCGCATCGTTTACGCCATCTCCCACCATTGCCACCACTTCACCTTCACTTTGCAATTTGCGAATAATGATCAATTTGTCTTCTGGTGTTAAGTCCGCACGAACTTCATTGATCCCCAACTGATCAGCAACATGCCGCGCAGTTTTCAAATTATCACCAGTAAGCATCATGATGCGGATGCCATGCTCTTGCAAATCAGCGAGCGCTGCCCGCCCTCCTTCACGCAACATATCTTGATAACACAAGCGACCTACCAAGCGTGAATCACACATCACATATAACGTTGTGGCATCTTCACACGGTACAAGGTGTGCGGCCGCTACCCCCTGCTTTTCGGCAAAGACCGCATTACCAATTGAAATCACATGTTGATCCACTGTTGCGCGCACACCACCTGGCAATACCTCAAATGAACTCGGCTCCAAAAGGGCTTGCTGATGTTCACGCAAATAACGCAAAAGCGCCTTCGCAAACGGGTGATTAGATCGCCGCTCTGCCCCACCTGCCCACAATAACAATTGATCGCGTGACACATCATCAACAAGCGACTCAACTGACATCAACTTAGGTTCACCAAACGTGAGCGTTCCTGTTTTATCAAACACAATCACAGTTGCCTTGGATAACTGTTCCAAATAAATGCCACCCTTAACCAAAATTCCCATGTGTGCCGCGCGCGCAATGGCCGAAATTACAACAAGAGGGGTTGCCAAACCAATTTCTGCAGGAGAGGTAAAAATCAGAAGGGTAATGATAAGCCGTAAGTCATGTGTGTAGAGATAGACACCCAAAATAAAAATGAAAACAATGGGAATAAGCCACGCCGTTACCTTATCTGCAAGACGCTGAATCTTGGCCTTGCGCCCATCAGCCTCTTCAACAAGCGCAATGATCCGCGCGTACATCGTGTTTGCACCCACGCGTTCCGCAACAATATCCAAGGCACTCGATTCTAAAATTGTACCTGCAAAAACCCGATCACCAATCGTCTTATCAACAGGAAGACTTTCACCCGTAATGGTTGCCTGATTAACAGCTGCGTCTCCCTTCACAACCTGACCGTCGACAGGAATTTGTTCACCATTTCGAACCAGAACAATGTCACCGGCCTTGAGGGATTCAACCGGCACTTGAACTTCACCCCCATCACGTCTCACCCAAGCGATTTTGGGAACGGAACCAATCAATGCACGAATGGAGCGCCGTGCACGTTCACTGCTAATTTCTTCAACAAGCTCTGCAATCAGAATCAGGACAAGGATGACACTCGCTGCCAGATATTCCCCACCCACAACGGCCACTGCGGTTGCCATGGTGATAAAGAGTTCTGTCGTCACACGACGGTATTTCCAGAGTTCAATCAGGGATTCCTTCAGAATGGGGTAAATTCCGATGGCAATTGCAGGCAAAAGAATAGAATTTGGAATGATTTTGAGCCAAACGAGGGTCAAAATAAGTCCCAAAAGGGTAATTCTTGTTAATTCTGGCCAATAATTAAGGATTTTCAATGTCGGGGTGACAAGATTTGAACTTGCGACTTCTACGTCCCGAACGTAGCGCTCTACCAGGCTGAGCTACACCCCGAAAATCGTTGGCCTTTTACAACTTCCCTTTAAAATGGCAAGTGAAAGCGTGCACTTTCACCTTGCAGGCCTGTGGATAAAAGAATAGAATATCTGTGAATACTAGAAATCTCCCTTAGGTTTCAAGGAGGTAAGCATGGATCATAAGAGCGTATTTACAACAGGCGAGGTTGCGGACCTGCTGCACGTCCACCAAACAACGATTATCGACTGGATCGACAAGAAACAGCTCGAGAGTTATCGGACGCCAGGTGGTCACCGTCGTATCCAACGGGAGTCAC
>PCXA01000001.1:0-436742 GCA_002796325.1 Deltaproteobacteria bacterium CG11_big_fil_rev_8_21_14_0_20_47_16 | reverse complement strand
GTCCCCAACATCCTCGAACCCAAGGTGGGTTAACCCCCTTGAGGTCGATACAAAAAGAGCCGCCATTAAGGCGGCTTTTTTGTTTAGTTAAGAGGTCCGCAATAACTACTGAACAAGCATCGTTGCGACAATTCCTACTACAAATGCCGCCAAGATGATCAACCGATGGTGCGAACTCTTGTGTACTTCGGGCAACAGGTCTGAAACGGCAATATGCAAAAAGGTACCGGCTGAAAACGCCAAGGCATAGCCTGTTAACGGGGAATCCGGGGACACCGCTAAGAACTTTACCGCTACCACGCCCAACGGGATCATGCTCATAAACAGCAAACTCATGAGTATAATATTGATTCGTCGGTATTGCTCATGCAGCAAGATAGCCGTTAATGTAAAGGCCTCTGGCAGTTTATGCGCGGCAATAGCCAACGTCACCACACCCGCAATACCCGACAAGTAGCCTGCACCTAGCGCCACACCATTCACAAAGGTATGCACAGATAGCCCAAAAAATGCCGCCAAACCCATATGGTGCACTTCACACCCCATGGCTTCGCACACATGCACGGTCACAAACTGCTCAAAGAAGTAAAGGAAGAGAAAGCCCGCCAGAACAGCCCAGCCCACAGCGCTGCCAATCAGTGCGACGGAATCAGGAAGCAGATGCAAACAAGCAGTGCCAAGCATGATACCCGCCGACACACTGAGTGCTACCGGCAAATGAGGGCGGAGTCGTGGCAACAAAAGAGGCAAAATTCCACCCAAGGCCATGATGGCCATGATAATTCCAATGTCCGAGATGATTGCTGAATTCATGGCGCGCGACTAACAGTTTTCTTATGGGCAAACAAGGTGTTTTTCGTTGCGCTCCCCCAAACGAGTTGCTACAAAATGCGCTCTATCATTTGCTATCTAATTCCGAAAGGATGGGGGACATGAAACAGAGTATTCGCATTTTATCCATTGCCGCAATCGCGTTGTCGATTGTTGCATGCAAGGGCAAAGCAGCAATTCAAACAACACCTGCAGTCACAGGCACCAATGCAACCGTTGCAACCGTCAATGGCGTTACCATTACTGATGCTGAGCTTACAGAGTCCGCCAAGGACGAACTTGCCCAGTTCGGCATGCAAATCTACAAAATTAAACGCGGTAAGCTGGATACATTAATTGAAACGAAATTAATTGAGTCTGCCGCAAAAAAAGATGGCAAATCCGTTGATGACTACATCAAAATTAATATCAATGACAAAGTCGCAATGCCTTCAGAAGCCGATGTAAAGGCATTTTACGAAGCTAATAAGGCCCGCATGGGTGGCAAGTCATTTGACGAAATGAAAGACACTCTAACACAATATTTGGGCAATCAAGCTGCTCAAACAGCACGCGCCATGCTCATCTCCCAGCTCAAAAAGGATTCCCAAATTGCAATCGAACTGGAACCACCACGCGTTGCTGTTGAAGCAGGCAACAATCCATCCAAAGGCCCTTCTTCTGCACCGGTTGAAATTATTGAGTTTACCGACTATCAATGTCCATTCTGTGGTCGCGTTCGCCCAACAATCAATCAACTGCTAGAGAAATATAAAGACAAAATTCACTACACACTACGTGACTTCCCACTCTCATTCCACTCCAACGCCAAGAAAGCTGCAGAAGCTGCACACTGCGCTGGCGAACAAGGAAAGTATTGGGAAATGAATACTGTCCTGTTTAATAACCAAAGCACTCTGGAAGTAGCAAAACTGAAAGAATATGCGAAGGAAGTCGGTCTCAACCAAGCCAAGTTTGACAAGTGTTTAGACAGCGACAAATACGCCAAGAAGGTGGATGAAAACCAAGCCTATGGCGCGAGTGTTGGTGTGAGCGGCACACCCGCATTCTTTATTAACGGCATCAATATTTCGGGTGCACAACCACTGGACAACTTCGTCGTCATTATTGATGGGGAACTCGCCAAGAAAAATTAGTCACTATGCTGGATTTAAAATTTGTTCTGAACAATTTGGAAACCGTCAAAAGTCTGCTCGCCAAGCGCGGGCAGACTTTTGATTTTTCACCGCTTGAAAAAATCAATGCGCGCCGCAAGCAATTGCAGCACGAATTTGATGGGCTGCGTAATCAACAAAACCTAGCATCTGCCGAAATTGCCAAACGCAAAAAAAACAAAGAATCTGCTGACGATATTATGACGCAGATGCAGGAGATCGCCACACGCATCAAAGAGATTCAGCCTGAACTGAATGGTTTGGATGGAGAGGTCGAAACATTCTTGATGACCATTCCCAACTTGCCACACGACTCTGTTCCCATGGGCACAACTGCAGATGACAATGTTGAAGTGCGCAATTGGGGCAAGAAACCTGAGTTTGATTTTAAACCCAAAGAACATTGGGAGCTGGGTGAAACATTGGGCATTCTGGATTTTGAACGCGGCACCAAACTCGCCAAGTCGCGCTTTACGTTGTACAAAGGGCCAGCCGCACAACTCGAACGTGCACTCATCAATTTTATGTTGGATACTCAAACAGGTGAGAATGGCTACACTGAAGTGATCCCACCTTTTTTAGTCAATGCCACCACCATGACCGGCACTGGGCAGTTGCCCAAATTTGAAGAAGACCTCTTTAAAACAACTGATGGATTGTATTTGATTCCAACTGCAGAAGTACCTGTAACCAACATCTACCAAGATGAAATTTTAAAAGAAGTCGACCTGCCCATTTCATTTACGGCCTACACACCGTGTTTTCGTAGCGAAGCAGGCTCTTACGGCAAAGACGTCAAAGGGCTCATTCGCCAACATCAGTTTAACAAAGTGGAATTGGTCAAGTTGACAACGCCATCGCAATCGCTTGCGGCATTGGAACAACTCACCGGTGATGCCGAATCCATTTTAAAAAAACTAGGCATCCCCTATCGCGTCATGGCCTTGTGTTCTGGCGACATGGGATTTTCAGCGGCCAAGACCTATGACATTGAAGTTTGGCTGCCTGGACAAAATGCGTATCGTGAAATTTCATCCTGCAGCAACTGCGAAGACTTCCAGGCCCGTCGCGCCAAAATTCGCTTCAAAGGCGCTGACGGAAAAAATCATCTCGTGCATACCTTGAATGGATCAGGCCTGGCGGTTGGTCGCACATTGATTGCCATTCTGGAAAATTATCAGCAAAAAGATGGCAGCATCAAAATTCCTGAAGCGTTGCACAAGTATTTGCCATTTACAACGATTCAATAAGCACCCTGGTCATTGGAGTTTCCGTGCCACTCATTCCGGTTAATAACACACGTCTCTTTGTTGATGAAATTGGCAGTGGCCCTACCATTGTATTTTTGCATGGCGGATTTGGTTTGGATTCTTCCTATTTTCGTCCGTATCTTGATCCCCTGTCACAATGGTTTCACTGTCTCTTCGTGGATCTACGCGGCAATGGCCGTTCAGACGAAGTGGAAGCAACGAGCATTACACTTCCCAACATTCTGAAGGATTTGGAGGCGCTGCGCGCCCATTACCAATTGGGCTCTTGGGTCATCATGGGACATTCCGGCGGCGGCCTGGTCAGTCAACTCTATGGGCTGCGTTATCCTCACTCTCTCCGCAAACTGATTATCATGAGTTCATTCGGCCAGATCCCATTTGATGCGCCCGATTGGCGCGAAGGACCGAAGCGATTCGATTTGCCACAAGCAACACGTGGGTTTAACACCTTTTTAAAGGGTGTCGCAACAGATGATGAGTACCGAAAGGCCAATCTGGATATCGCACCCCTCTTTTTTGCTGATCCCGAAAAGGCAGACCTAACCCCATTCATGCATATTCAGTATCGCGTTGCGCCCTTTAACCAACTTTTTAACACGCACGGCAAAACCAACCTGTTGCCGGACCTTCCAAAGCTTGCAATGCCACTATTGGCCATTCATGGCCGCGAGGATTGGCGTGTACCCGTTGCCGAAGCCGAGCGCGTAGTGGATTTGGTGCCCGACGGCAACCTGCTCGTTCTTGGAAATGCGGGACACTTTCCATTTTTTGAGCAATCCCAGGAGTGCGTGGTGGCCATTCGGGACTTTGCGCAAGAATCTTGACGCTTCGTTCGACTATGGGCATTAGTGCCCACAATGCAAGAAATGGAAAGGTGGCCGAGCGGTTGAAGGCGCCAGTCTTGAAAACTGGAGTACCTTAACGGGTACCGTGGGTTCGAATCCCACCCTTTCCGCAAAAGTTTTTTCTGGAAAACCCGTCCTACTTTAGTCCATACACCCCTTTCAACATTGAGGGGGACTTCATGAACAAACACATGCGCCGATACAAACCAGAGTGGGTGATCTCTCTGGGGGTACTATTCATCATTGCCGCTCTTGGATTGTTCACTCAACCAGGACAAGCGGGATCCACCGCTGCCCTTGATCGTGGCGATACTGCTTGGATGCTGACTGCCACTGCCCTTGTTCTATTGATGACACCTGGACTCTCCTTCTTTTATGGCGGCATGGTGCAACGCAAAAATGTAATCTCCACCATGCTCCAAAGTTTTATCTGCATGGGTGTTGTGAGTCTGCTGTGGGTCACCGTTGGATTCAGCCTGGCATTTGGCAGTTCGATTGGAGGATTCATTGGCAATCCCATGGACTTTTTTATGTTCCGCAATGTGGGCAGCGCACCCAACCCCATGTTTGCTGCCTCAATTCCATTTGCGCTCTTTGCCATGTTTCAACTCAAGTTTGCCATCATCACACCAGCGCTTATCACAGGCTCTTTTGCCGAGCGCGTACGATTTGCAAGCTACTTGATCTTTGTCGTACTCTTCTCATTACTAATTTACTGCCCCATCGCCCATTGGACATGGCACCCCAATGGCTTCTTGCATAAGATGGGCGTTTTGGATTTTGCGGGTGGCACGGTTGTTCACATGTCTGCCGGATTTGCAGCACTTGCAGGCGCTATTATCATGGGCCGCCGCAAAATCCACTTGGCCAGCAAAGCCACGCCGCCCGCCAACATCCCATTCGTCCTTTTGGGATTGGGAATGCTGTGGTTTGGATGGTTTGGATTCAACTGTGGTTCCGCATTTAGCGCCAATGAATCGGCTACACTGGCATTCATTACCACCAACACAGCATCTGCTGCGGCCATGCTGGGATGGGTGCTCTTTGATGCAGTTGTGGGACGACGCCCATCTGCACTCGGCGCAGCCGTTGGCGCCGTAGTCGGACTGGTGGTCATTACACCCGCTGCCGGATTTGTAACGGTCGGGCAAAGTGTCGCGATTGGCTTAGGTGCCAGCCTCATCAGCAACATGGCCGCACACTGGAAATCCAAATCCCAACTTGATGATACGTTGGATGTCTTCCCTTGTCATGGAATTGGCGGTCTTGTGGGCATGATCGCCACTGGCATTTTTGCCAAGGATGTGGGACTCATCTACGGCACGCAGACCGTGTTCCTGCGCCACTTGGAGGCAATTCTCATTGTTGGTGCCTACAGCTTCATTGTTTCTTGTATTCTCTATAAAATTTCTGATCTGTTCGTCACACTTCGGGTTCGCCCAGAACAAGAAGAAGTCGGGCTCGACATTAGCCAGCACGCTGAAACCTACTAATATTAGATATCTGCAGGCCCATCAAACTGGGGATAGACATTCCTACAGCCACCGCGCATACTTAACATTCAACCAAGGGGGATTTATGAAACGCCTATTTGTATTATCCGTGCTTATTGTTTGTGGGCTGTGTCTTGCAGCGCCATACGCCGGTGCTAAATCCAAAAAGAAAACTCAAGATAGCAGCACACAACCCCACGGTGGTGGCTATTATAACGGCGAATACCACATTAAGGGTAAGGGTGAAACGGGGCCGATATTCAAATGGGACAAGCCCATCAATCAGAAGGCTGAAATCAAAAAGGCTTATAAGAGCCCACCTTCAAAAACACCCAGTCAATCCACCGATAAATAATTTTACTTGGAGTTAACGGGTATGGTGAGTTCCTGCATTTTGCCATTGTAGGCGTAGACGACATGGATGGCTTGAATCTTCTTTGAGCCATGCCAGTGTTTCTTACTCGGAAACCACATGCTGCCAGCAACTTTAATTCCAGGGTAAAAGATTTTAGCGCGCATCACATCGTCGATTACAATATTACGCCTTTGCGAATCTGCTGAGGCTTCTGCCACAGCACCTGCAATGGTACTGGCACCGGCAACGCTCACTGCTGCATATCCCAGCTCTGCACTACGATCGACCGCACCTGCGATTCCCAAGCCTGCACCTGCAATGGTGCCAATGAGCGCAGCAGTTTTTGCTTTATTATGAACCAAGCGCTGAACTTCATCTTGCGTCAAAGATGCCACCGAAAGACCATCGGCATTTTCGAGAAACGCCTTACAACACTCAAACGTAGCCTCTGCATCACCCATATTCTCAAGAGCGATCGTCACAGTAACCCATGAACTTTTTGATTTCATATCCACAAATGTTGCGGACAGCGTGGCATTGGAGATTGTTTTTCCAATGCGGCTCTTCTTGGCCATAGCAGGCATCGGCACCATCAAGCTCAGGAGCACTAAACCCAGCATAATTCTCTTCATACCCACCTCCGAATTTTAGAAGCCTAACATTTTTGCAGTGACCTTTCCAACGCTAATTTGTATAGAGGGGCTATGACAATACCAGGAACGATTCTTTGGGTGGAACACGATAGTAAAGTATTGAAGGGGAATCCGTTAAAGGATCCGCACAGTCGACTGTTTCCGATTTACTTGCCGCCGTCTTACACCACACATCCCAACAAGCAATTTCCCGTTATCTATTTGCTCGCAGGTCATTTTGGATCGGGCCCCGCCATGCTGAATTGGTCACCATGGGGTGAGGGATTTGCGGATCGCATGGATCGACTGATTGCCACCAAGAAAATGCGCGATAGCATCATTGTGCTGCCGGATTGTTTTACGGGCTATGGTGGCGCGCAGTACATGAATTCAGCTGCCGTTGGACGATACGAAGACTATCTCATTCAAGAATTGGTGCCCTGGATTGACAAACATTTGCGCACCATTCCAGGTGCTGCAACCCGTGGTGTGACTGGAAAATCCAGTGGCGCCTATGGCGCACTTATGCTCGCCATGAAGTTCCCTGATATATTTGGCCTGAGCGCATGGCGCAGTGGAGACGCCTATTTTGATTTTTGCTACCGAAAGGATATGCCACACTTGCTGGTGATGTTAGAACCATTCGGCGGCTCTGTTAAAAAGTTTTTAGCCGATTGGCAGAAGAAGGGACATCCACTGAACAATGGATACGCCGATGCGATCAATATTTTGGCCATGGCGGCGTGCTACACCCCCAACCCTAAAAGCCCACATGGCTTTGATTTGCCGGTGGACACCCAAACTGGTGAATGGGACGAACGCGTGTGGCAAAAATGGTTGAAGTATGATCCACTCAATTTAGTTTCCATAAACCGCAGCAATCTCAAAAAGCTAAAGTGGATTTATTTGGAGTGTGGACGCAGCGATGAATATGGGTTGCTTTACGGCACGCGACAATTATCCCAACAATTACACACACTCAAAATTACCCACCACTACGAAGAATTTGATGGCGGTCACCGCAACACCAATCATCGCTACGACCACGTACTATCGCTCATGTCAAAAAAGTTCCCTTAAAACTAAATATACGTCAGCACACATTTTCTACTCTTAGACCATACGCTAACCAGCTCCCGGCGACAAAGCCCAACAGGCGTTAGGCGCAGTCGCTACGTTATGACTCGATAAAAATGCCTTGGCTTCAAAAGCTGCCGTTAGCGATCCTCCGCTTGTCGGCTGCTAACGGCAGAAGCCAATGGCATTTTTATTATCGTCATGAAACTCCGCTCCTAACGCGCCGTCAAAACGCCTGTTGGGCTTATCGCCTCGCGCTGGTTAGCGCCTATTCTTTTCTCAAGTGCTGCAGTTACACTGCCTGTGCTAGACACAGCTGTGCCAGTTTTGGAGGTAGTGTGAATTCGAGGCGTTCTAAGCCTTTGGTGATGCCGAGAAGAGGCTAGGCGGCGAGACGGCGTTGAGTTCGAGCCGCCGTGCCGACAAAATTGGCACAGCTGTGTCGTACACAGGAAAATGTGACGCAAAACCAAATTTAAGACAAGTGATCGCTGATGGTTTTGGCGAGAGGAGCAATGACGGATTCATTGAAACCAAATTTGAGTTGGCCTGCAGCAAACAATTCGGGAATTGTTTTGGTGCCTGCCAGTGACAGTGCATTGCGATAGTTGGCAACCGCTGTCTTTTGATCCTTCAAATCCTGCTGCCACAATTGCAACGCACCAATTTGTGCGATGGCATATTCAATGTAGTAGAATGGTGATGTAAAGAGATGCGACTGGCGGAACCAGCGACCACGGCGGTTCGCTTCAAGCCCCACCCACTCTTCTCCTCCACCAAAGCGCTGCATCAATGAATCCCAGAAGTCAGCACGCTCTTCGCGACTGTGTTTGGGATGGGTGTAGACCCAGTGTTGGAAGGCATCAATCGTGGCCACCCAGTTAAAGACCCACAGCACGTGCTCTAGATGGTCTTTGCGAGCACGATTGGCATCTTCTTTTGAATAAAATTCTTCTAAATACTGACCCGCTAAAAACTCCATCCCCATCGATGCCACTTCACAAAACTCAATGGGCGCATGGCGGTCAAATGCAAGTGACTGATTGCGTGATGCCCAATAGTGAATGGCATGACCACCTTCGTGGAGTAATGTTTCCACATCGGACTGCATACCTGTGGCATTCATAAAAATAAATGGCAGGCGACGCAGTTCGAATGAATGTTGATAACCACCTGGTGCTTTGCCTGGACGATTATCCAAATCAAACATGCCGTTCTCTTGCATGGCATCGATTGTTTGAACAAACTCAGGATGCACTTTTGAAAAAATGCTACGGCATTTTTGGAGCAACTCATCAGAATTTTTAAATGGCTTAAGCGGTGCACGACCTTCGGCATCCACGCCCATATCCCATGGACGCAAGATATCGACGCCTAACTTCTGTTTGCGTTCCTTGGCAAGCTTGCGCGCAAGTGGCACCAAGTGTTTTTCGACGGCTGCGTGAAAATCAGCGCAATCTTGCGGTGTGTAGTCGAAGCGTTCGCGTGCCGCGAACGCAAAATCACGATAGTTTGCAAAACCAGCATTCACCGCGATTTGATGGCGATGAGCAACTAACTTGTCATATATATCTTCAAACTGAGGCGCCACTGTCAGCATTTTGTCAGCCACCAATCGCCAGGTTGTTTCACGCACGGCACGATCAGTCATCTCTTGATACTTGGCCATTTGATAAAGAGTTTGGGTCTTTCCATCATAATCAACCGACAATTCACCCATTAGTTTTTGGTATTGTTGTTCTAACTTGTCGCATTCTACATCAATCTGCAGATTTTCTTTACGGAACAATTTAACCTGCTGTTCAAAACTGCGATTCACAATAAAGTACTTATCCTTTGGCAATTGTTTGTGTGCAGGGCTCTCTACATATTTTTCACGCAACTTCTGACTCCACTCTTTGTAGTGAGGCAGCACTTCACTCATGAATGCAATGTAGCGTTTTTCAAATTCAGGGTTATCGGTATGACAAGTCATATTGACATAAAGCTGGGCAGAAACTTCATCAACGTGGTCGCATAGCTGGCTCCAATCCTGCAACCAGCCTTCCAAAGCTGCAACAGAGCTCACATCCGCTTTGACAAGCTGGGAGAGTACCGGTTCAAGGCTACTCCATTGTTCAGGGTTGAGTGATTTTAAATCCATGATCTCTCCAATAATGTGTTGATTGTCGTGGGGAATGGCCGTATCACGGGCTCAAGGAGCTTGTCACATGAAAATCCACTTTTTGGGAACAAATGGCTGGTATAATACTGCAACGGGAGAGACCTCTTGCGTGCTGATTGACGCCGAAGAGATGTACATTATCCTGGATGCGGGAAATGGCTTTCGCAAACTCGACACACTCATCACCAATAAGAAGAAACCCATTTATCTTTTCTTAAGTCATTTTCACCTGGATCATACATATGGGTTTCATATGATGCCCAAAATGAAATGGCCACAAGGCATCACCATTATTGGTCAGCATGGTACTGAAAAGGCCCTGGGACAACTCATTGCCAAACCATGGACGTGTCCAATCGATCAACTCACAACAAAGATCCGATTTTCTGAAACCACACCCGGTAAGCATCACGGCGTACTCACCTATGAATGTGCATTTTTGGTTCACGCCGATCCATGCCTGGGCTACCGCATCACAGTGGATGGTAAAGTGATTACCTATCTCACAGACACAGGTGTGTGTGACGCCATGGAGCCACTCGCGCACAATGCTGATTTGTTGATCACTGAATGTGCGTGGCGCGTTCAAAATCAATTTCCAGGATGGCCACACTTGGCACCTGAAGATGGCGCAACGATCGCCCGCGATGCACACGCCAAGATGCTTGCGCTTATGCATTTTGATGCGCACGGCTACCCCACAATGGCCGAGCGTGTCGACGCCGAGCAACGTGCCAAGGCCATTTTCCCGAATACACGCGCCATGCACGACGATGACGTGATCACTCTGTAAGGTGTCAAAATTTAGATACTTTTAGTGCAAAACCACTCAGCTTTATCAATCTATAAAGCCCCTCTCTTTAAAATCAGCTAGTTACACGTCTTACTCTCCTAAGATTTCGCGTTTTTTTGGCACTGGTCTTGCTTATCTATAGATCGCTCAAACAACTGCTATGGCAATCAAAGGCACGAAACATCCGGGGGTGCGCCCCCAGCCCCATCGTACGGCCTCTAAAACCAACAAGAAGGTTCAGCCTCAACCTACCCCAAAAACGGCAACACCCAGCGCACTCGACACGTTTTTGGATACTGCCAAGACAACCGCTGCACAGTTGATTCGTCCAAGCCTATCGCGATTCACCACAGGCGTCGCAATCGCGTACATCGCTGGACGTGGCATTCATCGCGAAGTCAGCAAGATTACCGAACCCATTATCGAATCGTTCAAGGCACTCAACCGACGTGGGAAATTCATAGAGTTGCAGAAGCAATTCACTGCGTTGCAGAAAACTGCAGAAGGCTTACCCGAGGTATACCAAAATGAATTGACCGTTCTTGCACCGGATTTGAAAGAACTGGATGACGGTCTCAATGTGGATGCATTGGAAAAAGATTTAAGACGCGTTGCCTTTTTCATGTCGGAGTACCAGAAGCTTGGAACAATCCCCAATTTTGAAGGCCTCGCCAACGATGCACCTGAACGGTATCAAGCTGCATGGACGAAGGCGCTTGCAACTGCAGATCATCATGCGCAGCACATTATTTACCGCAATCACCAAATCATTGCACAGCGCTCTGAACTCAATACTGTTCTACGCGATTCCAAATTGCCCGAATCCAAGCGCGGCTTCGTAGCGGTTGCTGATGCGATGATGAGCGACTTAAGCAATCCACTGACTGATGCGCCCGGACTGGAGACCGCTGCAGACAGCCTCATTGCCACAACCAATGCAGTCCGTATTCATACATTCAGCTTCAACCAACGCCTCTATGCGCATCAGGTCGCACGACAATTTAGCAAAACAGCACGTCAATATGCCGAAGCGGCATTGAGTAATCCTAGCAGCCTTTGGAAGGGAGATGCTCCTGAGCGTGCACAAGACATGGTGGCCATTCACGAAGCATTGACGTCAACAGCGGTAACGGCCGCTGCGCCACTTTCTATCAGCAGCAAAAACAAATTGATGGAAGCGCTGTCTTGGATGGCGGACCACGATACCCGCCGGGCATTTTTGGATAACGCACAGAATGCAGGCATGCCTCACAAAGTTAAGGTTGCATTACAGTATGCCGAAACCGTGCTTGCCCCTCGCCACCACGCAAATGACCGCTGGGGTTCACTGGTGATTTGGGCAGGAGAAAAGGATTCTCGCCAGCTGGAATATACACAACCAGGTTGGAATAACGTTCCAACACACATTTTGAACAACAACCCCATAACAAAGGCATTTAAAAATGTCGGCAACTCTACAGAGGAAAACCAGATACGTCTTGCCTACAACAAATTTATCGATCCGTACCAGAATATGGCGAGAGAAATCGCAGATATCACACTCAACACGGATAACGATTGGCAAAACTTAGAAGAAACAACCACGACAGACAGCCTCCTCTTAACCAAGCTCCACGCACTTTTGGATCGTGCCGACACGATTAACCAACGTCACTACAAGCCCGATGCCATACAGAAGCACATTCAATTTCTAGCAGCAGCCAACCGCATATTTGGTGCAGATGGACGATCACCGGGACACACCAGCGATGGTCAGGCAATGAATTCACTTTATGACATTTCAAGCGACATGCTTGCCTACATGAAGAAGAATTACCCTAACGGCATTTCACATGATACTGCCAAACAAAGACTGCTCATGGTGGCAGCAAGCGATCAAGATCTGGAAACACGACGAAATTCGGCAGCTGTTTATGAATATTATCTTCTCCAGGAAATCATGCGCAGCCAAGCGCGAGACTGGAAGAAGCTTTTAGATTCACCCGACCCACAAATTCAATCGACCGCAAAAAGCGAATTTACACCACTCACTGTGGCATACAACCCATCAGCACGCATGTCGATTGAGCAGGCCTTGAACAATCAAAGTGCTCATCAATCTGAATATCAACCACTCGTTGCCAAAAGTAAACTGACTGAATATCGTAACCAACTCCTTGCCGCACGTGACATTATTCAAGACTATACACCTGAGGGAAGGAGCAAAACACCTGAAGAAAAGTTTGTGTACCAGTTAACTGGTGGCATTGTGCAAGCCATCAAATACCGCGGTCAAAACTTGGATCCACTTCAAATTGACGAGACTTTATCAGCCATCAACCACAGTTTAGAAGACTTACACACTGGCCACACCGGCTCTGCCGACGCGATTACCTTCGCAATGGAAGGATCTGAAAAGCTAAACATTGTTAACCGACTTGTAGACGAGGCCGTTCGCGTCAACATTGCGCGCGACATTATGCGCGAAGGTATTGGTTTTACAGTTGCTACCGTTGCAACAGCGGGTGTTGGCACCGTCATCAAATTAGGACGCAGCGCTTGGGCTGCCAAGGCCGCTGTAAAAACACTAGATGCCTACGAAGCCTTCGAAGCAGCACAAGCAGCAGCCGCTGCTGCCAAAGCTGCCGGCTCATTAACTCGCGTTGCGCGTTATGGAAAGGATGTGTTGATACGCCAACTTCCCTTCCTGCACATCAAGGCCGGAACCGACTATGTACTTTTCGACCATCAAACATTGTACAATTCCAAGGGCAGCATTTGGGACAATGCCATCGGCCTTGCAGGCAAGGTGCTTGAATTTGAAACCATGCATCAAGTGCGTGGTGTATTCACAAAAGTTTGGGAAGTCGCACCAACCATTAAACACACAGGCAACCTAAAATCGTTAAAAACACTCGCATCATTTTTGCGACGTAAATCTCATGAAGTCGTACGCGATACTGTCTTCTTTCACGGTTGGGCGCCAGTCGCAGGACTTGGAACCACTGTGTTAACACTCGATCCCCAGCACTTTATTCAAAGTGTCGACACGCTTTTCACCCTTGAGGGATTGGAACACTCCTTCATGATGACGGTGGCCATGGGACACGGTCTTGGTGAACCATTGGCACGGCGGCTTTCACAAGCGGTCCTCCGTCGCGGCATACCCGAAGTAAAAAAAGCCGAAGTCAATAGACAACGCATTGAACAGCTTGAGCGCCAAATTGGCACTATCGAAAAGATTGGCAAGAGCGACCAAAACCAACTTAAAATCCTGGACCGTATCGCTGAACTGCGAAACGAACAGCGCGAATTAGCAGAAGAAAACGCACATCTTTTGGAAATCGCAGCAAAACGCCATCCTGATATTGAAGAGCTACACGAGAATGCCAAACAGAATCATTTGATGGCCGGGCAGTACTATCACATGCACCAACATAGTGAAGACATTTGGTCACTGAAAAACATGGACGTGCAAGAGGATCGACTACGTCATGAATATGTATCTACCCATGACCTGCATGAGCAGAGAAACATTATTCTTGAGATGAAAGACAATGCCGAGAAGCGCATTCAGCTAGCGGAGAAATTATTTTCAGATGGGTTGATTGATGCCACCGCGCTCAATACTGCTGAAGATCACCTGGAGCAAATCGCTTTCGAGGAACGAGTTTTATCCAATGCTGAAGATATTTCCACAACCAGTGCAATATTGGAAGTCCTTCCACCCGATAGCCCCTCAGAGATTGTATCTGATCACGTTGCACAACTTTTGGCACTATACTCCATTCAAAAGCAGCTCATTACAGAGTCTTATGCTGCTCATAGAAATCAGGTTAAGGGCGCTAGACGCACTGCCCCCATGCGCTACCCTCCCGATGCCTTACGCAAGGTAAATGCAGCTATTAAATTTCTGACTCACCATCTGGAAGCGCCACAGCACGTACAAGACACCGCGCATCGTTATGAAGTCACTTTGGCAACTATCAACAAAGAACGAAATCAAATATCAACCGTTCGACATCGATTGGCCAATGAAGTGGGCCTACTACGAAAATCCCTACGAAATAAGCGCCGTGCTCGAGAAAATATTATTATTGCACAGCAGCACATGCTAATTCGCCACAATACAACATTGGCCTACCTACAAGATGCCCATGTACCAAAAAGAATTATCGACACCGTTAAAGCTCATCAGGAAGCAGAGGCACGACTATTACATGCCTCATTGCGGCATCCCGAATTGATGACCACGGCAGTCCGGCTCATTGAACTATCTGAACGACAGTTTCACTTAATGCGCCTACATCACAATGCCCCCAACGACCTGGAGCGACACAAAATTGAGATGCAATTGGTAGCAACTGATCAATTTGCACGTCACATCATTACGGCTACAGAGGCGAAGCATCCAGAACTACGCCACTATGTTGAACCACTTATGCCATCCATCGTTCCAGAGGCACAAGCTGCACTCAATGGCATGCTCATGGCGGGGGCAGACAATGGTGAAGGATTCAAAGAAACGCGCCGCATTGAACGAAGACCCTCTCAGAAAGATGGTACTTCTACTCCTCCGCCAAAATCAGATGCAGAAATATCCGTACCAGCAGTTCATGCACCAGTAACACCTGCAGCACCTGGGAATAGTGCACACGCACTTTTAGAAAGTTTACCTGTTGCAGATGGGCTCACGCGAAACGCCACAAAGGGAGCTACTCGCAAACGCGCCGAGCCTATTAAAACCTGGATTCATGACAACTTAATCAGCTCCAATGAATCAGAATTAAATCTCAACAACCTGATTGCAGCAATGGAACAAAAACTCAATCTAACTGCTGCACGTGTTATCGAATCACCTGATGACAAAGTTGCACAAAGAGACTGGTATACACAGAAGGAAATCTCCAAAGAATTTTCTACATTGGTAGCAAGTATTAATGGCGAAGAAGGACCTATTACTGAGAAGGTTAACAACTTATATACCAAGCATATTACACCCATCATCACAACAACCGACGTTCAACTAAATCGACTATATGACGAAAGAGAAATGCCACCCGCTGAAATCAAATGGAAACATGAGCCACGACTCGCATTCCTAGTACATCAAACCTTTTCACAAGATGTCACTGATGGTGGAAAGATCAAAAAGAGCACGTCTGACAAAATTATTTTGGATTCCCTCGCTCTATATTTTCAGAGACTTTCCGTTATTGGAGTGGAAGGCAAGACCCCAAACCCCATTACCACTGCTGCTGTTCAAAACGCATTAACAGCCATTAACGAATCCACTGATTTACCACGCCCAAAGGAAAGACAACACTTAGCAGATCAAGAAAACATTTTGGATGCCTATATTAGAGCACTTCACAATCAGAATCCCCAGACGACCCTTCAGGCATTGACTGCTTTAGAAACAGCCACTGGAGAACCTGGGAAATACAGTGGCAGGATCAAGTCACTAATGAGTTCAACAATACGATTGCCCGCAGGTGCTAGACGACAAAGCACTAAAGACACCGCTGCAGAAGTGTCAACACCACATGCCGAACCTGCTTCACCCGCTGTAGCAGCAAAACCAAAACAGTCTGCTTATATTGAGCAACTCACAACTGATACTGCTGTCATAGAAAAGGCAATGACACGCAACCTGGCCATTACACAAGGTAATCGCGATGCCGAAGGCGCTCCTGTTTTAGGACGTGATGCATACAAGAGGAAGCATCTCACAAGAGCATCTGCATCTAACGATCGATGGACAATCAGCGCCTTGATTGACTTAACCACCGGTGAGATTGTGAGCATTGGAAGCACTCCCAACACCATCCGAGAGCAAATGGGAACACGTGTTGGACAGATTGACATCTATGTTGAACAACGTGGAGAAGAAGGTAATCAAAAAATCATCATTTACGACATTCATGAACATATCACAAATCAACTAGAACCGCGTCTAATTGATCGCCTTAAAGTAAGCCTTAAAGATACACCTATTATTGCAGAGCCACTGAAGGATGATACCCCGCCTTCTAGCAATAGCGGGGGTGGCGGCACTACTACAGGAAATGAGAATGACTTTATAGAATTCGCGGGTAAGTCAGGTATTGCTTTAAGTTCTTTGGAACTAAAAGCGCTTGCCCAACGTGCCGCAACTGAAGATATCGACATTGCCTCCGAAAACACGCTGGGTGCAATTACTCGGCAAAATGCATTCGAAGCCCTTGTTAATCGGATGCGATTTTTGAAGCAGCATTTTGGCTTATCAGATGTTCGAAGCAAAGACTCCTTCCTTATCGGCACAGCACTCGACAACCACTTTTCTGTGCAATTGGAACTTGGGCAATATGAAGCTTACTGTGGAATGCAACTATCTATCTATCAAGATGGTGTACGTGTGGCCACAGTTGGATTTCAAGAAACCAATAAAACAATTGATATCGTGCGATATCAAGGCAGCAATCAGTCGAATTCAGAGCGAGAGGCAAGCAACCAACAGTTTAAACAATTATCTGGCGGCATCAACCCAATGCCTTGGCTTGCTCTCGCCACAGGTCAACTTCTGTTGAAACGCGCACAAACTTCTGGGAAAGAACTCCGATGGATCGGTGGTGACTACATTGTGTATGGGTATCCACACGAAACAGAAACACACCCAGGATTTAGCACGATTGAAGAAGCTCGCGCAATCTGGACGTTACCCCAACCCAAGCTAGAAGCCATGGGTGTTGAATATGACTCACTTCAACATCAACTTTCCGACTTTAAAGCATCCTTAGCTCAACTACACAAGCAACCACCATCTGATCAGCGTGATACTGAAATTGCGTACTACACAGAGGTAATAGAGCGCCTCAATGCAGATATCAGTGAATTACAAATGCCAGTTGAATTTTATCGTCGAGGCCCACATACAGAAAAGTTATACAACATAACTGCACAAAACCTGGGTTTCCGACGCAAAGGAAAACTCCCATGGCACAGATTCACCAAGGACCCATCACAGTTTGGCAACACTCTTCGGGACAAAGCAGATAGCCAACAACTCAACTTATCCTTCAGAGGATTGGCAGACATTGAGAGTGTGCTAACGCCTCAAAGAATAGAAACACCCTCGATGCAAAGACCCACTTATCCTCCCATCCAAGGGGGCGCTGGTGGTGGATTTGGGCCGCCACGATATATCGGACGCAGTCCTCAACTTTTAAAAGATGGGCATTTTGATACCGGCATTTCAGGAATGCCCCCATTGCCACACCACTTAACAGGCGCTGCACGCTCCGAACCATCACAGCGAATAGCACAATGGGCAGAGCAGCATTTCAAAGGACAACCACTAGAACAACAGGCCGCCATGGCCTTGCACGTGGGTCAGCAAATGAATCGCTGGGTACAATATAGTCATGATTATATTCATAGACTCTTGGAGCGTGTTGACAAAGGAGATGCCACTGCAACTCAAGAACTTGCAACCTTGGGTAATCTTATTACAGAACAATGGGCATTTTTTATGGGAATCCAAAGACAAATTTCCGATCCCAACAATAGCCACTTTCCCAGTGTTATTGAATTGAGCGGCGACATTCAGTCTTCAATTGCACAGGTCGTTACCATCCTGTGCGGCGAAGTTGCATTTATTGTAGAAGACATTCGGGACGGAAACTTTAATCACGATGCGGCGTCTCAAAGCATTTCCAATCTCATTAGCCCAAGTGACAGCAACCTCCCCGCAGGGATGACCGCAACACGCCCACTTCATGAAATTACCCGAACCACAGTGGCATGGCTGGATCGCCATGCCAAACGGGACGGTGGACATGACGGCGTCTTTATATGGACAGCCAAGACAGACGGTTCAGTTAAAGAACCCAATCCGGTTCATGGCAGAAGCACGGTATCTCAGATTTGGCCACCCAGCGCAGAAAATTTAGCCAAGGATCCTGCACTAGTTGCACGCCTGGAATTACTGGGGTGGAAAATTAAAACAACCCAAAAAGAAGACACCATCACTGTAGAATTGAATACAAAAGAACCAACACCTCCCCCATCTGGTGCAAAGACAAGAGGCACAACCGCAATAGATGCAGTTGATTTTTCGGGAACACATGGCGCCACTACAGTAGCCAATACATTCAACCCCAAAACAGCAACACGGGCACAAGTGGATGCTCTATTAGAAACTCACATCACCACATACCGCAACATATTGGAGCGTGCGCAGACTGTAACAGGTGCAGAGCTACAGGAATTAAATACGCAGTGGACAACCCAAGCCACTACCTTGAGTGGGATTATTGACGACCTCCACCTGGAAGCACAATATTCCCAGATTCGTGTCTCTACCTTGCAACGTGAAGTCACAAAACATCCAACACCAGACAAAACAGCGGATCGTGATCGCATGCAGGCAGTATTCAACACACAGCGCAGACTCGCCAATCATGCATATTTTGAATACGAGTCAAGACTGCGCCCCCTTGAACTCTTGATAAGTGAAACGCTGCAAGCGCGCCTTTCCGATCGCCCAGCGCCAGAACCCGATGGCGAAATTGATTTTAATCATCCCCGCAGTATCCATGACAACACAACACGCGACCACTCAGACCTGAATCAAGCCCATCGTGGCGGATTGCAACCACCTCCAGTTCAAGGTGGCGCAGGTAATGGCCGAGCAAGCACGGCCCAGCTTGATCGAAATCTACCACCACAACTGGGCATTGTGGGTGGCGATGCTGGCAAGCTGCCCAGACTTTCAGACCAAATTCCACCTAAAGAGAATGCCCTCAACATTTCATCAACGCGATTTGCAACATACCTTGATTACCATTTTCCTTCCACCAGTCTTACGCAAAGCCGCTCACGTAAGACACGTGACATAATAATAGCGCAACTACAACAACGCGAGACAGACATTACAAAACAGAAATCCATAGCCACTCGTTCGGCCACCTCAGATGAAGACGCAATTACGATTTCTGGAAATGCTTACCTTGCTCGAACAGAAGCACGAGCAGCAACATTTGCACAGCTATTGGAACTCCGCGTTGACGATCAGCTGCGCACAAAATTTAGCCCAGCCGCAAAATTCACAGACATGGATTTAGAAGCTGAGCGCAATCGTATTCTGGCTGAAGTTCTAAGCAGTGGCTTTGGAAGCATTCTACTCGGCGTCGCTAAACATCGCATTCATGTCAGCCACTATCATGGCATATTGGTTCTCGATCCAACAAATGAAGCGGACTATACCGCCATTAATCGCGCTGCGGACAAGAATACCCAAGATGAAATGAGAACAGGCGGATTTTTCCATTATAGGTCTGCACTGGGTATTCCCATTATTGTCATCAATCCAACCATAGAAAGTCGACAACGGGTTCTCATTCACGAACTCCAGCATTTACATAAACACCATAGCAACTCTTTTGAACCCGGAAATTCCGAGCCAAAGAGCTGGCGTGCTACAAAAGATGGCCGACTTGACGTGAAACACTTTCTGAATTCTGCGCGCGATCATTTTAATATTGGCGCCAAGGATGAAACACTGGCCTACTTGATGGAGGGAACGCCGCCCGAAGAAGTCATCAAGGCGTTAAAGGAAGACGCTGTCTATGACTACATTGGCAAAGAGCAATCAAAGCTCATTAACGCCCTTACACCCGATTTCAGCGCTCAAAAGGCCAAGACCATTGTTCGTCTAATTCGCAAGCGACACGATCACAGCATCACAACCCGCATTAATTTACTATACGATGCCGTTGAACAACTTGTGGATTATGGATTTCATCCCGAGGTAGCGCGTCAGGAAATGGCACGACAACTGCACCGCGTACCATATCATGAATGGCCCAAGGCAATTTCAGACATTGTAAAACAATTAAAGACGCAACCACCAAAAGGGCTCTCTGCCTTACCTCAAGACGAAACCATTGCGTTACGTGCAAAAATTGATGCAGCAGCAGCCAGAGGAGGCGACACCCTGTATCACATGATCGGAAGCGGCATGTCACACTGGAAGCAGTGGGTGCAGGCCATGAATCAAAATGTAGACAATGGGCTACCGATTGCGACACTAGAAGTCCTGCGCCAAAAGATGGATGTTCGCACCTGCCAACCCGCACAAACACTGGACATTTTATATCTGCGCTTACTAGAGGCCGAAAGCCGTCAAGAAGTGCTACTACACCGACGACCCACACCAACTAAAGCGCTAGAACAAGCAAACCAAGAAATCAAAATGCGCCAAACACTATATCTTGATGCAAAGGAAGCATTCAAAAAAACGGGTTGGTCTCGCCTATTGGCCAAAATCGACCGTCAACTCATTGTGCATACTGCCCACTCCAAAGACCTTATTCAAAGAAGTGCGGATGCTGTATTGGCACAAACTAGCGACATAGAAATACCTCCATCCTTTGTTGTGGATCGTCCTGGAATGGGAAGTCGTGTTGTCGTTGATTCAAATTTGCCTCTACAACAGAAGCTACATGTACTTTTGGATGGAGATAGAACTGCGCCACAGGACTATAAATCCCTTCAAGAACAGTTAGGGCCACAGCAGTGGCATGCAGCACTCATCATGTCTACACCTGAGGTTGGATTGGCTCCACACGCAATACCTACACCCAAGGGATATGCCCACAGTCGCCTCGTCGAACAAATGAATTGGTTACGTGGACTACCCACACACACACCGGAAACACGCAAACTTCTGAACACCCTGCATAGACATGTATCTCATCACGAAGAAATACCAATGGTGGGCCTGGAGTATGTGGTGAACACAGACGACCTTCTCAAAACAGCGACAACAGATTTGCACAATGCCGATCATTATTACTTACTAAACAACGAACGTGACATGGCCCACCCCGAACCTAATAAGGCCATTATTCAAGTCAGCGTCCCTCTCAACGATTTCTTAGAATATCAACTCAGTGGAAAATCATTAATATTCTTAAGCGCTCATGCCACACGCATGGATGTGGTCATGCATGGAGGCGAGGCACGCCCCGAACTTGTATCTTTGGCACGCAAGGGACAAATCGCACTTCGCTATGTGGATTTTGAATTTCAACCACCACTTGCAAAACCAAGTGGCAACAAATCAACGTCAAGTACATCGAAAACATCTGATACATTGGCGACCAAGTTGCCCGGCCTCCCCAGCGCACTTGCACCAGAATCAAACGTACCCCATATGGAGGTCAGCGACATAGGCGCGCCGTGGATTGAAAGCCTATTAAAAGATGCAAAAACGTGGATACGTGAACACATTGCCACAGAAGAGCTCAAAACAAATCCAACACCTGGAAGACCGGCATTTACACGCAGCGCCCGAAAAATCTCTGACTTGGTAAACATGTTTCGAGAAGAACTCCGCAACATTAATAAGGGAATTGTCTCTGCAAAATCCCTAGAAAATTTGGAAACTGCTGAAAATGCACTTGAGAAAATAAAGGAAGCCCATGAGGCAACATTATCAGCTATTGATGAACTTGGATCAGAAACAATAGACTTACCATTCAGAACAGCTCTTCTGAATCTTGCAAGAATTGCCCGGTCACAGCTTGGAACACTTATTACTGAATTTGAAACGGCACGAGAAGCTCTTCAACATAAACTTAGCGATCCCAACTTACCTAAAAAACTTACACCCGAAGGAAAGCGAATAGCAAAGTTTATTGAATGGTTTCATACAGTTGCACCAAAGAGCCGGCATCAAACTGATCCACACGAAATCCAAAATGATCCAGGCAGACTAGCATTGGAAGGCATCAAGAAGTTAGAGGACAACGCGCAAATTCCTGACCCTGCTTTTGACGTATTGGATCACCACTATAGAAATGAACACACTTATCACTCATTACAAAATGCGTGGAAACGCATGACCGAAGGTGGCCGCCGACCCAGCAATGGAGAGGTAAAAAAATTCATAGCACTCTCAAAGACCGGCATTGTCATGGAATCCATGAAAGACTTTGGAATCGACATGACATTACCTGTAGCGATAGCAGGCCATGACCGTACTGCCCTTTTAGATGCAAGAACAAACCGAGAAAGCCAGCTTCACAAATGGGCAAGAAGAGAATCAAAAACCATTGAATCCAGTGAAGCAGCCATTTCTGCACTTGATCGTGGCATGAACCATTTGGCTGAAAGAGCACGCCATGTACTGGACCATCCTGAAGAGCAAACAGATATTGCACTCCGCAACATGCGCGATGATTTGGAGCGCTACACACCAATCTATACTGAAATTAAGGATGCATTTTATAGCGCAGGCCATCGCGACTTATCGAACCGCGTAAGAGACCTATTTTATGCCTATCAATTCAGCGTTATGGAACGCAGAATTGCGGACATTCAGACAAGTATAAGCATGCACCGCATTTCTGAAAGACGTGACCCCACTGGCGGCGGTTTTGGTGGGCCACTCATGATCGCCATGGCGGCACCAAAATGGATTGAAGGTGCACGAACATTCGTTGGACGTGTTCGCAGCTCTGGATGGCGGGCAGCGGTTAGAGAAACACTCGGATGGGGTCGCACGGCAGAACCCTCATTGCCGCCGCCACCTGTATCCAAAGAACCATCTGCAGGACCTGCACCAGTTGAACGTGAGACAGTCAGAGATATATCTGGGCTACCTCCCCTCTCTCCACCGATGCACGATGTATCACACGACATGCGGGTGCACCTTGCACCATTTGTCGATGCCATTTTAGCCACAGGTGAACGTGCCAAACGGGATACAGAGCAAAACTTGGACAGCATCACTCAAGAACTCAAGACACTGGAGTCAGGTCGCCCACCCACTATGACCAATTTGAATAATTGGCGCCGCGAGGCAAGACGCCACAGCAGTTCGGGATACAAGCTGTATGTAGACCCCAACAAGTCCGCCACATTTGTCTTGGACCCAGAAGCAGCCAACACCATGTGGCAAAAAGACTTTACGGAAGGAGTCCGCGAGTTACTCCCAGACGGCGTCGTTCCAGGCATTCCAGTTGATCACACAGGCAGCTATTTCATTCCCGGTGGCAGTCACTGGTTTTGGGGTGGCAATTGGTTTCGTAGTGAGGAGGAGCGCATTCGCAACCCGTATGAAGGTCGCATCTTCTTTGGTGTCGATTACGGCCGCGATGGTCAGCGCAACATTCCAAAGGCATCGGTGCTGTATGCAACCCTCACTACCATGGCCAAGGAGTGGGAAAAACAGGGTATTGATGTTCAATTCAAGATCACTGCAAAACGCCAAGGTCGAAACGATGCGGGTGTTCTCTATTTCCACGCCAAAGATCAGCAAAAAATTTACACTGCCATGTGCGCAATTGCCAAACTCAATGTTACACAAGACCACTTACCGCTCTTTGTCGCACCGCTTACCGACCCCAGTGGCAACATCATGCCCGGCATTGGTTTTGCGCAACATCCCAAAGGGGGCCAATCATTTGGTGAGCGTCGCATTTCAGCACTTCAAGAGGCCCGCAAAACCTTAAGCCAAGAAGTCGCTCAAGGAAATGCGCGTAGCCGCCCCGAGATTGAGGGAATTTTAACTGCACAACTCAGAGATGCCGGCATCGACCCAGAGGTGCCCGCCTTTGATGCGGGTGGAAAAGAAAAATTCCTATTCCTACGCGGTCACATGCGCTTTTCAGCAACAGGTGATGCACCCACACAGCAAATTGTTACGCCACATTCGGCCACAAGAATGGATGCGAGTGCAGTTCGAATACTGCAAATAGGCAAAGGCATGAAAGTGGAAGGGCGTAATCAACAAACGGGAGAAGCCCACGTTCAAGTTCGCATTGATCAGACTGGAAAATTACTTCCAACCAACAGTACCCATGGAACAGTGGCGACATTAACCATCGCTAGTAACGGCATTCATCCAGGCACCCGCAACCATGTTCGAGAATTATATGAATGGATCGACGACCGAGACTCTGGCGACGTCATCTCATCTGATGAAATTGCACGATTATCCTCACTCTTTGCACCGGGGCACGCTCATCCCCATTTTGTAGAGCGCTTCCAAAATCTGCGAGCAAGCAAGGGGACAGCCATCACCATTGCCGACGTCCATGAACTCATTAAAAGTCGGGTGATAAACGTACAGCCCGCCGATAGCGCCGCTCATACATTGATTGGTGCACACATTGGGCCACCAGAAGACAAAGAAGCGACCTTAAGAAGATTAGTACGCGAGTCCGCAGCTGGCTATAGAGGGCGGCTTCGCGCTTCAGCTGTCAGAGAGCAACATGAGATGCTACACGCATTTGATCATGCGTTAGACAAATATGATCGGGGAGAACATCTGAGCCTCGAGGACTGGAAAGCATTAAAAGGTAGTATAGATACCGCCGATAGGCGCGCTTGGATGGCCGCATCTTTTCCAGAATCAACGCCGCTCCCTATTTCTGCACAAGAGGCACTCGACCGCTATCTCAGAGCAGTGGCAGCCTTCTATGAACCAGAAGACATCGCCAACCAACTCATTGATGCCATTGGGATTCGACATTTATTACCAATAGGCCAAGAAACGCAAGCACCCACACTAGTACTCAATCGTTTCTTGCGCGGTGAACTTGGACGCCTCCCAACAAAGGCCGAAGTAGATGCGCTGTCGTCAATGATCAAACCCCTTGGTCACCATATTAGGAAAGAACTGATCGGTGAAATTGAAGGAAGCAAGACCCCTCGAATTTTTCAAATTTATAACGAAGAGTTTATTACTCAAATGGCACAGCATATTCAGGAACTTGCCACTGAATTTGAAAGAACACATGGACGTCCTCCCGTAATCGCTGAATTAGCAGCAGGAGATGGACGCCTTACGCAGATCCTCAATGACAAACTGAAACACACATCAATTCGCATCACGGCAACTGATAACGGCTCGTGGGATACCCATCGATCTCAAGAGGTTGTCATTGAAGATGCCGCTGCCACAGCCCAGCGTGCTGACATTATTCTAGGAAGTTGGTGGCCAATACGATCTAACTTTGATGTTCAAGTTGCCAACCATCTTGCAACGCACCCTGATAAAACCCTAGTTCTTATCGAAGCGGAATGGACATGTTCTCCCAAGTTTTGGGAGCGGTTACAACATCAAGACCTCACAACACAACATTCACCCCGATATGAAGATCTCATGACCTCAAAAAGTGGATTTGGCGACTATCAGCACGAAGAGCAAACCCATGTCATCACAGTACATGGTAATCGAGACAAGACTAAGCGCCCCACAACTTCACCCGTTGATGCAAATCACGATGTCCATGTGGGAAATAATACGCAGGCACTCCCACCAAAACCACAACCCTTTGCCACTGATTCAGAAGACACTACCAACTCTCACAACATAAGCGCCATGGGGGCATTGACCCTGATGGGCACAGCGGGCGGTGCCAAATCAGGGTCACTCTTTGCGATGGCTGATACACATTCGTTGGGGCTAAGGCTTTCTGAAACGGTACAAGCACATCCCATGGCAAGCGCTGCGACTGTTGCTGCACTCGCACTCTCTAGCGCAGCGCTACTTTATTCAGCACATATTTTACTAAAGTCAACGGCGCAACCAGCAACCAGAAAGGGGCCTACCAAGAACGACACATCCATTCCTGCACACTCAATGGATCATCTACCCCGTGCAATCGAATTGAGTGATCCCATCTGGTTGAGTCATGTCAATAGATCACTATCTGGCAGGGGTTCTTTTCAAGACGCCTATCGACATTTAATGCACAATGCCTATGCCACACGATGGGATGCAAACGATCATCCCACTCAATTTAATTTTGAATCCAATCCATGGGGTAATCCCCGGTTTGCATTAGGACTGCGCGCCGTCCGACAAGCAATTGCCAGAGAGTTTGAACAGGGAAACTTTATGGGCATACAAACCGCTGACAATAGCCGTTCATTTTATATATTCAATAACATGAATGAATTTGATGAATTCGTCACATCCGAACTACAGCGCATTAGTCAATACGGCGTCGCCCCACCCCCACCCAAGGAATCAGACGCTGTTGATGGGGCTCAAGCTATTGATCTGAGTGCCCTTGCGCCCCGAAAAGAAAGTACACTGTTTGTCGAAGGTGTAGACATTCCACGGGAATATAGTGAAGGAGACCGCATTGAAATTGGGCGCGATGGATCTAATAACGACATCTCATTCCCAATGGACGACCTGGTATCGCGTACTCATGCGCTTATCACTTTCCAGCGCAATGGCGAATTTGTAGGACGCGTCACGGACCTTGCCAGCAGCAATGGCACCAAAGTGATTCGGAACGGTATTCCCACTGTATTGCACGAGGGAGATCAATACCCACTCAAAGTAGGGGACATCATTCAAGTGGGCACACATCGCATTTTTGTGGGTCAAGAGCCGCCTTCAATAAGCCAGGCCTTCCATCCTAACGAACCCGAGCCTTCTTCGATTATTCCTGTTCGATACCGCGACCATGGCGCCAACTTTCGTTCAGAATACCAGCCACAGAATCGCAATACCCAATACATTTGGCAGATTCAAAAAGGAGATGCTCAGGGACGCAAGCGACTAATCGATATTTTTCATGCAAATGCAGAACGCGATCCCAACCAACGCCGCTGGCCCATTAATTTTGTGGTACAAGCCGACCCCAACACGCCCGGAAAATCACAGGTATTGGTAGGGCAACGGTTCTGGCGTGGCCAGAGTGTTATGGAAGAAGGCGTGAAACATATTCAGATCGCCAACGGTGGATATGCCCAGTGGGCCGGGGAACTGCGCGGCCTATTTGATGCCCAAGGGCAATTGATTGAGGTACAGTTTAATGCCAACAGTGGCGAATTTGGCCGCCAAAGCCTCAGCGCCAGCCAAGATGATGATATTCGAATCGTCCGCAATCTTCTTGCCGCGGCTCTCCACATCCCCCCCACCAAAATCCGTTTCATCCGCTCATAAACCCATAACCCATTGATTTTAAAAAGAATCGCTATTGGCCATTAAGTACGGCACACTTGAGGTAGTGGTGCAGGTGCAGGTGCAGGACTGTTAAACACACATCGTTTTGTTGGCAGACCTTATTTAATATCATATGGGAGCAGAATGAAACGCATTGCCATCATTGCATTATTATTTGTCGCCTGTACCCGCACCACCCCCACACCATTGATCAACTGGCAAACCAGTGCTGCTCCTGGAAAGCCAGCGATCTACAAATTTGCAACCAGTTGGTGCCCCTATTGTGCGCGACTAGATGAAACTGTTTTTGCGTATCCCAAAGTGGTTGAAGCCGCCAAACAATTTTCAATGGTCTATGTGGATGGGGATCTTCCTGCATCCGATGCACTCATGAAAAAATATGCAGTGCGTGGGTACCCCACTATTATCTTCACACAACCCAATGGCACCCTTGTTGCCACGAGCCAAGACGACACCGATCCTGATCATTTTCTAGAGCTTATGCAAATCACATTGAGCAGCAGCGCCACGACTCCTGACGAAAAAATCTATCTCGCAGCAGTCGCTGATGAAATGGCGGGTCGCGATGTGGCGGCACTTCAAAAATTTCACCAAGCACTACCTTACATTGCGCAACATAGACACTCTACAAAATCGATGGACAATGCATTTGCTCACATTCTCCTTTTTGAAGTGACATATTATAAAGACCGCGACCCCAAACGCACACAGAAGGCTGCCCAAGTCCTACTACAAGAATTTCCAAACAATCCCATGCTTCCCTTTGTCTACTTGGATTTTGCGCACAGCATTCAACACGATCCCGAACTTCAAAAACGTATTCTGAGAGATGGTGTTCAAACCACACTGCGTTTTTTGAAGGCCACCCCTCAAAGCATGCGTCTCCAGTATGACATGGCACCCGATTATTTTGATATACTCATCGAGATGTACACTAAACTGGGCGACACCGATGCAGCCCAGCGCATCACACGACAAGCCGGCCCATTGTTACTTGATCGCATCAAGGCCGCCAACCAACCCCGCGATGCACGCAGCCTCTTTTCATCCACGATCTATTTTCTGCGTGAAGCAGGCTATTACAAAGAAGCCCGCTATACTGCAGAGCTGGCCATCAACACCTGGCCCAAAGATTTTCTCTATCACAAGCGACTCGCTGAAGTGGATGTAGCACTTTTGGGTGACAACCTCTCCTCCAGCAAAAAACGCCTTAAAGAGGCGCTGCACGAATATGACTTGGCCATGAAGTACGCCTATGGTCGCAACATGCTGGGTGTAGCCGATGGCTATAGCAACTTATTGATTCGCTTGGGCCGCACTGACGATGCCCATGCGGTCATCCGAAAGGCCATTGCAGCAGTTGATTGGTCAAAAAATACACGTCAAAGAGAACTCAAGTTGAAAGAAAAACTAGAAAAGAGGTAGCCCATGCCTATTATCGGAACCGGTCAATTTACCCCTGTCACCACAGCAGCACAGGCCATGCACGACCGCGGTGACAAAATCCCCAGCGAGTGCGCCAAAATTGAAACATGCATTGAAAAAGTATGTCGCGACGCCGGCAAAGAATCTAATATTAAGGGTGCGCCAACAGGCTTTTGGTCTCAACACTCTGCAGCTGCTTCCGGCGCAGGCACTACGTACTCCCTTGCCACACTCAACTATGCAGCAGCGACATTGTTCCAAAGCAGCTTTTGCAGACAACCCCCTACACCGCGCCCCGAAGTTTTAACATCACATCGCCCCACTCGCGTGGAAACCACAGCAACAGGATGTAGCCGCATGGTAGCCGTCAACGACTCGATATGGCCGCACATTGCCACAGGCATTTTGGGTCTTAGTGCGATTCTTGCACTCCGCGTGGGCACACTCATTGCCCCTGAAACCGCACCCATAACAACCACATTGATTGAGGGAATTTTCTTATGGATGGGTGTTGAACCTGAAAGCGACGGGAACCAAAATCCATATCAATACAACGGCGCTTAAGATATCATGCTTGTTTGTAATGACACCAATGCCGATATGCAAATGACACCACAAGGCCTGCGACCACCGTGGATACCGTCCAAATCAACTCAGGCATCTTAATCTGCACCGCAAAGAGCACACTCACCACCGCACCTATCAATGGCAGCGTCCATCCCCATGGCACACGGTAACCAGGCTTGGCCGCTCCCAATTTCTTTCGCAAAAGAGGCACTGCCAGACAGGTGCCCAAGTATTGAATCACCACCACAAACGAACTAATATCAATTAGCCGATCAAAATTGAGAAAACACGCCATTCCAAATGCTACAATTCCTGTAAAAATAATAGCCACATAGGGTGTCTCATATTTTGGATGATAGCGACTACCTGCCTTGGGCAGATAACCATCTTCACACAACACCTCTAACGATCGGGGCGATAAAAATGCGCTGCCCGACACATAACCACTCATGGAAATAATCGCACCCACTGTAATCAGCATGCCACCCCATGATCCCATAAAACCACGTGCAGCATCGGCCAGCGGCCCCTCAGAGTTGGCAATATCAGCGCCTGTTCCCACAATAATTGTTTGAATAATCACATATAACACCATTGAGAACAGGAGTGATCCCACCATGGCCCGTGGTACCACGCGCGACGCATTGGCCACCTCACCGGATGGCACAGGTGCTACTTCAAATCCCTGATAGGTAAAATTGGTCGCCAAAATTAATGCTGCCATAGGCGCCAAGCCGTGCGGCGCAAACGGCACAAAATGATGGGGTTGAATGGCCATAAGACCAAATCCAATAAAAATAAGCAGCGGAATGATCTTAGCAACCGTCAACAAATTCACAGCATCTGCCCCCATACGAACACCGCGAATATTTAATAGGGTCAGAAACCCAATGACCAACGCGTAAATTAATTTGGCATGCCACGCATCGGTCAACCATGGCAGCAGTGTTCCCGCATATCCCACCAGTCCCGTTAAAACTGTTGCATAATTGAACGTCATGCTCACAACCAACAACCAACCCATTGCAAAACCAATCTTTGGACCAAATGCAACGCGCACATAGTTGTATGGGCCACCATTGCGATCCACAAGGGCCGCCGCCTCGGCAAAGCACAGTGCTACAATGATCAGCAGAAGCCCGCAGAGTATAAACTGGAGAATGGACAAGGGACCTAAGCCACCCAACAAGCGACCTGGCAGCAAAAAGATGCCCGACCCCACAATGCCGTTAACCCCCAAGCACAGAATGTCGAAGAACCGCAATTGTCGTCTCATAAATAAAGTCCTTATTTTTTAGCTGGCCACATAAGAGAAGCTGCCACCGACAGCAGCAACACCACTCCCACAACCAACAATGAAACGCCAATAGAGATTTCAACCCAATCTGCGATCAGCATTTTCACACCCACGAACGCAAGAATCGTTGCCAATCCATACTTAAGATAATGAAAAAGTCCCATAAAGCCAGAGAGCACAAAAAAGAGAGATCGTAGACCCATAATAGCAAAGATATTCGATGTAAATACGATGAACGGATCTGTCGTAATGGCAAACACAGCCGGAATTGAATCCAGTGCAAAAATCAAATCTGTCACTTCTATCACGACCAACACAATCAAAAAAGGCTTAGCCTTGGGTAGAAACCGTTTCACCATACGTACGACATAATTGTGCTCAGGATGTGCTTCCTCATCATCCTGAAGGGCCATCTTGATGGCAGTCACAATCAAGAACCCACCAAAAATATAAAATATCCAGTGAAACCGGCTTACCAATGCGGTCCCTAATAAAATCAACGAAACTCGCATAACAATTGCACCTACAATTCCCCAAAATAAAATGCGGTGCTGATTTTCGGGTGCAATTTTGAAGTAAGAAAAAATAATCAGAAAAATAAACAGATTGTCGACGGACAATGACTGTTCAATCAAATAGCCCGCCAAAAACTGCATCGCCACATCAGGGCCACGCCAATAAAAAATCCCTAAATTAAAGAGCATGGCGAGCGATATCCAAACCACCGTCCACAAGAGCGCCTCTTTGAAGCGCACCTTGTGGGGGCGACGGTTAAAGACGCCCAAATCCAGCGCCAAAAACACCGCCACCAGAGCTAAAAACCCACACCACAATACCGGACTAGTTTGTGTCATACCGTTCCCACCCCTTACCCTCATGTCCAAACTGAAATGCATGAGGGTGTAACACTTCAGCTAAAATTTCTAACGACTCGACAACGCGTGGCCCGGGGCGATTGAAATACTGATTACCATCCGCCAGATAGACACAATTATTTTTCACGGCTGATAGCGCCTTCCACTCCGGTTTTTTCATCAGCAGAGGCATATCTTGTCGTGTGCGTGCAATGGTATATCCACACGGCGCTACAAAAATGATATCCGGATTCGCTGCCACCACATCCTCCCACTTAAGCCACGGCGAATGTTTGCCCGCAACACCAAACAAATTGATACCACCCGCCATACCCACTAATTCGGGCATCCAATTACCACCTGCCATAAGCGGATCCACCCATTCAATATAAGCCACGCGCGGCTTTTCAGATAATCTGCTGGCCGCCTTTGAAATAACGGACATGCGCGCTTGCAATTCGGAAACCAACTTTTCAGCTCGATCAGAAATTTTCAAAGCATCTGCTACAGATCGAATATCGCTCCAAATGTCTGCCAGTGCATCAGGCTTGAGCGACACAATCCTGGGCTGCCTATCTATCAACTGGCAAACTGCAGCAACCACATCCTTTTCGCTCACCGCACACACTTCACATTGCGTCTGCGTAATAATCATATCCGGATTTAATTGCTGAAGCATTTCGGGCTTTACACGATATACAGACAAACCATCGCTCACAATCCGCAGCACCTGATCATTAATTTCACGACTACTGGCTTTGGCATTAAGTTTAATTTCGGTACAGACCGGCAGGTGCATAATTTGTGGTGGATAGTCACACTCATGCGAGCGCCCCACCAATTGGTCACTCGCACCCAAGGCACACACGATCTCTGTTGCACTGGCAATGAGCGACACGATGCGCATATTAATCCTTTATTTCAACGCGCGCACCATCCACATACTTGTAGAGCTTACCTTCTTCTTCATTACGGCATTGTTTATGAGTGCCATCACAAAAGGGATAATTGGCGCTTAATCCGCACATACAAACCCATACACTTTTTTCGCTCGGTTTAACTTCCAATGGGGCCTTAGCATCGTGCTTGACTAACCGTGACATGGATCCTCCTTACAGCAATTTTTCTTCATAATAGCATCTACCGAGAAGCGGCCTGCTCCAAACGCCATCACAATGACAGCGGTTAACAAAAACAGAAATGGATCTTCTTTGAGGGCCGCATCTGGATTAGCAAAGAGGGCAACAACACTATCATTGTGTGCGGTTGCAAAGGCAATGCACATCGTAAATGCCAGAGGGATGCTCACCAAGCGTGAAAACAATCCAATGAGTAACAATAATCCCCCAAAACATTCCGTAGATCCGGCTAAAATTGCATTCGCCTTAGCAAAAGGAATTCCCAAATCCATAAAGAAACCAGCAGTACGTTCCAAATTCATTAATTTTCCCTTACCCGCAATAAAGAACCCATATCCCCAATACAAGCGCATCACCAATAGCAATGGGCTGCGTAGATAATCCAGCATGCAACATAACTTCCCGTATAGTTTCATCATAGCGCTCCCTCCTTATTGGTTTTATGTATTTGACGATGGATAACACCATATAGGCCGCCCACAATAGCGAAGGCAAGCACGATATAGATCAACTTATCACGCATCACATGAATCATAATGTTTGGATCGCTTAACAGCTCAGGCTGATCGCCAATAACCTTCTGTCCAAACCATGCAAGAATATAACACCACACTCCAGAACCCGCGATAGTCGCAAAACTAAACTTCCATACATTCATGCGCAACGCCCCTGCAGGCAGTGAAATCAAATGCCGAACGACCGGCAACATACGCGCTATAAAAAGCCCCACAACGCCATATTCAGTTGTCCAGCGCTCTGCAAATCGAAGCTTCTGTGGTGTGAGAAACACATAGCGGCCATAGCGATACAAAAGATCATGCCCCCAGTGCCGCGCCACCCAATAACTGACGATTGATCCCAAGTATGAGCCGAGGGTGGCCACTAACCACACCACCCAGAAATTCATCAACCCCTGACTTGCCCAATATGCCGCCGGTGGCACCACCACTTCACTGGGCACTGGGAATATGGTGCTTTCTAGCGCCATCAAAAGAAGAACACCCAGATAGTGCCAATCTTTAACCAGATTAAACCATACAACAAATAACGAGTGAAACATTAGATACCTCCCATTCTCAATACCCACTTAAACTGAGGGGCAGTGACGGGTTGAATTGATAAACGAGACCCCTTTTGCAGCACCATCATGCCGCGCAATTCAGGCTCAGCCTTCATTTCCGGCAATGATACAAATTGAGGCAATTTTTCAACAAAGGCAATGTCGACATTCACCCAAATTGGATTGGCAGGAGTAGATTTGGGATCATAGTGATCATCGTTGTGATCCCATGCCGTTTCATCTTCATGCGCTGTCGCACACACCTTCGCTACACCTGCAACACCTGCGGGGTCTGAATTGGAATGATAAAACAACACCATGTCTCCCACCTTCATATCATCACGCATAAAATTGCGGGCCTGATAATTGCGCACACCCGTCCACGCAGTCTTCTTATCGCGCTTCAAATCATCAATGGAATAGCAACCTGGTTCACTTTTCATGAGCCAATACCGTATCGACATAGAACAAACCTTATTTGTGAAATTACGCGTTGGGATAAATAAATGTAATGGGCGCTTCAATGTCAGGATGCAGACTTTTATGCACAGGGCAGGTATGTGCCCCATGCTCCAACATCACGCGATCCTGACCTTCAAAAACTTTATTAAATCGGACGGTGGCCAACAGCTTACCAATGCGACGATGCGGCGCTGTTGCCATTTCTTTAATAATTTCAACCGTCGTCCCATTCAAATCCAATTTTCGGCGCGCTGCAATAATCCCCATCACCGTTAAAATACATGACCCCAGTGCCGTTCCAACCAAGTCGGTTGGTGAAAACTTGCTACCATCCCCTTGATTATCTTTGGGCGCAACGGTTTCAATTGTAGCGCCCGAATCTTCGTGGGTAGCGCGACACTTTAAATCACCAATGTATTCAACTTTAACAACCGTCATATTATTTGATTAAATTTAAACTATAGGGATACTTGTAATTCTCACCCTGGTTAACCTTGATGGAGGCAATAATCACAAACACCAAGTCCGCAATGCCCACAGCAATCATCAAAAAGATACCGATACCAATAAACACTAGCGGCACACAAATCAGAAACGCAATCGTCGCTGTTAATTGGAAGTTTAATGAGTTCTTACCCTGCTCATCTACAAACGTTGATGTATTTTTCTTGAGAAGCCACACAACCAACGGACCTAAAACATTCAAAAGAGGTACACCAAACACTGCTAACAATGCTGACAAATGGCACAGCATACCCCACATACGATCGTCTTTTTGTTGCTGAGTTAACGTCTCCGCCATAATTCCCCCTTGTGTTTGAAAGCGCCGCGCGTATAACAGACCCAACCTATAATCGCAATATGAAACGACACCTCATTCTCATCAGCGGCGCACCAGGTGCTGGCAAAAGCACACTTGCAAGACCACTTGCACGCGCACTCCCAGCGGCGCTGCTCGACAAAGACTGTATTGATGAACCCTTTTCACCCAATGATCGTGGCAGTCACTATACGCAGAACGTTGAACCCAAGGTTTTGCAAGGCCTCCTCAACCTGGCAGAACTCAACTTGCAAAATGACATGGCTGTCATCTTGGATGTTCCATGGACTCATATTCTGATTAACTCCCCGGAGTGGGTAACACGCATTCAAGACCTTGCAAAATCCACAGGCAGCCCATTGACGGTATTGGAATGCGCCCTTCCCGAAGAAATCCTACGCAAACGACTCACACAACGCAGTTTTGGGCGTGACCATGTCAAACTGACAGACGATGGTTGGCAGCACTTTAAGACTACAGACAAAATTGGTGAGCAAAATCCACTAGATCACCACATTATTGATGTGACACAACCCGCAGAGATGTACCTCAAAGAAGCGCTCGCCATCATTCAAAAGGCATATTGATTAAGATTTTTTGGGACCAGAGCGGAGAACCCGCTTAATTCCTTGGACCGCCTGTTGAATACGATCTTCGTTTTCAACCAGAGCAAAGCGAACATAGCCCTCACCATACTCACCAAAGCCAACACCGGGACTTGCAGCAACTTTGCCTTCATTGAGAAGCAGTTTACAAAATTCCATTGAACCCATGCTTTGAAATGGCTCTGGAATCTTGGCCCAGACAAACATTGTGGCATTGGGCTTTGCAACATTCCAACCAATGCGGTTCAAACCATCGCACAACTCATCTCGTCGCGACTTGTAAATATCAACAATCCCATCGATGTATTGTTCGCACTGATCTAATGCCACAATTGCTGCAATCTGAATGGGCTGAAACATACCGTAGTCATAGTAACTTTTAATCTTTGCCAGAGCCGCAACCATGTCAGGATTCCCACACACAAATCCCACTCGCCAACCTGGCATGCTGTGACTTTTAGAGAGTGATGTAATTTCAACAGCAACATCTAGTGCTCCCGGAATTTCTAAAATGCTAGGTGCACGATATCCATCAAACACCAAGTGTGCATACGCAAAGTCATGAATGACCCACATATTATGCTGCTTTGCGAGCGCAATGACCTGCGTAAAAAATTCCTTATCAATTGTTTGCCCAGTAGGATTCGATGGGAACGACAACAAAATTCCCTTTGGCGGTTTCGGTGCACGCTGGATCGCTGCCTCTATATCTGCAATTGTTAATGACTCAGTTGCAATAATGGGTTCGGGATGCGCACCAGCAATCACCATGGAATAAATATGAATCGGATACGATGGATTGGGCACCAAAACAACATCACCTGGTTCCGTGATGGCCAAAATTAAATGTGACAACCCCTCTTTCGCACCCATGGTTACAATACACTGTGACTCCACATCCAACTTCACATCGTGATGGCGACGATACCAATTACAAATACTGCGTCTTAAATTGGGAATCCCGCGTGACAACGAATAGCGATGATTGTGCGGCTTACGCGTTGCCTCGATCATTTTTTCTACAATCGGTTCAGGCGTTGGAAGATCTGGATTCCCCATGCCAAGATTGATCACATCTTCACCTTGCTTACGTGCTTCACGCATCATGCGCACGATTTCACCAAGAATGTAGGGGGGCAACTGTTGGGGGCGGCTGAATTTCATAGGGGGCGCGTGTTACAACCAAGACGGGAAAAATCCAAGACAAAAATGGGCCGTTTTTGTCACAAAGATGTCACGCAACTATTATGTAATTCTGCCGATCATTCACTAGTCACACTACAGTACCCTATAATTTGTGGTATAAGGAAACCCTTTATGTCTATTTACATTCCGATCATCAGTGATGCGTATGACTGGTATCTCAACAGCAGCCAAAACGCTGATATTTATACTCTCAATGAAGAGCGCCGGATTGACGCCGAATTTCGTCAGGCAGAATCCATTCCTGCCAAACTCGGATTTGGGACGCTATCAACCATCCACGGTTTAAGCTCTTGGTTTGTCAACACACCCCATAAACTTACATCGGGATTTATCGGCTTTGTGGGCGGCATACTTACCGATCCCATAACAACCATTGGCGCCATCCCGGATGCCGTTTTGGCAGCCAGCGATGAAATCATCCGCGGCGGTCACTTGATGGCTGAAGGCCGAACTGCAGAGGGAGTGCACCGCGCATTGGATGGCATAACCATCCAAGTCCTTACAATCATGGGTGGTCGCGCCATGTTTAAGACAACAGCACTTGCGGCACCTGAAGCCGCCCGCCTCACCAACGAAGGACTCACACGCATCAACAAGTTGCGCTCCCAAACAGCTGATCCGTTTGATATATGGATGCGTCACCCTGAGCGAGGTGCCGTAGCTGGTGACGCTGCAGCCCCAAAAACCACAGACGCTAAGGTGATCGCACTCCCCAGAGATCCTATTTTAGTAGCACTGGAACATGCTGAAACACCCACACACATACTAAACGCAACACTACGACAACTTGCAGAGTATCCAGAAAAGATCAGCACCACTCATATTCCAAGCTTAATACGACTGGCACGCAATGAAATGTCACCGTACCCACATCAGCGTACTGCAGCGATCAGGGTATTAGGGAAATGGCGATTCGCCGATGCATCTATAGTGCGCACCCTAACCGACATTGCCGACACAGCAACACACTTAGTACACGACGTTGCGTGTGATTCCCTGATCGAGATTGCCAAGTCTAACACTGCAACACCTGAGACTTATGCCCACCTTGCCACCTGGCACAGGTACGTCAACTTTGCTGAAAGACGGTACTATCCTGGTATTAGTGAAATCAACAGGGCTGCCTACAAGCACCTTGGTCAACTGGATGAAGCAGGCATCCAAGAGGCCGCCCCCATTTTAGCCAAAGAACTGCATGGCTATCTTGAACCATACGACATGGCAGATTCAACAGCTCGCGCAAATACCGAGTTTCATTTTAGTAAAATCTTCAATCAATTGGCAAACTGGGGCAACCCCGCTGGGAGAGTGCCGTCTGTTGTTTCCATATTAAGAAAAATTGCACGCGGCAGCGATGAATGGAAAGCAAACCGCGCACGAAGAACATTGAACGCTATCAAAGTTGCAGTCAAAGGGCCTTCCGAGACGCCATGGGAAATTGTCCCATATGATCAAGAGTTCCATATGAATGTTCCAGCAAAGGGCATTCAAGAGTACCGCATTGGCCGCCATCCCCTCGCCGATATTGTTTCACGCAACAAACACGTCTCTGACATCCATGCCGACCTGGATATCAACATGCATTGGCGCGTCATTACGGTCACCGACATGAACTCTACAAACGGTACTACAGTGCAATTGCCAGGCAAATCACCCATCACTATCACCCATCGTGGACAGGCATTTGACATTGGACCCAACGCAACCACCATGACCATTCGACTGGGTGACGAACACGGCATCACACTGGTTTTGCACATTGCCGCAGCTGGAAAATAAGTTCTCCACATAATACCAACAATGTTGTATACTATTCCCCTCAACTTATCCAAAAAGGGGGATATCATGTCAAAAAAGCTACTAATCTTGGGGCTTATGTTTGTGGCTCTGGGCGTTGTCGCGGTCAGCATTCATGGCTGCGGTAGTTCTGCTGCAACATCTTCAACAACAAATCCCACACTCACAATCGATGGAGCCGCATCATGAAAAATCCAATACAAAAGCTGTTTATTATGCTCATGCTCTTAACAGCAGCATCTGCTGCTCAAGCCACAACCAATGCAACATCAACAACAGTAACCGTATATAAAGCCTATTTCTCAGCTAGCCCACTATGCACAGCGCCCTTTCAAGTTGCCGACTTCGGCTCCACTGGCAGAGCTGTGGACATGGTCGCTGGCGGCTCATTTGGATCCGTCACAACCGTCGCTGCTGGCACATATGAATGTGTTATTATGAAAATGTCGGATCAGGTGACGTTTGTACCTGAAGCTACAGACGGGGCGTGCACAGCCGGTTCGTCGACAACCATTGACGTTTGCAAAGATTATGGCAGCGGGGCCCCAACAACCCAAGACCCTGAAACGGGAACCACCAGCACTTGCACAGGTAGCATCTCAACAAATTCGACAGATACCGTATTTTTGTATTTAAGCACATCTGCAACAACAACATCCGGTGCCAGTACTAACAACCCATTCCTACCACCTACGTCTTCTGACTTTGCTGCAACTGCATTTAAGATGAATGGTAGCGTGGTGTTTAGCTCAACAACCACAGGTACATTTGTCTTCAACACCACGGGCAAAATCGACGGTGTCACCACTGGATCTTGCGACATGAACCCACCAGACTTTGGATTTAGATTATAAGCAGACTGAATAGATATGACAGAAAGGGGGCTGCAAAGCCCCCTTTCTTTTTTATACGCATTAAACTTTGACGAGAGTACAAACGAACATGATATAGACCCAATATGCTTAAACACACAGCTCTTATCATTGCCTTTTCAATGCTAACTGCATGCGGTTCTTACTCTAGTGGCGGTGGTAGCACGAACACAACATCATACACGTTAACAGAAACAACTATCACGGGTGCATTCACATCCGTCACCATGACTTTTACGGTGGCAACACCCACCAACCCAGACCTTACAGTTGCAGAATTGGAAACCGATTTAACCAATGCCGTAAGCGCGATTTATTGCGGCGGTAATACAAGCCCGGGCTCCAGCTACTATACCCCTACCAATGCAGAAGTTAGCATCACCAACGCAACAGGCACACTCACAGCCAATACATTTTTAACAATGCCGACAACGGTGGGCTGTGTTTTAGTGCTCACAACACCCGCATCTGATGCAGGATGGACGTTTCAGGATACGACTGGAACAACGACTTACGAATTTTCATTTTCAAACAACTAACCGCGTTCGAAATACTCGCCATCTTCAGTGTTAATAATAATGGTATCACCTGGTTTAATGAAGAGTGGCACCTTAAACACCGCACCATTATCCACTGTTGCATCTTTTGTTGCACCGGCAATTCCCTTGGATGGTGGATCACATTCGGCCACCGTAAAACTCATACGCTGCGGCAAGCTCACACTAATCCGTTCACCATCACAGGTGAGCAATGTCACTACCGCTTCAGGGCGCAAGTAGCGCGTTACGTCTTCAACCAGTGATTGAGACAATTCCAACTGTTCATACGTTTCTGGATTCATGAAGTGAAAGATATCACCATCTTGGTACAAAAATGTAATATCTGTAGAATCGGTATCCACTTTTTCAATCGACTCCGACGGACGGAAACGCATGTTGTTTTTGATACCCGTGCGAATGTTACGCACATCGGCCTGAATTTGCGCATTCCCTTTGCCTGGCGTGATATGCACAACCTTTAATACACGATACAAAACGTTATCGATTTTTAAAATATTACCCACACGAACTTGTGTTGCAGAAATCATAAAAATCCTTTCTCGATGTTAATCTTTCCAGTTCCACCATTTTAATTTTTCAGGGTCATACGTTGTTTGTTCAGCATAATAAATCGCACACCTAAAAACATACAGTAAACATCTATCTTGAATCGTTCCCGCGTGAAGGTTGGATTTTTCATACAGGGTCTCGGCACACTGTCCCTTCAAATCTGCAACCGACCGAATCCCAATATCCCACAAGTCTTGAGAAACACTCTTCCCCACCCCTGGAATCACCTGCAATGCCTTTAATTTGTCGGAATCAACTGTTTTCATTTTTAAAAGAAATAAGGTGTCTGACTCGAGTCAGACACCTTAGGTTTGCGGAGGAGGGGGGATTCGAACCCCCGATACAGATTTTGGTCCGTATAACGGTTTAGCAAACCGCCGCCTTCAGCCACTCGGCCACCCCTCCCACTTCTTTTTTGCAGGCATGCTCCTCGCACGCCACTCTTAGCCTTGTCAATACTCAAACCAATTCTCGCTGGGCAGTTTGACAAAAAGTGGATATAATCACTCCTTATGGAAGAAATGTTGCGCGAATTGGCCTTTTTAAACCAATTTCCGATCCACAGCTTTGTCAAACTTTTGATGGCAGCCATCTGTGGCTCCATGATTGGCATTGAGCGAGAACTCCACCGTAAATCCGCTGGCGTGCGCACCAATGCCCTCATCTGCGTGGGCGCCGCGCTCTATGTGATTGCAGCCGAAATGATCTTGGGCATCCACACGAGCGGAGGCGATGCCACCCGCATGGCCGGCCAAGTGGTCGTTGGCATGGGTTTTATCGGCGCCGGCTGCATCATCCAGGCACGTGGACATATCACCGGCCTCACCAGCGCAGCGACCCTTTGGGTCGTGGCCGCAATTGGCGTGGTCGTCGGGCTGGGCTTTCCCCTCTTTGGATTTATGGTCGCTGTTTTTGTTTTGCTGATCTTAATTGGCGTGGGCAAACTGGAAATCCTTGTTCTGGGTAAGTGCCGATTCACAACCGTTCGCATTTCGTTCCGCGAAAATCCCCACACCATGACCGAGATTCATCAAATGTTGATGGAACTTGGCAAAGACCCCGCCCAGTTTCCGATTACACGCAAAGATGGCATCTGTTTTATGGAACTAACGTACTGCAAAGTGCACCCGGATCATGCTGAATGGTTCTACGACATTCTACGCATCCCCGATGTGCGGCAAACTACATGGCAAGGTGAATGACATCGCTTGACACCACTCATGCAAAATCGTAGCACTGGCATATGAGCGAAATCGAACCCGAATCCCACACACCACCCGCAAACACAGATGACAACAGCATCCGCTGTCTTGATCACGGGTTTGTCCGCTTGGTCGATGTCATGGGAAATGACCAGTCTATCGTGCAATCCGCACGTGTTTCTTACGGAAAAGGCACCAAAAATGTGCGTGCCGATCGCGGACTCATCCGATATTTAATGAAACACCAGCACACGACGCCATTTGAAATGGTGGAATTCAAATTTCACGTCAAATGTCCCATTTTTGTCGCGCGCCAATGGATCCGTCACCGCACTGCCAATGTGAATGAAATCAGTGGTCGTTATTCGGTCATGGAAGACACCTTTTGGGAGCCCCGTCCGGAAGACTTCCGGCTCCAAGGCAGCAGCAATCGCCAGGGGTCCAGCTCAGAATCGGTCGATAATTCCAAATCTTCCGAGCTTTCCGAACAATTTAAGGCCGATCAACGTCTATTATATAAGCATTACGAGGAAGCCATTGCAGCCGGCACCGCCCGCGAGGTCGCCCGGGTCAATCTACCCCTCTCCCTCTACACGGAATGGTATTGGAAGTGTGACCTGCACAACCTGCTCCACTTCTTGCGCCTGCGCATGGATGCCCATGCCCAACTCGAAATTCGGGTTTTTGCCGATGCCATGGCCACATTCGTCAAACAATACTGCCCAATCGCATGGGAAGCCTTCGAAGAATTTAGTTTGAACGCCGCAAAACTCGCATGCAGCGAGCGCAACCTCATTTCTCAACTTTTGACCGAACACAAACTCTGGGATGAGCTTGAAAAGCGTCGCACCGCGCAACTACAGGAAGACGGCGCATCAGAGAGTACTGTTCGCCGTGAAATCGAAGAACTCTGTCAAACCCTTAATAAAGAGTAGTCTTTCAATTCATTAAATTCCAATTTTTTGTATAAATTTTCTGGACGCTAGAGTCTTAATTTCGCTAAGTAGCGTCGCTCCAAAAAAATAACGCTACCTAAAAGAGGCTCTCACGTGTCTGCGATGAAGTATATTCTACCCCTGACAGTCGTTGCGGTGATCGGATTCACCGTTGTTCACACCCTATACAATATCGGTAATGCCCAAGGCTATGCGCCTGAGCAGCCCATTCCGTTTAGCCACGCAATCCACGCGGGCCAAAACAACATTCCTTGCCAATACTGCCACAGCCAAGTGGATAAATCCCGTCATGCCACGATCCCCAGCATGAATGTCTGTATGAACTGTCACTCTGTTGTCGCTACCGACAAACCCAACATTCAAACACTCACCAAACTGTACAAAGAAGGTCATTCCTTTGAGTGGGTTAAAGTGCATGATCTACCCGACTACGTCTATTTTAACCACGCACGGCACATTGCCAAAGGCGTGGAATGCCAAACCTGTCACGGTGACGTATCCCAGATGTCGCGCGTCAAGCAATGGGCCCCACTCACCATGGGTTGGTGTGTTAACTGTCACAGAGATCAGACGCCAGAAGCACCCACGCAATGCGTGACGTGCCATCGCTAATTTAGGAAACTAATTTATGAGCACCAAACTTACTTACTGGAAAACACTTGAACAAAAAGATCGTACTGAAGAGGCGATTGCCGCAGAGAATCGTGAATTTTTTGTGCTCCCCAAAGAAAATGACGAAGCCGACCAAAGTCAACCCGTTGAGCGTCGTGACTTTTTAAAACTTCTGGGCATGGGCGCTGCCATGACGGCAATTGCCGCCTGCGCGCGTCGTCCGGTTGAAAAAATTATTCCTTATCTGAACAAACCTGAAGAAATTACATTTGGTGTTCCCAACTGGTACGCATCGACTTGTAATGAATGTCCCGCCGCCTGTGGCACACTTGTCAAAACCCGCGAAGGCCGCCCCATCAAGATGGAAGGCAATCCCAATCACCCTGTAAGCAAGGGGGGATTGTGTGCACGCGGTCAGGCATCCATGGTGAATTTGTATGATCCCGATCGCCTGCGTGGCCCGGTAACCATGAAGCGCAAAGCAGGTGCTGGCGAATCCATTGAATGGGGTGCAGTTGATTCTATTATTGGAACTGCACTCGATCAAATTTCGGATGGTCGCGGCAATGTGCGCGTTCTCATGTCCACCACCACCAGCCCAGCAACCAAAGCGGCCGTACAACAATTTGCCAGCGCATTCCGTGGTGGTGAAGTGGTTTGGTTTGACCCCATTTCCTATGAAAATGTGATTGCTGCGCAAGAGCTCTCTTATGGCACTGCAGTCCTGCCACGCTATCGCTTCAACAAAGCAGATTATATTTTATCTTTTGGTTCTGATTTCTTGGGCACACAGATTTCGCCCGTTGAATTCACCAAAGGGTTTGCGGCCAAGCGCGCGCTTGATGGCAAAAAGCCCAGCATGTCCCGCTTTACCGCTATTGAATCCGTTCCCAGCACCACAGGGGATAATGCCGATCGTCGCATTCCAGTGAAACCAGGCGATGAGCTCGCTGTTGCTGCCGCAATTGCACACACACTCATCATTCAGCAAGGACATGGCGCTGCAGATGCAGCGGTGCGCAGCTTTTTGAGCAGCTACGATGCCAAAACAGTTGCCGCTTCAACCGGCGTTGATGCCAAAGTCATTGCAACTGTTGCCAGCGAACTTTGGGCCAACCGCGGCAGAGGCATTGTCATTGGCGGTCAAGCAGCCCCTGGCAACACACAGGCTTTAGCACTTGAATTAGTTGTGAACCTATTAAACTCCGCACTCGGCAACGACGGCGCAATGATCGACGGCACCGCCCGCCCTTCTAACCAAGCACTCGGTTCATATGCAGCAGCACTCAACCTCATCACTGAAATGATGAATGGCAGCGTCGACCTTCTTTTAATTCGCGGCGTAAACCCCGCATATGTCTTCGCTGCAAACGATTTGTTTGCCAAGGCATCTGCAAAAGTGCCGCTTATTATTAGCTTCAACGATCGTCTGGATGAAACCTCTGAATTTGTAGACTATGTCTGCCCAGATCATCATGCACTCGAAAGCTGGGGCGATGCCGAGCCACAACGTGGCGTGTTCAGCATTCAACAACCCACCATTTCTCCACTCTTCAACACCCGCGCATTCCAAGAGAGCTTGCTCATGTGGGCGCAGAAGAGCAAATGTTCCGCGGGTGCACTCGAAACCTACAACAACTGGTATGACTTCCTTCGCGGGTACTGGCAAAAGACCATTTACCCTACAACAGGAGTGAACGCTCCAAGCTTCAATGCTTTCTGGGATAGCGTTTTGCGCGACGGTGTCATTGTTGCAAATCACAACGACAATGGTTCTTCACGCAGCTTCCGTTCAAGCGGCTTCTCAACTCTTCCCGCCGCATCATTAAATAACAGCACTGACATGTATCTGACGCTTTACACGCCAATGGGGTTGTATGATGGCCGCCATGCAAACAACGCGTGGCTGCAAGAGTTGCCAGATCCTGTCACCAAGATCACATGGGACAACTATGTAAGCATTGCCCCTGCAACCGCCAAAACCCTAGGCCTTAACAAGGGCGACATCATCAAGGTCGACACGGGTAGCACCCAACTCGAAGCGCCTATTCATATTTTGCCAGGCATGCACCCACAAGGACTTGCCATTGCAGTGGGTTATGGTCGCACCAAGTCGGGCAAAGTAGGTAATGGTGTTGGCGTAAACGCATTTGCACTTGCTGCAATCAATGCAAAGGCTGCCAACTGGACAGGAATTGCCACAAAAATTCAAAAGACGGGTAGCAACATGATGCTGGCCTGCACCCAAGGTCATCAGACCATGGAAGGTCGTCCAATTGTTAAAGAAGCTACGTTTGAAGAATTTGCAAAAAATCCCCATGCCGGTAACGAAGAGCACCACCACCTGATTACCATGTGGGATAAGCACAAATACCCGGGTCACAAATGGGGTATGGCCATCAATTTGAATACCTGCACAGGTTGCAGCGCCTGCGTGATTGCATGTCAGGCCGAAAACAATATCCCCACCGTGGGTAAAGACCAAGTGGCACGTGACCGCGTCATGCACTGGATGCGCATTGACCGCTATTATAAGGGTGACGAAGCCAATCCAGAAGTCGTCAATCAACCCATGCTCTGTCAGCATTGCGATAACGCCCCATGTGAAACTGTTTGCCCTGTTATTGCAACCGCACACAGCGACGAAGGCCTCAATCAGCAGATTTATAATCGTTGTGTGGGTACACGTTACTGCGCCAACAACTGTCCTTACAAGGCGCGCAAGTTTAACTTCCTCACATATGACTCTGCAGCAAATCCAGAGGCACCACTCCACCTCATGCTCAACCCAGAAGTCACTGTTCGTACTCGTGGTGTGATGGAAAAATGTACATTCTGTGTTCAACGTATCGAGGAAAAGAAGAGCTGGGCCAAAGATCGCGGCATTGCACTGCCTGATGGCGAACTCAAGACGGCATGCCAACAGAGCTGCCCTGCAGACGCCATTGTGTTTGGTGATGCCAACAATCCCGATAGCAAACTTGCAAAACTAATGAAGAATCCACGTGGCTACAACTTGCTTGCGGAATTGAACACCGCACCAGCAGTGACGTATTTGACAAAGATTCGAAACGTTTAATGTCATTCTGAGCCGTTGGCTCAGAGCGACAAGTTGAGGACAAATGAAGCACAACACAAATGCAGCAGAGTATTTGGAACCTGAACCACATCCTGCGGATAGCTTAACCTACGATCAAGTTACCCGCGATGTATGTGCACCACTGGAACGCGTCCCCGGCCGTGGCTGGTGGATGGCATTTTCTGGCGCACTCGGTTTACTCACCATTGGACTTATCAGTATTTATAAGTTGGTCACCACCGGTATCGGTGTCTGGGGTCTCAACAACACAATCGGTTGGGCCTATGACATTACCAACTTCGTTTTCTGGATCGGTATCGGTCACGCCGGAACCTTGATCTCGGCAATTTTATTTTTGTTCCGTCAAAAGTGGCGCACCGCCATCAACCGCTCTGCAGAAGCCATGACCATCTTTGCGGTGATGACCGCTGGCCTCTTTCCATTGCTGCACACTGGTCGCCCATGGCTCGCCTTCTGGTTATTCCCGTACCCCAACACCCGTGGTTCATTGTGGGTCAACTTCCGCAGCCCACTACTCTGGGACGTGTTCGCTGTGTCCACCTACTTCACTATTTCTGCTGTATTTTGGTATATCGGTTTAATTCCAGACATCGCCACCGTCCGTGATCGCGCGCGCAACAAAATCCGCCGCGTTATCTATGGTGCATTGTCCATGGGTTGGACAGGCAGCATGCGTAACTGGATGCACTACGAAATGGTGTATTTGATTTTGGCAGGGCTCTCCACACCACTCGTTCTCTCTGTGCATAGTATTGTGTCCTTTGACTTTGCCGTCTCTGTTATCCCGGGCTGGCACACCACCATCTTCCCACCTTACTTTGTTGCTGGCGCTATCTTCTCTGGTTTCGCCATGGTGATGACACTGCTCATCATTGTCCGTAAGGTCGTTCATCTTGAAGAATACATTACCGTTCGCCACTTGGAAAACATGTGCAAGATCATCATGGCCACAGGCCTTATGGTCGGTTACGCATATGCCTCTGAATTTTTCATCGCTTGGTATTCAGGTAGCCCATACGAACAATTCACATTTGTGAATCGTGCATTCGGGCCATACGCTTGGGCATATTGGACCATGGTCAGCTGTAACGTATTTATTCCCCAAGTATTCTGGTTCAAAAAGATGCGCACTAACCTCACAATCATGTTTATTATTTCTATTTTTGTGAACATCGGTATGTGGTTCGAACGTTTTGTGATTATCGTCACATCACTGCACCGCGGCTTTTTGCCATCCGAATGGAGCTACTTCACGCCAACCATCTGGGACATTGGCCTACTCATCGGCAGCTTCGGTATTTTCTTTACACTGTTCTTACTCTTCACCCGCGTACTCCCCATGATTGCAATGGCTGAAATCAAATCTATTCTGCCATTCAAGCGTAAGGGTGGCGTGGAATATGGAACACACGAGGATGTGGTATGAGCTCAAATCTAAATACAAAAGGTGTGATTGGTATTTTTGACGATCCCGAAACCGTTATTTCGGCAGCCCAAAAGGCGCGTAAAAATGGGTGGCGCAAGTTTGATGTCTATACACCATTCCCAGTTCACGGTTTGTCCGAAGCCATTGGCATTCCCCGTTCCAAAATTCCATGGGTCACCTTTCTTGCCGGATTAGCGGGGGGCTCATTTGGATTTATGCTCCAAGCATGGACGTCTGCTGTCGATTGGCCCATTAACATTGGTGGAAAACCATTTGTTTCCTGGCCGGCGTTTATCCCTGTGACATTTGAACTCACCATTTTGATTGCTGGCCTTTCAACTGCAGCCGCGTTGTTTGTAACTTGCGGGCTGCCCAAATTAAATGAAAAGCCAATGGCACTTAGCTTAACAGATGATGAATTTGGTTTGTTTGTTCCGGCCACAGAAGTCGGATTCAATCGGGATGCAGTTACCCAATTCCTAAAAGAGGCAAATGCGAATGAAGTGCGCGACGTTCAAGAATAGCATTTTGATAACATCTTTACTTGTGATGGCAGCCTGCACCAGCAGTAAGCCACCACTTGAATACATTGGCCCCAACATGGTCAAAGGTCCTTCGCTAAAGGCCCAACGTGCGGACTGCTATATGTTCAAGGACAGCAACGACCCGCATTGCATTCGGGGTCCCCGTATGCCGGTTGAAGGTACCATTCCAACTAATTTCGAACCCTATCCCTACCCCAATGATGCTGAAGCCGCAGGACGCTTGCTAAAAAATCCACTGCGTCCAACAAAGGCGATTTTGGAGCGGGGACAAATTCTATTCGACACTTACTGCGCTGTTTGTCACGGAAACACAGGTGATGGTAACGGCTACATCGTTCCCAAGTTTCCACAGCCACCGACATTGGCGTCAGACAAAGTCACCAACTGGACAGACGGACGCATTTTCCATGTCATTACAATGGGTCAAAACTTGATGCCCAGCTATGCCAGCCAAGTTACGGCTGATGAGCGTTGGGCCATTATTAATTATGTCCGCGTCTTGCAGCGTGCGGCTCATCCCAGCGCTGCGGATTTGAAGGCCGTTGGTAAATAACAAGGATCACTTATGTCACATCATGGATACCATTCATTAGCCGATCTACCAAAGCCAGGTCATTTTCACCTGCCCAAAACAGCCAAGCACATCTTCATCGCTTGCGTTGCAATTGGCGTTGTCAGCTTTGCCGGCGCACTTTTCCAAGATGCCACACGCGCTTGGTACAACTATTTGATTGGTTACTTCTACTGGATGTCCATTGCACTCTTTGGCGCGTTCATCACAGCAATTCACCACGCCACAGGCTCACAGTGGAGCACGCCTGTTCGTCGTTTGGCTGAAGGCATGTCCAGCTTCTTGCCAGTTGCTGCGGTTCTTTTGCTGGGTTTGTTTCTGGGCTTACACCATCTCTATGAATGGACACACGTTGAAGAAGTGGCCAAAGATGTTTTGTTGTCAGGTAAATCTGCCTACTTAAACACCCCATTTTTTATTATTCGTAGCCTTGTCGGCATGGCCATCTGGGCAGGATTTGCGCACTACTTCACCACCAAGTCATTGGAACAAGATCAAAGCGGTGCCATTTCCATTACGAAAGGTCTCATCAAAGCATCCGTTATCTTCCTGCCACTCTTTGCACTATCCTTCACCATGGCCAGCTTCGATGACATCATGAGCGTGGAACCCCACTTCTTCAGCACCATCTTCGGCGTCTATCAATTTTCTAGCCTCTTCTATAGCGGCGTCACCACCCTCACCATCATTGTCATTCTCATGCAGAAACAAGGCTTACTGAAAGGCCTTGTCACCGAACACCACATGCATGACTTGGGCAAATGGATGTTCGCCTTCACCGTATTCTGGGCCTACATTGCATTCTCGCAGTACATGCTCATCTGGTATGCCAACTTGCCTGAAGAAACATTCTACTTCATCAAACGCCAAGAAAATGGCTGGCAATATTGGGCATTGTCATTGGCGATTTTAAAGTTCATCGTGCCATTCTTCCTACTCATCGGCAAATGGGCCAAAGTAATTCCAAATTATCTCTTAAGCGTTGGCGTTTTAATGCTCGTTGCCAACTGGATTGATCTCTACTGGCAAGTCGCCCCAGCCTACTCCGAATTTGCGCGCTTGGGCTGGCAAGAGCTTGGAATCTTTGTAGGGTTCTTGGGTCTCTTTGGATTGACGGTTTCTCGTTTTTACTCCCGTCACCCATTGGTTCCAATGAAGGACCCCTACTTGCTAGACGGTGTGAACCACAATCAGTTCTAAACTATGCGGCGTTTACTATTTTTGTCCATTCTCGTGGCCTGTCCACTTCTGCATGCTGCGGAAACGATTCCCTATGAGCTCAAAAACGTAGGGATTACTGAACATTTGGGCAAAACCATCGATTTAAATCTAAAATTCAAAGACGACACGGGCAAAACCGTCGTACTTAAAGACTACTTTGGTGGCAAAAAACCGGTCATCCTCACTTTGGCCTATTACGGCTGTCCTAACTTATGCGGTTTGCTCATGAATGGCGTGGCCGACAGCTTCAAAGATCTCAAATGGGCACCTGGCCAAGAGTTTGAATACGTCAATGTCAGCATCGACCCTACAGAAACACCCACACTTGCTGCCGAGAAGAAGGCCAATTATATCAAGATGTCGGGCCGCCCGCAAACCGCTGACGGATGGCACTTTTTGGTTGGTGATGACAAAACCATCCACGCCTTAGCCCAGCAAGTCGGTTACGCCTACTACTACGACAAAGACGAGCAGCAATACGCCCACGGCAGTGCCATTTTTGTGCTCACCCCAGACGGCACCCTCTCCCGATACCTCTTTGGTGTCACATTTGAACCTCGGGATATGCGCCTTGCACTTCTTGAAGCAAGCAGCGGAAAAATCGGCAATATCGTTGACCATATTCTGCTGTATTGTTACCGGTACGATCCGAAATCGCGCAAATATTCTCTTCTGGCCACACGCATGATGAAAGTCGCCGCAGGGGCAACTCTCTTTGGTGTGGTTGCTGGTATCATGGTGTTGAGAAAACGCCATAACGTGTAGGAGTCTGGAATGTTGGGACTACTTTTATCTTGGTCGAAACCAAATCTACCGGCAGTATCTTCATTTGCCACCAACGTAGATACAATCTATGCCTTCATCTTTTGGGTGAGTGTCATCTGCTTTATCGCCATCGTCGGCACGATGACGTATTTTGTATTCAAGTACCGTCGCAAATCAGAAAACGATAAAACACCTTACATTGAAGGACACACACCAACCGAAGTGGGCATCAGTATCGGGCTCTTTGTTTTGGTGATGGGTCTTTTCTATTGGGGTTGGGTGGAATACATGCACTCTCGCACGTCCCCCATGAATCCATATGAAATCAACGTTGTGGGTCAACAGTGGTCATGGAACTTCCAGTATGCCAACGGCAAACGCACACAACGCAACATCCACATTCCAGTTAACACCCCGATTCGTTTAATCATGACATCAAGTGATGTGCTCCACAGCTTCTATGTACCCGCACTCCGCCTCAAGCAGGACGTTGTCCCTGGCACCTATCAGTACTTGGCATTTTCAGCAAACACGCCGGGTGAATATGACATTTTCTGCGCAGAGTTCTGCGGGTTGGATCACTCAGCCATGCTTGGCAAGTTAGTCGTCATGGAAGCTGAAGAGTTCGCCGACTGGCAAGATGACATGGGCAAATATGCCAAGACTGCCGCCGCAGGTGGCACACAAGCCAGCGGAAAATCACTTATTGAACAAGGCCGCGATCTCTATTCTTCCAAGACATGCAGTGCATGCCACAGTGACGATGGTACCCCTCGTGTTGGCCCATCATTCAAAGACCTCTTTGGTAAAACAGAAGAGTTAACCGATGGCGCAACCATCACAGTAGACGAAACTTATATCCGTGATTCAATCGTAGACCCCAATAAACAAGTCGTTAAAGGATTTGTTGCGGGAACAATGCCCACCTTTAAGGGCCAATTAAATGATGATGAATTGAATGCCCTGGTGGCGTTCATTAAATCTTTGAGCAAGTGAGGAAACAACATGTCTGACCATCATGATGCACACCCAGTTGGGACCAATTTCTACACAGACCAAAGAGGTCTGAAGTCATGGCTTTTTACATTAGACCATAAGCGCATTGGCATGATGTATTTGGCCACCACAATGTTGTTCTTCTTTGTGGGCGGACTCATGGCGCTACTCGTTCGACTCGAACTCATGACACCAGGTCAAACGATTGTATCTGCTGGCACCTACAATAAACTCTTCACATTGCACGGCGCAGTGATGATCTTTTTGTTTATTATTCCGGTCATCCCAGCAGCCTTGGGCAACTTCTTGCTCCCCATCATGATTGGCGCCAAAGACGTGGCCTTCCCACGCTTAAACCTTGCTAGCTATTACATCTTCATCGGTGGTGCCGCATTGGCATTGCTCTCAATTGTCTTGGGAAGTGCAGATACCGGTTGGACATTCTACACACCCTACAGCATTCGCTCCGCCACCAGCGTTGCACTCATTACATTCTCCGTCTTCATCATGGGATTCTCGTCAATTTTGACAGGTCTTAATTTCATTGTGACGATTCACAAGCTACGCGCACCTGGCATGACCTTTTACAAAATGCCGCTCTTTTTATGGGCCATCTATGCCACCGCCATTATTCAAGTCTTGGCCACACCCGTGATTGGTATCACCACAGTATTGTTAGTCATTGAACGCACCTTGGGCATTGGATTCTTCGATCCCAAGCTGGGCGGCGATCCGGTGCTCTTCCAACATTTCTTCTGGTTCTACTCTCACCCAGCCGTTTACATCATGATCTTGCCGGCCATGGGTATCATCAGCGAAGTGATTGCGGTCTTCTCACGCAAGCACATCTTTGGTTACAAAGCGATTGCCTACTCATCACTCGCCATTGCACTCATCAGCTTCTTGGTCTGGGGCCATCACATGTTTGTGAGTGGTCAATCTGAACTTTCCAGCACACTCTTTTCAGTCCTCACCATGTTGGTAGCTATTCCGACCGCGATTAAAGTCGTGAACTGGACTGCAACCATGTACAAAGGATCTATCGATCTTAAAACACCCATGCTCTACGCACTGGCATTCTTATTCCTATTCACCATCGGCGGTTTGACCGGTCTTTTCTTGGCCACACTCGCAGTCGATGTCCATTTGCATGACACCTACTTTGTGGTTGCTCACTTCCATTACGTCATGATGGGTGGCACGGTAATGGGACTGCTTGCAGGCCTTCACTACTGGTGGCCCAAGATGACAGGCCGCATGTATTCTGAAAAGTGGGGCTGTGTTTCTGCGGTACTCATTTTCTTGGGATTCAACGTCACATTCTTGTCCCAATTTGTTTTGGGTCGTGACGGCATGCCACGTCGCTATTATGACTACTTACCACAGTATGCAAACCTCAACATGGTTTCGACTTTTGGCTCATGGATGATTGGTTCCGGCTTTCTCATCATGACCATCTACCTTTTAGGGTCATTGTCACGTGGTGCAAAAGCACCAACAAATCCATGGGGTGGTAAAACATTGGAGTGGATGACGTCATCACCGCCACCCACTGGCAACTTTGAAACAGTACCTCATGTTACTGAAGGACCATACGAATACGGTGTGAAGTAACTTTCGCAAGGAGTTTGACTATGTCTGACGCAACAAGTGGCGCACATGTCGCCCACCATTTTGACAATGCCGAGCAACAATTTTCATCGGCTAAACTGGGTCTTTGGCTGTTCCTAGTCACCGAAGTTTTACTCTTCGGTGGTCTCTTTGTGGCCTACATTATGTTCCGGGCGCTCTACCCTGACATGTTCGCAGAGGCCCACCATCACCTGAACAAAGTCATGGGTGGTATCAATACAGTAGTTCTGATTTGCAGCTCACTTTCCATGGCGATGGCGGTACATTTTGTTCGCGATAACGACCGCGTCAAAGCAGTTAAATTATTAAGCTTCACATTCCTGTGCGGCGCAACATTTATGGTGATCAAGTTTTTTGAATACAAAGAAAAATTTGCGCATCACCTGTTCCCCAATGGCAGTTTTGACTATTCAGCATTCACTCACAAAAACGCCAATCTCTTCTATTCACTCTACTTCATCATGACGGGCCTACACGGTCTTCACGTACTAATTGGTATGGGGCTCATTGCATGGGTTCTCATTCGTACACGTCGCAATAATTTTTCATCTGAATACTATACGCCCGTTGAGTTAACGGGGTTGTATTGGCACTTAGTGGACTTGGTCTGGATTTACTTGTTCCCACTAATGTATTTGATTGCTTAAACGAGGATAATTATGAGTTCGAATAAAAAACACGATCACCGCAAAACATATTGGAAGGTTTGGGCGTCACTTATTGTTTTAACCATCGTGACCGTCTGGACTTCCTATTATGACTTTGGAACGCTCAACATTGTTGTCGCCATGTTGATTGCCACCACAAAAGCAACGCTTGTGGCACTATTCTTCATGCACCTGCTCTATGACAGCAAAGTCGATACGGTAGTTTTTGCATCTTCACTCGTATTCTTAGCCATCTTCGTAGGACTTACAGCCTCTGACATGTTGGATCGCTATGTGCCGCAACCCGTTAAGGTAGCCGCATCTGGCGACAATGACATGGGAGACGTGGCCAAACTTGCAAAACCATCTCCTGAACTCATCGCCCAAGGCAAAACACTCTACGCCACCAACTGCGCATCGTGCCACGGTGATAGCGGCATGGGTAATGGCCCAGCAGCTGCGGCTTTCAATCCTAAGCCACGCAACTTTACGACAGGTGAATGGAAGCAAGGTGGCAAACCTACACAAATTTTCCAAACACTCACCACAGGATTTAACTCAATGCCATCATTTGCAGCACTACCTGCAGAAGAACGTTGGGCGCTTGTTCATTACATCCGTACATTTTCACCAAACCGTCCAGAAGATTCCGCAGCAGACATCACTGCTTTGGCTGCCAAATCAGGTTCTGGTGCTGCCCACATTCCAGTGCGCTTAGCGATGGAGCTATCTGCTGTGTCAGAAGCACAACCCACCTATGACATTCGCAAGTCCGCGATTGATGCTACCAGCGAAGGTGGCCAATTGTATCAAACACGTTGCGCATCGTGCCACGGTGATAACGGGCAGGGCGGTATTAACGTTCGCGTTCTGGGCTCGCACCCATTCAGCTACTTAGCCACGCAAAGTTTTGCGGGTAACCATGCTGCATGGACCACCAACATGCAGGAATTTGTCCGCATCAATTCTCTAGGACTCCCTGGATTTGGCAAGCCTGCTATTAACGATCTAACACCGGCCCAGTGGCAGTCGCTGTATAACTACGTTCAGCAGCTCGCTGGCATTCGTTAATTACAACGTGTCATCCCCACACACTTCGGGGATTCAGAATTGAGGGGATATATGTCCAAACGTCTCGCGGTTTTATCCACCACCACGGTCGTACTCGTATACATTTTACTGCTCGTCGGTGCTGCCGTGCGCAGCATGGGCGCTGGTATGGCCTGCCCTGATTGGCCAACTTGCAATGGCGAATGGATTCCACCGTTTGATCCATTGGTATTTGCGGAATGGTTCCATCGGCTACTCGTATTGATTGTCAGCATGCTGGTCTTCATTCAAGCCGCACTCATTGGTGCCACCAAAGAACTCCGTGGGCGCTTGGGTATCCTGGCCATTGCATCCGTCTTGCTTCTTTTGATTCAAGCAATTTTGGGTGCTGTCACCGTCTTTGAAAACAACAGCCCAGTAACTGTTACTCTCCACTTGCTCGTCGCCGCGATCTTCTTTGCCGTCATCATTCGCATCCGCAGCAAGCAATCATCCACCTTACATGTCGTACAAGATGGCAAAACCTTTCCCACATTCCGCCGCCACGTCTACATGAGCTTGGTACTCGTCTTCATTCAATTGGGTTTGGGTGGTATGGTGAGCAGCAGTCATGCCGGCCTTGTCTGCCCTGATTTTCCCATGTGCAATGGCCAGTGGCTCCCTGCGATGACTGGACTCGTGGGCCTGCAGATGATGCACCGATTCATGGCCTATGCGGTGGTGCTCATCATCATCGGCACATTTGCAGTATCCCGAAAAGCAGGCCTCACCACCGGCAACAAGCGTTTGGTCAAAGGCTGTTTGACTGTCGTCATCTTACAATTCCTGATCGGTGTGGGTCTCATCCACGCAAAAATTCCAATTCCCATGAGCGTTGCACATCTAGGTCTTGCCATGTTGCTCTGGGGGATGCTAACTGCGCTGGTATATGGCATCCGTCGGAATTAAAACACAACTGAGGGCATACTGGCAGCTCACCAAGCCCAACATCACTATCCTGTTTGTGATTACAGGACTCACTGCACTCATCGTGCAGGGCACGCCGATTTTCACGCCGCAATCGGCACTTATTTTATTTGCCATTTTCTGCACCGGCGCATCCGCCAACGCATTTAATCAATATTTAGAACGTGCGCTTGATGCGCAAATGGAACGCACCCGCAAAAAGCGCCCCATTCCACTCGGCCACATCAAACCCAACCACGCGCTCGCGTTCGTAGTGATTGGCGGCACAGTTGGCATTTTAATTTTGGGATTGATGAGCAACGTCTTGGCCGCCTTCTTGGCCCTAACCGTCATTTTGTTTTATGGATTTATCTACACGCTGTGGCTCAAACCCCGCACCCCTTATAACATTGTGATTGGTGGCGTGCCTGGTGCGATGGCCCCACTCATTGCATGGGCTGCAGTAACCGACACCCTATCACCTGCCGCATGTCTCATGTTTGGCATGGTCTTCATGTGGACACCCCCGCACTTTTGGGCACTCGCTATCTATATTAAGGATGAATACGCCGGCGTGTCGGTTCCCATGCTACCCGTTGTGAAGGGTGTGAAGCATACCTACGATCAAATTCTACTCTACACCGTTATTTTAATTCCCATGTCATTGCTCTTTGCATGGCCACTGGGTGTGGCCGGAATTCCATATGTAATCATGGCAGGTATTCTGGGTGCATTCTATTTAAAGAAGACATTGCACATGATCAAAACCAAGGACCCCAAAGACGCCTACAAGACCTTCTTCTTCTCAATCGCCTACCTGTTCGGCATCTTTGTAGCCCTTATGATTGACCAACTCATTTAGTGCACCCCGTACATTTCGCCTAGGGTTTATGCGCTTTAAAATCAACTAGTTATCGATTTTTGAACAACTATTTGGCAGAGGAACCGATAAGGAATTATTACATTTAACAAGGAGTTAATGATGGCGAATAAAGTATATCCATACAGATGTGGTTTTCGTGTTGCCGGCCACGTATTCTTAGATAAAGCGCGCCGCTGTCCTTCAGATTTCCTCACCATTTGTGACCCGAAACGCCAGAAAGACGTCATGGCGAAAATTGGCAATACGGACGTTATCCCTGGTGATGGTAATGATCAATGTGCCTCATTTTACGGTTATTCAACAAACCCCATCGTCCGTGATGCCTATATTGAGGAGAACTGCACAGCTTCTGCCACACAATGTAATGCCATTAAAGCCATCGTGCGCATTGGTGATACAGCTCAAAAAATGCAGGCCATCTCTTCTTACAAAACCCCAACCACCTGGTGGGAACGTCTATTGGGACTCACGCAAGAAATGGAATTTTCTACAGGTGATTGGAACATGGCTATTACCCCTAACAAGGCCCTATTTGATGCTAAAGCCATCACTGACATGAGCATAAACTTGCTGCAGTCACTCCAGTCATTGTCGGTATCACCATTTAAGGTCAACATTGCCCCAGCGCTCCCAAATACTGCGCAACCCAACCCCATTGCCCCCGAACACTTAAAGGCGTACGCATCTGATCAGGCGAGCAAATTGAATTATGTTGAAGTTAACGAGGCCGATATTCCCAAAAAACTCCGCACCATGGTGCGCGGCGCAATTGAGACCTATCAAAAATGCGCCAACATTTTCTCACAGTACCGCCAGATTGAATGTGATGACAGCAACTGCCCAGAAAATAGCGAAATCACGATTGGGCACGCCCGCTGGATTCCCAAAATCCTCATTGGCACTACTGCAGAAATCCAAATGAATTGGGGTGTGGGCGAATAAGTAAGACGCTAGAGCCGCCTGCTCGCAATGGTCGTCACCATCAAAATCATTACACCCGCGACCACGTACGGAACAGAGACGCCCCAGTATTGATAGAGCACCAATCCCAACGCGGGCCCTGCAAAGCGCGCCAGGCTTCCCATGGAGGCCGATACCCCCATGGTTTCCCCTTGCACCGCACCACTGGCGGACTTGGAAATAACCCCCGTCATCGCCGGAGAAACCAAACCATTCCCCAACGCCATCAACAATGAAAACCCAAAGAGCCATGCAATATGTTGGCCCACGGGCAACATAATCAACCCAATGGCAAGCGCCGCACCACCCCACAAAATGAGTTTACGATCTCCCAACAGCGGTTCAATGCGCCGCACCAGACCGCCCTGCACAAAGGCCACGGTCAACCCCAAGCCACCAAAAACCCAATAGATCGATGATTTGTCCAACCCAAATCGATCGACCATCAAGTAGGCATAGGTCGCTTCCATCTGTGCGAAGGCCATAATAATAAGCGCGTTCATCAGCACCATGCGGCCGGCAGGGCTGCGCAAGACTTCACCAATAATCGCAAAGGAGTTGGTGCGCCATCCCATGTGAAACGGGCTGCGATCCGGAATTGACTCTGGGAGTTTAAACCAAGCATGCACCGCATTCGCGAGCGACAAACACCCGGCCACAATAAACGGCATGCGCTCGGCATATTCGGGCATCACCCATTGGCCAAATTGATAGGTCAACCCACCAAAGAATGGGCCAATCGCAAATCCAATACCGAACGCCGCACCAAACCACATGCCAATGTTGCGCGTGCGCTGCTCGGGCGGGCTCATGTCAGCGATATACGCCTGCGCGGTGGCAATGTTACTACCGGCAATACCGTCGATGACACGTCCCAAAATCAGCAGCCAAAAACTACCCGCCAACGCCAGCACAAAATGCCCCAGAGCTGTTCCCAAAATAGAGATGCACAGCACAGGTCTGCGGCCAATTTTGTCTGATAACCGCCCCAACAGCGGGGCAAAGAGAAACTGCATGAGGGAATAGGCACCCAAGACCAACCCCATCTGGGCTTCAGAGACACCAAAGCTGCGGCCATAAATGGGAAGCAGCGGCAACACCATCCCAAAACCCAATAGGTCAATGGTGACGGTGGTAAAGATGATCCAGAAAGGTCGTTTTGAGTTTTCCATTCTTTTATTTTCCCCCGGCATCTGCTAGCAAGTTCTGATGATCTTTAGCAAGAAAAGAGATTCAGGTCGAAAAAAGAAAAAGGGGCTCATCCGTCGCACGTTTGCGATTTTTTGGGGCAGCCTTAAACTCAGCGTACGGTTTGCCAAGTATCTGCTACCGGTGCTGCTGATCATGGCACTCGTTGGCACATGGTATTATTTTCACCTGGCCAAATGGGCCGAGCAGCAATTTTCCAAAACCCAAAAATGGAATCTCCCGTCACGCATTTATTCCGATGCCGAATATATTTACCCGGGCTTAAACCTGCCGTCACGCAAACTGACAGCCAAACTGGGACGACTCGGTTATCGGCATGTGGCCAATGAAGTCAAAGGACCTGGTGAGTATGCCGCATTTCCGGATCACTTAGACATCTGGCTGCATGACTTTTCATATCCGTTAGAAAGCTTTGTGGGTTTCCCCGCCCGCATTTCGATTAATGCGACTTCTGTCACACGTATCGTCAATATCGATAGCCAAAAAGACTTGGCCACCATTCGCCTAGAGCCTGAATTGGTGGCATCTGTTTTTGATTCCAACCAAGAAGATCGTACGATTGTCAGCTTAAATGATGTCCCTCAAGTCTTGCTTGAATCCATCATTCAAGTTGAAGATGAACGTTTCTTTCGTCATCACGGCGTAGACCCCATCGGCATTTCCCGCGCCATGGTTAAAAACTTGATGTCATTTCGATTTGCGCAAGGCGGCTCTACCCTCACTCAACAACTCGTCAAAAACTACTTTCTTCACAGCCGGAAATCACTCTGGCGAAAATTCAAAGAGGCCATCATCGCCATCTCGCTAGAACGACATCACAGCAAAGGCGAAATCCTTGAGGCCTATATTAATGAAATTTATTTTGGCCAACGCGGTGCTAGCAGCGTATCGGGCGTGGGTGAAGCCGCACGCCTCTACTTTGGCAAAGATGTCAAACAACTCAATATTGGGGAATGTGCATTACTCGCCGGCATGATCCGGTCCCCTTATGAATACTCACCATTCCATAACAAAGAGGCCGCCAAATCACGCCGCGACTTTGTGCTCAATCGACTATATGAGCGCGGCATCATCACCGCTCAGCAACTGGCTGAAGGAAAGGCAGAACCCATCATTACCCCAGAACGGCGTGTACGAGTCGTCATGGCACCTTACTTTATTCAGTTTGTGAAGCAGCAGTTACAAGAATTGTATCCTGAAGATATTTTACAAAGCGAAGGTCTCCGCATTTTCACCACACTCGATATGACCGCACAGTTGGTTGCTGAAAATGTCGTTCAAAGTGGACTTGTAAGCCTTGAAAAATCAGCAGCATCTATTTTACCAAAAAACCATGCGGATCCACTACAAGGGGCACTCATCAGCATTCAACCACAAACCGGTTACATTCGCTCCATGGTGGGTGGCCGCGATTTTGCCAACACTCAATTTAATCGAATCACCCAAGCCAAACGCCAACCGGGGTCCACCTTCAAACCTTTTGTCTACCTGACTGCCTTTGATCCCCACCGCAGCCAGAAGACCACATGGCCATCCGCCTATATTGATGACAGCAAATTCTCAATTGAGTCGGGTGGGCAGCAATGGTCACCCAACAATTATGACAAAAAAGAACATGGCCGCGTCACACTGCGTACTGCACTGGAACATAGCTACAATATTGCTACTGCAAAGTTGGCGCTCAATACTGGCCTTGATGAAATTGTAGCGGCCGCACGCGATGCCGGATTTACCAGTGACTTGCAACCTGTACCATCCATTGCACTCGGTTCATTTGAAGTCACACCACTAGAATTGGCATCGGCCTACACCATTTTTGCCAACAACGGCATTCGCGCCCAACCACTGTCCATTATCCAGGTGGTAGATAAAAACAACCAACCACTCCAGCGTAAGGTCATCGAAGTACATCGCAAGTTTGACGCCGGACCTGTCTACCTCACCACCAATGTACTCAAGGGGGTCATGGATCGTGGCACTGGTGCCAGTGCCCGCAGAATGGGATTCACTGGAATTGCCGCAGGTAAAACTGGCACCACCAGCAACTATAAAGATGCGTGGTTTGTTGGATTTACTCCCAGCCTTATGACACTGGTCTGGGTGGGCTATGACGACAATGCCACCATGAATCTAAGTGGTGGTCGTGCCGCCCTTCCCATTTGGACTGATTATATGAAGCAATTGGTTGGCAATTCTGAAGAAGATTTCTCACCACCCCCCAGCGTGGTTTTGGTGAAAATCGATCCTACATCTGGTTTACTCTCAAATAAGCATTGCCCAGATGGAGTCTTTGAGCCATTTATCGACGGATTCGAACCGGACAAAGCATGCGAATAATATTCTCACTCTTCATTCTCTTACTTACACTCCCCCACTGTGCCACCATCACAGGAAAATCGCCTCGAAGCAAAACAGGATCAACCGTTACAAAGGTCCCGGGCGAACCCCCACGCGAAACCATGAAGCCCGCATCTGTTGATTATGTTGCCATGCAAAGTCCCAAGCGTCAGGTCTCAATCCATTTGGTTGATGAAGGAAAAGTTTTTCTGGCTGATAAAGACTTTGACCACGCACGCGGCAAATTTGAACAAGCGGTCACTGTCGATCCCACTAACGGATCGGCCTATTATCATCTTGCAGTTGTTTATTATAATTTAAATGACTTTCCCAAGGCGCTCGGCTTTTTAGACCAGGCCGAAAATCTATTTCACGCCTCACCTGAGTGGGAAGAAACCATTCAGAAGTTTCGAGAACTGATTCAAACAGCGCAAACTAAAACTTAACATCCTGCTGAGGCACCCACGCACCTTTTGGTACTGCAAATATCCAAACTTCACTGTTCCCATCTACTTCACCATTACTACCATTATCACCACTATAGTAATAAATAGAGCCAACATGGTCTTTAACTCCAAAACATGTCCCCAAGTTGCCCGAATAATCGCAGTCATAAATGGAATCTTTCAAAACCTTCGTATGCCAATACTTGGTTGAAATTGAAAAGTTAACCTTACTCACTTCCATATCATTCCAGGCCCACGGATCATCCTTCAACGTCAGCGCAATCCTTGCAATATCACTCAATTTCTTACCCGCACCAGCTGTCATAAGAATGCCCTGGTCAAAACATCCACCCTCATAGGCATTATTATTCATAAAGCCCGATTCATTGCTCGCAATTGTTGTCCCATTCTTGTCCTGCAGCTCCACCTTAAATTGCGTGTCACCATCCACATAGTCAAAGCAAAGGTGGGTAGACACAACAATATTACCTGCAGCAATGGAAACCGTATCAAATGGGTACGTTAATTGACGCTTAATTGTGATTTTCTTCTTTTGGACACATTCGGATGACGAGTCACTCACCGTCAAGGTTACGCTATCAGACAATGTACCATTTGTTGAGGTAAGCTTTTGATATGCCGGCCACTGCAATACTGTGGTTCCGTCATTTTTCACGGTCTTAAATTCACCGCTCTGTGTTGAAAACTGAATATCGGAAAGCTTTTTAGTGCCCTCTCCCCCCACCACATTAATACTGATGTTTTCTGAACTGGGTTTTGCATCTCCAGAGGAAATCACTGGCAAGGTTTCCTGTATTACAAATACACCCTGAGCATCCGATGTATAGACCTTACCCTGACTGGTAATGCTCTCCACCTTCATATTGTGACACGCAGCATATTTCGCGTTTACCTTCTCTTTTTCAGAAGCGATAAAATCGTTAACCGATGTAATTGATGGAATGGTAACTTTATCAAACACAATTTTTTGACTTGCACCGGATGCATTACTGACTGTCACTGCCACATTTTTATATTCAGTTGGACTGTTCGGCTTGAATGCCGAGGCACTAATCACCAGAAAGCGGGTATCTGCATCTACAACTTTATCGTGTTTATAATCGAGCAGAAAAAGACCCGTTGGACATGTCTTCTTACCTTTAGCACACTCAAAGAAGTCATCCGTTGATACATCCGCATCAGACAACACCTTACCATCCACTGACAAACTCCACTTAAAGCTCTTATCGTCGCTCTTTAAACCTGAAGAGCGAAGAACGATAAACATATAAGCGCCCTTACCCGTGTTATAGTTTGCATTATATGTCCCCATCATACTGTCAGACTTTAACTCATAGGGCCCACATGTCTTGGCATTGTCCGTCTGCGATGTTGAACAAAATGGGCTCTTATTCTCGAATAACCATTCGATGCTATAAAGCACATCCTTCAGATCGTAGGCCTTAATTGCTAAATGGTCGTTAATCTTAAACTGACAAACAGTTTCAGGGCAAATTGCTGAATCAGAAGTGTTGGAATCAAGCCATACTTTGACATGGGGTTTATATGTCCCGGCAATTTTTGTGACACCTTTACTCTCAATAATTAGCCAATCTTTTTGGACTGAATATTCAAACTGCCCCTCTGGCAAATTGGTTACTTCAGCATGATAACTTTGACCATCTTTACCGCCTGACAGCTTAAAATAGACGCTGTAGTCTTTTCCCAAATCTCCATCTGCATAGTCGGGGTCTGCTGAAAATTTGATATTACTATTACCAGAGGTATTTATCTTGGCCTCTTTGCCACCATCACCTGTCGGACCACCAGCATTTCCATCATCGTTTGTTGCAATTGCTTTACATGTCTTGATATCGCACTTGGCTGATGTTTCATCACACTCTTCACCCGCTTCAACCACGTGATTACCGCATACGGCTCCAGTGGGAGGTGGTGTGATCTTTGGACAATCAGCCTTTAAAAGAAGCCCCTGCAACCCAACGGCCCCTTTACCGAGACATGGACTTTGGTCAGGCGTGGTGTCATTATGATCATCAACAAGATAGGTTTTGCTATCCCCCTCATCACTACCGCCCGTGCTCATGCCCAATTTTTTACAGGCCGGTGCCGCCAGTGTGATGGCTAAAATTCCCAGAATAATGAGTCCGTTTTTCATATTTTGCTCCACGCCCCTCTATAGAAGTAAGAGCAATTCCCATGCCACCCGGCATAAAATATTATTCTTTTATATTAGGTAGTTAGACATGCAATACAGCGAAACTGGTGGGATTTTCACCCGGAAGCGTCAAAATATTGATGACTCTATACCCCGACTGCGTTAAGCGCGCAGCATGAGTATCGTCACCAGGGTGGGGGATAAGGGGACAACCAAACTCTTTACCGGCACCACCGTTTCCAAACATAGCCTGCGCATTGAGACCTATGGCACTGTCGATGAACTGTGCGCCCAAATGGGATTGGCGCGCAGCTTGAGCCAAGTCGATATCATCAAACAAATCCTCCACGCCGTACAACATACATCGTTCCAACTAGGCGCTGAGCTCGCTACCGATGACGCCAGCAAAGCACCATTCAAAGTGGAACCCATTACAGCAGCGCATGTTGCTGAAATTGACGGATGGATTTCTCAGATCGAACCCAGCGTCAAACTGCCACCGTCATTTATTATTCCGGGAGGCACGACCGCATCAGCCGCTATTGATGTCGCGCGCACCACATGCCGACGTGCTGAACGTCGCGTTGTCGCCATGGTCGATGAAGGTGAGAGTGCCAATAAGGAATTGGTGCGTTACATGAATCGCCTATCCGATTTGTTATTTCTACTTGCACGATTAGAAGAACAAAAAGCCGGCGTCACCTATGACAAGGTGAGTGGAAAATGAGTGACGTCGTTATTCTCTTAACATCCATTGATACCGAAGAGCGCGCAACCGTTCTGGCACGTGAACTCGTCGACCGAGAACTGGCAGCATGCGTACACATTCATCCCAAGGGGAAATCATTCTACAAATGGGATGGTAAACATTGTGCAGAAGATGAATTTCAACTTGTGATTAAAACAACTGCTACAGAAATTGATGTAATCAAAAAAATATTTCCCGAACTACACCCTTATAAAGTTCCCGAACTTATTGCGCTCCCGGTTGTTGATGGCGGCAGTGCATATCTTGACTGGGTCCGAAAAGCTGTTGAATAAATGCAAAAAGCCCCCGGAGTACGGGGGCTTTTCACAATACCAATTCACTGAAACGATTTACTGAACTGCGCCGAAATATTCTTTGGAAAGCTGCGGATCGGGCTTCATGGTTTTGCCGCCCTTGCTCCAGTTGGCCGGGCAAACTTCACCAGTCTTGGCAACCGTTTGCAATGCTTCCAAAACACGTAGTGTTTCTTCGACACTACGACCAATTCCCAAGTCATGAACCAACTCGTATTGGATTTTGCCTTCGGGATTAATAATGAAGAGACCACGCAATGCCACACCCGCATCCAGAAGAACTCCATAGTCAGCTGCAATTGTCTTCTTAATGTCAGATACGAGTGGATAGCTTAATTGACCCAAACCACCTTGTTGGCGTGGGGTATTGATCCAAGCCAAATGGCTGAACTTGCTATCGACAGAAACACCCAAAACTTCCGCGCCCAACTTTTTGAATGATTCATAGTTGTCGCTGAATGCAGTAATTTCGGTTGGACACACAAATGTGAAATCCAGTGGATAGAAAAACAGGACTACCCACTTCCCTTGATACTTGGATAATTGGACTGTGGTGAAATCTGTTCCAGTAACAGCATCGGCCTTAAAATCGGGGGCCATCTTTTGAACAAGCGACATAGTTCCTCCTGGCTAAAAGTGAAGCTGGGCGTATATGCCAGGCAGGTACATGGGTCAAGGATTGGCTGCAAGGTGTCCCACACCTTGGGTGCAGGGCCTATTTCTTTATTTATTGATCAGTTGTTTATCCCACACCTAAAAGGGTGGAATTGGAAGGCAGGCCCGGAAAGAGCTTACGAGCACTATCGGCATGACGCATCTCAGCGGCAAAGGCCTGGCGCACAATTTCAGCACGAAGACGGGGATTATAGTATTTATGGGTCTGTAGACGCTTTTCAAACTTACTCAAATCTTCTAAAAACCCAGCAAATCGCGTCACTGCATATCCCATACGATACAGCATGCGGCCTGAATAGGCGTCGGCATACGACTCCTCTTCACGACGCATGGCATGTAAATCATCCCAACTCAAATGCGACCAATCGGCATCACGCGGCAAATCACTCACAATATGGCCCCATTCATGTGCCATAATTCCTGCCAATAATGCTTCATCTTGGGCATGGGATTCCAAGAACTCTACACCCATGTAAATATTGTCATCATCATCAACGCAAGCGATTGTGCCCTTAGCAGGGATAACGGCCCCACCAGGTTTTCGAGACAACATAGACAGCTTTTTTTGAATGCGGCGTAATACGCCAAATTGAGCAAAGAGGTTGGCAATTTCAGGGGGTAATGATGCAGGATCCACCACCCTGGGAAGCGGCTCCCCCAGCATTTTGCGGATAGCCGTTTCGGTGGGCGTTTGCACACCACCGGATTCCGCCCGCTTCAACCAGGGCGGCGGTAGTCCTGCAAGATTCGTATTGATCTTCTCAATAGCCATAAGTGGACGTAGTCCTCCCTCTATATACAGTTATCGGCCGATACCACCCCAAAGTTGTGTCTGGCGCACAATATTCCTTGATCTCCCCGATGGCTTGGTAGAAATCATCCATCATGCGCAAAACCACGAAAATCGCGGTAATTGGGGCTGGCTTTGCAGGTGCTGCAACGAGCTATTTTTTACATGAAGCGGGCCTTCGCGACCACGTGATTTTCGAGGCCGAAGATATGCCGGGCACCCGTGCCTCTGGTTTGAATGCCGCCATGGGGCGACAGGTGATTTCGGATCCTGAATTTCGCAAGATGGCGATTGATGGCGTTCAGTTTTTGCGCAATCCGCCAGCGGGCTTCTCGGAAGTGCCGTTAATTGATCATCGCGGGTCTGTTCTGTGTTTCTCGCCCTCCGATCACTCAACTGCCGAAGCATTATTCAAATCCGCCCAACACGATGGCATTGCATGTGAATTGTGGGATGCAGAAAAACTACACACCACATATCCGCTCATGCGCGATGTGGATTGCGCAATTGCAACAGCCACCGATGGCATCATCGACATTCACAGTTTACTCTATGCCTACTTAAAGCCAGCACGCGCAGCCCAACAACTGCACACATCAACGCACATTACGAAATTAGTACAAAAGAATAACCACTGGGAAATCCACACCACACAAGGAGCTTGGGACGCCGAGATCATTGTTAACGCGGCAGGTGCATGGGCATCTCACATTGCCCAACTCGCCAATACTGAAACCGTTCCATTGCAAGTGCGACGACGACATCTCTTTGTTACAGCACTCACATCTCGTGTTCCATCCGACTGGCCCTTCATTTGGGACTTGAGTCACAATTATTATTTCCGTCCGGAATCGGGTAGCGTGATGATTTCAGTATGTGATGAAGACATTACAACTGCAGATGATGCATTTGAAAGTTCAGATGCTGTCTATCAACTCATGGAACAGAAACTCAGTACGTTCTGCCCCACACTCACTGATCTTCCGATCGCCCATCGGTGGGCCGGAGCACGCACATTCACAGAAGACAGTCGCCCCCTTGTTCGCTGGGACGCTCAAGCCAAAAACGTCCTTTGGGTGGCGGGATTGGGCGGTCACGGCGCTACAACCTCCTCATCTATTGGCAGAATCGCCGCACAAAAATTAAGCACAATTTGACACAAGGTTGTCACACGCAATTAAGCAACTTCTCTGCAATGTTGCCGATACTTCTTCAGATACTACTTTCAGAGGAGAGGATTTATGGCCAATCGAATTCCCAGTAAAAAACACGCACATCACACACATGCACGTGCTCGCTCAAAAGGTAAACACAAGCAACTGGCAGGCGGACCAGCACAAACAAAAATTGGATCCGCTAGTAGCAAGTTTGAATTAAAGGCCCCTGGATTACAAATCGTCCAATGCGCGGCGAATACAGCATATTACGATGGCACCGCATATCCTCACAAAAAACAAGCCATTCCACAAGACAAGCTCACGGCCCTACAAAGACAACTCACAGCAAGATGGATTAATGCGGCAGATAGCAGCCAGTTTTCAGTGCCAAAAATAAAGATCCCATTCCCAAAAACAATTGATGAATTTTTCCGTCCTCACTTTGACGATCAATTCAAGAGCAGTGATGCAGAAGAACTATATGCTGCAATTGTTGTACTCAGCGGTCAAGCCTACGTCGGCGGAAAATATCGCAGCGATAGTGTTACTACAATTTTGGCTACCAAGATTTTGTTTGGGCAAATTGATATTAACCAATTTATGGCGGCGTACAGCAACTTTACCAGCAATACCTCGGGTACTGCACGCAAAGAGCTGAATGCCGAACTTGAAGCACTTAAAATCCCTGTAGCGCTCTATTCCCAAAAGGAACACGGATTTGAAGGTGTTTGCGTTTTGCAACCCATTAAATAATCAGTTCGCTTGGATGATGAATTAAAAGATCTGGATTTGCGGCCATAAGCTCGTCTTCTGTTTGAAACCCCCAACTCACCGCAACGGACATACAGCCCGCTGCCTTTGCAGTTTCAATATCGACCACGCTATCACCGATCATGGCAACCTCTTCAGGCACACAACCAAGCTGTTTGCAAATATGCAGCAGCCCCTGTGGATCTGGCTTCTTGGGAAAATCGGCTTCTGCACCAACTAAGATTTTGAAATAATCCGCAATTTTAAAATGGCGCACAATTATTTCGCTCATATCTTGTGGTTTATTGGTACAAATCGCCAACGGCAGGTGCATTTTGGAATCTAGCAATTCAACAATGCCATCATACAGATGCGTCTTCACTGTCATGGCATTATGATAGGTTTTTAAGAAATGCTCACTCGCTGGATCCCATTCTTCTTCGGCCAAATCTTGCATCACCCCTGCCATCAATTGTCGAACGCCACTTCCCACAAATTCAATGATGCGATCATAGGGCAGCTCGGGCACCATGAAGGCGCGGCGAGTTGTATTAGCGGCGGCCACAATATCTGGTCCGCTATTAATCAGCGTTCCATCCAGGTCAAAACAATAGGCGCGAATCTCTCTCATAGAGCTATTGACTATTTCGGTATGCGCACTACTGTCAACGGCTATGGCAGGTTTTGAGCGATATACCCGACAGATGATTTTGCCAGAAGTTGGCATTGAGGGCCAAGAGAGGCTTTCGCAAGCCCGCGTCTTATGCGTGGGTGCAGGCGGCCTGGGTTCACCCGTACTGTTGTATCTTGCCGCCGCAGGTGTTGGAAATATTGCTATTGTTGATCATGACGTTGTCGACATCTCAAACTTACAACGGCAAATTTTGTACACCACTGAAGATATTGGGCGACCCAAGGTTGAAATCGCCAAGCAGCGGCTGACAGCATTAAATCCTGATGTAACCATCACATCCTATCCTGAAAAATTAGCAGCACATAATGCGGAATCCATTATGGCCAACTACGACATTGTGATTGATGGCACCGATAATTTTCCGACACGCTTTCTGGTTAACGATGCCTGCGTGCGCCTTGGTAAGCCACTCGTCTATGGCAGCATCTTAAAGTTTGATGGCCAGGTCAGTCTATTTGATAGCACTCACGGTCCTTGTTACCGCTGCTTGTTTCCAGAACTTCCGGGCCCAGATGCCGCCCCCAATTGCGCGGAAGCCGGCGTGTTGGGTATTTTACCGGGAATCATTGGGAGTTTACAAGCAACCGAGACACTCAAGTGGATTTTAAAAACCGGCGACTCTTTATCGGGCCGCGTGATGACACTCAACGCACTCACCATGCAAACACGCACATTCACGTTGCAAAAAGATCCCAATTGCCCCACATGTTCAACCAACGCCCGACAAAATCAAAAACCACTTTGCGATTATATAATGGAAAGGAACTGCACCATGAGTGACCCACTGGAAATGTCTGTTGAAGAATTGAAGGCCCGACTGGATAGCGGCGAACAACTCATCATCATTGATGTGCGTGAACCGGGTGAACATGAAATCTGCAAAATCCCGGGTGCCAAATTAATTCCATTGGGAACTATTCCCGATCATGTCGAATCATTGAACCGCAACTGCTTGACCATATTTCACTGCCACCATGGGCGCCGCAGCCGTCGTGCTGTTGATTTTTTGTGCGAACACGGATTCACAAACGTACGCAATTTGACGGGCGGCATTCATGAATGGGCCGAATGCGTTGATCCCTCAATGACACGATATTAAGACGCGCAACACAACACCTTAGAATATTGCAATTCGCTAAATTTTACTGTAGCACGTCGGCATTGCTGTCCTAAAACGCAACCCGAAGGGACCCCATATGCCAACAGTAAGAGACGTTACCTTCAATTTGCTTCGCAAATTAGGATTAACAACCATCGTTGGAAATCCAGGATCAACAGAAGAAACCTTTCTGCAAAACTTTCCAAAAGATTTTACCTACATATTGACACTGCAAGAATCCAGTGTGGTTGGCATTGCTGATGGTTTAGCCCAAGGACTGAAAAAGCCCATCATCGTTAACGTCCATACTGGTGCCGGAATGGGAAATGCAATGGGGTGTATCTTAACGGCACATGTTAACAAAACACCCTTAATCATTACCGCCGGACAGCAAACCCGAGAAATGCTTTTAATGGAGCCCTTCCTGACTGATGTTGAAGCCGTGAATTTGCCAAAACCGTGGGTAAAATGGAGTTACGAACCAGCAAGACCTGAAGATGTACCGGGAGCGTTTATGCGCGCCTATGCCATGGCCATTCAACAACCCATGGGACCTGTATTCCTTTCTTTACCATTGGATGATTGGAATAAGGAAATGGATGATAGTGATGCGTACCGTACTGTTTGCACCAGAATTGCGCCGGACCCTCAAAGAATTTCTGAATTCGCCAATACAATCAATCAAAGCAAAAATCCGGTTTTGGTTTATGGGGGCGATATCTCCCGCAGCAATGCCTGGGATTTGGGAATTCAATTCGCTGAAAAATTGAACGCCCCTGTTTGGTTGAGTCCCTTTTCAGAACGAATTTCATTTCCTGAAAATCACTCTTTATATGCAGGCGCTCTTCCTGCGGCAATCGGTCCACTCAGTAAAAAACTGGAAGGACACGATTTGGTTATCGTGATTGGCGCACCCGTATTTCGTTATTACCCTTGGGTGCCCGGAAAATATTTACCCAAAGGCGCCAAATTAATTCAAGTCACTGACGATCCATATGATGCAGCAAAATCAGCCGTGGGTGACAGCATTGTGTGTGATAGCGGACTTGCACTTTCCGCACTCTGCGAAATGATTGAAAGCCGACAAAGCAATACGAATAAAGTCACAAAACCTGAAAAGACATTTGAAGTACCAGGGAAGGACGCTAAGCATCCACTTACGGCTGCGCAAGTTTACGGACTACTTTCTCAAAAATTGCCCGAAGACTATATTCTTGTACAAGAATCGCCATCAAACATTCCGGAGTTGAGCAACTCACGTCTGGGTGTCGTTACAAAACCAGATAGTTATTACACCATGGGGTCTGGCGGCCTTGGCTGGGACATGCCAGCCGCAGTTGGGCTTGCATTGGCAGAGAAACGAACCGGCAGAAACAGACCCGTTATCGTCGTCATGGGAGATGGGTCATTTCAATATTCACCACAGGCAATTTGGACAGGTGTGCAACACGATTTGCATATCGTGATACTCGCATTGCGTAATGAGGAGTACGGCATTTTAAAATCATTTGCCGTTTTGGAAAAAACACCCAAGGTACCAGGACTGGATTTGCCCGGACTTGATATTGTTTCTTTGGCAAAAGGATATGGTGCAAAGGCAGTATCTGCAAAAATGATGGACGAAATTGAATCTGAATTTCTAAAGGCCCTATCTGAAAAGGGCACGACCGTTATTGAGATTCCCATAGATAAAAAAGTAAAGGCACTATTAAGATAAACCGTGCCCCACAATCTTAACCTAACCTTGCAAATCATGAGAAATTACAGTAGCGAGTCCTTATGTCCCAACGAAAAACATGTAGCACCGCCGAGCAAGATTACCTAGAAGCCATCTACGAGCTTATTGAAGACAAGGGCTATGCCAAGGTTGTGGACATCGCCGAACGCCTAAGTCTCAAAGGACCCAGCGTTACTCGCATGGTGCAAAAGCTCTCTCGCGATGGCTTTTTAAAATCCGAAAAATATCGCGGCATCACCATGACCAGTAAAGGCAAGGCCACAGCACGCGACATGCAGCGTCGCCATCAATTGTTGCGTGAATTTTTGCAGATACTGGGCGTTGACCGCAAAACCGCTGACATGGATGCCGAAGGCATGGAGCATCACGTTAGCAAAAGAACACTTAAGTGCATTGATGAATTTGTAAAAGCCAACCAGTAGTTAATGGCGCCACGTAAATCCAACAAACGGATTCCAATCATCACCCTGGCGCGTCACACCCATGTTAATTCCAGCATCTAGTTGCAAATTGTCAGTTGCTGCAAATGTCAACCCAGTATCCACTGTGCCTTCCCAAGGAAGATTATTTTCCGAACTCACATATGCATACAGTTCTACATAAGCCCCAAATCGTTCTGAAATTTCATACGTCAGCTCAAACGTGTTCACAAATGCAGGATAATATTTTGTATTATTCACACCATACGTATAGTCAAATTGTGTCTGACCACCCAACCCCCACCCCTTTTCAAGCTCCAAAGACCACGGAAATGCCACCGATACACCTACATGATCATCACCAATGCTATCGTTCCTTTTGGTTGGGATACTAACAAATGGTAAAATGCCCAGCGCAAATCGCCCTGAATCATTCCCAACCACTCCAAACTTTGCACGCAAGACAACATCGCCAAATCCAGTGGTTGCCTGCGACGTACCCGTTGCGAAGTTGTAGTTTAAATTATGAACATAGGGCTCCAATCCCACTTGAAAATCCATAAAATCAGTTATCCCCATTTTCAGAATAGTCTGCATCACCGCAAAACCATGAACGCTATCACCATTATAATCTGGGTTACGTTTATCATAGGTGTACGAGAAAAAGCTGGATTCAATCTGAAAATGACCGGCGGGAACAGAATGTGGTGACTCGGTTTTATCAGGTCGGTCGGCGGACAATTCACGCATTTGATCCCGTGGTGTTGGATTAAAGAGCCAGTGAGTCTCTTGCTTAGGCTCTACTTCTTGAGCCAACACAGGTACTGATGGAATGACAAGCGCTGCCACAACCAATACTAAAAGGGCCTTCATAATAGTCCTCGTATCCTACTGTTAAAACAACGTTGATACATCTACGATCAGCGCATCATTATCTTTTTGAATGCGCCCTTCTACCTGAAGCTGCACAGCCCAAACTGTGTTAATTCCACTTAAGACAAAATAAGGAATATATGCGGGCTCTTTCTTAGCGTTGGTAATATGCTCAAATCTGAAACCAACACCGGGACAAAATGCGCTCCATATTCTGGGTAAATACTCCAACTCCGCGCTGACACGCTGGCGTGCAGGTGCATTGCCCACCTTATCTATTCCAAACAGCGCTGTTGCATAAAGGCCGCCATAATTTGCCGTTCCTAAGGCGCTGGCCAACCAACGATCATTGCCAATGAATGTATGGACACCAAGGGTATTGACCCCCAAATAGCGATAAGCTGTTTCCAGGAAGACACCCTTTAATTTCGGCTCAAACTCAAAACTCGCATCCTTGCGTGCACCTGGAGACAATGGGAGCGAAAACTCACCACCAACAGGAAGTGTAATGGTGTGAGACAAACCATCACTGGGAGAATCACCAGCTATTGACTGGAAGGTATACGCCACCGCTGGTGAACGACCCGATGGAGAAAAGGAACGTAGTGACTGTACCCGTTTGTCTGGATGTGCATCACCTGTACCAGGTAGCGATGTACTCAACGCTGTGGGCTCACTGACACTCAGACGCCGTGACACATCCAGCTGATTTAAGGGACGAAACTGCCCCACACGCACACTATGCCGACCACTATTGGACAACCAATTAATAAACAGGTCCTCAAATCGACCGCCTCGATCTTGATGGGTACCATCTTTTCGGGCTGACAAACTAACCGGACGCCACTCTGCAAAGTAAGAAAGGTTTGGAGAAATTGAACCACCACTAATTAACTCAACCTTCGGCAACAATGTATCATCGTACTCTTTTGCAATTTGACGCTCATGACGACCCGTCACCCAAGCTGACAATGGTACACTTGGTGGCTGTCCACCCATCTTGACCTCTAGATCTGGAGACATTCGGTACCCACGGGCGATGAAATTCTCGCCCCCCTGATTCAACTTGGGGGCCACACTATGACACCCCCCACAGCTCAAACCTGTTTGACGGGAATATTGGGGTGTCGCATACGCCTCCGATACAAATAACGACGTAACACCTTCAAAAACCCTGTTAAGCAGCGCAACTGGACGACTCATAATATTTCTCCTTGAATCAGTTATTCCCCCACGGCGGGTGGGCACTTCACACACAAATCCAGAGCTGTCAATAGCCGAGCACAAAAAAGTTAGCTATAGCTATTTTTTATAGCCTTGACATCGATTTGCCTCGATGATTATGTCCGTCAAAATTAATTATTGAGAGGATTTCGACATGTTCGCAAAACGCATTCTAGCAGTCGGCATAACATTTTGTCTGACACTCGCCCTATTGGGCTGCAATAAATCTGCTTCACAAGCAGAGACTTCTGCATCGCCCAGCAAGTCAGTAAGCCCACAGTCTCCCATCAACATTGTTGCAACAACTGGAATGATTGCTGATATTGCAGCACAGGTTGGCGGCAATTTGGTGCATGTTACTGGTCTCATGGGGCCCGGCGTCGATCCCCACTTATATAAGGCCAGCGAAGGCGACATTCACAAACTCTCAAACGCCGACATCATTTTTTATAACGGACTCAATTTAGAAGGCAAAATGACAGACATCTTCGTCAAGATGGCACGCAAAAAACCCACTGTTGCAGTCAGCGACGCCATTGACCCCAAGTTGTTACGCGAGCCCCCTGAATTTGCAGGTCATTATGATCCCCATGTCTGGTTTGATGTCTCCATGTGGAGCCAAGCTGTTACAGAAGTTGCTCAAGCCTTGTCTGAATATGATCCCGCTCACGCGAATACTTATCAATCCAATGCCAAGACCTATATCTCACAACTTGATGCATTGGACAGATGGTGCCGCGAACAGATTGCACAGATCCCCAAAGATCAACGGGTGCTGATTACAGCCCATGATGCCTTTGGATACTTTGGCCGCGCCTATAACATAGATGTCGTGGGGCTGCAGGGCATCAGCACGGTATCCGAATTTGGATTGAAAGACATCCAACGCATTGTGGATTTAATTGTAGAACGCAAGGTCAAGGCCGTCTTTATTGAGTCCAGTGTCCCCAAACGCTCCATTGATGCTGTAGTCGCTGGTGTGAAAGCCAACGGGCATGATGTTGCAATTGGCGGCACACTCTTTTCAGATGCCATGGGTACTCCCGGCACACCTGAAGGTCACTACATCGGCATGGTACGCGCCAACGTTACTACCATTACCAACGCACTACTTGGAAAGGCGCCCCACTAATGACAACTGAGGCCGCAATTGCCGTCCGCGACTTAACCGTCGCCTATCACCGACGGCCTGTATTGTGGGACGTAAGCTCCAATTTTCCAGCCGGACACTTGATTGGTATCATCGGCCCCAACGGTGCCGGGAAATCCACACTGATCAAGGCCATCATGGGGCTTGTTCCAGTGGCATCCGGAGAAGTTCGCATTCTAGGCGACACATTAAAGCGCCAACGTCACCTCTTGGGCTATGTCCCTCAGCGTAGCTCGGTTGACTGGGACTTTCCAACCAATGCACTCGATGTGGTTTTAATGGGCCGCTATGGAAAATTTCCGCTCTTTCGTCGGCCTGGCAAAAAGGATCGCGCCATTGCCATGGAGTGTCTCGAAAAACTGGGCATGTCTTCATATGCTGACCGACAAATCAGTCAGCTATCTGGCGGCCAACAACAGCGCGTATTTCTAGCCCGCGCATTAGCACAAGATGCAGAAGTATATTTAATGGATGAGCCCTTTGCCGGCGTAGACGCGGCAACCGAACAAGCCATTATTGTATTATTGCGCGAGCTGCGCGAAAAGGGAAAGACCGTCATCGTTGTTCATCATGACCTTCAAACTGCTGCCGATTACTTTGACTGGGTCGCCCTTTTGAATTTACGCATCATTGCCTGTGGCCCCATTGATCAAACATTTACAGCAGAGAATTTGCGCGCCACGTATGGCGGCCGCCTCAACCTGCTCACCGCCATTGGCGAAGAACTGTCCAAATGATGCTCTGGGCCAACACCAACCTTCACTTTGTTCTCGTCGGCACCACGTTGTTTGGATTTAGTGCGGGCGTCTTAGGCTGTTTCGCATTCCTGCGCAAACGCTCCCTCATTGGTGACGCCCTCGCCCACGCCGCGCTTCCAGGCGTTTGCATCGCATACTTGCTTACTGGCACAAAGGTGCAAGGTGTTTTGATTTTGGGTGCACTGGGTAGCGGACTGATTGCGAGTTACATTTTAAACGCTATTGTTCGCCACAGTCGCATTAAAGAAGATGCTGCAATTGGCCTGGTGCTCTCTGTTTTCTTTGGTATCGGCATCATGCTGCTCACCCACATTCAGCATCTGCCAATGGGAAATCAATCGGGTCTCGATAAATTTTTATTTGGGCAGGCTGCATCGCTGATCGGAAAAGATTTGTATCTCTTCGGCGGACTAGCTGCCGCAGTCATCACGGTTACATTTCTGGCTTACAAGGAATTCAAGGTCATTGCATTTGACCCAGGTTACGCTGAGACCATCGGCATTCCGGTGCGTCGAATGGATGTGCTCCTCACGCTACTAATTGTCACCGTTGTCACCGCAGGCCTACAAGCAGTCGGCGTTGTCTTGATGGCTGCTATGTTGATCACGCCAGCTGCCGCCGCACGCCAATGGACCAATCAACTTTGGCGCATGCTATTGTTGGCCGGAATTTTTGGGGCGGTGGCGGGCAGCGCAGGTGCCATTGCCAGCGCCGTTGCACCACGCATGCCCACAGGCCCATGGATTGTCATGGCCATCACAGCGATATTTGTTGTGTCTATCGTTTTTGCGCCGCAGCGTGGAATTTTAGCGCGCGTGTTGCGCCAATTTCGAAATGCCACACGCATTCAACAGGAAAATGTTTTAAAAACACTATATCGTTTGATGGAAGACGCACCTCAATCCACACCAACTGTCGATATGGTTCGTCGCTATCGTCACTTAAGTATTCGCCGGACCCTGCACCTATTGAAGCGCTTGCAACGCATGGGATTTGTTTCTGAAGGAACACGCCCTGAAGAGTGGTTACTCACAGCGGACGGCCGCACACGCGCTGAAGCACTGGTACGACGTCACCGCCTGTGGGAAGTTTACCTCACACAATATCTACAATTGGGCAAAGGCCATGTGCATGCAGATGCTGAAGAAATTGAACACGTGTTAACGCCCGAACTAGAGCAAGAACTGGAAGCATTGCTGGGGTATCCCGTGCAAGATCCCCACGCACGTCCTATTCCCTATTCCCGCGATGGAGGCCCCAAATGACGGCGAGTCTCTGGATTATTGCGACAGGTATTTTGGCAGCGGCTGCCTGCGGCCTATTGGGCAGCTTTCTGGTATTGCGCAAAACATCAATGTTGGGCGACGCCATCAGCCACGCCGTACTCCCTGGAATTGCACTCGCATTTCTAATTTCTGGTAGTCGCAATCCCATTCCCATGTTGATTGGTGCTGGCGCCCTCGGATTGATCACAGCCTTCTGTACCGAAACATTGCACCGCGTAGGACGCTTACAGCAAGACGCATCCATCGGCGTAACCTTTACTTGGCTCTTTGCCTTGGGTGTCATTTTAATTTCGATGTACGCGGGTCAAGTTGATTTAGATCAAGAATGTGTGCTCTATGGCGAAATTGCTTACGTACCATGGGACGTCTGGCTCTGGAACGGACTGGACATGGGGCCACGTGCAATTTGGGTCTTGGGTGCCACCTTTTTGATTGATCTGGTTTTTGTTCTGACTTGTTACAAAGAGTTGAAACTCACAACATTTGATCCACAGTTGGCTGAATCGCTCGGCATCTCGACACGACTCTTTCATTATTTATTAATGGCTGCGGTATCACTAACGACAGTGGCCGCATTTGAAAGTGTAGGCGCCATTTTGGTCGTCGCCATGTTAATCGCCCCTGCAGCTGCAGCCTATCTTTTGACCGACCGCCTCTCACGCATGTTGGTATTGGCCATGATCATCGGTGCAGCATCGGCTGTTACCGGGTATTTACTGGCCAGTTGGCTTGACGCCTCGATTGCAGGTGCCATGGCCACCATGTCCGGCATCTTTTTTGCTTTAAGCTTCTTCCTGGCACCGCGCCATGGCCTACTTCCCAAACACTTCGCTCGCCTCAGCACAAAATAACGGTTGCCCCAGACCGCTATTCTGAATAGACAACCACCTACTATAAATGGGGCGGTAGCTCAGCTGGGAGAGCGCGTCGTTCGCAATGACGAGGTCGAGGGTTCGATCCCCTTCCGCTCCACATGACAAAATCCAAAATCCTAACACCACGTGATTCAGCTGTTGAAATGACGCAATTGGTATTGCCCGGTGATGCCAATATATTGGGAGCCGTCTTTGGCGGAACCGTTATGGCCTGGGTAGACATTGCAGGCGCAATCGCCGCACGACGCCACAGCCGCCACATTTCTGTCACAGCCAGTGTGGATGCGTTAGCGTTTGTGTCTCCCATGTATGTGGGCCACATTGCCAATATCCACGCGATGGTCAACTGGACGGGGCGCACATCAATGGAAGTCGGTGTGCGTGTGGATGGCGAAGATCCTGATTCAGGCCTGCATTATCACACGCTCACTGCATATCTGACTTATGTTGCCATCGATGACAATCGCAAACCCGTTGTTGTGCCAAAACTGACCCCGGAAACACCCGAAGAGATCCGACGCTTTGAGAACGCCGTCAAACGCCGTGCATCTCGTCTTGAACTCAAAAAGCAACTCATTCAAAAAGAAACGGAGTAAGCATGAAGCGCTCAGCATTATTTCTACTCATGATCACCACCATTGCATGCAGCAGCGCAAAGGCACCAGTTGATGCCACTTCTCAAATGATGCTGCACTTTGACAACGGAACTGAGCCAGAATATTTAGATCCTGGCCTTCTTAACGACAACAAATCACACAACATTTCGATCGCCCTCTTTGAAGGTCTGACCACCTACCACCCTAAGACACTCGAAGCGCTACCCGGGGTCGCTGAAAAGTGGACGATCAGCCAAGATGGCCGAAAATATACCTTCTTCCTGCGTGAAGATGCCAAGTGGACCGATGGCAAACCTGTGACTGCCGGGGATTTTGTCTATGCCTGGCAGCGCAATGTGAACCCTAAAACAGCGTCTCGCTCTGCTCCTCACCTCTACCCAGTCAAAAACGCCCAGGCCATCAACCAAGGCAAGATCACTGACTTGAACCAATTGGGCATTCAAGCATTGGGAGACAACCAAGTGATTGTTACCCTTGAAGCACCATTCCCACCATTTTTGGAATTAACCTCAGACAGTGCCTACTTGCCAGTCCGTAAAGATATTATTGAGAAGCATGGTGAGGGATGGACACGACCAGAAAACATTGTGTCAAATGGACCCTTTATGCTGACGGCATGGACACCACACAAGCATGTGATCGTTAAGAAAAACCCCCAATACTGGGATGCCAAAAATGTTTATTTGAGCGGCATTGTCTTCACACCGACGGAAGATCATTCGACTGCCACCAAACTGTTTCAGGCCAAGCAAATTGATTTTATGGAACAGGTACCCATTAACCTAGTCGACAACTTTAAAAATATGCCCGAGTTTGCCAATACTGAGCAGTTTGTGGTGTATTACTATTGGCTTAATTGCACCAATCCAATTCTCAAAGACGTACGTGTCCGCCAGGCGCTTTCGCTTGCCATTGACCGCAACGTTTTAGTGAATCAATATTTGAAGGGTCTCAAACACCCTGCCGATAAGGGCCTACTGCCACCTGGCATTAAGGGCTACCCATACAAGAGCTTCATTGAATTCAACCCTGAAAAGGCGCGTAAACTTTTGAGGGAAGCAGGCTATCCGGATCCCAGCAAGATTCCGGAGCTGCAAATTTTGTATAACACTAACGATGATCACAAGTTGGTTGCCGAAGTCATTCAGCAAATGTTGCAAACCAACTTGGGGCTTAAAATTAGCATTCAAAACATGGAGTGGAAGGTATTTTTAAAAGAACTACAAAAGCACAACTTTGAAATTGCCCGTATGGGTGCCGTTGGTGAATATGTCTATCCCATGCCCATGCTGGAAAGTTTTGTCTCTGGTGCAGAAGGTAATTTTGGTGTCTATTCGAATCCCAAGTTTGACAAATTATGGGCACAAAGCCTTGTTGCCAGTAGCGCATCAAGCCGCATGCAACTCTACACTCAAATGGAAAAGATCGTGATGGATGACCTGCCCGTCATTCCACTCTATTATTACAAGCAAACAACCTTGCAACAACAGTGGGTAAGAGGCCTCTATCGTAACGTTCTTCTGTTCCCCATCTTCAAATGGACCTGGCTCACCCCTCGTGATCAAACGAACCGACCATGGGACACAGTTCTCGAATATACCCACATTCCATGGCCCAAAGCGGCCTAGTAGTGGGAAGGCACCGGAATAATCCCTTGCCAAACAGGGCCTTCTGACATAATCGCCGTTTCCCAATAAGGCTTGTGGTGGGCGCGTAACTCAGCGGAAGAGTACCACCTTCACACGGTGGGAGTCACAGGTTCAAATCCTGTCGCGCCCACCACAAGCCTTATCGCTTAGGGCACCCGTAGCTCAGTGGATTAGAGCACTGCCCTCCGAAGGCAGGGGTCGCAAGTTCGAGTCTTGCCGGGTGCGCAAAGAAGCACTTTATTTTCATGACACAAGCCAACGAAACCATACGCATCCTTTGCTTTGGGGACTCCAACACATGGGGATACTCTCCCAAAGACGGCTCTCGATACCCCTCACATGTACGATGGACCGGAGTTCTACAATCCCTCCTCGGTAGCAATTTTCAAATTATTGAAGAAGGACTAAATGGCCGCACGACCAACCTTGATTATGTCGATCGTATCGGACGAAATGGTCGAATATATCTTGAACCCTGCTTGGATTCTCATGCTCCCCTTCATTATGTAATCCTCAACTTGGGCGCGAATGATACAAAAACGGCATTTGCACGATCCGCCGAGGAAATATGCGCCGCAACAAAGAGCCTCATTCAAATAATTCAAGGTAAAGCCAAAATTATCTTAGTTGCCCCCACTGCAATTCAAGAGGGGGTGGGTATTTACAAAGACCAACTAAATGGTGCCACGCAAAAAATTGCAACACTCGCCACACTGCATCAGGCACTCGCTTTGCAATATGGCCTGACATTTGTTAATTTGTCTCACATCGAACCCAGCCCACTTGATGGCGTCCATCTTTCTGAAGAAGCACACCATCAGATTGCTCAAATTCTATATAAAGCAATTCCTCACTGACCCAGCGAGGCACCCATTTTTCCCCTTGTCGCCCCACTTGAGTGTGCTATTCGGTGACCCATGAGCAAACCCAACATTATTGTCCTGGATATCGAAACCCAAAAGACCTTTGATGAAGTCGGTGGTTTCCGCAACTTGGAAGCCCTCAAAGTAAGCCTTGTGGGCACATATCTCTACAAAACTGACGAATATCGGGCCTTTTTGGAGTCCGAAATCCCAGAATTGGAGGCATTATTGATGGAAAAGCCTCTCGTTGTGGGATTCAATTCCCGTCGTTTCGACATGCCAGTACTCAAACCCTATTTAAATTTTAACCCAGATACCCTTCCCCAGCTGGACGTCATGGAAGAAATGACTAAAATTTTGGGCCATCGCGTGAGCTTGGACAGTGTCGCTAGTGCTACACTTGGCACCAAGAAATCCGGCGACGGCCTGGATGCCATCAAATATTTCCGCAACGGTGAATGGGACAAACTGAAAAAATACTGCCTCGACGACGTACGCATCACGCGCGACATTTATGAATACGGCGCCAAGAACAAAGAACTCTTCTACACCAGCAAATATGGCAACACCAAAGGCCGCTGTGCAGTCACATGGGACATTCCAGCATCAGACAACGACACCTCTGAACAGATTGCGCTCTTTTAGACATGCAAACCATTACGATCGCCCATAGCCCCGATGCCGACGACATCTTTATGGCGTATGGCCTTGCCTGTGGTGCTGTCACTATTCCTGGCGTTCAATTTGAATTTGTCATGGATGATATCGAAACACTGAATAAGTGTGCATTAGAAGATCGCTATCCCATGACGGCCATTTCGTTTCATGCCTATCCATACATTCACAAACAGTATCGATTAATGACAGTAGGCGCCAGCATGGGCGAAGCAGACTATGGTCCGATTGTAGTCGCCAAAACCGAATTGGATGAATCACAATTGTCTAACGCGACAATTGCGATTCCAGGACGCTACACATCCGCAGCGCTCATTCTAAAACTGGCGTTCCCGAAGGCTAAAACCGTCATCATGCCCTTTAATGACATACTACCTGCAGTAATTGATGGACGTGTCGATGCAGGCTTGTTGATTCATGAAAGTCAGATGCAGTTTCAAGATGCCGGATGTCAGCTGATTCTCAATTTGCCCCAGTGGTGGCAGAAGAAATTTAAACTACCCATTCCGCTGGGGACGAATGCCCTCAGCAAACATCTGGATTCCACGCTCCAAGAGCAATTGGTCAAGGCCCAACGAGATTCCATTTTGTATGCCATGGCCAATCGAGACGCTGCACTTCGCTACACCCAAGAAACACGCGACGGAAACCTTCCCATCTCATTCCTTGACCAATACATCGCAAGGTATGTAAACCAACGCACTGTTGCCATTAATGATGAGGAGCGCCGCGCCGTTCAAGCATTGTATGACGCAGGTTTTGAGTGTGGCGCTTTAACCGAAAAAATAACACCGGAGTGGATATGAGCGATTGCATAATTGTAGGTGGCGGCCTTGCAGGCCTCTCAGCAGCACTCACCTTGGCCCAACATCGTGTCGATATAGAGCTCATTGCCACTTCAACCGCAGATACACGTGTCGCGCGACTTTCCGCCACCACCTACTATCCAGGAGGATCCAACGCCGCTAGTGGTGCATCACTTGTAGAGCACATTCGCAGCCAAATTCAGAGCTCTAAAGGTAAAATCACAACTGATACTGTGCAAAAAATTGAAGCTGTTGAAAATGGGTTTCAAGTCACACTTGCATCGGGTGCAACCCGACAGTGCCGCACCGTCATTGCAGCCACCGGCCTTCTTCACCATGGACATACTGCGTTGCCAGGTGAAGACAAGTTCTTTGGAAAAGGCGTTTTCTATCATTTAAAAGTGGATGCGCCGCTCTATTTTGGAAAGACCTTGGTTGCAACTGGCAAAACTGCGGATATTGTTGAACGATTACTACCTTACGCCCAAGGCTTTGAAAAAATTTATCTTATCGTCCCTGCCACAAAACTCGACATGACTGAACCTTTACAACAACAACTACAAAAGTGTCCCAACGTTGAAATTATTTACAGTGCCAGCCTCAAAGATATTCAGGGACTTGCCGAAGTGGGCACCGTTATCATTCAAGCAGCCGGCCAAGAGCGTCAACTACACGCTCAAGCGGTTTGGATTCCAACACATGGTCACATTGGTAATTCAGAATGGCTGGGGAATTTGACAAACCTATCTGACAGCAAGACCCCTCTGGTATCCGCACAACTGGCCACCAGTTGCCCTGGACTCTTTGCTTGTGGTGATCTGTTGTGTGCTGAATACCAACACCCAAGCCTTACCGCAGCGCAAGGAGTTGCCGCAGCCCTCTCCGCAATTCAACACCTAAACGGCTAGCCATATAATTAATAAGCAGATAAACCCTAGGCGAAATGTACGGGGTGCACCTAAAGGCGCATGTAGGGGTTGGTGCGTTTTTCGTGGGCAATCGTACTCGTGGGTGAATCACCATAATCATGTCCGGGATATACATTCAAATGTTCAGGCAGCTGAGCCAAGCGTTTCAACGACTGACCCATTGCACGCGGATCTGAACCCGGTAAATCCGTCCGGCCAACAGCACCCACAAACAAACTATCACCAGTGATCAAATGATCATCAATCAAATAACAAATACCACCAGGTGAATGGCCCGGTGTATGCAGCACTTGCGCCCGGCAACCGCCCACTTGAACGAGATCCCCTTCGTTCAATAAATTAACATCCCCTGGAACATCACCAAGCAAATCCTTTTCTAGAGTATGCACCCAAACTGGTACACCTGCAGCTGTCATAATAGCTGGCACTTCCTGAATATGATCAAAATGAGTATGTGTAAGCCACACACCATCTATTGTAAGACCTGCATCTTTTGCGACGTTTAATATTGTTTCTGATTCCCATCCAGGATCCACAACTACTGCATGTTTCGTGTCTGCATCCACAACCAGATAGGCAAAGTTGGCCATAGGACCAACCGGAATTTGAATAATTTCAATTGGCATGTGTATCCGTTACCGATTCAGATAATAGTCGCTTGTATGCCCAGAATGCCAAACTGGTCACCACTACGGCACCCACCGCATCTAGAATATAATGCTGCTTCACCAACACTACAGATGTCGCAATAATGATCGTCATTACAGCAAATGCATATGCCCACTTACGCTTATATGGCCACAACAGCAACGTTCCTAAATAGGGGTACGCGACGTGTAGTGAAGGAAAGCAATTGTTGGGATAATCAAGCGTAAAATACCAGGCTGCCAGACGCGACACCCAATCTGTTGCACCAACCAAATCAGGTCGGTAAACCATTCGCACTGGATACAAAAAGAAAATGATATAGTGAATAGTTGTTACCCACAAAAATGCACCAACAGTAAATCGGAAGTACGCATAATCATCATCAAATATAATATATAGTAGAATCAGACAGGCATAAATCAGCAGATACCCAAAAATAAAAATTGGCAGCATGGGAATGCTGCGCTCACCTGGCAAATCCATTATATAGTAATAGTGGGCATAGTTCTCTAACCAATAATTACAACCCATGTAGCCAAACACAAAATAGGCAACTGATACCAAAAACCAAAATCTCTTTTTCCAAAGTTCGTGCGAGGTCATAAGTTTATAATATTAGAATGAGGTGCCCAACTGCAAGATTGCAGTTCCATAGTCAGCAGATGTATGCAGCACGTTATCCGTTAGGCCACCAATACGATCACGATTCACTACAATAATTGCGTAACCTAAGCGTCCAAAGATCGGCAAACCATGGCCAATAGTAATATCCGCTCGCAATTCAGCACCCGTACCAAGCATAAAGTTACCAAATCCTGCATAGCCGCCCAAACTTTCATTCTTATTCCATGCATTTCCATAGTCAGCAAAGAATGCCAAGTGTAACGTATTGAAATAAAACGGCATTGTTCCAAGTCCACGCTGAACATACATTAGCGGCATGCGATATTCAGATGAAAGTAATAGCGCACGGCTACGTGATAACGACGCTACAGGCAAACCACGCAACGGGAAGTAATACATACTGTCACCACCCGCCGAAAGCTGCCCCTCACCCAAAGAACCACCGAGTGTAAACGTACCTTGAACCAGCTGTTGATTAAATGCAATCCCGCCTCCCAAACGAAATGCCAACACATGATGCAGCCAAGGCATTGGTATATACTGACGAATATCACCACCAAAAATTTCTTGGACGTTATCCGAAAGTGTTCCGAAGAAGGTGTTGTTAAACACGCCCATTGCACGGATCCTGGTACCCTTTTCGCCACTAATTGCAGCCTTAGTTTTCTCCACATTCGAGAACACATAAAAAATCTGCGGGCCCGCAAAACGGCCAAAGTTTAGGAGAGTATCTTCTTGAGGAAGCAATGCAGGTCTGGAAATCGAATTGCGGTGTTCAAATGAATACATAAACGCAATACTCTGCTGCTTAAATGGATAGGCCACAATCACTGACCCACGATTGCGCGCTTCGTAGATATTTTTAGTAACCAATGTCCCACCTTCGTTAAAGGTGAGAAAGCCCATGTTGGCGGAGTAGTTTACAAAATTTAGGGTGAACTGCGGGCGCCAACGCGAATAGGTATAACTACCTGAAAAACCCAAGTGATCCGAGTCTGTTCGATAGTTAATACCCGCCTGCCAAGAGTGCCGATTTAACGGATCTGATGATCCCGTAATACCACCAAAAATAACACCGTTATCCAACGTACTAAAGAATGGGCTCAAATAATGTGGTAAGAGTAGCGGTCCTTTAAGAGGGTTATACTTGGTTTTAGGCGTCTTAATTTCTGGCACGAAAGGCAGGCCACTCGAAGTGTCCGCCTGTTGCGCACCACCAGTCCTTTGACCACTTTTTTGGTCCTGACTACCTTCCGACTTTTGGCGAAGACCTGTTTGCTCCCCTTCGGTATCTTCATCATACAGGTCAGGATCTATGACCTTCTGTTGATTCATTGGCACAACATACGATTTCCCAAAACCCTTTGGCGATTTTGTTCCTGCATCCACAATAGGTAAAGTGTTAATATTTGGAATATCCAAGCGCATCAGCTTGTAGCCTTTACCTGTATAATACATGGCCACTGCAGACTTTTCATCTGGCGCTGGAGCTGCTGAAAATACGCCGGTCAACACATTGCTAAGCTGCCGAGTCTCACCTGTAAACACGTCCGCGATATAAAGATTACTCACCCCAGAACGATCCGAACTAAAAATTACATGACGACCATCCTTCATCCAATCCACATCACCATCAATGGAATCATCATCGGTTAACTTGCGCGCTAACTGACCTTTAATTGTGTAGAGATAGATGTCTCTCTGTCCATTTTGCCAAACCGACGCCACAATCATTTTTCCATCTGGAGACCAACGCGGGTGAGAATATTGGGTATACTTGGGTGCAGCAATCGATAGGACCGTCACTTTCTTTTTCTGAATATCGTATACAGCAAGCTGTCGAGTCCCATCATCATTGGTTGTAAACAAAATACTATTACCATCTGGAGATACATCTGGGTCCTGCGCACGCAAGCCGTGCGTCAACTGGGCCAGCTTATTCTTTTCAAGATCCACAGCGAAGAGATCTCGGAATAAATTATAGCGCTTATGCAATGCAAGCGCAGAGAAATAGAGCGTTTTACCATCAGGACTAAAGGTCAGTTGATTGGCAGTTAACTTACGAACTAATGTTCTATGCTTTCCAGTTTCCAGATCAAGCAACTTGATTGTCGGGTTTTCGTGCGGCGAACTCATGGCGTACGCAATTGTCTTACCGTCCGGGCTATAATCCAGTGCTGTAATTGTTACATCAGACCCTAATTTGGTCACTGGCGTTAGCTCTGTGATACCCCTTTGACGAATGCGCTCAGCTTCAACTTCATAGCGGGGTCGAATGCTTGCCTGCCATTCTTTCCACAACTTGTAAAAGCTCTTCTTCCAAACGCGTTTTGCCTGATGATTGATCGCAAAAAATAGCATGGAGTGCGATGTCAATTCGTTAAACTTCATCAACTTGGCTGATCCATACTTACTCTGTAGATACTGCAAAAACTTCACACCATAAATATATTGCCCTTCAGCACCTGGCCAAGCCCAACCTGGACCACTCACTTGGTCAATTTTTGGAAAATCATTTTGCAGAATGGCAGCGCGCAAAATCATATCACTATATGTCGTATCACCACGCCCATTATGATGACTATGTGCTGTGTCCGTCTCCTGAAGCGTTGCAATACCTTCACGAATCCATCCAGGCGTTGCACCATTGGGGGACACGGTACTACCAAACATATAGCGCAATGGTGTCACCACACCACCACGTTGATCCAAATGTACCACGTGAGTGTATTCGTGCATGATCAACGTACGCAGCCAGTTGTCGTAAAGGTGAAGCGATTGACCAGGATCCGGCGATGTCACCCGGATATTCATATATTTATACGGTAAAACAGTCGTCAAACCGTTAGCTTCATCATTGTGATCAGTAATGACCATATTGGTCTTACCGTGGGGATGCCATTTGAACTTGCCACCGACAATGTCGTAGGCCTCTTCAGCATAAGCAGCAACTTTTCGGGCTGTTTCTTCATTTTTTTGAGGGAAAATCACTCTAAAGTGGGGAGTTGTAATCGTATACCACTTAATTTTAGGGTCTGTCGTCGCGGCATTCGCAAACTGTCCCATGCCCAAAATAAGCAAAACAGCCCAAACCAAGTACCTTTTTCCCACAATCACCCCCAAATCAATGAATTTCACGCTGGGCTCTAGCAATTCTATGGAAAATTCGCAACTTAGAAAGACTACGGAATGCAGAATTGTTCACGAAGCAAGCCTTGCCAAGCAACATTAAATGCCCTAGTCAGGCGGCACTTACTAGAGGAGGTCCTATGGGACGTTTTCAATTTTCAGATATCGCAATTTTGTTGGTACTTGGCATTCTGCTGTTTGGTGCCAAACGCCTACCAGAACTTGCAAAAGCATTCGGAAAGAGCATCACCGAATTTAAGCGCGGGATGAACAATCTTTCCGACGACATCAAGTCCGGCAATCAAGACAAAGATTTACCACCGAAAGCGTAATCCATGCTCGACGAGGGCTTGCTCAAATCACTTTCCGGGCATCTCAGCGAGTTGCAGCGAGTTTTGTTTCGTTCTATTATCGCAACATTAATTACATCAGTTGCCGCATTTTGTTTTGCGACACCGCTCTTCAAACTGTTGATGCGCCCTTATTCAAGCTTCACACAACACCAATCCGTTATCATTCAGTCTCTGGACCCATCAGAAACATTTTCCATTAGCATGCAAATTGCGCTGATTGTGGGACTTGTCCTCGCATCACCCATTATCATTCGAGAATTGTGGTGGTTTGTCTCACCAGGGTTAAAACAAAAGGAACGTCGCTATATCTCTAGCGCCTTTTTATTTGGACTACTACTTTTTGCCGCGGGCGTTATGATGGCTTACAGCGTTGTCTTGCCCGTATCACTGCGCTTTTTTTGGGATTATTCATTGGGATTGGGCGTTACGCCTGCATGGTCCATCGACAATTACTTCAACTTTGTACTGACCACTTTATTGGCGTTTGGCATCGCATTTGAACTCCCCATCGTCACAACATTACTCACATATATGCATATCCTCACAGCCGAGATGCTATCCAAAGGACGACGATACGCTATTTTTGCCATTGTCGCACTGGCAGCCATACTCACTCCCGATATGATTAGTCTCGCACTGATGGCGGCGCCCATGTTGGGACTCTACGAACTAGCAATTGTTTTGAGCAAATGGGTGGGAAGACGACAAACGGTCCTTGATGCTACTGAGACATCTTAACAGGTGAAATCCCCTGTTGGACATAAAGTGCTTCAAATGGATGGCCATCCCCATTCGTATCGCCATCCACATCAATGAAGATCGGATTGGTTAACGCCCATGCCGGCACATCCAAATCGGGGTGGCTGTAAAAATCATTCAACGTGAAGTTTCCCTCCAATGGAGCAGGCTTTTTATCCTTCACCGAATTGGGTGAGTATGGAAACAGCGATTTATACCCTTCTGTTTCGCGAGTTCCATGCACATAGGCCACAACCCACGTGTCTTTTTTGGCATTGATGGTCAAATCCAACGTTGCTGTGATAAGTCCATTTTCCTTTTTCCAACTCTTCAACGTACCATCACGCAATCGGTATACCTGAGTGGGTTGATACACATATTTGGGTTGATGATAACTTGCAGAAAAACTCCGTGGATTTGCAGCTGCACCCTTTAGTGGCGTCACGCCATCATCATCTGCAGGAAGAGGTTCTGTATTGGCATAAATATCAATCGTATCAAACCATGCCCAATCCGGCGCAGTCACTTCGATATGAAGTTGAATCTGATGCCCATGCACCACATCACCAACTTGCGCCACACCACCATCCTCACCCGTTGCAGCCATTGTGACAAAGGGCCCTGCTGAAATGATTAAATGATGATCACGAATTGGATCTGCGTATTTTTCAGGATCAATATTTCTGTATTGGTCACCCGCCGTATCACGTGGATCCACAGGAGATGCAATATAGTTACGTGGCAGACCTACTGGTAAGCCATAACTGGTGTGTGTATCCGAATTGGCTGTTGCAGTTGCCAGGATACCCAGATTGAGCAGGTTAAACCATACAGGTATTGCAGATTGCACCATGTCATGATCAATCACCGCTTCACCTGGAATTAATTCAACCGCATCAAACTCAGTTCCAATCATTGGGGAATCACCAAACGGCAGCGGCATTGGCGAGTTCACCGCCAACATTCGTTGTGTCACAGGATCTGTAAACGTCGACAAAGGCTGCACACCAAACCCATCCATATAAGCAGTTGTTGTGACCCACCCGGTTACAATTGGAATAGACAGCGGCGTCTCGGCGATATGATTTACTTGAATGATCTTTTTATCTGGCCCATGGATTTTACGCGCCTCGGCCATAATTTGAGGAACGGTCATTGTATAATCAGGGGCAGGGCTCACAACATCCGAATCGCTATACGACCAGTCCAAGGCACCACCACTAGACTCCTCTGGATCAGCCCAATAAGGAAACGCTTGAATGTGGCCCAAGTTGTTGGGCGAGATTTCATCACCTACAATTGTTTGCAATGCATTATCCGAGATCAGTCCACGCGCTGCAAGATCACGTGCTGCCGGGGCATAGTCTGTTAAAAAATCATGATCAGACGATTGTAGGACATCCAAACCTTCTGCTACTGTTTCTAAGACACGATTTTCCTGAAGCACAGTACTATCGGGTGAATTAATTCCATGGACGTGAAAATCAGCGCTAATATATCCCGGCGTTTTAACAACATGCTTGAGCACCACCGGCTGTATCGGAATCACAGCACCATTGGTAACAGTAACGGGACGCACCTCCATGGAATATTCCGGACCACGCGTAAAGACCAACAGGTAGTAACCTGGCGCCAAACGCATCATATTACTTTCAGAAAGTCCCAAATTGCCATGCGCATTAAAGTGCTGAATATCTGCCACGCCATACGGTTTGTCATAAATATTATGATCAAAGAAACGATCGGTCTTATCCAAATCGACTGAAGGATCAAAACCCACAATCGTCAATCGTGCGGGCACAAATTGCCCGCTCTCTGCATCTGTTACACCTGCAAATTGCAGAGTACCACTTGCGCCCAATACACAACGTATACCGAGGGCATCTTCTTTTTTCATATCCACGGTATCAGGCGTGCATACCGCCGAACTATGAAGCGACGCACCACTAACATCTGTTGCAGCATAACCGGGCACATGAACCGATACCGTATATTTGCCTGTACCAAAGGCCTGAGAAACAGGCGTCTCCCCCGTCGATAGCTGACCCGAAAATTGCCCTTCTTCATCCGTGCGGTATGTCACAATGGTGTTTCCGTCGGCGTTTAGGATTGCAACATCCGCACCTGCCACAAAGTCACCCCGTCCATTCACAACTATTCCCGAAACACGATGTGTGGGCAATTTTAAAATTTGCATCCCTTGATCCAACAACGATCCCGCACTGCCATCCCCCACCACAAAGTAGCGCGTCATTGTACGACTTTGACCCGCTGGAAGGATAAAATTAACCTGACTGTCGCGACCACCACCTACTGGAAATACCTTTGGAAATTCTTCACCCAAAAGTACACCGGTCACACCCGAATAACTTAACGATCCACTCTTAAGACGTGTTGGCACCGTCTGGTCAGGATCTAAAAACTCTTTAAACTCATAAAAGTATCCATACGAGACATCTGTATTGGGCAGACCAGGATACAAGACCGCTGGCGTATCACCTGGAAGTTGTTTGATTAAGTCGGGTGCAAACCCCAGACCTGGAATCAGCAACTGCACCTGACCTGAGCCGTTCACGAAATCCCCCACCGGCATCTTGACATCTGATTCGCCATGATTGTTGAGGGTAGTCGTAATCTTCACAAAGTTGGTGCCAGGATCCAAGCGGTATTCTGTTGTGACATTGACATCGACTTGATTGAGATCGGTCGTTGTGAATGGATCATCCATGTCATCAAAACGAGGAGAATAAAATAAACCAGTTCCCGTCAATTGTTTTGCAATTGGTTCGATAAAGTCGATGTCGAGATAATCAAAGGTATCCAACACACCATTAACACGGACAATGGTTGGTTTATTGGGGCCTGAACTGACAACATCCATGCTCAATGCATTAACAGTCCATTCAATGTTGATCAGCGGCACCAGCGTACCAAAATGATCATGGCCTGGTTCACCTGCGGGACGCACTCGGTCCGCATCAATGATTGTACCACCAAAGGATTGAATCCCCTGATACTTGCCAGGCTTTTGAATAATGACCCGAATCTTGTCATTGGCCATTAGAATATCGCCAACACGACCTTCCGCGGCAGGTCCACCAATCAACTGGGATTTATCCTGAATCGTCAGAGGTGTATTTTCTGATCCATTAACGGCATTCGCTGAAACGGGCCCCTTGGCCTGGCTACACCCCAGCCCCAGAATGAGCGAAACCCCACATATATAGATAACGTGTTTGTGTGACATCGCTAAGGTTATCGGCGGCTCATCAGAATTGTTGCGTCTAAAAATGAGGGATTTGATGCTCTGTGTTAAATACTTTTTTGATAAATAAATACTTATTTATCAATATGTTATATTGATTTTACCGTAGCAGGACTTGCCCTTCCAAAACCCCCATGCTATACGGCCGCCGCTTTTGACAACACCCAAGGAGGGTATATCATGATTATCGGTGTCACAAAGGAAGTCAAAGACGGGGAAACCCGCGTCGCACTTACACCAGACGGCGTTGCTACACTCATTCGTTCTGGCCATACTGTGCTCGTTGAAAAGAATGCAGGCATTGCAAGCGGCTTTACAGACCGTATGTACCGCGATTCTGGCGCTACAATTCTACCAAAAGCCCCAGATGTCTGGAAAAAGAGCCAATTATTGGTGAAAGTTAAAGAACCCCTGGCCGCTGAGTATAAATATTTTCATCCAGACCTCGTTCTATTCACCTACTTGCATTTGGCGGGCGTTCCACCACTCACCCGCTCATTATGCCAAAAAGGTGTTACAGCACTCGGATATGAAACCGTTGAATTACCCGATGGTCAACTACCACTGTTAACACCCATGAGCGAAGTGGCTGGCCGTGTTGCCGCTCAGGTTGGCACACGCTTGCTCCACCGTGGCAGCAACGGTCAAGGTAAAGGGATTTTACTCGGTGGTGTCACAGGCACCAAACGCGGCGTTGTCACTGTAATTGGTGGCGGTGTCGTCGGTGTCAAAGCTGCTGACGTGGCTGTTGGCATGGGCGCTGAGGTCGTGATCTTTGACATCAGCAAAGAGCGTCGCGAAAAACTTCAGCAGTACTACGGACCTCGCGCAACTATTCTAGCTCCCAGCACAGACTTGTTGACCCAATGGGTTAAGAAGTCAGACTTGTTGATCGGTGCCGTTCTTGTAGCAGGTGACAAAGCACCTAAAGTCATTACCAAGCGTATGGTGCAACAAATGGAACCCGGTTCTGTAATTGTGGATGTGGCGATTGACCAAGGTGGTTGCGTTGAAACCGCACGTCCCACCACCCACAAGCAGCCCACATACCTCAAGTATGGCATCATTCACTACTGCGTGACCAACATGCCAGCCTTGACACCCATGACCTCCACAGAAGGCCTTACCATTGCAACCTTCCCATACATTCATCAGATTGCTGAGATTGGCTTGGAAGCCGCCCTTGCCCGTAACCCGGCATTGGCCAAAGGGCTGCAAATCAATAAGGGTAAAGTGGTTCACCCTGTGGTGGCAAAATTGTTCAGGAGTTTGGCAGCTTAATTAGAACTATTTCCACTTCAATTGCTCCAGCAGGGCGGTGCACGGTAACGGCATCGCCCTGTTTTTTTCCAAGCAACGCCTTGGCAAGTGGGGACTTCCAGCTGATCCTTTTGGATTTGGTATCAATCTCATCTTCACCCACAATTTGATACGTGGTCTCTTCACCATCTTCATCGCAAATGGTGACCACAGCTCCAAATGTCACTTTCTCTGTTGTAATTGTAGTGGGATCAACAACTTCAGCCATTTCCAGGCGCTTCATTAAAAATCGCAGACGCTTTTCAATTTCACGCAGACGCTTCTTGCCATAAATATAGTCCGCATTTTCAGAGCGGTCGCCATTGCTGGCTGCCCATGCAATCGTTTCCAAAAGCTTGGGTCGTTCGTCATCGCGCAGCTTTCGCAACTCGACTTTCAATTTTTCCAAACCATCTGGTGTAATATAATTTTTAGCGGACATTTCTATTCCAAATTAACCGAAGACCTTCGAGTGTTAAAAAACGTTCCACAATTTTAATCGTCTGGCTTGCCTGTGCAATCATGTTTGCAAACCCACCGGTCGCCACAATTAACGGACTGGACTTCACTTCTTTTGATAATTTTTGAATCAAGTGATCCACCAAACCAACATACCCATGATAGACGCCCGATTGAATCGCTTCAATTGTGGTGCGGGGCAACAATTGCTCGGTGCGATGAATCGGCACACTCGGTAATTTTGATGTCTGACTAAACAACGCATCATTACTGATCCCCAAGCCTGGTGCAATAGGTCCACCCCAATACGCGCCTTCGGCATCCACATAATCAAATGTCGTTGCTGTACCAAAATCAATCACAATGAGCGCTTGCGGATATTTATGAAACGCTGCCACGGCATCCACCAATCGATCCGCACCCACTTCACGGGGATGAGGATACTGAATTGGAATGCCTGCCGTCTCGGCATTCACAACAACTGGGGTACACTTTAAGTAGCGATGGCACATCGTTTCAATTGCATGAGACGTGGGTGGCACCACATTGGAAATACAAACCGCTGAAATATCCGATTGCTTTAGGTGCACGAGTTGAAAGAATCCCAGAATGGTCACGCCCCATTCGTCGGTCGTTCGATCGTGACGAGTTTCGCAACGCCAATGATGCAGCAAGCGCTCACCCTCATACACACCGATCACAGTATTGGAATTTCCAACGTCAATTACGAGGAGCATACTTTGACAACCTCACCTGCCGAGACAAAACTGGCCTCATCTCCATTTTTAAGAACAAGACGTCCATCGACATCTACACCTGTAATCACACCGGTCACCTCTGGCCCCATACCATCAATCCGTACGCGATCACCCTTCCAGGCCAAAACGCGTTCATACTCTGGCTGCATACCGCCAAATCCATCCACCTTAAATTCCCGATAGCGATGCTCCAAATAGTGGCACCACTTCGACGCCAACTCATCAATCGTATGTGCCTTACCCGTTGCAATTTTGAGTGATGTGGCAATAGACGCCACATCGGGCGAAAAGTCGGTACTTTCAGAATTCACATTTAATCCTAAACCCACAATCACATGCCCCACATGAGGCCCATCTGTGTGGAGTTCTGCTAAAATTCCACCCAATTTTCGATCCGAAAGCCATATATCATTGGGCCACTTGACCTGGGCGGATACCCCATACTCTTTGGCCAGCATTTCAACTGTCGCAAGACCCGCCGCCAACGCCAAAACAGGCACCTGATCTGGCAGGATGTGCGGCCTCAAAACCACTGAAATATATAGATTTTTTCCAGATGGCGACTCCCAACTACGCCCCCAACGGCCGCGCCCCTGGGTCTGGGCATCTGCAGCCACCACAGTGCCTTCTGGGGCTCCCTGCAGGGCCATCTGGTTGGCAACCGTATTGGTCGACTCAACAACCGAATGAGGCTTTAAAACCCACTTGTCGGGCAGCTTTGCCATTCTCTAACCTTATTATTAAACCTTGACGTTGCCTAGTGTTTTTCGATAGGGACCCCGACCTCGACTGTAAACATTGAAGGAGCACGATTATGGCACTACAACAACAATTCACCTGGAAAGACTTTCTGAAGGCCAACCCAGAATTCAAGGCTAAGCAGATCAAGCGTACCTCTGAAGAGGGCAAGAAGGCCTTTGAAGCCGCTTACAAGAAGCACATCAAAGACTATTTGAAGACTCGCTTAACCGCACAGGAATCCACCCTTAAAAAGATCACTGAAGGCCGTGATGCTTGGGTAAAGAAATTGAAAGCCACCAAGAAGCCAACAAAGGTTCGTATTCTTCAGACCAAAGTTGGTGGCCGTGATGCTGCAATTCATCGCACCAAAAAAGCGATTGAGCGCACCAAGTCTGCACAAAAGCACTTCTAATTCAAAATTATTCGTTACGGGTTAATTTGACGATGTGATTGAGCTTTAGGCTTACACGTTGCATTGTGTTCAAAATATCCAAATGAATTGTGCTGGTATCTACACTTTCCTGCAGACCTTCGTGAAGACGTTTGAGATGGCCATGGCGCAACGCTGAGAATTTATCTGCAACCAACTCCTTCTTTTCTTCCACATGCTTCAAAACCAGCGGGTCCAGCGTCGCAATATAACTTAGTACCACATTAAACTGCAGCAGCACATTGTGATGAAACTCACATAACTCTTTTGTTCCTTCATCGGATAGACGCAACCCCTTGTCTGCGCGCTTACGTACTGTACGAATTAGTTCGCGGGACAGCGCATCTCCAATATCTTCCAAGTCTGCTGCAACACCCAGCAACGACAACTCTATTTTGGCCTGATCTTCGGTAAGAGATTCTTGAGAAAGCTGCGCCAGATAAAATCGAATGGCACGATCTAAAATATCAATTTTATCATCTTCGGCCTGCAGCAACATGACATAGTCCTGCGAATCGCTACGTGGATTTACCAAGTTCATGGCATCACGAAACATGTCGTACGCAATATTGGCCACACGCAAAATTTCCCGCTTCACCTGGGCAAATGCCAGTGACGGTGTCTCGAGGGCCTGCTTGTCCAAGTACAAGGGTCCAAACACTTCTTCCCCACCCTTGGGATCTGGAATTAATCGTCGCACCAACCAAACACCAAGAGGTAAAATGGGCAGAAACACCAATGCCAATCCAAAGTTGAAGCAGAAATGGCCAATGGCAATTTGTACACTGACCATGTCAGCAGGAATCGGTGTCACCTTGGCCAAAAAGTCATTGATTACAACCAATCCATGCGCCTCATAGGCAATGAATGGGAAGGCCAATACAACACCAACCGCCTTTACTAAAAAGTGGGCGATTGCCACACGACGTGCATTCACATTCAACCCCAATGAGGCCATAAATGCCGTCAAGCAAGTCCCAATATTGGCGCCTAAAATAATAGGAATTGCATCTCGCGTATTGAGCACACCTGTAAATGACAGGGTGATTGCTAAACCAATCATTGCCGCCGATGATTGTAACAAAGCGGTGAGCGCCATCGTAAACAACAGACTAAAGATGGGATGCTCACCCAAATAATCAAAAATGACGGGAATATAGGGATGAACCTTGAGGGGGGCCATCCCTTGCACCATCAAATTCATACCAAAAAAGACGAGACCAAATCCAAAAATGATCTGCCCCAAATACTGCATGCGACGCGTCTTAGCCCAGCGCTGAACAAAATAGCCGCCTGCAAATACATAGAGCGCATATTGTGTAATTGACTTAACTGACAAAAGAAATACAACGATTGTGGTACCAACATCCGCACCCAAAATAACACCAAAGGCTTGTGCAAGTGACAGGAGCGAGGTTCCCGCAAAACTCACCAACATAGCCGTTGTGGCAGTTGAACTTTGGAGGACCGCAGTAATCAGAACACCACACGCAAACGACATGATGCGATTCGATGTCAGGCGATTGATCAATACACGTAGTCGGTCACCTGCATAACGCTGCAAGCCCTCGCGCATTGAACGCAGACCAAAGAAGAAGAGTGTTAGGCCGCCAATTACTTCGGCCCAAAGTACGGCTTGTCCCATAAGTTCCCTTATAACGACTATACTTTCAAACGCGCAACAAATTCATCAACAGAGAATGTTTTTATATCAGAAACCTGCTCTCCAATTCCCACAAAGCGAACTGGAATTGAACACTCCTTTGCCAAAGCACATACTGCACCGGCTTTGGCCTCACCATCCCACTTGGCAACAATAAGACCTGTGAGCGGCACTACTTCATTAAACTGTTTTACCTGTGCAACACCATTTTGCCCTACCGTTGCATCCAATACAGCCCAGACATCATGTGGTGCATCGGGTAGCGCCTTGCCCACCACGCGGTGAATCTTGCGCAATTCTTCCATCAAATTATCTTTGGTGTGCAAACGACCTGCGGTATCCACAATAACCACGTCTGCCTGACGTGCAATGCCAGCTTGCACACCATCAAAAGCAACTGCTGCCGGGTCTGCACCCATTGCTTGCGCCACAACGGGAACATCAAGTCGTTCTCCCCAGGTTTTCAACTGATCCACTGCAGCAGCTCGAAAAGTATCTGCAGCCACAAGCACCACCGATTTTCCCTGTTGCTTGAGATGGTTAGCCAACTTTGCAATACTGGTGGTCTTGCCCACACCATTAATCCCTACCATCAAAATCACATGAGGGTGATGATGGCACGTCCAGTCGGATTGAAGTGGCAACATCGTATCGCGCAACAGAGTTTCCAAGCGCACACCCACTTCTGAAACCGTTTTTTCTTTTTTTAAAATAGGGAGCCATTCGGAAACAAGCCGTGGACCAACATCTGACGTTAGTAACGTTTCTTCCAGTTCGTCCCAAAATGCGGGATCAACTTCATTACGACGGAGTAATTGTTTGAGTTTGGACCACATAGAAGTGATTACGCTGCAGCCGTCTTATCTTTATCTGCTGGAGCAACTTCTCTTCCACCGAGCTTGACGGATACTAAGCGCGACACACCAGGTTCTTGCATGGTCACACCATAGAGCGTATCGGCCAATTCCATTGTACGCTTATTGTGGGTAATGAGAATAAATTGTGAATGCCCCATCATCAATCGGATCATATCGTTGAAGCGATCCACATTGACGTCGTCCAGCGGTGCATCCACTTCGTCCAAGAGACAGAATGGGGACGGCTTAATGAGGAAGATTGCAAATACAAACGCAATCGCCGTGAGCGCCTTTTCACCGCCCGAAAGCAGTGACACGCTTTGCAATTTCTTGCCAGGTGGCTGGGCCACGATTTCCACACCTGACTCAAGAATATTCTCTTCATCGGTAAGAATAAGCTGCGCTTTTCCACCCTTAAAGAGGCGTGGGAAGAGTGTTTGGAAGCTATTATTAACCAGATCAAAGGTTTCACGGAAGCGTTCACGGCTGGTACGATTAATCTTCTGTATAGCCTTATGCAAATCATCTAAAGATTGAGTTAAATCATTATGCTGTTGCTGCAAAAACTCATAGCGCTGTGTCAGCTCTGCATATTCTTCGATTGCATCTACATTGACAGAACCCAACTTGCTCAACTTGTCCTTTAGCTCTGCAACCTCTACTACCGCCTGCTCCATCGGCATATGGAGTGCTGATTCATCAAATGATAACTGTGGTAGATCCACGCGATACTTTTCAAACACATCACGCTCTAAAGTCGCACGCTTTTCACTGCGGCGAACTGCATCCATATCCATTTCATGCAATACGCCACGGGTTTTATCCAACGCTGAACGCAAGTCACGCGCCTTAATTTCTAAATTACGCAGCCCATCTTGCTTTTCTTGGAACTGAACAGACAACGTGCGCTGCTCTTCTTGCTGCACACCCAACTGTTCAACAGACTGATGTAATTCATCACTCTTAGCCACCTGACTACCACGCAACTCTTCTACTCGAGCTGTTGCTTGAGCAACAACTTCTTGACCACGTGTCAATTCGGAACGGGTCTCCTCTAACTGACTCACAATGTGCTGCAATTCAGACACAATGTGAGTTGCACGTGCTTCTTGGGAAGCCAATTCTGTTTTAAGCGCTGTCAGAGCCGTTTGACGCCCACTAATTTCGTTATCCAGGCGGAGCAATACTTCTTTGTGGCCGGTTAATTCTCGATCGATCTCCACACGACGCTCATCCAAATGCATCACTTCACCACGGCTGGCCATAGCCTCTTCTTGAATGCTAGCGATCTCGGCATCTGCCGCCGCAATTTCGGCCCGTAGTGTTTCCATCTCAGACTGAATACGCACCAGCTCCTGACGTAGGTGGCTTACATCCTTTTCTTGGTGAACCAATTTTAAATCTTCAGCGTGTGAATCCTTGGAAAGCTGCTCTACTTCTAGCGTCAAAGTTTGAATGCGGTGTAAAATACGACCTAATTCTTGTTCTGCTTCCTGCAACTCACTTTGAAGCGCCACTGTTTCTTCTTCCAACTCCGAAATCTCACGCTTACGTGACAGAAATTGCTGACTGGCATCCCCATCTTTACCACCAGTCATGACACCCGCAGGATCAATCACATCACCATCACGGGTTACCAATGTAACATTGGCTGGACACACAGGGCGCCATTTTACCGCACTTTGCAAATCCGCTACGATCCAGACATTTCCAATTAAATAGCGAACAACACTATATAAATCACTACGACACTGAACTACATCAGAGGCGCGCACGACATCCGTTGCATCATCCGGCAATGGCGCTTCTGCAAAGTCACGCAAAAGCTTTGATGGGATAAAGCTACCACGACCAGTAGCAGCGTTTTTCAAATAGTCAATCGCACGTGCACCGCTTTCCATGGTATCAACCACCACATATTGCAATCGATCACCCAAAACGGCTGAAACGGCTGTTTCAAACTCAGAAGAAGTCGAAACACACTCACTAATTGTTCCCAACAAATTAAGATTTGAATCTTCTTGGCGGTGCTTGAGAATGCTTCGTACACCTTCCTGATAGCCTTCAAAATTACGCTGCAATTCTTGCAACGATTCCAGTCGCGACCGTTTAGACTGCAAACTACTTTTTAAATCATCTAACCGATGTTGAGCTTGCTGCTGTTCTTCTTTGGCTGTCTTTAAAAGTGCAGCCTGGTCCTCTGCCTTGGCAGCTACCGTTGATTTAGTTTGTCGCGTTGTCGCCAAAGATTCCTCAGAGGCCGCAGTTTGCATATTAATTTCGGCACTGCGTGCATCCAATTCGCCTAAACGTGTGTTGGCACGTGTCTTACGGTTTTCAAGCTCCGAAACCCGACCTGCAATTTGGTCCTGACGTGATTTTGCCTGCCCAATGGTTTCAACCGCCTTTAGCAATTCCTGTTGGGAAGCTTGAATCGCCGCATTCGCTATATCCCGCTCCTGAACCACTGCCATTAGCACCGCATCATCACGTGCAATAGCTGCACGCCGCTCTTCCAAGTCAGAACTAATTGTATACTGCTGCTGCTCAATTTCGCTCTTTGCAACGCCAAGCGACTCTGCCTTCTGACTAAGCTCTGTTTCGCGCGTCATTGTTGTTTGAATACGCGCTTCTTGGTCTTCCATTTCTTTCTTCTGATAACTTAATTCCGTCTCCAACATACGCACTGCATTTTGAAGCGCATACACCCGCTCTTGCATATCGGATACTTGACGCTCCACCCCTGCCAAATCAAGACGACCGGATTCAATATCTGCTTCCGAGGTTGAAAGCGCTGCAGCATCACCCGCTTCTTGTTCGCGCATTTCAGCAATCTTTGTCTCTAACTCAGTACACGCACGATTTTCTTCTTGCCACTGGAAGGCCGATACCTGCAGCTCAATTGCCTTGAGTGCATTAAAGTACTCTTGATACCGCTCTGCCTTTTTAGCCTGACGAGATAGCGACGCCAACTGACGATCGAGCTCTGTAATAATATCCGTCAAACGCATCAAGTTAGCCTTAGTCGCCTCCACTTTACGTAACGCTGTTTCTTTGCGGGCTTTGAACTTGGAAATACCCGCTGCTTCTTCAATGAAGTAGCGGCGCTCTTCTGGCTTGGATGAAACGATCAACCCAATGCGCCCCTGCTCAATAATAGAGTACGCTTTGGTACCCACACCAGTTCCCAAAAAGAGGTCGACAATATCTTTATGTCGGCATGGTGTTTTATTGATGGAGTATTCACTTTCACCGGAACGGAAAAGTCGGCGACCAACAGTAATTTCAGTATACGCTGCATACTCGGCAGGTGCACGACCATCTGAATTATCGAACGTCAAATTCACTGCCGAAAGACCCATGGGCGAGCGCTTTTCACTTCCATTAAAAATAACGTCTTCCATGGCAGATCCCCGCAGATGCTTGGCCGACATTTCGCCCATCACCCAGCGGATAGCATCCACCACGTTGGATTTACCACAACCATTAGGTCCCACCACGCCGGTGATACCCTCCTCAAAGTTAATAATGGTGCGGTCTGCAAAGGATTTGAAGCCAACAAGCTCTAGGGATTTAAGACGCATTGGGTGTCCTTGTTCGGATAAATTTCGTTGAAGTTGGGTGGCAAACTACACCCCAACCCCTCAAAAGTAAAGGGAAAAAGGCCTCTATGGCCCTGTAAATGTGGCTGTCACAGCTAAAGTTGGGATATCCAAAATGGAAATCGTATTCGCGCGGATATTAGCCACATAGAGAGTTGAATCGGTACCCCCTGGGCTATAAATAGCCATCCCAAAGGGCTGATCCCCCACACTAACTGTCGTATTCACCGTCTGGGCCACACGATTCACAATTGTAACGGAATCTTCCCCAGAGTTGGTGACAAACACATAGTCAGTTCCAACAGTTACTTCTTCCGGGTCTGTTGTAGAGACTCCATTGCCCATGGTCAATTGAGCCACAAATACAGGTGTGGTTGCCCCACTCACACTTGTTGCAGCTGTATTACCACTGAGAGCTGTCAATGTACTGGGATCCAAAATCACCAAAAGCGGAACCGTCGCATCACTAATTGTTTCGACATCTGCAACATACAAATAGGTCCCATCCGTCGCGATGCCACGGGGAGCGTTAACACCCGTAATGATATAGTCCACAATATTGGCACCACTACCTAATTTATCAAGGTTCACTACAAGAATACCGCCAGACGGCACCGTGACAAAGGCTTGCGATCCAATAATTGTCAGCTGATTGACGGGTGGATTGGTGTAAACAATCCCATTACTATCCGTAAAAGATAAATTATAGGATGTCAGTGTCGGTGTCCCACTGCTCACCGTTGTATATGCATCCAAGGTTCCCGAAAGTGTCGGCGCCAACATGCGACTCGACGGATCACAGCAAGCAATACCAAATGGATTCAAATCCGAATTTATGCTGGTTACCCCCAGAAAGCTGGCTGAAGCCTCATCTATATTGATCTGCAGTAATTGATTATTCGTTGCAATCCCGGTCACATTATACCGGTTGGGTGTATATAAAAATTTGTTAGTCGCATCCAAATACATCTGACTCGAAAAGCTGTATGTACTAGCAGTTGCCACTAAATCTGGCGCTGCTGGAGTTGCGATGCTGTAAACCTGCAGCGAACCACCATTATAGGCAACCAGATTATTGGAATTGTTAACATAAAGACGTCCGGTTGCACTATTGACCAACAGAGTCAGAGGGCTACCCAGATTAGACCCAATCGGACCAAACACGTCTGCCTGGGATGCACATGAAGTAACCGCCACAACCACACATGCCATCAACGCGAAACGCTTCATTTCCACTCCTGCATTTTATCTCGCAAATACTGCTTGAGCTGATCGAGTGCAACACGGTCTTGCTTGGTGGTATCCCGATGTCGAACGGTCACTGCATTATCTTCTAATGTTTGAAAATCAACCGTTACCGCCAGAGGTGTCCCAACTTCGTCTTGCCTGCGATAACGACGACCAATACTACCTGCATCGTCATAATCGGTTAAAAATTCAAGCCGTAAATCTTGCCGCAATTTACGCGCAGGCTCATCCAATTTTTTGGATAGTGGCAAAATAGCAACTTGCACAGGTGCAATTGACGGATGAAATCTCATTACGACACGTTTATCACCCTCTACATCATCTTCATAATATGCATCTACCAACACACACAACAATGTACGATCCACACCCACTGAAGATTCCACAACCGCAGGTATAAAGTGCGATTTGGATGCTTCATCAAAATATTGAAGATCCTTCCCTGAAACTGTTTGGTGCTGTGTCAAATCGTAATTGGTGCGATTGGCAATACCTTCCATTTCAGACCAACCAAAGGGCATTTCAAATTCCACGTCAGTACATCCCTTCGCATAATGTGCCAACTCATCAGATGCGTGCGGACGTAATCGCAAACTTTCCTTCTTGATACCAATGGCATGAAACCAACTCAAACGCTCGTTAACCCAATAGTCATACCACTCTTGAGAATCTTCCAGTTTACAGAAAAATTCCATTTCCATTTGCTCAAATTCACGCGAGCGAAAAATAAAGTTACGCGGTGTAATTTCATTACGAAACGCTTTACCCACTTGAGCAATGCCAAATGGTAACTTTTGCCGCGATGTCGCCAATACGTTTTTAAATTGAGTAAAAATCGACTGACAGGTTTCTGGTCGCAAATACGCCGTGGCGCCTGAATCCACCGTTGCACCCACATGTGTTTCAAACATCAAGTTAAAACTACGTGCTTCTGTTAATTCGCCACCACAATCAGGGCATGCTTTTGTTCCTTCTGGGAATTCATCTGTCCGAAAGCGACGCTTGCATTTTTTACAATCCACCATCGGGTCACTGAAATTGGCCACATGCCCCGAAGCAACCCACGTCTGCGGATGGGCAATAATTGAGGTATCAACACCTACCACATTATCGCGCGACAACACCATATAGCGCCACCAGTGTTCCTTAATTCGGCGCTTAAGCTCAACACCCAACGGGCCGTAATCCCAGAACCCGTTAATGCCACCGTAAATTTCACTGGATTGAAAGATAAGACCGCGTCTTTTGCACAACGAGGTCAGCGTTTCCATATCAACCATATCTGCTCCACCTGCCTATTAAGTCATATTAAAAGAGGATGCGGGCCTAACATGCACCCCAGAGAGCGTCAAGCAGCCACAAATTAATTGCGCTAGCCACTCAGGATGGATATACCACACAACTCTCGGGGGCTTGCGTGCGCATTTATCGTACTAGTTTGGGGTTTATTTTATTGGCACTCACGTCATGCAGTGGCTGTCCTGGCTTGAGCACACCCCCAGATAACACTGCATCCGTCGTTGTCCAAACCGTCAGCGAAACACAATCCTCTCCCCTTGTCACAGTATACGGCGTTGTGCACCCCAGTAACACCATCGAAATCACATTTCCTTCCCTGGTAAAGATTGATCAAGTCACCGTCCATGCAGGCGATACTGTCGCACTTGGAGCACCATTATTCAAACTCTCAGCAGATGGACTCAACACACAACTAGCGCAACTCCGTGCCCAAAAAAAGGAGCAAGAGGCTATACTAGAGAAAACACGCTACATCCTCACAAACCGCGACAAACTGCTACAAGAGGGTAAAATTGATCAGACGCAATATGCTGGCTTGGATACCGAAACCAAAGCTACAGAGGCAACAGTTGAACGCATCCAGACTGATATTTCAACTCTTGAACAAAACCTTAATAACCTATCAGTAACAAGCCCCATTGCAGGACAGGTCATAGAATCACGGGCGGCGCCGGGCATTCAATACGCTGCAAAAGAGATCGTCATGAAAATTGCGACGATGGACCCTGTAACCGTCGTCTTTCCAGTGAGTGTTGATGATGCACCAGGGATTGCCATTGGAACACCAGTTACAATCAAGCTGACCAATGTTGCAACAGAACCATTTAATTCCACCATCCGCTATATTGGACCTACCGTTAATCCTGATAGTAAAACCTTTGAGGTGTGGGCATCCTTACCCAATCCACAAGGTCTATTGAAAGCGAATATGCGGGCAACTGTTCAATATACCAGCAGTGTTACTCACCGGGTATTTATTGTTCCAGTGTCAGCATTATCAATGAGAGAACACGACGCCGTTCTGTTTTTAGTAAAGGGTGGCGTTGCCCGACATACAACTGTCACCATTAGAGAAATCAAGGGAACCAATGCCATCGTTGGCAGCGGGGTACAACCTGGAGATCTCGTTATTGTACAGGGATGGGAGAGACTGCAAGATGGGTCGCCAGTGGATCTTCGCCATTAAACTAATTTGCGTCCTGCTTTCTTTGACAGCGACAAGCCACGCAGCGCAGTGGTCTTCACTGGAGCCAGGTATTAATTATCGCCAGGTTCACATTGGACGTGGTGATAGCGAAGGGCGTATCCATTTTTTTCGTTTGGATCATAAACGCTGGCAATTACGCCTCATTCAAGCACGTCAATTTGACCGTGAAACTGCAACCATCAAATTTTTAGCACAAGAAGGCCATGCTCGACTTGCCATCAATGGTGGTTTTTTTGGTGCCGACTTCAAACCGCTTGGGCTACGCATCTCGGCTGGCAAACAACTAAACCCCATCAAACGCATCAGCTGGTGGGGCGTTTTTGCAATCGTACTCAATAAGCCTCAGCTTTTTTCATTTAAAGATTATGCACCAGCAGCAAAACCTGAATTTGCAATCCAATCAGGTCCTAGACTTGTTGTTGCAGGTAGCATTCCAAGTACATTAAAAGAGGGCTTGGATGAACGTGCCGGCATTGGCGCTACAGCAGATGGTGATTTCATTATTGCCATTACAGAAAGAGCCTGGATCACTACTACAGAGTTTGCTCAATGGATGCGCTCCAGCGAGGGTGGCGGCTGTATCAATGCACTTAACTTAGATGGCGGTCACTCTGCGCAACTGTATTATGAGGGCACTAAAGGTCAAATGTCATTTGAGAATTCGTCAATGATCGTAGATGCAATTGGGGTATATCCGAAATAAGTCTTATTTCTTTTTAACAAATTCGAGGACACCAAAGTGTGGGCTAGGTGTATCTTGTGTCACATCTTCCAAAATTAGAGAATCAGCACCTTTGATTTGGAGATAAAGCGTCTCTTGATCAGCAGCTAAGCCACTGGATTGATTGCTTTCAAACCCAATATTTTTGCCGCTAATGACCACCTTACCTGACATGCTACCCGATTGGAAGGGACCAACACTGACAAGCGCGCCTTTATCATCCACAAAGCTATAGAAGAAGCTATACGTACCACCCGAACTGATAATCAAATATCCATTACCAATGCGCGCCTTCACATCTTTAGGAACCCCATTATCAGCATACGTCACAACATTCAGATCAGTTGTCACATAGGCAGCAGGGCTAAACGTCTTTGATGAATCACCATCAAACAAAACGCTCTTTAATGTGTAAGTACCCTCAATATCTGACAAGGAAAGCTCAGGTAGTGGAACATTTTCACCCGTATCGATACCCGTAACAGAGGTGCCAGGATTATTTGCAATCAATCCCCCACCGCAAGCGGTAACTGAAAGGGCAACAAGAGCCAGTATGGTGAATCGTAGTCTCACAATAGTCTTATCGGCAGATTTTGAAAAAAGTTGCTAGTGCGAAGCTAAAAAAAGAAGGGCCCAGACGTGTGCGTCACACCTGGGCCCCCAATTAACTAAAAATACTAAATAAAATCAACTACTTATTCATACTATCCAAGAAGTCCTTATTCGTCTTGGCGGCACTCATTTTATCGAGCAGGAACTCCATGCTATCGATTGGATTGAGTGGCTGCAGTAGCTTGCGCAGGACCCAAACACGGTGCAAGACGTTCTCTGGAAGGAGTAACTCTTCCTTACGCGTACCGCTCTTGTTGATATCAGCACATGGGAAGATGCGTTTTTCCATAAGTTTGCGATCCAAATGAATTTCCATGTTACCAGTACCTTTAAATTCTTCAAAGATCACTTCGTCCATTCGCGAACCAGTATCCACAAGCGCGGTACCGATGATGGTGAGGCTTCCACCCTCTTCAACGTTACGGGCAGCACCAAAGAACCGCTTTGGTTTATGCAAGGCATTGGCGTCCACACCACCAGAGAGAATTTTTCCTGAGGGCGGTACCACAGCGTTATACGCGCGGGCTAGACGTGTGATGGAGTCGAGCAAGATCACAACATCCTTTTTGTGCTCGACCAAACGCTTGGCTTTTTCAATGACCATTTCAGCCACTTGAACGTGACGCGATGCTTGCTCATCAAAGGTAGAACTTACCACTTCGCCTTTAACAGAACGCTGCATGTCTGTGACTTCTTCGGGACGTTCGTCAATCAACAACACAATCAGTGATACTTCTGGATGATTGGTGGTGATTGCATTCGCCAAGTTTTGCAGAAGTACTGTTTTACCTGCACGAGGTGGTGACACAATCAATGAACGCTGACCTTTACCGATTGGTGTCAGCAAATCCATAATGCGCATGGAAAAGCCCTTGGGCTCATGTTCCAACTGCAAGCGTTCTTGAGGGTAAAGCGGTGTTAAGTTATCAAAGAGAATTTTATCTTGGTTTTTTTCAGGACCTTCGAAGTTAATCTTTTCGACCTTCAACAATGCAAAATAGCGTTCTGAATCTTTTGGGGGGCGAATCTGACCCGAGATGGTGTCACCTGTACGCAGATTAAACCGGCGAATTTGTGACGGTGAAATATAAATATCATCGGGACCGGGTAAGTAGTTGTAATCTGGGGAACGCAAAAATCCGAATCCATCTGGCAGTGTTTCCAAAACGCCTTCACCGTAAATGGCTTTATCTTGGCTGGCCGATGCTTGCAGTAGCGCAAAGATTAAATCTTGGCGGCGCATGCCGGAAGCGTTTTCAACTTTGTTGTCGTGCGCGAGCTGGACGAGCTCATTGATCTTCATGGCTTTCAGGTCGTTCAAATGCATGGGGGGTTGACTCCTTGTGGGGTGGGTTTTGAAACGGTTATTTAATAAATGGTTTTATCGCGTTCGTTTGGGTCGATCTTCTTTGAGTTGGGTTGAAAAAGTTTCAGGGCCTTCAATTAACGATAGGCCCATTATGGTGTGGGGCACCCTGAGTTGTCAAATGAAAAGTTCCCATCATCACATTCACCACACTCACACACCCCCTCCAGGATGCATTTACAAACGAGTAAAATCTTTTGACGAAGCCCGCAACACTGCATAGTACAAGCCTTACCGGGGATTAACTACAAAGACATCACAAATTATGGGTATTCGTGCACTACCAAAAACGCCGTTTCAACCATCACCCCCGCGGGACATTCCATTTAGCCGGCCACGCCACCCCATGCGTGCCCCGAAACCACCATCGCAGTTTCCTCGGTTGCCACGGCTTCGCCCAACAGCTCCGAATCCGTGGTGGATATCGGCCCAACAAGCACTCAGGGCCCTCGCCGTGCCCGAAGTGGGCGCCGCCGCACTTTTCCTCGCACCCATCGGATTCACTTGTTATTACTACCTTCAGCAACAAGACACGCTGAATCAGCAAGCGCTCTTCACCCCCTGTGGTAGTGAACCACGGCAGCGCGAACTCGACATATTTTCAGCAACAGTCTCGTACAACCATATGGTTTCCAAGTTTTGGCACCATCGCACACCCACATCATCGCCATCACTGACAACCGAAGACCGTCGTCGTCTTTTGGATTGGATGTCCCCACACACAAAGACCAAAGATGCGTCGAAGGAGCTTGCAGACTTGGAGCGCCGTCGCCAAGGATTGCGATGGTATGTAGATGACGACTTGGCACAATTGCCACAGCTCAATCGCGATATTGAGTCCCTCAAAATTCAAATTGCTGATGCAGAACGTCTGGAACAAATTCACGAACTCAGTTCTCGCGTGCAGGACACAGAGACACGATACAAAATTCACTTACTCGAATCAGAAATGGGAACGCCCACATCACAATCAAGTGGTATGCGAGCCAGTGCCGCACCCAGCATTCCACCGCCACCATCATCACCCGCACCCATTTCCACTACAACCGGTGATGATCCCGTTGAAGTTGCCAACGATCTTGCAGCGCGACTTGCTATTTTACGTCGCTACAGCAACCGAACACGTCTCGAATGGGAAACTCTTGCTGAACAATTAGAGAGCGAAGCCGGAACACTATTTGATAAGCTCCCACAAATACGCGCATTCGTTGAAGAGCATGAAGCCCGTATCGGAGAGACACGGCTCCACCAGCCGCCTCCGGAATGGTCGCCCGAACCCATCACACTCCCACCACTTTTACGTGAGCGATTGTTAACCGCCTATGGCAATCCCGATGAGCACATAACTATTGGAGATATTTCGCGCGCCTACTCTTATTACTTTGGTGAAATGGGCGGCCTCCCCTTAAGCATGCGAGGACATCGACGACACACCGATGCAATGACAACTCAGGAAATTGTTTATGGGGATACCGTCCATCGCAAGCTGTCACGAACGGCGCCGCTTGATGCAGCAGAAGCACACGCTAAAAGTCAAATCGACAACCTTGCAAAAAGCATCGGTATGTTTAATTTTGGCGGACACTGGTGGGCACTCGGGATTAAAAAATTAAAGGCTGACCGTAGAACCCTACCGTCAACAATTCGCTTTTACTTCTCCATTGAACCACAGCATGCCCTACAACTAACACGCGCTATTATTAACATTGTAGCAGCACACATTCGTAAAGGTCATGACGTTCAATTTAAGATTAATCAAGATCCACGTGAATGGCGCGGTGATGACGGTGTTGTCATTTATTCTGGTCGCTACACAGCATATGATGTCTGGCAGGAAGTACAGCAACTCGAAGACCAGCACCCTGAATGGTTTCGCATGCCAACAGGCACACCACTTGTAACGCGCATTCAAAAAGCAGATGGAACACTTGGCGCGATGAGCATTGCACAATCACCCCAATCCGCAACATCAAGCGTGAATGGCCCACTGGCATACTATGCAACGCGCGCCATGCAATGGTATCGACTTCAACGCGCGCGAGGCCTTAACCCCACCGTTGAAAGCATGATTCAATTCACCGCGCGTCAGCTCAAAAAAAATGGTCGCGACTTAAATCACCCCGCGTACCTCACGCAAGATTACGACACGGGCCTGCCGGGATGGGCGACCTATGTCGGCATCCACGTCCACACCGATCAATTTGTTCCAGAAGACGTGCCACTCGCAAAGGACATTGCTGAAATAATGCTTGAAGATGCGGAGACAGATGCCGAAAGAACCGCTGCGCAAGAAATCCTATCCACCATCCAAAAACGGTATCCCCAATAGTAAATCCTACTCCAACACCTCAATCACGTTACTATCAATGGACTCGGGCATTTTGTCGCTGATTCGGGAGCAGAATTTAAGGGTGGCATGGTATTTTCCGGCAGGCACTGTCTCCGGAATTGCCGCCAAAATCTGCCGGGCGGCAACACGATTTGGTATTAACCGACATCCCTTCACAACTTCGCCAGCCAGCTCATCTTGCACAATAATCGGATATAGTTTCCCATCATTTTCATGAACCAGGAACCACTTAACTGGCATATCCACGGGGTAATTGGTCACGCGCATCAATTGAAATACAATATCAGAACCTGGGTAGTAACGATCAAATGTGGATTGGACGATAATCTTTTCATTGAGCTGTGGCTCTTTGCTCTCTGTGCCCGATGTGGTTTCATCCCAGTAGCGTGCGGGTCCCGTATCCACATGCACGGCGTTGCCATGATAGTACCCGACACCACAGCAGTTTAAGGATTTTACAAATGCATACACCTCAGATGATGGCACCCCAGCCAATATAATGTCCGCTGCAGCACCTTCAATGTGCATGCTGGTTTGTGCGGCGAGACGACCTTTGTCGCGCAGCGATTGATTGTATTTCGGCGGACGAAAACCAGACAATAGCTTAATCGGCGCGCGATCATAGTGGCCTTGCAGAAAACTCAAGAATGTTAGGAATCGCAGCGACATGTTTTGTGAGCGCACACCATCCCCATAATGTGCACCAAAGATTTGATTGATTCGCTTCAGTCCTACATCGTTGATGCCACCATCTGGGGACATGAAGCATTGTTTCTCTACCCCCTTTGCCTTTTGAAAATAGAGACACCCATCGCCCGATAAAAAGAAAGGGGCATAAGCCTCCGCAGAGGCAATTCTGGTCATAAATAGCAATATTACGAGTGCTTTAATGATTTTTTCAGGCACTTTGCCCCCTTTTGAGGCCCGACTTAGCATATTTTTCCCAATTGCCAAACAATCATCATATAAAATACAGCCCCAAGCATCTAATATGGGGGCTCAAACGTAAATATGTTGACAGAAACCCACCCTGCCTGATAAAGTCGCGCGAATTTTAGGCTATAAAAATCAAGCAGTTACAGGACTTTATCCACAGATCGCGTAAAAAGGAGTCGATATGGCAGCAAAAACCAAAGAACGTCCATTCGTCAAAATGACCGCCACTGGCAATGATTTCGTGCTCATTGACTGTTTGAAGTGGAAACCCGAGAAGCCCGCATCACTTGCACGCCAGATTCTCAGCCGCCGATATGGCGTTGGTGGTGACCAACTGCTCTTGGTTCACAAATCCCGCAAGGCAGATTTTCGCATGCAGGCATTCAACCCCGATGGGTCTGAAGCAGAAATGTGCGGCAACGGCATTCGATGTGTGGCCCGCTATGTGGCCACCGCAGGCCTCACCCGTAAAAAAGAAATCACAGTTGAAACTTTGGCAGGTATTAAAACCCTAAAGGGTACCAGCAAGACATTCACAGTCGACATGGGCGAACCCAAAATGAAGGGCAAAGAAATCCCGGTTAACCTAAGCGGCCGCATCATCAATCGCCCACTTAAATTGGAAAATAAAGAATTGCGCATGACCTGTTTATCGATGGGTAATCCGCATGCTGTTATTTTTGTTGAAGATTTAGCAAACTTTCCACTCACCAAATACGGCCCCATCATTGAGACATTCCATCTTTTCCCTCGTAAGATTAACGTGGAATTTGCCAACGCCACATCAGACAAAGAAGTGTCTATGCGTGTTTGGGAGCGTGGTACCGGCGAAACGGATGGATGTGGCACAGGCGCTTGTGCAGTAGCGCTTGCTAGCGTGCTCAATGGATTCACTGGACGCAAAGTAACTGTTGCACAACCGGGCGGTAAAGTTGAAGTGGTGTGGGACAAGGACGATAATCACGTTTACATGACCGGACCGGCGGAAACAGTCTATACCGGCACATTTTCAATGTAACTTATGAGACTTTCAGGGGCACATGTCGCAATTGTAACGCCATTCAATCATGGCAAAGTTGATGAAACCGCACTGAATCGACAAATTGATTTCCTGATTGAAAATGGCATCGATGGTATTGTTGCATGTGGCACTACCGGTGAAGCATCCACTCTCAACGACGAAGAACACATCCATGCCGTTGAACTCTGCGTCAAACATGTTGCTGGTCGCGTTCCCGTAACAGGTGGCGCAGGCAGCAATGACACTCATCACGCAATTGAATTATCCAAAAAGCTGGAAACAGTTGGTGTAGATGCCCTTCTTCACGTTACCCCTTATTACAACAAGCCCACGCAACAAGGACTGTATTTACACTTTGAAGCCATTGCCAAAGCCACAGCGCTGCCCATTATTTTGTACAATGTACCGGGGCGTACAGGCGTGGACCTGCTACCCGAAACAGCAGCACGCCTGGCCAAGATTTCAAATATTGTTGCCATCAAGGAGTGCATGGGTGTGGAGCGCTGCAAAACACTCTGCAAAATGATTCCCGATCTAACTGTTATCTCAGGTGAAGATGGATTGAACTACGACATGTACCAAGCAGGTGCCAAGGGATGCATTTCTGTGACCGGAAATGTCGCACCCCAGATGCTCTCACAAGTTTGGGATCTGTTTGCAGAGGGTAAGCTACAGGACGCGGCAACCGTTCAAGAAAAATTGCAGCCACTGAACAAAATTTTATTTATTGAAAGCAACCCCATCCCCGTCAAGACCGCGCTCGCCATAATGGGACGAATGCGCGAAGAATTTCGCCTGCCATTGTGTGAAATGCAACCTGCTAACCGCGCGCAACTACAGCAGTGTCTCCAACAATACAAATTATGTTAAAACTAATCGTCTGTGGCTCCACTGGAAAATATGGGCAGAAGGTGTTGGAACTTGCACGTGCATCCAAGCAATGTGAGATTATGGGAGAAGTCCATAGTGGCATGCCGATTGAAAAATGCATTCAATCCGGCGTCGTGGTGATTGACTTTTCAACACCTGAGGCGAGCGTGCATAACGCTGAAGTGTGTGCGCAGCATGGCGTACCCATCATTATTGCCACCACTGGCTTTACAAAAGACCAAGAGACAAAAATTCAGGAAGCCTCCAAAAAATCTGCTGTCGTTTTCACACCCAATACAAGCTTGGGCGTCAACATGCTCCTTAACTGGATGGCACAAGCGGCAGCCGTTCTGGGACCAGACTATAAAGCAAGTATGATCGAAGTACATCACACGCGCAAAAAGGATGCACCCAGCGGTACTGCAGCCCGACTTGCCAAGGCGTTCGGCAAAGAAATGCCCATTGAATCCATTCGTGAAGGTGATGTTGTGGGTATTCACACTATTACGTTTGAAGGACCGTTTGAAAAAATTACGGTACGACATGAAGCGTTGGATCAGAAGCTGTTCGCTGAAGGCGCACTGCAAGCAGCACGCTGGACTTGCAACAAACCTGCAGGGCTCTACGACATGCAAGACGTATTAAATCTCAAAAAATAAATTGGAGACACCATGACTACATTTAAAGAAGCGGCACGACTGCAAGAATTGCCACCATATCTATTTGCCGAAATTGACAAAAAGAAGGCCGAATTGCGCGCCAAGGGAATGGATTTAATTAGCCTTGGCATTGGCGACCCTGACATGCCCACACCCAAGCATATTGTCGAAGCCATGCAAAAGGCCGCTGCAAATCCAGAGACCCATCCCTATCCACCATACGATGGCGCCCCCCAATTTAAGAAGGCGGCATGCGCGTGGATGAAAAAATATTACAATGTGGAGTTTGATCCCAGCACCGAATGCCTCACACTCATTGGTTCCAAAGAAGGTATCGCTCACATTCCATGGACGTTTGTAAATCCCGGTGATGCGGTTCTAGTACCATCACCTGGATACCCCGTCTATTCCAGCGCCACAACTTTTTGCGGCGGTATTCCACATTTCATGCCACTCACACGTGAAAACAAGTTCTTGCCGGATTTGAAAAAGATTCCTGAAGACATTTTAAAGAAAACAAAGATCATGTTCTTGAACTACCCCAACAATCCCACATCTGCAGTTGCCACGCGTGAATTTTTCCAGGACGTGGTTGCACTTGCCAAAAAATACAATTTTATCATCTGCCACGACGCCGCCTATATGGAAATTTTCTATGACGGTAAACGTCCTCTTTCAATTTTTCAAGTTGAAGGCGCCAAAGACGTGGCCATTGAAATGCACTCACTTTCCAAAACATTTAACATGACCGGATGGCGACTTGGATTTGCAGTTGGCAATAAAGCTATTGTGCAAAGCCTGGCCAAAATGAAAACTCATTTGGATTCCGGCGCCTTTGTTGCCATTCAAGATGCGGGCGTTGCCGCATTACAATCTCCAGAATCTGTACTCACCGAAATTCGCAATATCTACCAACAACGCCGCGACAAGTTGGTAAGCGTTCTGAAAGCCCACGGTTGGGACATTATGGTTCCCGAAGCTACGTTCTATGTATGGGCAGCCACCCCCAAGGGCGTTAAGGCAAAAGACTTTGCTGTCAAAGTCATGGAGCAAACCGGTGTCGTCATTACCCCTGGCACTGGATTTGGTGATTACGGTGAAGGCTATGTGCGCTTTTCCCTCACAGCACCACCTGAAAAGTTGGAAGAAGCGGTGCATCGGTTGCAAAAGTTATAAACATGACGACTGCGTTGATTGCTATTGGCAGTAACCAAGGCCAACCATTACACCAGTGCCAAGCTGCAGTGGAAAAACTCGGCACCTTGCTACACACAACCGTGACACAACAATCACCATGGTATCAGTCAGCAGCAGTCACTTTAGGTGAACAGCAAGATGACTATATTAATGGTGTGGTTGAATTGGAAACAGCGCTCGATGCCGAAATGTTATTACTCTCACTACAATCCATTGAACAGCAAATGGGACGTCCCGAACACCATGCAAAATGGTCCCCGCGTTGTATTGACCTGGATATCCTAAGTTATGGAGATACCCTCAAAACCACTCCCACTCTCACATTGCCACACCCCGAAATACCAAAAAGACTGTTTGTGCTCCTACCCTTGCGTGATATAGCCCCCACATGGATTCATCCAAAGAGTGGTGAAACCATTGATCAATTGATTCACACATGCCAAAGAGAGCATGCATTACAGATTGAAAAAATATCATGCTAAGAACATTACTTATTATCCTGTGTGTCTACTGGACATTTAAGTTTTTACGAAAAATGAACCAACCCACACGACACCACTATGCACCGCCCCATGCAACAACTGGCACGTCACAGGCCATGACAGAACTGGTTCGTGATCCCGTATGTGATATGTATATAGAAAAAACGACCGCCATATTTCGCAGCGGTAATTATTTTTGCAGTGAAACCTGTGCAGCAAAATTTAAATCCTAGGAGGCTTTATGAAATTCTTTATCGATAGCGCTGATATCAATGAAATCCGTGCCGCCAACGCCATGGGCGTTTTGGATGGCGTCACCACCAACCCCTCACTAGTTGCCAAAACAGGTAAAGATTTTAAAACTGTCATTAAAGAGGTTTTGGGCGAAGTCAAAGGGCCTGTAAGCCTGGAAGTTGTTAGCACCACCTGCGATGAAATTGTTGCTGAAGGAAAAAAGCTTGCCGAATTTGGACCCAACGTCGTTGTCAAAGTCCCATTGATTGAAGAAGGCCTCAAAGCCACCAAAAAGTTCTCTGAAATGGGCATCAAAACAAACGTCACACTTTGCTTTTCACCCAATCAGGCACTCCTGGCTGCAAAAGCGGGCGCTACTTACATCAGCCCATTTATTGGACGCCTAGATGACATTTCTGAAGAAGGCATGCGTTTGATTCAAGACATCGTCACGATCTATCGCAATTACAATTTCAAAACTGAGGTGCTTGTAGCCAGCGTACGCAATCCTGTTCACGTACGTGACGCTGCTCTCATTGGCGCAGACGTATGCACCATTCCATTTAGCGTCATTCAACAGCTCGCTAAGCATCCACTCACTGACAGCGGACTTTCCAAATTTCTTAAGGATTGGGAGAAGGTTCCGAAGTAACAACTTGAAAGACAGGGTTGAGACATTCTTGCGCTGCATCTTGTGATTTACTCACACAACTTTCATACGCGACTTGACGATCTTTACCCTTACCGACGCGCGCCACTTTCACTTGTGGCAACGCATGCGCATTGTCGAGCGCCTTAAGCATCAACTCAATCTGATAATAGCCACAACCAGGCTGCATCACATCTTTAGCGAGCTGAACAGCCATACGCGAACCAGGTGCCTTATGCTCCGACAGGATTAATAGGGTTATCTTGCTGGGATCCACATCTGGCTCCAAAACTTCAAATCGCCCCAGTGTCGAAAGTTCTGCAAACGCCTGACGCTCCTTATCAGAGGCAGCTGTCAGATATCGGATGGCATCACTCTGAATCAAATGGCTGTGGCGAATTAATTGTTCACAATCTGTTGCGGCATTGGGCCGCCCCAACTTTGCAAGCTCAGTAGCGCAAGCCAGCACGTATTGTTCACCAGGTGACATTTTTTGTGGGTCGGGTTGCTCAGTAGTTGCATCATTTAACTGGGGTGGTGGCGTTGGATTTGCAGGGACAGCTTGTTCTGCATGGGCCATTAATCCAACCAAAGTGCCAAGTACAACAAGTGTAGTGCGTATCATGGTTGCCCAATTACAAAGCAACATCCATGCCAAAAATTAAGTCAATGGGCTTCAACTTTTTAGGCAGCTGAACAATTCAAAAATGAGAAGGTGGGTATTTGGAATAAAGAAACGTCAAAACTTAGTCATTTTTGGCGAGTACTTGAGCACCAATAGCACGCAAGGCATCCATCACCCCATCACCGTTGGTGGCAGTCGTCTCAAACCAGGGGGCATCGTGCTTATTGAGGATTGATTGCAGCTGCTCAGTTGGCACTGCAGTTTTGAGATCACGCTTATTATATTGAATAACATGGGGGATTTCCTGCAATTCAACCCCTTCTTGGGCCAAAATTCGGCCTAAATCATTCAAACTTTGCAAATTGTGGTCTAATTTTTCCAATTGAGAGTCTGCCACAAAGACCACACCATCCACACCCTTGGAGATAATCTTGCGATTGGCCTCATAAGCCACCTCTCCCGGCACCGTATATATATGGAGGCGGATCTTATAGCCCTTCACTTCCCCCAACGAGAGCGGAATGAAGTCAAAATACAGTGTACTGTCACTTTCGCTGGTCAGAGAAAGCGGTTCTGGCGACTTGGTCTTGGATTTGGCGTTACCGCGAGCTGCCGTATAAATCTGGCGCAGACTGGTGGACTTGCCACTGCGGGCTGGCCCAAAATACACAATTTTGAAATTCACTTCTTTGGTTTGTTCGTTGATAAATGACATGTGCGGGATTCTAGGGGGCTTGCCGCCGATGTGTCAATACAATTACAGCTCGCGGCGACGATTGATGGCAAGTGCCAGGGTTTGTTGATCGGTGTACTCCAGAAATGCGCCCATCGGAATACCGCTGGCCAAGCGGGTAATGCGCATCCCCCGCGGACGCAAAATATCGGCTATATAATGAGAGGTGGCCTCACCCTCCACCGTTGGATTAGTGGCCAGAATGATTTCAACAGCTGGAGATGCCTCTAACCGATTAACCAGTTCGGCAATGCGCAAGTCGCTGGGACCCACACCATCCAATGGTGACAGCACCCCATGAAGCACATGATAAATTCCCTGAAATGCCCGCGTTTTTTCAATGGCGGCCATATCCTTGGGTTCTTCTACCACACAGATGGTCTGGCGATTGCGACGATCATCACTGCAAATAGTGCACACATCGTCTGCGGTAATACCAAAACAATGGGCACACAGCGCGGTTGTGCACTTGATGGCCAACAGGGCCTGCGCCAATTCTTCCGCAATTTTGGGATCCCCTTTAAATACATGAAAGGCCAAACGCGCCGCGGATTTTTCGCCAATGCCGGGCAATTTTGAAAATGCATGTGTTAATCGATCAATGGGATTTGTGGGCATACGTGTCTTCTATCACAACTTTGGGTTACGTTAAAGCGCACTTTGCACAAGATGAACTAGAACAGACCTGGAATTCCGCCACCCATTCCACCCAACATACCACCCATCAAATTTTGGGCAGCCTCTTGTGCCTTGTTCACAGCTTCATTAGTCGCCGCCATTACCAAGTCTTGCACCATATCAACGTCTTCAGGTTTTAAAATCGTGGGATCAATTTTGACGCCCTTCACTTCCATTTTTCCGGAAACAGTGACTGTTACCATGCCACCACCACTGGAGGCTTCAAAATTTTGGCTGGCGAGTTCTTCTTGTTTGGCCGCCATTTGGGCTTGTAGCTTGCGCGCTTCCTTCATCATTTTTTGAATATCCATAACTACTCCTTAAGGGGTTTGATTTCTTTAATTTCTGCCTGCAGAATATTCATGGCATCTTTAACCAATGAATGCTGCACAGCATCTGTTTTAATTTGTCGATTTTGTTCGCGCTTTTCTTCACGCACTTGGGCACGCACCTCGGCATTGCGATCCACGGACTGAGCATCATCCACACCCACATTCAATGCCATTGGCTTTCCAAAGTAGGTGCTTATCAAGCCCTTGAGTAGCGTCTGTCGATCACTCTCTTTCAACATGTCAGCATACACGGAGCCCTTTGGAAAAACGACGGAGATCCCATTGGCTGACACCGAATGACTCAAACTATGCGACAGAATCGACGCCATCTGTGGTTTATCCTGACTTAAACGTGACAGGAGTGTTTCCCATGAGGCGTCAACCGCTACGGGTGTTACTGACGAACGCACCGGCGCCGCAACGCCAGCCATTTCAGTGCGGGTCGGAGCCACTTGAGTATGGGTCTCAACCTGTTGGCGCGACGCGCTTGTTGATTCCATTTTTTCAAGCCGATCAATGAGTGATGCAATGGGAATCACAGGCTGAACCAATGTGGTTTGCAACAGAAGTGTTTCAAATGTAATGCGTGGCGTACGGGATCGTGCAAGGCGCTCCACACCATCGGATAGAATACGAATATACTGTAACAGTTCTTCCGGCTTTACCTGCTTGGCCATCGCTTCAATCTGTGCCACTTCATCAGCAGTCAAATCTTCCATGCCAACCGGCTTGCCACTGGCCAAAACAACCCACATATGACGAAAAATAGTGAGCACTTCTTGCACATAGCGTGGCAACTGCACCCCACGTTCAAATAATTGCCCGGCATGATCCAACAGCGTTGATCCATCACGCGCCAAAATAGCTGCAACAACGCGTAACACAGATGCCCGATCACACAACCCCAACAACTGCTCAATTGTCTCGGCTGAAACTTCTTTACCGCCACAGGCTACCGCCTGATCAAATAGTGATTCTGCATCGCGCATACTGCCTTCGGATTCCCTCGATATGATTGCTGCAGCGACAGGATCCAATTTTACATTTTCATTTGTGGCAATACGATCCAACTCTTGAATAACTGCAGCAGGCGACAAGCGACGCAGATCAAACCGCTGACAACGTGACAAAATCGTAGCTGGAATTTTATGTACTTCTGTTGTGGCAAATACAAAAATCACGTGTGGCGGTGGTTCTTCGAGCGTTTTGAGCAGAGCGTTGAATGCGCTCGTCGAGAGCATGTGCACTTCGTCGATGATATAAACTTTGTATGTTCCTGATGCAGGCAAAAACTTGACGCGTTCTCGAATTTCGCGAACATCATCCACACTGGTATTGGATGCACCGTCGATTTCCTGCACATCCAGCGAACGCCCTTCAGTAATTTCCAGACAGGACGGGCACGTGTTGCACGGCTCCATCGTTTTGGCATCACGATTGGTACAGTTGACTGTCTTGGCCAATAGACGCGCAATAGTGGTTTTACCAATCCCACGCGCACCGCAAAGCAAGTAGGCATGATGCACGCGTCCCAACTGGATTGCGTTGGCAAGAGTGCGTGTGACATGGTCTTGACCCATCACCGCTGCCCAGGTTTGTGGGCGATATTTTCGGGCAAATGCTTGATATGTCATTGTGTTACCTCAATGGATAGCCAGGCTGACTGCGGCACATGACCAAAGCGGGTACCGTTGCTCCCTTCCGGGCCTGGCGGGGTTCGCCACCCGTTCATTGCACAGGGCCCGACCACCCATTCAAGTAACACTACTTTTTTGCAGCCAGAAATTCGCGGCCTTTGCCAACTGTGGTATTCACAGGAACACCTTTTGCGCAGAGCGGACAATCACTCGCTTCCCACATTTGGAAATTCAAATTCAAAAGACTCATGAGAGGAACACCACCAACCGCGTCCTCGCCAATCCCCCCTCGATTACACAGACCAAAGACCCCTGCAAGCTTTCCGCCCGCTTTCTTCACAGCCTCTACCACCTTGAGTGCTGAGCCTCCTGTGGTTAAGATATCTTCCACCACCAAAACCCGTTTACCGCGAATCAGTGCATCATAGCCTCGGCGAAAAGCACGGTTTTTGTCGGCATCCTCTTCGGCATAAACGCCCAAAATTTCGCGACCCGTCATTTCAGATAACGCATGCGCCACCCATTGGGACAGAATGACCGCCCCCATTGTTGGACCAGCCACTACGTCCACCTGCCAAGGGCACTGGCGTGCAATTTCCTCGCAGAGCTGTTTGACAATCGCAGTATGGGGATAAACCGCATCTTTATTGATATAGTTCTCACCATGCTTACCGGAGGTGTAGACAAAATGGGAGTTGGTAATGATTGCCCCGCAGGACTCGAATAATTGCTTGGGTTCCATGCCGGGCGCTCTAACAGGCCATTCGCTCTGGCGCAACCCAATTAGAAAAAGCGGATTTACTGCAATTCTGCGATGATTTTTTGTGCTGCATCTGCGGGGCTGCCGATCTCTTTGGGGGGATTGGTAATAGGGCGACCAATTACCAAATAATCCGCGCCCGCAGCCACCGCATCCTTGGGGGTCATAACACGTTTTTGGTCACCAGTAGCGGCCCAGGTCGGACGCACACCGGGTGTTACAATTAAGAAATCAGGTCCACACAACTCACGGATCAGTGAAATTTCTTGCGGCGAAGACACCACACCATCAAGCCCCGCTTTTTTGGCCTCAAGTGCCAGATGTCCCACTAAAATAGTGATGTCGCGCGACTCTTTGATTTGTTGCATCCCAATCGCTTGCAGTTCTGCAACATTCATACTTGTGAGAATGGTCACCCCAATTACTTTGGGCACTGGAATTTTTTGTGCAGAGGCTTCAGTAATAGCGGCCTCTTTTGCACCCTTCATCATGGCCGGCCCACCCAAACAATGCACATTCAACAAACCGATGCCCGGCAGTATGGCGCCGCGCACCGCACCTGCAACTGTATTGGGAATGTCGTGAAATTTTCCATCGAAGAATAACATGCCACCCGCATCACGCACTGCCTCGACAATTTGCGGGGCACCCACATGGTTCATGAGTTCCAACCCCACCTTGAATCCGCCCACGTGCGGCGCCAACTGCTTTACCAACGATTGGGCAGCGGGAATGTCAGGGACATCTAAAGCGACGAGGATTTTGTCGGATCCAGGCATAGAATTATTCAGTAGCGTTACGATCAATACGTGTTTTTTCAAAAACAGACATGGCAGTTGCGATCATGCCACTGACTTCAGAGACACTCGCTGGAATGATCATAGTATTGGATTCCTTAGCCAACTCACCAAACTGCTTTACATATTCTTCTGCCACGCGGAGTCGTGCAGCATCCTGACCACCTGGAGCAGCCAGCACAGAGGAAACCATTTTAAGACCATCAGAGGTTGCCTTGGCCACAGCTAAAATGGCAGATGCCTGACCTTCTGCTTCGTTAATTTTCTGCTGACGCGAAGCTTCTGAATTTTTGATAACCTGCTGCTTTTCACCTTCTGCACGATTGATCTTAGAATCACGATCTCCTTCTGATTCCAAAATTTTTGCGCGCTTTTCACGCTCTGCGCGCATCTGCTTTTCCATGGCAGCAATCACATCATGCGGCGGTGTAATTGATTTAATTTCGTAACGTAACACCTTTACACCCCAAGGATCTGTGGCCTTGTCAATTTCCAAAACGATTGAGTTGTTAATATGTTGACGCTCTTCGAAGGTACGATCAAGATCCAGTTTGCCAATTTCAGAACGAAGTGTTGTCTGTGCAAGCTGCACAATCGCTGGCGCATAATTGGCAACACCATATGACGCCTTAGCAGGATCGGTAACACGAAAGAAAAGCACACCATCTACACCGACCTGTACGTTATCTTTTGTAATACAAATTTGCTCTGGAATATCAAGGACGACCTCTTTCAGATTATGTTTATATCGGATCGCATCAATAAATGGCACCACAATATGCAAACCAGCATTTAAGGTCCTATGATATTTCCCCAGCCTCTCCACCACAAAGGCATTTTGCTGAGGGACAATACGCACAGTCCGCAGCAAAAAAATCAATGCAAACCCTATAATAACAAGTGACGTCGTGATTCCCATTAAACCCCCTTAACAATGAGCGTTAGCCCATCGACACGCACAATAACAGCACGCGACCCTTTAGATAAAAGAACGTCAGATTCATTTTCGGCTGTCCATGTTGTTCCCTGATATTCAACTTGGGCCCGACCACAAGCAGGCACATCACGATTGAGAATAATGACCTTGCCCACATCAATTGCAGCACCTTCTTTATGTGACCAGCTTTCCCGAAATTTTCGACGAAAGCACAACAGACCACCAACACTAATGCCTGAAAAAATCAGAATTTCAAACGGGATGGATTCTAATCCCAAAAGCCATTTGAGAATGGCCACAACCAACGCCCCCACCCCAAAAAAAACAAGGACAAAGGTCAACGTCATCATTTCAGCGGCAAGCAAGACTAGACCGAGCACCACCCAAATTAAGATCGGAACAGACATTATTGAAAACCTCCAAGCTTGCTCTAAACCACTCCCAGCACAAACAGCAAGTATAAAGTGCGTGCCCCACAATTCTCAGACAACGTTCAAAGCAAGCAGAATCGCAAAGATCATAATGGCAATCGCAACACCCACTTGAAGTGTGGAAATGGTGACCTTCTTTAACAAACGACTACCCACATAGCTGCCAACAAAAGCGCTGACTGTTGCAGATGCAATGAGTGGCCATTCCCGATACAACCCATCGTGGGAAAATTGTGCGGTGTAAACAGAGAGACGCGTCACATCTATCACACACGCAATCACCACACCTGTTGCAATAAACATTTCTTTGGAAAGGCCCGCTCGGATCAGGAACATACTACGTAACGCACCTTGATGCCCGGACAATCCACCAAAAAAGCCACTGAGCAAACCACCCAATGGCATCCACTTAAGACCCAGCGTCACTTTTTTAAATTGTGGCAAGAGTTCAAGCAGCACAAAAATAATCATCAACACTGCTACCACTTGTTTGATGTGTGGCAGGTCGAATAGCAACTTCGCACCCAAGTAGGCAGCAAGCATTGCCGGGATCCCAAACCGGAATACCACCATCCATCGTGCATGCCGACCAATCAAAATTAATTTAAACAGGTTATTAAGAAAATGTACGATTGCCGTTAATGCAATTGCCACTTCCACAGGGAAGAATATCGCCATGACCGGCATTAAAATGGTGCCCAGACCAAAACCTGAAAAGAATGTGAGAAGTGACGCTGCAAAAGCAGTAATGATCGCCACCACAATCATGCAATACTACTCCGAGCATGTCGCACACCCAACACAACGGTCTCTGATTGAAAGTGATGATCTTGGGGTATCCACGACACAGTATTATTTTTATGGATTTGCAGCAGCGGCCAAAACTCACTATCTGACACTACTATTGCACCTCTATAAATGGTACCCTTTGGAATCGTGCGTTCAACAAACTCAAATGTTCCATCTTCCAAACCAATATTCACAACATCTAGATATGGCAGTAACGGCAAAATGGTAACGCCACCAATTTTTTGGGCCAGCGCAACGCCTGACTTGGCTTGTTGTGGCAACAACTGATACACTGATTTGGATGGTATGATTTTTTGGGCCAACTGACATGCTAAAATGTTCACCTTGTTATTGGGGGTCAGCGCAACAAAATTGCCCATCTGCTTTAATTGCAGCTCTTCCAAAAATGATTGATCAAGGGCATCACCGCAAAACGCCTCATGCCCCTCTTGAATGGCTGCCTCCACGTTGAAATAATCAGTATCAACAAGTCTTACATCAACATTCTGTTTTTTGAGTGCCCTTGCCACGTGCCGCGCCAAGGAATGGGCGCCCACAATCAAAGTACCTGACTTCTTAACCTCGAGTAACCCCAACATCCATGCGAATATTCCAGCGGTAAGACCTTGCAGCGCAACCGTTGTTGCAATCACAAGGTAACTTAAATTTTCAAGTGCAGACGCATTGATAAAACCCTTTTCTTCAAATGTGATTGCGAAGAATGATGCAGCAGATGCAGCAATAATGCCCCGTGGGGCTACCCACGACAGAAAGATTTTCTCCTTAAATGTAATGGCACTTTTCCACGTTGAAACAAACACATCGAGTGGACGAATTACAAAAATCAATACGCCTAAGAACATCCAACCCGCATTACCCCAACCAAACACACGATGCACATCCAGGCGTGCCGCCAACAAGACAAAGATAAATGCGATCCAAAGTGACGCCAACGTTCCTTTAAATTCCAAAATCGTTTTGCGATGCTGCCTTGGAAACCGCACGTTTGCCAAAAAAACTCCGGTGCATACAACTGCAAGCAACCCGGAATTATTCGCCACCATTTCAGCGCATTCAAATGAAAGTAGCGCGCCTGCTAAAACAAACAAGTTTACCGTTTCGCGTGAAACATCCACAACAAATCGCAAAAACAAATACAGGATACCACCAAAGGCTGCACCCACCACAGCGCCCACTAAAATAATTTTGAAAAACTGAACGAACGTCAGAAAGAGATTAGCGTCTTCTGCCATAATAAAATCAGCAATGAGCACCACTAAAATCACACCGATGGGATCCAACAAAAGGGATTCCCAGTTCATGATGGTCGCCAAATCCCGACGCAAGGGAAGCCGCTTGATAATGGGCCCAATCACCGTGGGGCCCGTAACCACCATGAGCGCACCGATCATAAAACAATAGTTCCAACTGAGACCGACTATCCAGCGACAAGAAAGAAACACCCCAATAAAAGTAATAAGGGCGCCCACAGTGAGTAACTTTTGAATCGGACGAGTCACCGCCTGTATTTGATTGAAACGTAGCGAGAGGCCACCTTCAAACAAAATAATGGCGACACCAATTTCAATTACAATTGGAAGCCCACCACGAATTGTTTCTGGCCGTACCAAACCTGCGTACATAGGGCCCAACAAAACACCGGCAATCAACAAAAAGAAGATGCTGGGGATTTTGACTTTTTCAGAAATGAGTTGGCAAAAAATTCCAGCACCAACTGCAAAGATAATAGTTTGAAGGGCCAGATCCATGGAACTGGTTCAAACACAACTTACTAGGCAATGTCCATATAAACCATTGTGGCACCTGCATTGAATGTTGAACGTTCAAAGCGTGCAATAAATGGGTAACTTTCCAACCAATGCGGAAGGTGCTCGGCAATGACGCCCATGCCATGAATAATGCGCCCACTGGTTTCACCGTTGTAGTAAAGTTGATCGATGAAACGCATCACTTCGCGCTCTGCTTCATCCAGCTTTAATCCATGCAGGTCAATTTCGGTCTTCATGGTGGCACAATGCAAGAAAGGAGCGGTACAGGCAATAGTCTTTCCTTTTGCCATTCATTTTGACGGGGTCGCAATCGCCCTTTTCGGTTTTGCCATCGGGAAGTGCGCGTGTGCAGACATTATTGGTCTTTTCATTGCACGCGGTTGCACACACTTTGATGCCTTTGCAGGTGTCTTTGGTGGCAGCCAAATCCAAGCAAATATGACTGTCGCAATCCTTGTTGGTGGCACAGGGTTCGCCCACACCTGAGGCCAACGCCGTTGTCGATAGTAAAAGTAGCCCCAACGCTGTAGGTATTTTCATAATCCCCTCCTATTGATGGCGTTCCTATAGAGGTATGGCTAAAAATCACAAGCGCGAAAATTCGTTGCCCACCACGACCCGTCCCTGCTAGTGCCCCACCTGCAGTTTGGAGAGGTGGCAGAGTGGTTGAATGTACCTGACTCGAAATCAGGCGTACCCTTACGGGTATCGGGGGTTCGAATCCCCCCCTCTCCGCAGAAATAAAAATGCCCCAAAAGGGGCATTTTTATTTCTGTCTAGTGCGCGGATGCGAACCCAATGAAGCCAAAGGCTTCATTGGGTTCGATTACGCAAAAACCATAATGATCCGAAGTGACCGGGAACCCGCGAAGCGGGTGGTCACAAGGCACATTGCGGAACGATGTGCGCAGCACATCAATCCCCCTCTCAGCATAACAGAAACGGGAAGCCCTTTGGTTTCCCGTTTCTGTTATTTGGGGGATGAGAACCTGAGGTCAAAGACCCCACAGGTTCGACCGCGTGCCAGAGCACATGCGGAGGCCGTTAGAATAAATGGCGGAACCGTACAAAAGCGGTAGCCTCCTCGCTCTGGTGAACCAAGGATGGTGGTACGCCTTGGCAAAATAATAATAAGCAACCTTTTTAATGGATAGCCGATAACATTATGAGTAGTTCAAATACCGCCCTAGGAGGCTGTTCTTATGGTTAAACCACTTAATAGTGATAGCGTAGATATTGCTTCCGCTGCGAAATGGCTCAACAATCCTTTGATATCTGCCGATGAACGGGCGTGGCTGGAATCACTCCTTGTCGCCGACAAAAACGGTGACGGCTTTCTAACTTATGAAGAAATATCGCCAGCCCTTACAGGTGAGCGGTGGCCAAGCGTGGCGCAACTCCAAAAGCTCTTTTCGCAAGCTGAAGCCAAACAATTATTTCGCATAGCTAAGCACGAGGATCGTCCAGCTGAAGCAATTTGTGCAAACTCATCCACTCTCGATTCGGCACTTCTTTTCTGTACCCCTAGTCATCTTTATATGCTTGGGCAGAACATACAATATTTACCAATTACAGAACGCATCACAGTTATTCGACAGATATTTGACTATTATAAAGCAGCAGTTACCCAGAATCGGTTTGATCATCCTTATAGTGTTGAACTCATGATATCCGCAATAACTGCAGTGCAATACTTGCCAATTGCGAACCACCTCGAATTTCTTGAAGAGGGCACAAAATTCACTGCCAGCTGGGATGGCAGAATTACAGAAGTGGCGGCAGCACAAACGTTTTGCTTAAAACTGGAAGACCGACGGGCATTCGTGCAACAAGGGCTAGACTCTGAGAATGCGGCAACTCGCAGCACCGCAGTTCGACAACTCAAGTACCTGAAACCTGAAGACCGCTTAGCTATCGCCCAACGTGGCATGAATGATTCTAATGGTTTCGTGCGCGCTTGCGTTTTGGAACAAGTCCACTATCTAAAGAAGAAGGATCAAGCGGCGATTCTACAACAGGGCATAGAAGATCAACACGAACGTACCCGCGAAGTGGCATCTTATACTGCTCAAAACCTGGGCATTCAAACGCAACCCAGTATTGCAGCCACATGTCGCATGATGGAAGAAACTTGGAGCTCTATGATGTATTTTCTGCACTATCAAATCGGCGGTCCAACACTTTAACAAACCGTTTGTTCTGAAACAAGATTCGCAAACGCACAACGGGTAGAACCCTCGTTCTGGTGAGTCAAGGACGGGGGTTTTGTGTTTATTGAGACAGAAAGTTTAAGTGGGAAGCGAGTTATCAGGATATGACACCCGGAGGGAAGTGAAGGATCCATCTTGTCTGTCATTTAATGTTGATATACAGAGGGTTCAGCATGACAACACTCATTACTGGAGCTGCAGGCAATTTAGGGGCACTGTTGGCGGCTCATTTACTGACACACTCGGACGTTCCTTTGCGGCTGATGGTCCATCAGAAGGATGTGTTATCTACACTTAAAGTCGATGGACGAACTGAGGTAGTTAAGGCGGATCTTGCCCAACCCAATACACTGCGCAATGCCGTGGATGGGGTAGATACCATTGTGCATTTTGCAGGCGTACTTTTTAAGGCCAATCCCGAAACATTTTTACCAACGACCAATGTAAAATATTTTCAGAATCTGGTGGATGTTGCCAAAGAATGCGGTGTGAAAAAGATTATCCTGATCAGTTTTCCCCACGTCGAAGGCCCTACCAGCTTTGATCATCCGGCCAGGGGCACACTAGATGGCCATCCGATATCCGTTCATGCGCAAACCCGACTCGCAGAGGAAAAATACCTTCTATCGCAAATGCCAAGCTCAATTGTCCTGCGTGTGGGCATGGTCTATGGAAAGGGTGTTTTGATGGTCGATGCGGCCCACTGGTTCGCCAAACACCATATGCTGGGCGTGTGGCGGCAACCTACTCAGATCCATCTGATATCCAAAATTGACTTTTGCAGGGCAGTAGCAGCCGCGATCTCAAAACCGAACATTCATGGAATTTATCACCTGGGTGACGAGGGCAAGATTACCTTGCAAGAATTCCTATCAATTGCCTGCCAGCAGTGGGGCGTTCGACCACCGTGGAAAATGCCACTCGGCCTGATTTATATGGCTGCCAATTTTTTTGAATTGTTTTCCAAGTGTTTCAACACCCGCGCCCCCCTTACCAAAGACTTTATCGATATTGGGCGAGTGTCCTATTATGGTGATACCACACGAATGCGAGCTGAGCTGTTACCCACTCTAGAATATCCCACAATTATTGAAGGTCGGGCGACGTTATGAAGGGGCCACAATTATAGATTCGAAAATTATCCGCTAACGTCCGCATAACAGAAACGGGAAGCCATTTGGTTTCCCGTTTCTGTTATTTGGGGGATAAAAATCCTGTTGCGTCGCATTGCGTGGCAATTTTGTACGGGATTCGCCTATTTATTCTCTGGTTATTATGTAGTATCATTACCTTCTCTTTGGCCTTTGCCTAGCACCCCAAGGAGTACAACTATGATGAAAAACACAATCCTTATTATATTGATACTAGTAAGCACTTCTCTTTGGGCAAATGACAAACCACTTCCATCATGCGCTTCCTTGCGTGGCAGCTCAACCATAAAGACTAACCAAACACTAGTGAAACAACTCCAAGCTGCGATGCGTAAGCATGCGTTAAGCCAAGAGCAACGACAATTCTGTTATGAACAGCCACAGGAAACAACCCGCACATTGTGGAGCGATTCGGCAGGACATCCACGCGTTTATACGAGCGAAGGGGGTTCCGACGATCATGCTGAGCGTAAAACAGGTTACTATGATGAACATGGAGAGCTGCGATCACTTTACATAAAGATCAATGATGTGCATGGCAATGAAGACGGAGCAACTATCGAGTATGATGCAAGTGGCAACATCATATGCAGAACAGTTAGCGAACGCTTAAGGGCTACCGATCTTGATGCAACAGAACTTCCCTTTCACAATCCTAAGCAGGCTTTTGCAGACAAAGCCCCATCACGCGAAATTCCCGCTGGTCAAAAGGAAGGCAACTTTTGTAGGAAGTAACCAGAGATGTTCGCAAACGATCTGCCAACATCCTCAAAATTAAATAGCCCCCAAGCAACTTTTCAGTTGTTTTGCCGATAATAATAATAGAAACTAGAGACTTGGAGGGGTTATGGATCCAAGCATGATTAAAAAGATCCAGGATAAGCGCCAAGAAAAGACCCAGCCCGAAGGGGAACGGCTACCGGCCATTCGGGACCTGCCACACTCCGAAAAACCAAGAAAATCTCCTGAAAAATCAGATAGTTCAAAAAGTGAACCCCCGACAGTTATTGAGATTCAAGTGGCCTAAGCCATGCGGTTTAACCACCCCTTTACCCCCACCGAAAAACGCCTAATCCGTCACCTTAAGACACCCGCGCAGGTCCAGAAATTCATTATTTCCCATTTTCGCTATAACAAGGAATCCCGCGGCGAAACGCTCCGTTCTTTTCGCCAATCCCTCAAACACCAAAGCGCCCACTGCCTCGAAGCTGTCTTTATTGCGGCCACTATCTTAGGCGAGCACGGCTATCCGCCAACGGTTTTGGATATTACCTCAAAGGACCACCTGGATCATGTGCTCTTCCTTTATAAGAAAAATGGCCGCTACGGCACTATCGGTTTTTCCCGCTGCACAGGTCTCTATGGGCGCCCGGCACGCTACCGCAGTTTGTATCACTTGGTCATGAGTTACTATACGCCGTTCATTGATAAAACAGGACGCATCACCGGTTATGGGACCGCAAGTCTCGATGACATCCCACGCACCGACTGGCGATTCGCCAAAGGGAATATCTGGGCCGTACAAAACTATCTGATCAAACTACGACACAAACGCATTCACACCAGCACTGCGCATTTCAAACGACTGCGCGCAAAATACCTTGCATCACTCCCCGAGCAAAAGTAGAGCTGGGGCATGACAAATCCACACGTGCAACAGTTAGCTGATTTAATTCTCAACTATTCCATCGAACTCAAACCTGGCGAACGCTTCATGATTCACTGGGCAGGTGATGCACCCCAACCTCTCGTATCCGCACTCATTGGCGGGGCCGCAAAAATTGGTGCTACACCCGTGTGGTGGCACAATGAAGACAGCTTCATGCGGCAAATTTTATTAAACGGCACAGAACAGCAAATGATTGAGTTGGGCAAATTGCATCGCGAAGAAATGGCGCGTGTACAAGCCTATGTTGCGATTCGAGGCCAAGACAATATTTTTGAAATGAATGATGTCCCCGCTGAACGTCGCAAGTGGTACATGCAACATTACATGACACCGGTTCACATGGAACAGCGGGTCAAAAAAACCCGTTGGTGCATCATGCGCTACCCCAACAACTCCATGGCGCAACTCGCCGAAACTTCAGTTGAAGCATTCACTGACTTTTATTTTAAAACCTGTCTTTTGGATTACAAAGCGTTCCAAAAAGCAATGCGCCCATTAAAGGATTTAATGGAAAAAACAGACACGGTTCGCATTACCGCGCCTGGCACTGACTTGCGTTTTTCAATTAAGGGAATCCCTGCAATTCCGTGCGATGGAAAAGTAAACATTCCAGATGGCGAAGTATTTACAGCACCAGTTCGCAACTCTGTTAATGGCACCATTCAATACAACACACCATCACCTTACATGGGTGGACTTTACAACAATGTCTGCCTCACATTCCGTGATGGCAAAATTGTAGAAGCCAAATGCGATGGTGATAATGATGCGCTTAACAAAATCTTCGATACCGATGAGGGCGCACGTTACGTGGGTGAGTTTGCGATTGGATTCCATCCATGGATTCGCAAACCCATGAAGGACATCTTGTTTGATGAAAAAATTGCCGGCAGCATCCATTTCACACCCGGCAAATGTTACGACGACGCATCCAACGGCAACGACTCCGCTGTTCACTGGGATCTTGTATTAATCCAACGCAAAGATTATGGCGGTGGTGAGCTTTACTTCGATGATAAGTTGATTCGCAAAGATGGCCAGTTTGTTGTACCAGAACTAGAACATCTCAATCCTGAACATTGGGGCGCACCTGCGCTATAAAACTCTATGACTCGCAAACATAAAATTCAACGCATTGGACTCATCACCGGTGGCGGCGACTGCCCAGGACTCAACGCTGCCATCCGCGCAGTGACACGGGCGGCTATCAACGAACATCGATGGGAGGTGTTTGGCTTTTTAGATGGCTACGAAGGCCTTGTAGAAGATCGCTGGACACCGCTCACATCAGATCGCGTCTCAGGCATCATTTCGCGCGGAGGCACAATGCTGGGCACATCCAATCGTGCCGACCCCTTTCACTACCATCTTCACAACAGCAAAAAGACCAGCAACCATGTGAAAGACTTGCTACAAACCATCAAACGCCACGGCCTGGATGGCCTGGTGATCATTGGCGGCGATGGAACACTTACATCTGCTGCAAAACTTCACAAGCTGGGTGTACCTGTCGTTGCCATTCCCAAAACAATTGATAACGATTTACGTGGCACTGATGTCACCATTGGATTTAATTCTGCACTCACCATTGCCACCGACTCAATCGATCGTCTGCACACAACAGCCGAAGCCCATCACCGGGTCATGGTAGTCGAAGTCATGGGCCGTTATGCGGGTTGGATTGCGCTGCGCTCTGGCATTGCGGGCGGCGGTGATGTGATTTTAATTCCGGAAATTCCGTATGATCCCAAATGTGTCGCTGCGACCATCGAGCGACGTCTCCACCATAATCGTCGCTTCAGTATTGTGGTGGTTGCCGAAGGTGCGCATCCCAAAAAAGGAAAGATGGTTGTGGATCATATCGACAAAAAGTCACCGGACCCCATCCGCCTGGGTGGTATTGGAAAATATGTGGCCAACCAACTGGAAACTGCAGGTTATGAAAGTCGCGTTACTGTTCTAGGGCATCTCCAACGTGGCGGCACCCCCACTGCATTTGATCGATGGATTGCCACACAATTTGGCGTCAAAGCAGTTGAAACACTGGCTTCCGGACAATCAGGACGCATGGTGGCAGTGCAGCATGGCAACATCATCACGATTCCATTGGCGCAAGCGGTTCATAAACTTCACCGCGTAAGCCCCAAAGGGGATGAGGTCCGTGCCGCCATGGCTGTGGGTACCTCATTTGGGATTTAACCATGATCTTAACGCCCGACCCGAAAGACATCGGCGACTTCTACAAACATCTCTTACGCATCATTGTGCCACGTCCCATTGCATGGGTCTCCACCATTTCAAAAGATGGCGTCACCAACTTGGCACCGTACAGCTTTGCCAACGCCGTTTCATCTCGCCCACCAGCACATTTATTTTGCCCAGCCAATCACGAAGACGGTAGCTACAAAGACTCTCTACGCAACGCGATGGAAACAGGGGAATATGTCTGCAACGTGGTGTCATTTGCGCAGCGACAAAAAATGATCGGCAGTGCACATCACTTCCCAGCGGAAGTGAGTGAATTTTCAGAAGTGGGCATTGCATCTGAAAAAAGTCACGTCGTTCAACCACCCCGCGTCAAAAATGCACCTGCTGCTTTGGAGTGTAAAGTGCTCAAAGTGATTCACCTGGCAGAGGGCCCCAGCGCCGGCAACATTGTGATTGGTGAAATTGTGGCCATGCACCTCAGTGATTCCATTCTGAAAGAGGGTAAGGTGGACTCTGACCTATTGGATGCTATTGGCCGCATGGGGGGCTTAGATTACTGTCGAACCACCGAGCGATTTAGCCTCAAACGCGACTAAAATGGGTGAAAAACACCCTGAAATCCACTCAAATACCCGTTATTCTCAAAACGACTGTAAAATGGTTTATTTAGATTAATGTAAGCACTCAAAAAACAAGGCGTTTTTTCATTTACATCCTTGACGTCATGGCACCTAATTTGCTTACGCCTATATAGGTATGTTTAAAATTATACAAAACTCCATCACACTCGGCCTCTGTACAGCACTCCTCTTCTGTGGGTGCTCCTCTTCCCCTTCTGGCGCGGACGGCGCGTCTGATACTCCATTGAGCACCACAGACAGTACAGGCAATAGCGGTAACTCTTCAAACACCGCATCCACTTCCAATAAAAGCGACAAGGTGGCACCCTACATTACCTCCACCACCCCTACCCTCGGAAGCAAGGGCGCACTCGCAAGTTCCTCCATTTCGGTTCAATTTAGTGAATCCATGGATATCAATTCAATTGCGACCGACAGCATTTCAGTTGTCGACAGCGCAGGTGCCGCCATTGCCGGCACGGTGAGCCTGGATGCACTGCAACTTAATATTATTTTCACACCCACATCATCATTAAAGCAGGCTGAAATATATACCGCTTCACTTAAAGCAACCGTAACCGATCTTGCTGGAAACGCATTGGCGGCACCCTATATATGGAGCTTCGTCATTGGGAATCCCATCCCGAGCACAACGGATTTAACACCACCTTATGTAACGAGTACATCACCCGCACTTGGCAATGCGGCCACACCACTTACATCAACCATCCAAATTCAATTCAGCGAGGCGATTGCGGCAGATACCGCCAACACACAAACATTGACCGTTACAGACAGCCTTGGCAACAGCGTAAGCGGTAGCATCGCATTAGACGTCAGCGGCACCAGCATTACCTTTACGCCAGACAGTTCACTATTGGATAGTGAAGCGTATTTGGTTGTCGCAACGACAGGCATCAAAGACAGTGCTGGCAACGCCATGACGCACAATTATTCCTACACATTCAAGACAAATAGTTCAAAAGTGGTTCAAGTCATTACTGGGCCTTACACCTTCTATGCACTCAAAGAAAATGGAACGCTCTGGGGATGGGGCAAAAATCATTCTGGTCAAATTGGTGATGGTACCACAACAATTCGCAGCCTCCCTGTTCGAATCAACATCAGCGATGTCAAAGATGTTGCACAGGGTGCAACATCCACTTTCGCTCTTAAAAATGATGGCACTGTGTGGGGATGGGGAGATAATCGATTCGGCCAACAGGGAGATGGCTCTAATAGCCTTCGGTTGGTACCAACGCAAATTACTACAATAAGCGATGTCGCTCAAATTGCAGCAGCCTCATATACAGTCTATGCACTTAAATCCGATGGCACACTCTGGGCGTGGGGCCTAAATTTGCAGGGGAACCTGGGCAATGGCACCACATCGAGCGTTAACCCCAATCCAACACCCGTACAAGTACAGGGCCTGAGTGGTACCATCAAACAAATTGCAGCGGGTGTTGGCACAGCAATTGTCCTTACACAAACAGACCCACAGGATCCAACCACAACCACTGCATGGTTGTGGGGCAACAATAACTCAGGACAAATTGGTGATGGTACCACAACAATTCGCAGCCTCCCGGTTCAGTTAATGGTATCGGGAAACCCTCTGACTGACATCAAAACGATTATTTCCGGCAGCAATACATTTGCTGCATTGACCAACGATAGAAAACTCTACACGTGGGGAGATAATCGATATGGGCAAACGGGCAATCAATCTCTATCGGTTGGCTCTGGCAGCAGCTTTACAAATACACCCTATTTGGCCATGGAAAATGTCGTTAAGGCATTCATGGGTAGTTATTCACGTCAGATCTATACAATCAAGGCAGATGGCAACCTATGGATGTGGGGAGATGATAGCTTTGGTCAGTTGGGCATTGCCAACACCAATGCTAATGCGGTCCAGAAGTCCCCGCTCAAAATGGGTGCCATTAAAGACATTGCATCTGTCGTCGGCTCTGCACAAGGAACGGCCATTCTTAAAACGGACGGCAGCATTATCACCGCCGGATACAATTTGAATGGTCAACTTGGCAATGGCAGTGCTTCATTTGCAACTTACAACCCCTATCACATGCTTTCAGTGCCCCCTGCAGCCGCCATTAGCGTCTCATTGGCCAACACCGGATACGCTGGGAAAAACAGCTACCTGCTTTTGGCAGACGATGGAACGGTGTGGGCATGGGGCAGCAACTATCAATGTGAAATGGGAATGTCTGACAAATCTGGCACGAAGCTTCTCTTCAATTCACCAGTACAAGTTGCGCCCACAAAATTGAAAAACATTGTCGCCATTTCGCGCGGCGGTTTCCATTCTCTAGCACTGGCAGACGATGGAACGGTGTGGGCATGGGGGAAAAATTCTTCTGGCCAACTGGGTAACGGCAGCGCATCTTCCACACCGACTTGTGACCCTGTGAAAGTCATCGACCCCAGCGGCTCTGGAGAAATGTCAGGTGTGACATCCATATCGGCTGGCTTTGAAAGTTCTGTATTTATCAAAAAGGATCCTGCGACCAGTGTGACAACAGGCTATGCAGCCGGATATAACGGCGACGGTCAATTGGGCATTGGTTCTTTCACAAGCACAGCGACGCCCACACTCATACCTGACCTGCCCACCAATGTTAAAAAGATCTCCAGTGGCTCTGCACAATATATGGTCATCACAGAATCTGGCACCCTATTTGGTTGGGGCAACAACTCCGCATATCGTGCAGGCAATCTCGCTAATACAAACCACGTCAATAAGCCCACCCAGATTACAAGCTATGATGGTGGCACTATTGATACAGCAATTGATACCTGTACAGGTGCTGCAGATACATTAGTACTTTTGAGCAATGGTACTGTTCTGGGCTGGGGTGTCAACGCTTCCATCCAACCCTTGGGTGTTTCATCAACTGCAAACCCACTCAACATCATCATGCCAGTTCACCAGATCACCAATGCCGTTCAACTGGGTTGTGACAGCGGACGCAGTTACTTGGCACTAACGAATGATGGTCAGGCCTGGACTTGGGGTAGCAACGCCATTGGTGAATTGGGGATTGGCAATACAATTGCGATTTGGGATCCTCAGTTGATTCCAAACCCAGAAGGTTCGGGATACTTGAGCAACGTGAGTAGTGTTGGACTCAGCTCATTCATCAAGAATGATGGATCTCTATGGGTACTTGGGTTTTTGCCTGATGGTGATGCTGAATACATTTCTAACTTTGTTAATATAACTTGGTAACAACATTCTATCCTATTCTATATAAAGATAATGCACGGAATAAGATTTTGGGGCAGACCCACAAACGCTTCAATACCAATTTGATGATCAAACGTTTCACACATCCGACCATACAACATTGTTTTCTCCCACTTGGTGTTCCAAGACTCTACATCATGAACAGCCTTACTTTGAAAACGACCAATGGGATCACTGGAATATCCAGGTGACTGAAAGCACCTTTCCGTAATGGCATTAACAAGTGCCATTTGAGCACTTACAATCATTTTCAACTTAACCTCGTTTTGAGACGTTGACTGAATTGCAAGACAGTGACCTTTGCCAACCGTGAGTAGCGATGATGATTTTTTTGCCCAATCTGGAACAGGAAATTTCTTTTGGTAACGTGCAACCATCTCTTGAACCGTTACTGAATCTTTTTGGTCAGCACTTTCACTTACCTTTGGAGGTTTGGCTTTCTTTTCTTCGCGCCGAACAGAGGCTGAACACCCCGCAGCAGCCAATAACAATAGTGGTAGGATAATAACCATAGGCGATACTCCTTATAGGCTACTATCGGATATATGCCCAAAAAGTTGCTTAAAATGATTCAGATAATTTCAACAACTTTACGTCGCCCTGCAGAACCATGCAAAATGGTAATCGATGATTTGGGTACTTTGAAATGCCGAGCCAAAAGCGCGATAACGGCGTCATTCGCACGCCCCTCATGAGCCGGCGCATTCACATGAACCTTCAAGCTGCCATCCGGCAACAATTCTACTTTTTCATGACGGGAATTGGGTTTGACTTGGAGTATGTATTTCATTGAGTCAGATTAACGCTAGCTTATTATTGGAGATTGTGGCGCCAACAAAGAATCCCACACTGATGGTGGCGTAAGAATGGCTGCCATACCCACAACACTACCAGCCAACGACTCTACCACAGATGTTGCATATACACACACAGCACCAAACGCAGCAACGAACCCTACTGATTGTACACCCTTATTTATGAGTACCAAATCCAGAGGAGCTGCAGAAATAGTCGGCGGCAAACTAAAAATTCCCACACTTTGCCAATCAGCTTCAAACCCTGTTTCTGGCAGATCCACTGCAACAAACTCAAACTTTGTACGTGAGCCAAACGGGCTAATATCATCTTTTGGTATCGGAACATTAGATCCAGCCAACCCATATTTTGTTTGTGAGGGTCGCGTGCGTGGGCCAACAACAGATGTCTTTGGCTCAATAGGCTCAATGTCTAAAGGTTGGGGGTCATGAGGAACTGGCGTTGAGCCACCCCGCATTGGCTCAGTATCCCTCTCATCGCTAACTTCTCCAGCCTCACCGACGCGAACTTGTGGCACAGGTCTCACAATGCGAGTCTCGATATCCAACTGTGGCGCTGTCGGGCGAACCGATGGGGCGGGGTCTACAGCACTATGTGGTACCACCGCCTGTTTATCAGCGCGCGTCTGAGCATTCAAGGCTTCAAGCTGGGCAACCCTAGGATCAACAGCAAAACCACCCGAAGAATCTGTTCGTCTTGGCGAGGACATGACACATCTCCTTTTCCCCTCAAAAAGTTAACAGTATTTGCGGAAAGAGAGGGATTCGAACCCTCGATACGTTTTACCGTATACACGCTTTCCAAGCGTGCGCCTTCAGCCACTCGGCCATCTTTCCATAAAATCGGAGGCTCTGCCTAAATCAGCAACCTCAAAGCCGCAAGGACTTATTTAATCGCAATTTGCGAGGCAAGCTCTTGACCAATGGCATGGTCACCAGTCTTCGATGAAAACATAATCGGCCCCTTGAATGGGCCCACCGACTTAATCGTCAAACTCACCCCAGGCAACACACCAATACCTTCCAAATACGACACCAATTTCTCATCAGCCTCGGGGATCTGACAAACCGTGACTTTCTGGTTATCCTTGGCTTCGTGCAGAAAGGTCTGTGAATGAACCGGATCTTCGTTGTCATCGTATGGAATGGGATATCCGTGGGGGCAGATTTTAGGACGTTTCAAAACCACCGCCAAGCGCGCTTCAACCTCGGGGCTAATGACATGCTCCCATTTGCAAGCCTCGGTGTACGCATGGGGCAATGGTATTTCCAACAAGTTAACCAACATGCATTCCGCCAATCGCAGACGCCGTACCACTTGATTAGCGACCTTCAACCCCTGCTTGGATAGATGCCAACCATCGTTATCACTCACAATCAACTTCTGCTGATCCAAACGCTTGAGCATTTCGGAGGCCGATGCTGCAGACAGCCCCAGATATTCTGCTACGCGCGAAACAGTGGGGGGAGTGCCCGCAGATTGCAGTTGATACACTGCTTTTAGGTACATTTCCATGCGCTCAGTGCGCGCGATATCGTGTCCGTGCATGGGCCCTTCCTAGTGGGGAGAATTAAAAGATGCAACGCATTATTTGCGGCGTGCGCGGAAGAAATTGCTTAGCAGTCGACCACATTCTACTCCCAAAATATCCGGGGTGACTTGAATATTGTGATTGAGGCGGGGATCATTCGATACATCATATAACGACCCGCAAGCCCCCGCTTTTGGGTCGCGACAACCATATACAATTCGCGCAATACGCGCCTGCAACATGGCCCCCATACACATCAGACAGGGTTCGCAGGTGACATAGATGGTTACATCTGACAAACGCCACCGCTTTCCCTCTTTGGAAAGCTGCTGGACGAGCAACAACTCTGCATGTCCCAAGGGGTCATGCGTGGCTTCGCGCAAATTGTGCGCACGCGCCACAACCTGCCCATCCACCACAGCGACTGCGCCAATTGGGACTTCACCAAGGTCAGCAGCCCGCTGAGCCTCATCCATCGCCAAAATCATGAAGTCCACATCCTTTGCCTTGCCATCTTTTGTCAAATTTGTCATAGCGCCCACATGCTACTTCAATATCTCCCGCTTACACAATTAAATGTTGCGGATGACAGCTTCCGCGTTACCTTTGCTCCCAATATCGAGGCCTTGAAAAAATCGATCAAATCGATCGGCGTCATCCAACCCATTTTGGCACGTCATACGGTCGATGGTGCCTATCAGGTGGTCTGTGGTTACAAACGCATTTTGGCCTGTCAGGCATTGGGGCGCCAAACCATTCCTGTTTTAGTCGTACCCCATACCGACATGAGCCCCATGCAGGCGTTTATTACAGCGCTGCACGATAATGTATTGACCCGCTCACTCAACCTTTTGGAAAAGAGCATAGTCTGTGTGCGCCTTACCCAAACCTATGGTGTTAACGAAGATGACTTTGTCCGCCAATACATGCCACTCATGGGGGAATCCACCAGCTACAAAACACTTCATTTACTATCAGGGCTTCAGCACCTCATTGAACCCATGAAGCAACACGTTGTAGCCACGGGCATCAACTTAACATGCGCTGCACGCATTGCTGAATTTTCACCGTCCACACAACAAGCATTGATGGATGTGGTCAAACACATTAAACCCAACTCAACAAAACTGAACGAACTGCTTTGCTTGATTCGCGAAATCGCTTCTCGTGACGCCATCACCGTCGAAGAAGTCTTACAACGCTATCAACTTCTGTCGGTCGTGGTCGACAACCGCGTCAGCGCATCCGAAAAGATTGCTGCCCTCCGCCAAACCTTGAAGGGCGTGCGTTTGCCACAGATGATTCAACGCAAACAAGAATTCAGCAATTTGATCAAGAGCTTGGGACTCCCCGAAACAGCACGCATTGCAACCGATCCTTACTTTGAGGATTCCAAGATGAAACTGCAATACGAATTCTCCGAACCCGAAGAGCTCTCTACACTCATTCAAAAACTGCAAACAGCATTTGAAACCCATTCATGGGATCGTATCTTTGAATGGTATCGTGAGGTGCTCGTATGAGTGAACTTCCCTACACATTTCCAATTCACTGGTATGGCGATGCAATGGATGCGTATGCTCCTTTCGCAAGCCAACCTGGTGCATTCATGGTTCAAATTGACAAGCGCTACACACTCATCGGATGGAACCCACTCAAAAAGTTCTCGTCTACTGGTGCGTTTGTATCCATCGACGATCACACACGCATTGATACACCGTCTGATGCGCTACAAAAATTTATGGCGCCGCTCAAAGAGCTGCCCAAGGACCCGTACTTTCCATTTTATTCAGGTCTCGTGGGGTACATGCTGCCCGAATTTAGCGCCGCATCGAATGACAAATCGCCCAATCATGGAGATAAGCCAGATGCTTGGTTTGGTGTGTATGATCCTGTTTTGGTTTTCGATACCATCGAAGGCCGACTAACAATTATCTCTATGGGATTGGACAAGGAATTGCGCCCCAATGCAGCGCTGGCAGAAGAGCGGGCCACAGAGCTGGCACAAAAGATGGTGCGATACAACGCTGCACGCAACAAATCCGCTGAAGAAAACCATCACGAATCCCCCATTCAGTTTATGCCAATCGAGGACATTCAAAACCAGCTATGCCCACAGTAATTTATCTCAATGGTCGTTTTGTTTCTGAGAAGGATGCCAAAATTTCCGTATTTGATCGCAGCTACTTGTATGGTGAAGGATGCTTCGAAACATTGCGTTCGTACGATGGGCACATTTCATTTCTAAAACTACACTATTATCGTCTGTTGGAAAACTGTTCAGCACTTGGACTCGACATGCCTCTCGATGAATACGCATTTGGCCGCATGTTAAAACAACTCATCAACCGTAACAAAACACCTAATGCCTACATTCGCGTCACGATAAGCGCAGTAGGTGCATCCACTGGCATGGAAATGCCCAAGCATATGAAGATGCAAGTTGTTGCATTTTGCAAAGCGTTCGAAGGAAAACCACAACGGTGGTATACACATGGTGCAAAACTGGTGATTGCCGAAACAGTTGTTGCCGATCAGCCACGACTTTCCAACATCAAAACCACCAACTATTTAACCAAGATGCTTGCACGCCGCGAAGCCAATGCCGCTAAAGCCGCTGACGCCTTACTCACCAATGATACGGGACAAATTTTGGAAGGCAGTGCATCCAATTTATTCGTTATTAAGAATGGTCGCCTTTTGACCCCACCCATCTCGGATGGCATTTTGCCTGGGGTCACCCGAAGCGCCGTACTTGGCGCCGCCGACACCCTCGAAATCCCCTGGAAGGAAACCCACTTCACCGTCAAAACGCTTAAAGATGCAGACGAGATTTTCATAACAGGATCAACCAGCGAAGTCCTACCCATCGCCGAGATTTCCGGAATTTGCAAAAAGAAGGCCCCAGGCCTCGTCACTAAAGAATTAATGACTGCCTACTCCCATCTGGCCCGCGGATAATCAGCATTTACGGCCCCATAGCAACTTTTTTACTGATTTCCCGATAATAATAGAGATATAGCAATGGGAGATTATGAGACCAATCAACCTCAATACACTTCAACGCACAGCCGAGTGGGGATTCCTCAGCAACAAGGATCGCCAAACACTCTTTACGCTTGCAGGTCATAACCGCCAACTTGATGAAGATGAATTGGGGTTTCAATCCCTTTTAAAATTATCGCCTCGCGCAGCAGCACTTTTATGGCGGGTCAGCCTCAACGACCCCAAGAGTCTAAACTATTGGGCGAACCGCTTTGCCTTCCTACCACTTCATATGGCAAATGGCATCATGGCCTACTTTGATGTTGAACACATCAAGACATTGGCCAATTATTATTTTGTTAACAAGAGAACGAACGATTTTAATCATGTGATTTATGGCATTCCTCAAACAGGCTTGTCATTTTTATATGGGGCACAATTTCTCAATAATCGCAAAATGAAAGCAGCCATTCATAATGCACTCAATGGTTACAACAGAGATCCGCAAGTTCGCCAGTACTGGTGTAAGGCCGAATTTGATCCGACTGGCACCCAACCCAACATTTGTCCTCTCGAAAAGGCGAATCACGGTGTTGCAGCAGTCGACAATATAGCCTCATTCAAAGCACGCATTCACCAGTGGCTGGTCGATTCTCCCGATCCCAACATCGGTAGCATGCAAATATCCAAAACGGCATACGCCCTTTTACGAAATGCACTTGCAGCGTATTATACAGACGGTTACGAAGCCGCGCGACAAGCGATCCATTTGAGCCCTGCATATGACGATGAAACTGCAAATGAATTAAATAGGACTATCGAATATCACTACCTAATGATGCGCATTCGGATTGGCAAAGGGGAGTATGAGTATGTGCCAAATGAGATTGATTCAATTCGTGATGAAGACGGCATCGAATTCATTACACCCAACGCCCAGAATCAAGCTTTGATGAATCGAATCGAAGTGCTTCGAAGAATCATGAAGGACCTCCCCAAAGAATAATCTTAGCGTTTATACCAAACATTACTGGGTTGATTGCGCATCTGATTCTGCTGAGGTGTTTGGACCCGTGTATTGTTATAAGGGGTGTTGGTCTGAACCTGCTGCATAATAATAGGGTCTGAAAAACCACCACCCATCTTCATAAACATCTTCATTTGGTCCAATCCCTCAATACCCATCTTCTTGGCACATGCCAACACCGGATTACTGCCATCCACGGGCATGCCGGCAGCGCCCCCGCCACCAACCCCCATACAATTCAAACTCTGTATGGCAGTCACCCCATCCTTAATACCTGCAATAAAACTCATGGCGCAGTCACCAGCCGTTTGAAATGCAGCATTCAAACATTGTTGCTTCGCATTGGCACCGGATGTTTTTTCATCCATGGGATTCTCAGTCTTGTTTGACGCATTTATCCACTGATAACCACTGCCCTTTTCGCCGTAAGAGGAATATGACCACTTCTCAATTTTTCCCCAACCACCACTCGCATAAATGAGTCCTTTCGCCGTATACTCGAAGTAATTATCATTATTAAGTTTTACTTGGATATTAACTGGCAAGGTTCCACTCGCTGTATCGATATTCCATTCACCCGACACAGCTGCCGGCCCACCAGCTACCGTCTGACTGATTTTTCCATCTGAAAATGCGGTTTTACCTGTACTTAAGTCCGTCACCGTTACTGTCATAGCAATCTGGATACGTTTCGTAGCAGGGTCACTTGGATAATAATGCTCGTATGATGTTAACTCCACTTTTGTCGCATAGGGTCTACCCATGCCATCTTCGCCTTTAAATATATGGTTTGATGTCTTATATACGTTTGCACCTTCAGGGGGCTTACCCACCGCACCATCGCTGTCTGCTTTTGAATAATCGAATCCCCCACAATCCGCTTTAAAGGTTCCCTGTTTTACAGACTGTCCCAACGTTACAGGCTTGCCGTCGGGCCCCATACCACCAGGCGCAGCACCACCGGAGTCTGGCGGCACATCACCCGCAAACGAACTTCCTCCGGAACCACCCTTAATACCAGATGGCAGCGCCGCACCAAATTTCTTGAGGCAACTGCCAGAAATAAATGATGCGCCACCACCCGAAAGGGGCAGTTGTGATTTGTTGAATCCTGCGACGGATGTTGGCACAGATCCCGGCAGATCGGAGCCATCCTTCTTTTTGTTTTCGTCTTCGGTCTTCTTCCCCATTTCAATCCACTTTTGAATTGCCAAGGTAGGATTCATTTCAATGGCGAGTTGCTTCTGAAGATTGGCTGCTTCTTGACCTTGATACTTTTCAAACTGACTTTTCAGATTATTTTGCACAGACTGTTCTGCGATTAATCCCATCGCAAAAGATGCCAGCTCTGCATCAGATGCATCTTTATAAATTGTGTTCATGACGGAATCTGAATTATCCAGGTTGCCGGGATTGCCAAACTCATCCGCATAACGGCCCACATCACTCGCAAAGATGGAACTATTGTGCAGCATGTCCGCCACCTCTTGCTTACCATGGTAGCGCCCATGTTGAACTTCCAATGAATTGAGAAGATTGAAGAATCGATCAAACACACTCACACTCTTCCTTTGTTCCGCTTGTGTGGGGCGCTGATTGGCGGAAGACCGCGCAGACGGCTTATTGGTAATGGTAATAACCCGTGTTGTGGAAGTGTTTGGTTTTGGTGCCGCATAAGTTGACCGTGCAGAGTTGGAATAGGAAGGTGCAGGCACCGCCGGACGCCCCTGCCCAAATGCCCCATATGAAATCATGAGAGTAGTAACTGAAACGGCAATTCCCATATGAAGATAACGCTTCGTCATAAGCACTCCTTATCAATGGTTCCGGTACGGATACATGCCCGACCTGAATGGACTTTAAACGAGCAAAATTCATACCAGGCAACTTGGCGATAACCACTTGATTTATATGAATATTGGATTCCCTATTTGGTTAAATTTAATGAATATGGCAAATTTTGGCGTCAAAACATACCGGCTCTATCAAAATGAGAACACTTCACCTTACAATCGCCGCAACTTTTTTGGTTATTTGCCGATGATAGTATGAGTATAGCGTATGGAGACTATGTCGCCAATTTCACTAAAATCACTCCAAAAGGAAGCCAATCAGCAACGTGCTGATGGTGAAACATGGCTTCAAATCCAACTATTAGATAAAAGTCACGACGGCATATTATCCAACAATGAAATCTCACATCATATATTAATTGCTCTACTCCAAGGTTATCCGAATGGACAGAAACCTACCGCGGGCCAGCGCATCACTACAACAAATTCTGCACGTAACGCTGCCGCTCTTTTATTTCGCGTGGGAATTGATAACGGCAACAGCCAATCCGAATGGGTCACACACTTTTCATACCTTCCGCCCCCAATTGCCAACGGCCTATTACTCTTTTTGGATACTCGCCACCATGTTGCAATTGCAGAATTCTATAAACAACATCACATGACCAACGATCTTAATTTCCTATTCTATGGCCTCGCGTCAGTAGAAAAAAATGGGTTAATTGGCGCTGCACTTCTTCAATCAGACCCTCAACTACAAACTGATGTCACAAGCAGTCTTTACGGCATTTGTAACTCTCAAATTCGCTATTACTGGAAATCTGCATCTGAGCTCTTTAGAAAAGCAGGTTCTCACAAAATTACCTATCTTGCCAATGCAGCAATCCCGGATAATCCAGAGATCACTGACGATCTACCCGACTTGGAACTCAAACAAAGTCGCAAGTATGCAGCCATTGCACTAAGGGGTAAACGTATTCAATATCGACTATCTACCGGCAACCCTTACCAATGCCTTCCACCAAGACCTCAATATACTTCATTCCCATCATCGAATGATATTCTGGCTGCGGGAAATACTGACAGCGAGCGTCGAAGAAAATTGGCACAATGGATGGAGAATGCACCACTTCCAGAAAATGTTGATATTGGTCTCGATTCGTTTACTAGCCAAACACTACAACGCAGCGTTGATGCATTTCACTGGGGTCAATTCGATGAAGCATTCCGCATTATTAAGTGCCTTGACTGTTCAGAAAGTGACAAGCAGCTGTTTGATCTAGTGGCTCGAACAAGCGTCTCAACTATTTATATAAGGACACTTATTTACTATAAACGGGGTGAAGTCCATCGATCACGGTTTGACATTGATCCTGAAAATCTTAACTCACTGACGGTTCATCCACGAGAAAAACACTTACTTAATAGATTGATACAACTACACCCACTCTTACCACCAGGTTAATAACGAATCCATTGCAGCAGCATTTGTTTCCCTTCAGCGCATGCTTGAATAGCGGACTTTCCCAGCGCCATCTGTGCGGCAATACCAGATGCCAGTCGGCACCCGGTACCGCGCGGCGACGTTGTACCAATGCGTGGTGATGATAAGTGATTCATTTGCGTGCCATCCCAAATGACATCCACGGGATCGCCTTGCAAGTGCCCACCCTTCACCATCATCACTTGCGTACCGCGTTGCAATTCACGTGCAGCTGTTTCCATTTCAGAAACAGTGGCCGGACGTTTGCCCAACAACATTTCAACTTCGTCCAGGTTAGGTGTCACTATTGTTGCACGTGGCAGAAGCCGTTCCTTTAAGAGGGGAATTGCAGACATTTCCAATAATTGAAGACCACTTGTGGCACGCAACACTGGGTCTAAAACCACTGGCAATTTTGGATAGCGCTCTAAAAAATCACAGATCACTTCAAGATTATCGCGCGTGGCAATCATACCAATCTTCACCACGCTTGGTAAATTTTGGGAATGCTGCTTCAAAATATCGCGCAGCACATCTCTTGGTGTTGCATACACCGCTTGCCCTGACGTAACACCCTGCACCGTCAGCGCCGTAATCGCTGTGCGCGCCGCAACACCGGCACGCGCAATCATTTCCAAATCGGCTTCGATCCCGGCACAGCCACTGGGGTCAGAACCCGCTATCGTAAGGACTGATACCACCGAACCTCCGCCGCCACGTCCTCTGCCTGACTAATCCCTGTGATCATGGCAATTGCAGCTGGCCCACAGGCCCTAACATCTGCTGCATTCGTGCGATTAATACCACCAATTGCCACAACGGGTTTACTAACTGCCGCCACCACTTGGCGCAGCGTTTCCAAGCCTTGCACAGGATGTCCAGGGCCTTTCGTTGCAGTTGGGTAAATTGCCCCCAAAGCCACGTAATCCGCGCCCTTTTCAGCAGCCGCAACCGCCTCTGACAATGAGTGAGATGAAAACCCAATCATCATATCGGGCCCCACAACAGCACGCGCATCACGAATTGCCGCATCTGTCTTACCCACATGCACCGCATCCGCACCCACTTCTTTGGCAATTTCGGGGTAGTCATTCACAACGAAGAAGAACTTGTGTTTGCGACGAATCTTGATCATTCGACGTGCGACTTCCAAAACTTGGGATGCAGATGCATCTTTCATACGCAATTGAATAATGGGCGCACGCGCATGGGCCAGCTCACTCACATAATCGAGCAAATCCACGCCATGCGGCAAAAACCGCGGGTCGACAATAACATATAATCCCTGTGGGAATAACTTACTTGAGGCCATACTTACGAAGTTTGGTACGAAGAGTATTACGATTAATTCCTAAAATACGCGCTGCCTTGATTTGATTGCCATTGGTGTGTTGCAGCACCAATTTATATAGTGGGCGCTCCATTTGCGTTTCGATTGCATCATGCAAGTCGCTCACATCATAGCTCCCCACACGCTCCAGAAATTGTGCCAGCTTTTGCTCTACAAAATCCTCAAGAGCAACATTGTCGAGTGATGGCACCTCTCCTGCTGCGGCTAACTGTGGTGGAAAATGATGAACATCCAAAACTTCATGCGACGTCGATGTCATCGCTGTTGCCATAGCCCACTGAAGTTCTTTCACATTACCAGGCCATCGGTATTTTTTAATGACCTTCTGAGCAGCAGTACTCAGTTCGCGTCTGGGTTGACCCCACTCTTGCGCCTGACGATTCAAAAAATATTCAGCAAGTGGCAACACGTCATCCCGTCGTGCTTGCAATGTGGGAACCTGCACAACGCGATCCTTCAATGCCTCCCACAACTGTGGCGCCAAAACTTTTTCGCTACTACGAGGAAATACTGCCGATTCAAACACAAAAACAATGCGACATTGCACTGGTAAAGACTCTTGAACATTCAATGGCTGATAGTGGCCATCCGTCACAACCGGGACCAACAATTCTTGCACACGCCACGGCACTGTTTCAAAACCGCGAATCACCAATGTTCCACCCGCAGCTTCTGCGAGCATTCCTGGGATGACTTCCGCTTTACCAAAAAGTGGTTTGTGCCAGTAGCCCAACAAAATTTGATCAATTGCTTCAACTGCCATACGCCGCGCATCGATTGTAAGATAAGGACCAGCAGCACCAGAACAACGACTATGCAGATGGCGTGCAAGAAACTGTTTACCCGAACCCGATTCTCCTACAAACACAACGGGGCCACTTCGACCTTCTTCTTCCTTCAGAGCCTGCAACACATCTTGCATGGCGCGCGATTCACTCACGATCGGCAAAAATTCATTAGTCACCTGACGAATGGCCTGCGCAACATGCCCATCGCCACCCGCAAGGCGTAATACGGGGGCCTCCGCGGAATGGGGCAAGGTTGTGGTGGTTTCTGCAAATTGAATATTAATGGAGCTCATAAAATAATCACCCTCTGCCTAATAATAGGGCACTAGGACTTGGCCCTTAAAAGGACAAGGAAAAAATTGCGCCCATACAAATCCCATGCTAGTCGCCGACGGCCATGCGCTATTATTTGCTTTGCCTCATCGCTGGGTTAGCCGCCTTTTATAACAAAATTGCGTTTGCAGCAGCTGAATTACCCACTACGCAGGACCCACCTTATGTCGTCATGTTTTTGATTGATGGCGCCCGTGGTGACCTCATTCATACACTTGCCGATGAAGGTAAACTGCCGAACATAAAAGCACTTTTTATGGATCAAGGCTTGGACGTCGTCCAAGCCACAACCGTATTTCCAACGACCTCCACTAACGCCTATCAAAGCTTTATGACCGGCCTATATCCTGGACATGCTGGCATACCCTACCTAGCCCGCTATTCTCGGTCCGATCAGGAGTCGATTGAATATTTATCACTTAAAGGAATCAAGATACTCAATGCAGATCTTCTGAATTGGTATCAATTGAACGACCCTACCCATCCTTATGACATTGCCCAAGGGTCGTTATTTAATCACCTCTCAGACCTAAAAACGGCATCGGTGTATTCCACATTTCGCAGAGATGCAACCATCCAGAAGCCAGGCCTGCCACTGCGCGCGGCATGGGCCACTTTTATTCTAGGTAATTATGAGGATATGGACATCTTAGCATACAAGGCTCTCAAAAAATTATACGAGAAACCTATAAGCCAAATTCCACACCTCTCTCTCACTGCCCTCTTAGCCGTTGATGAAATTGCCCACAAAGAGGGTGCTTTTGCACAACGCACCATCAAGCAATTCGAGACAGTTGACCGTATTATTGGTGACTTTTGGGAACTTCTACAGAAACGTGGCCTTGCAGACAAAACATATCTAGTGTTGGTAGGCGATCATGGGAATCACGACATAAAAGATCGTAGCTTTTTGCGTGAACGGCTAATCAAACGCGGCATTGCCATTCGCAGTCGCCAAATGCACCCACCTTACAAATTGTCTATTAATGCTCGAGGAGTCAGCTCCGCCATCATTTCGGTTGCAGGAAAAGATGGTTGGAAATCACGCCCCACTCTTGACGATTTACATCACGTGCCAACAGTTCGTAAAAAAGGCGAAGTCGATTTGATTGAGTATCTCCGCAGCCAGCCTGAAACTGACTTGCTCCTTGTGCGTGACGGCAATAGCAAGGTTCGTGTCTACAATGCTGACAGTGAATCCGAAGTCGTCCGAGTATGGAGTGGCGGTCGCTTTTGGTACAGTTATCACCTGCTCAAGGGAAAGGATCCCATTCATTATATGGAAGATCCCAAATTAGCGCCACTCATTACAAAGAACATTCCACTCACTTCACAGCAATGGCTCCCCCTCACCAGCGACAAGACATATAGTGATGCAATCGTACAGATTGGACAGATATTTACAGATGGACGCATCGGCGACATAGTGATTGTAGCTAAGCGCGACTGGGTGTTCCGCCACGAAAAAGCCAATACGCATGGCACGTTATTGCAAGATGATATGCATATTCCCATCATGATGCATGGCCCAGGAATTAAGCCTCAAAAAATTAATTATGCACGTTCAGTAGATGTCATGCCTACAATACTCTCTTTTTATAATCGTTCGACCCCGTATCGCGATGGTCAGAACCTACTTGCGCCCGACCCGCTTCCTACAGCAAAGGAAGCTTCACTTGCACGACTGGAAATTCAATATGCTACTGAAGCAACAGATCCACCTCACGACTTTAATCTGAAACCACAAATTATAAAAGAAAAGGCCCGCATCCAAAAATTGCAAACCATTGTAAGCCGCTGCCAAAATACAAAAGTGGACTACCGACTCACCAAGCCCGACCGTCCCAAAAAAATGCGCGAATCCACATGCGAAGTGGTTGACCTGGCCCTTAAAACCGCATACGAGGACCTTCAACGTTTAGAACAATTGGAGCCAGTCAAGATCACCCATGCAACCCACCACCCCATTCAACACGCAGAGTTGGACCGTCCGAAGCAGTGAGTTAGTCGGCTGGTTAAGCTTGGCTGCCTTCTTCTATTGGAATCGTTGGATAGGCTTATCAACTGTCACTCATATCTTTCTGATTATTAGCTGGGCAGGCTACCTATTTATGCGCTTCTGCAGCCTCTGGCATTGGCACCATCAAGCCAAACGTGGCGAAGGTATTGAGCAACAGTTTACACAAGTTGCCGTTGCAGCCATTTATGGCTTTCTAGTAACCAACCTGGCAGCACTATCCCACATTTTGGCATTCCTAATTTATCCCATTGCAGTCGTGTTGGCATCCGTCTCTGCCATTAACGCAACACTGCTATACCTGTGGTATAAAGACCCAAGTCGCGTACCTGTTAACTTCTATAGCCATCGTAAATTCATAAACGAGGATACTTAGACCCAAGCAGCATCCAACACGTGATGGCGCGCAAAAATCTAGGGCCCAGTCCTTGACGCCTTCCATATTCTCTACTAGTGCCACCCCACGTTCACTTTTAAGGAGCTCCTATGAAAACTACAATTGGTGTGGTGGGACTGTCCCACCTGGGTGTGATTTGGAGTGTAGGATATGCCTCACTCGGATTTGACGTGGTTGCATATGATCGCGATCCTGTCCCGGTTGACCTATTAAATGCAGGTAACGTATTTATTCCTGAGCCCGGCCTAGAAGAACAATTTCAGGGGGCTCGCGAACGCCTAACTTTTACAAAAAATGCTGAAGATTTAGCTAGTTGCAACTATATTTTCTTTGCTCGCGACGTTCCATATGATGAAGAAGGACGTATTGATCTCACTGAAATTGAAATTCTTTGGGACAACATCATTCCCCATCTATCCTCCGGAGTTGAAATCATTTTCATGGGCCAGGTGCCCGTGGGATACACCCGAAAACTCGAAAATCGCATTCATCAAGCACGTCCCGACTTAAAATTTAATTTAATCTACCGCGTTGAAACATTAACCATCAGCCAGGCTGTTCCCGACTTTTTACACCCAGATCGCATTATTGTAGGAACCAAACAAAGCGGCGACACACTTAGCAACGGAATGACGTCCGTGCTAATTGATCCATTCAAATGTCCGGCAGCCATGTGTTCATATGAAAGTGCTGAGCTGGCAAAATCAGCAATCAACATCTATTTGGCCACATCGGTCACCTTTGTGAATACCATTTCTGATCTTTGCGAAAAAGTGGGTGCTAACATTCAAGAAATTACTGCAGCCATGAAGCTCGACAAACGCTTCAGCCCATATGGATATTGGCGTCCAGGCTTAGGATTTGCAGGTGGCCACCTAGAACGCGACCTTATGTCCCTCACAAAACTTGCCAACGAAAATGATATGAAAGTGGAATTATTGGACACAATTATTACCAACAGCAAACAGCGCTATCAGTGGCTAAAAGCCGCCATGGATCAGCACATTTTCTCTAAGAAGGAACGTCCAACCATATGTTTATGGGGATTGGCGTATAAAAAGGGAACCGACTCCCTTCACAACTCCCATTGTCTCAAAGTGTTTCGTGACTATATCGGAAAAGCCAATATTCGCGTTTACGATCCCGTCGCCAAATTACCAGAATCATTCAATGGCGTTGAAGTTTACAATGACAAATTTGACGCACTAAAAGATGTGGACGGTCTAATCATCTTAACTGAATGGGATGAATTTAAGACAGATGATCCAAAACCGTTCCGCGACAACATGAAGGATCCAGTTTTGATCGATGGTGTTCATATGCTGGGCACAACAATTCAACGCGACAATACCGTTAAATACATCGGTATGGGGGTGCCACAACATGTCTAATACTCAGGTTGCTGTTATTACAGGCGGAGGGCGCGGCATTGGAAGAGCAATTGCTGAAGCCTATGCCCAACAAGGTTTCACTACTGTACTCTGGTCTCGCTCGCAAACTGAGTTGGAAGAAACAGCTCAATCAATTCGCGCTGCTGGTGGTAAGGCTGACTTTCAGTCTGTTGATGTAAGTGATGAGGCTGCTGTACAAAAAGCCGCAGACCTCGTCTTAGAACGGTATGGAAAGGTAGATATCCTTGTTAACGCCGCAGCAATTATTGGCCCCATTGGTCCATTACATACTGTTGATACGAAGGAGTGGAATAGGACATTTCAAATCAACGTAAATGGCACATTATTTCCAATCAAAAGCATTTTGCCTAACATGATCAAAAACAATTCTGGCCGCATTATCAATTTTTCGGGCGGTGGAGCCTTGTTGCCCTCTCCCTATTTCGATGCTTATAGCCTTACAAAAGCAGCCATTGTACGATTAACCGAAAACCTCTCATTGGAATTGAAAGATAAAAACATCATGGTCTGCGCAATCGCCCCCGGCGGAGTCAACACACGCATGTTTGATGATATGATGGCCCCAGGACAAGATGTTGTCTCAAAAGAAATTTGGGAATCTTTCATGAAGCGTAAAGATGCGGGTGGGGACTCAATGGATTCAGTTGTTGGACTACTCAGCTTCTTGGCAAAAACCCCATCCATTGCTGCCATCACAGGTCGCGTAATCAGTGCAAAGTGGGACAAGTGGAAATCTTTTGATGAATTATCCAAAGAGTTTGCAGACACAGATGTATATACGATGCGTCGCATTATGCCTCAGGATAGAAAGCTGGATTGGTAATCATGAGAGTTGGCATCATTGGCTGCGGCAATATTGGCAAGAAGCGTGCAGCCGCGTTAACATCCACAGATCAACTTGTTGCTATTGCAGAGAGCAATCGCGATGCGTGGACTGAACTGACACAGAAATTTAAAACCGAAATCACTGATGATGCCGGCTACATTATTAACCATCCTACAATTGACGCTGTTATCATTGCGACTCCTCCCCACAATCATACTGAACTAATCCAAGCCTGTTTAGAAAATAACAAGCACGTACTTTGTGAAAAACCCATCGGACACTCGACTGAGGAAATTGAACCGCTAATACGACTATCTCAAGAGCGGAAACGTGTTCTGAAATGTGGCTTCAACCTGCGTCATGATGCCGGTCTCAACCGTGCTGCAGAGCTAGTCAAACAAGGTGCCATTGGGGACCCATACTTTTTTAAGTGCAACTATGTTAATGGCTGTGCCCTAGTAAACACAAATGGTGTTGGCGCGCTTTTAGATATGGGAACGCATGTCATTGATCTCATCCATTGGTTTGTAGGCAATCCAGAAAACGTTACTGGCCATATGCAAAAGGCCGAATTTTCCAAAGACGATAACTGTATGTTCTCATTTCAGCACAAAAACATCATTGGACAAGCCCACTGCAGCCTAATTCGATGGAGAAACCACTTTGATCTGGAAATCTCAGGTAGCGAAGGATCCATTGAAATCCATAATTTACCAAAATGGGGCAAACAAGAGGTTCGCATTGGCCAAAGAGTACGCCCATCTGGAATTCCCCTTATGAAATCCGAATTTTTTGAAGGTGACTTATCCTGGGCCAATGAATGGACGGCATTTGAGCATCTTTGCTCAAATAATGATTTGACTTGGAATACCCATGCATTACAGGTCATGCAAACAGTGAATTTAATCCAAAATAACTCGCGGAGGACATATGTCAGTTAAATATTTCTTAGATGGTGCCAACTATGAACAAATGGTTGATTGCTACAAAAACAACCCCAAAGTCAAAGGCTTCACCACAAACCCAACTTTAATGCGGGCAGCTGGCATTTCAAACTATGAAGAGTTTGCAAAGAAAGTATTGGCAACTATTTCAGACCTCCCCATCTCTTTCGAAGTTTTCTCAGATGATTTAAATGAGATGGAAGTCCAAGCTGAAAAGATCGCCACATGGGGAAATAACGTAAACGTCAAAATTCCTGTTACCAACACGAAAGGTCAGTCAACCGCTCCCATTATTCAAAGACTATCCAACAAGGGTATTTCACTAAACGTAACTGCAATATTTACAGTTGAACAGGTAAAGCATGTTGTAGAAGCGCTTGCCAAAGACACACCTTCTATTATTTCCATCTTTGGAGGCCGCATTGCTAACGCCGGCGTTGATCCAATGCCAATCATGAAAGAGTCCGTTGCTATCGCAAAAGTAAATCCAAAATGTGAAGTACTTTGGGCCAGCCCACGCGAAGCTTTCAACTGTATACAGGCTGACGAGTGTGGCTGTCATATCATTACCATTACTCAGGACATACTAAAGGCCACCAGCTCATTCGGGAAAGATTTGACACAGTTCTCTCTAGAGACTGTGCAGATGTTCTATAATGATGCTCAAAAGGCAGGCTTTTCTCTCTAAACCCTCTTCGCAAACTATCCCTAGACATTAATGCAACCAAACTCTACTATGGTGCGCATATGCCAACGATTAACGACTTTTTGACGCAATGGGGCTGGACAGAAACAATCCTGATGTGCGTCATTGTGGGCATTACCGCTGGAACACGGGAATGGCACCATATCAAGCGTCTATTCCGTTAGCGCGTCATAACTGCGGCAACATTGCTGCAGAACAATGATCTTCGGACCATTATTTTGCAAAGGAGTTGCACCCATGACGACAAAATCAACACGTGTTATCAAACGTTATCCCAACCGCAAACTCTACGACACGCTCGAGAGCTGTTACGTCACCCTCGATGATATTGGCCAGATGATTAAAACCGGTGAAGATATTCAAGTCATTGACAACAATACTCATGAAGATCTTACCAGCATGACGTTAGCACAGATTATTTTTGAGGAAGAGAAGAAGAGAAAGAGCCCTGCATTACTTACAACCTTACGCGGTATTATTCAAAGCAGTGGGGAAACCTTGCGAGATTTTGTACAAAAGTCCGTTGAAAACAGCGTCCGCGAATTCAGCCATGTGCGCGACGATGTCACGGACTTTGTTGATCGCATCAGTGCGCGTGGCCAATTGTCAGCCAATGATCGCCACAATCTTCTCTCCATTATACGAAATTTTGTGGAAGTGAAAATTAAGCCCACCGTTAAGAATGTGCAAAACATTCCAACCGTTAAATCCGAAATTAAACAACTCCAGTCCAAGTTGACACATATTGAAAAGCATCTGAAGGGATTTAAGCAAAAGCGTTCTAAGACTCACAAAAAGAAGTAACCCGTTGCCGCTGATCCAAAGTTAAGTCCAAAAATCGAATACCCATTCCCATCCGTGGCGGATCTTGCCGTGACGAGCTGCGTTCTTCGCGCTTCACCCGTACCACCTCGCCAATTGTTCGAATTTCAGCACCGCTGGGCAGCGTAAATGACAAAAAGGCACGACTTCCAAGCTGCATCGGAATATCGCTGGCTAAATAAATTCCTGAAATACTGATATTTTCTGAATAGACATAAATGAGAGGCTCGCCACGCTCATCTTCAAAAACAACCTTACCCACCCAGTCCTTACGTGGATTAAGACGCTTTTCTGAACCATTCTTACCCGTAGTAGAGGGCTCCACAACAACCTCATTCATAATTTAAGCCCCTTTACCATAGGATCCACTAATGCATAAAAATCATCTGGCGCAAATGGGCGCACCATAAGTTTGGCCATTGGCAATCTCTGCCAGTTTGCTAACTCTTCGGCAGTTGCATCATGGGGCACAACTACCAACTTTGGTATTGTTTGCCAGAGATCCGAATCACTAATAAGTGGCAAAAACCGTTTTCCATCTCCACGAAGTGCTGAACCACCAATGATACACATTATTTTTTTTTGAGTTTTCTTCAGCCATTCCGAATCAACCTCGTCAAAATCCTGACAGGCAACTACTGGTTGCCGCTGATAGCGACCGCACAAGAGTTTAAAGATATTACTTACTAACGGCAATGGTTCAACGACAACGATTGGCATGTCTTCCTCATAACAAGACAATTCCAAAAAAACAACGTCATTGAAGAAAATCTTGACTTTGTAAAATAATTCCGCGACTATTACCAAACACGATGGGGGATAAATGTCTGAAGTCAGAAGTGTTTTTTCCTCTTTCGTCTAAACTTTAGTAAATAAAAGGAGGCAGTAAAATGAAAACATCAATGGGACGAATTGTCGCCGTTGCAGCCGTGGCTATCGTAGCCGTAGCGATCAGCGCATGCGCACAACAACAGACCACATCACCAAAGAAGATCTCCAGTGTCTACTTTGATTTCGACAAGTATGACGTTCGCGCAGATCAACAAGGCACAATGAAGACCAATGCCTCTGTTCTTCAATCGAACGCCAACCAGAAAATTGTGATTGAAGGAAATTGCGATGAACGCGGCAGCTCAGAATACAACATCGCCCTTGGTGATCGTCGTGCCAAATCAGCCAAGAGCTACCTGGTCAACCTCGGAATCTCCGGTGACCGCATCTCGACCATTAGCTATGGCAAAGAAAAGCCAGTCTGCACCCAGCACAACGAAAGCTGCTGGCAGCAAAACCGTCGCGATGATTTCAAAAACAAGTAATTCTGGATAAAGTTCTGGCAAAATCAAGGCCCACCTCGTAAAACGGGGTGGGTCTTTTGCTTTCAGGAGGTATGACATGAAACCCCTCATTGTACTTGCAGCTTGTTTCGTAATCTTGGCGGCCCCAACCGCCAAGGCGGACGATATTAGCAGCCTTAAACAGCAGGTATCTGCCTTACAGCAGTCCTTACGTTCTATGCAGCAAGCAGGCATGGAAAAAGGTATTCAGACTGCAGAAGGCGCAGCCAATGTCGACAAAGTGCGACATGAATTTCAAACGCTCCAGGGTTCATTTGATTCACTACAGTTCAAACTTCAAACCCTACAGGAATCATTAGATCGATATCAGCAAGACACCGATTCAAGACTACGCACCATAGAGGAGCAACTACAAATCCTGCATAAGCAAGGTGGTGGCACTGCACTTATACCACCCGTTGTGCCGGGCGCACCAACAGCACAACTCGAAGGAGAAGGTGCTCTATATCAGCGCGGTCTGACATTTGTTCGTGATGCAGATTATAATCGAGGTGCAACGGTTTTTAAGGAGCTCCTTCAAAAGTATCCCAACGGCACCTTCGCTGGTAACTCCCAATATTGGCTGGCCGAATGTTACTACGCCCAGCGGGATTACCAGCGCGCCATCAAAGAATATCAAACGGTTATCACCAAGTACCCTCGTCTTGACAAGATCCCAAGTGCCAAACTGAAACAAGGTTTGGCATTCGCTGACCTTGGCATGACCAGCGAAGCCACACTTTTTTTAGAGAAGTTGGTTAAGGATCATCCCAACACACCTGAAGCCCACAAGGCACAGGACCGACTGCGCTATCTTACCCGCAAAACACCACCCTCTGTTGAAAAGAAACCAATTCCAAGTAAGGATGATATCCCACTTGCACCAGGTGTTAAAAAACCGTCTGCTAGTCGTGCTCCCGAACCACTCAATCAGAGCAAGGCATCTTCTGCTGATAAATACTAATGATACTTGCATTCGAATCGTCGTGTGACGAAACCGCTGTGGCTATATTGGCACCACCTCGTCAATTGCGTGCCAGCCTTGTGGCATCCCAACATGAAATTCACATCCCCTTTGGTGGCGTTGTTCCCGAACTTGCAGCGCGACGTCACATGGAAGTGATCGTTCCGCTTTATCAAGATGCACTTGTAGAAGCGGGCATTACATTGGATGATGTTACTGGAATCGCCGCCACCTGCAAACCGGGATTGATTGGGGCACTGCTTGTTGGACTCTCTTTTGCCAAATCGCTTGCGATGGGACGCAATCTTCCATTCATTGGTGTCAACCATATCGAAGGGCACTTGAACGCCGTTCATTTGGAGCACGATGATGTACCCTACCCTCATTTGGGTGTGGTTGTTTCTGGAGGGCATACTGAGTTTTATATTGTGAAAGGCTTTGCTGATTATCAATTACTCGGCGCCACACGTGATGATGCGGCTGGGGAGGCCTTTGATAAAGTCGCAAAGCTTTTAAATTTGGGCTACCCTGGTGGTCCCATTGTCGACAAACGTGCCGCACTTGGCAATCCAAAGGCCATTCGATTTTCACTCCCCAAAATGAGTGAGAGTAGCAAATTTGGCATTGGAAAATATGATGTCAGCTTTAGCGGACTCAAAACAGCCGTTGCATTATGGGTAAAGCAAAACGACATAACGGATCAGCCACTCTCTGCTGATACCATCAACGACTTGGTAGCAAGTTTTCAATACACCGCCGTAGAAATTTTAATGCGCTCTGTTTCACAAATCGTTACAGACCACAACTTGCCAGCGGTTGTGGTATCAGGTGGTGTGGCCGCCAATAGCGCACTACGCAAAGCCATGACGGACTGGGGAATACAACACAATGTGCGGACATACTTTCCGTCCATGAAACTCTGTGTCGATAACGCTGCAATGATTGCATATGTTGGATCTCAATACTTGGCACGTGGCGTTACAAGTAATTGGGATTTAAATGCAACTGCAAGTGGTGCTGTCGGAATTCTCACATGAGCCTATCCATCCCACGGCCAAAAAAGTCGCTCGGTCAAAACTTTCTTTTCGATAAAAACATTTTGGAAAAAATGATCCGCATGGGGAAAATTACTGCCGACTTGCCTGTTTTGGAAATTGGCCCTGGCCCGGGCGAACTCACACAGACCTTGCTCAACCATGGCTGCGTGGTCGTTGCTATTGAAACTGATCGAGATATGGTTACATACCTGCAAAACCGCTTCAAAAGCCAGCTTGCAGACGGTCAGCTCACACTCATTAAAAACGATATCTTACGAGAAGATTGGGCAAGAATTTTAACTGGTAATAAACCCTGGCAAGTAGTGGGTAACATTCCTTACAACATTTCAACTGAAATACTTTTTCGATTCATTGATCAACGTGAACATTGTGAGTGTGGCATGTTTATGGTGCAAAAGGAAGTCGCTGAACGTGTCGCAGCAAAGCATAATAACAAGGCCTATGGTGTACTGTCGATTGCTGTACAATTAGCAACCACCCCCAAACTCCTTTTTACAGTTGGCCGAAAATCATTCACGCCACCACCTAAAGTGGATTCGGCCGTATTATTTTTAGACTGCCTGACCACACCATTTCCTGCCGATGTGTATGCACCAACCATGAAAATTGTACGCAAGGCCTTTCAACAGCGCCGAAAAACACTGAGGAATGCACTGTCAGGAGTTGGCGCATCCGCTGAATCAGTGGATAATGTATTTACACTATTATCCATTAGCCCAAAGTTGAGGCCCGAAAACTTGAGCCTTGCCGACTGGGTTGCGCTCGGACAACAATTGAGGCAGTCCTCCTAACAACACTCCCACTTCAGCGCACCAATTCTTGTCACACAGTCGTCACAATATTATACACAACTTATTTCAATACCTACCGATACCTTCATCACAGATATGACAAACCCAATCCATAAATCATCGGCACCACCAACTACAACCTGGGACATAGCCCCTGCCAACGACAACGTCAAAGTCAGAAGCACGCAAGGTGTTGCGCGCGCACCTCGATCCAATCCACGCGCCATGTACGTTGAGAGACCTGCATCCCCCATGCGACAACCGCGTCTCCCCGCACCTACTACAGAACCGCAATCACCAGCATTACCAATAAGCACACCGAGCGCTTCACCGTGGGCCACACTTTTGATGCGACGTCTGCCATGGGTGGGTATTGCAATCATGATGTACGAAGTGCAGCGTGATCTAGATGTGGAAATTAAAATAGCTCCCCGCATTGTGGAATGGTTGCCCGGTCGTGCGTTGTCACCGGACACGCAAGCCAATCCAGATGCCATGCGTAAGGAAGCAAAAAGTCGTTTTGGTCATTTAAGTGATACAGAGCTCACACTTCATGAATGGATCTATAATAAACAAGCAAGCTTTCAGCCACGATCACTATTTGAAGAAGATCCTATACTTGAACTCCGCGACAAAGATGGCCGTGTAATTCATATCCCCCTGAGCGATCATCAACGCACTGGATATATACGCCTATTGGATGTGCAAAAGAATGGAGAAATTTCCATTCGCGAACGCGCTGAAGATGCAAGTGAACTGCTTCGTTATGAGCGCACACGTCGTTTGGAAATCCGTGCCAACGCAGCTGATGGCAATGGCAAGACAACAAGTAAAGGGAGCAGGACCTCGGCATCTCGCGCACGTGATGATGACGACACACCAGATCCATTTGCACACATCAAAGAAAAGCTTTCAGGCCGCAGCACACGTGCCCATCTAAGCGCAATGAAAGAATTAAGCGCACGCGGCAAAGACGGTGAAGACATTGTTCCCACACTAATTTGGGCGCTATCAAACGGTTCCAACGATGTTCGACTACTTGCTGCAGTTCGCATTGCTGCTCACCCTGAGACGGGCCGAATTCTCGATTTACTACTCACAATAACCAATGCATCATCTCGTCAAAAGCCGGCTGTCCGAGATGCAGCCCGCAGCCTTATTGCGCGCATGGCCATTCGCGAAGCAGTACTTGGCAATACGGCACAAGCAGCAATCCTGCTCCATGCATATATTTTCAATACTCGCATTAGTTATAGCCCATCACTTACAGCCACCTTACTGAGTGGATTAACAGATTCAAATCCGGCTGTAGTAATCAACACACTACGTATGATGGCAATAATTCCCCGCATTAGAAACTCTCATTTACGAAATAATCTTATGCTAGCAACACAACGCCACCTTGCAGATCAAAATGAATCTATTAGAGATTCTGCAAGATCTGCACTCGTTCATCAAAGCAACGGTTCAGACATTGATCAACTTGCCAAAGCACTTAGCAAACCAGAAACACCGTTAGTTGCCAAAGTTGCTATCATAAATACTCTGTCACGAATCGGCAGCCGCGCGGAGCGCCATCTTAATGTCATTTTGGTGCAATTTGAAGATGCAATTAAGCGTGACAATATTCCACTTCAAATTGCTGCCATTGAGGCCATTGAAAACCTTGCCGCTTTTTCAAGCCCAACTGGAGACAACATCCAAAAGGCAACTAAACTACTTTTAGATGCGCTCCGACATGTAACACTTGAAATGACCGATCACTATATTGCAACCATCATCACGAGAGCCATAAGAACCCTATGGACATCACGACTATATCGTCGTGTTTACGTCATTATTACAGCGGCATTATCCAATGAGGGCTATCATACTCGTAGGCAATTTATAGTGGCGCCACGTAATCCGAGCGTTTATGGACAACGCCTCTTTACCCTATGGCAACAACTTCACAGTCCAGATATGGCAGTACGCGTTCCAGGTGTTCTGACTGCGATAGATGATGGCCAGCCAACAGCACTCGCAAGACTTCATGAAGACAAACACAAACCCATCAATGCAGCTCAACTTCGAAGCATCATTGAACAGGGGCTGTTTGCCCAATACTGGGCAACACTCACACCTGACGAACACATCAAAACCATCAAGCGGATTGTTGATAGAAATGACGTAGAGCTATTCTACAACGCACTATCTCAACTACTTGAGAGTGTGCGTTCTGAAATTTTACAACAACTTGATGCAGGTGAAGACCCCGCAGTCGTAGCACTATGGCTTGAGGATAAATCTACTACATTCAATGCTTGGGCGACAGCTAGCATGTCAATTCGATATAGACAGAACGATCCCAACAACTTCTATCTCATTCATGACTTGAATCATGACTTAACGACATTTACATTTACACTGCCATTTGACCTTGCACGTAACGATGTTGCTTCTGTTCGCGACACATTAAATACCAACCTATCTCATTCAAATGGTGTCCTAAGAATGCTTCATTCAAAACTTAAAGGCCGCGCGATCATCCATTTTAATGGCCACTACACCATTACAAACCATGCAAAAGCAAAACGCCTTGCCACCGTCTTTGAAAACCTGGCACGCAATGCTGCCATGCATCCCACTGCGGGCAAATCTCTGAGCACCATTAATGTTACTATTCAAGGTGACATTATCACCATCCAAGATGATGGTGCTGGAATGCCGAGCAGCACCCTTAATGCCATTCGGTCCGGTCAACGTGTCAGTGAAGACGAACGTATTGAGGAAAGTGACACGTCCACAACAAGGGGACGCGGCTGGGCCAGTATCCGTCAAAACCTAACAAGCTTGGGTATTACCTGGACCATTAATAGCACACCCGGCCACGGCACTACCGTCATTCTCACACTGCCTGATGGCCTACTCGTAACCCCTTCTTAAGCTGGACAAGTTTTGGGCCCTGTGGCTATATACGGCCATGTCCGATCTTGAACTCCACCACCGATACATCGCTGTCGATGGCCCTATTGGTGCCGGTAAGACGACACTGGTCAAGATGCTGGCCGAAGATTTAGGGGGGCAACCCATCTTCGAACCAGCCGAAAAGAACCCATTTTTGGGTGATTTTTACAAAGATCGAACCCGAAATGCCTTCAAAACCCAGTTATTTTTCCTATTAAACCGCTATCAGCAACAAGTTGAGTTGGCTCAGCAAGATCTATTCTCCAACATTACCCTCTGCGATTACACATTCGCCAAGGATCTGATTTTTGCGCAAATCAATCTGAACCCTGATGAAATGAAGCTCTATGAAATGATCTACACCCTCTTGAGTGCACGCCTGCCCAAGCCTGATTTCGTCATTTATATGCAGGCCAATCCTAAAGTCTTAACCGAACGTATCAAGATGCGGGGTGCAACCTATGAAAAGGGTATTACCGAAGATTATTTAGAGATGCTCACTGAAGCCTATAACAATTATTTCTTTAACTACAACGAAACACCATTACTCGTCGTCAATTCTAGTGACTTGGATTACGTGAAAAACGCACAAGACTGGGAAGATCTAAAGCGCGCCATTCTAGAACACAAGCAAGGTACTGCGCACTACCACTACGTCAGCCGAGGTTAACATGTCCGTTCATCGAGAAATCAGCAAAATCACCATTCCACAATTGCAACGTGCCAAACGCGATGGCCGCAAGATCAGCATGCTCACGGCCTATGACGCTACATTTGCGCAGCTCTTTGATCAAGCGGGGGTGGATACAATTTTAGTGGGTGATTCTTTGGGCATGGTTGTGCAAGGACGTGCCAATACGATTCCAGTTACATTAGATGAAATCATTTACCACACCCGTTGCGTTGCCCGCGGCACCGAACGTGCCCACTTAATTGCAGACATGCCATTTGGATCATATCAATCATCTATTCGCGATGCTGTTGTTAATGCATCACGCCTACTCAAAGAAGGGCTGGCAGAATCTGTAAAATTAGAAGTGGGTTTGGAAGACGACGCAACTGTTGCAGCCCTTGTCCGTGCGGGCATTCCAGTGATGGCACACATTGGACTACGTCCCCAACGCGTGCATCAAATGGGTGGATATAAAATTCAAGGCAAAACCGTGAGTGCCGAAGAAGAGCTCATGGAAACCGCCATGACCATGGCCACTGCAGGCGCATACGCATTGCTTTTAGAAGGTGTGGCCCTTGAGGTAGCTGCCAACATTACCAATGCCGTTTCAATTCCCACCATTGGTATTGGCTCTGGCCCCCATTGCAATGGACAAGTGCTCGTGGGTTACGATATTTTAGGCATGCAGGCTGATTGGAATCCACGCTTTGCCAAGAAATATGTGGATGGTGCCGGAATAATCACTCAAGCTGCTCAACAATTTATCGCTGATGTTCAAATGGGAAACTTCCCAACCGATGCCAATGCCGTGCACCAAGAAAAGTCTTCATCCCATGCAGATCATCACAACACCAAATGACATTCAATCCTGGGCAATAGCAGCTCGCAATCAAAATCAACGCATCGGCTTTGTCCCCACCATGGGATATTTGCACGAAGGTCACTGCAGCCTCCTCAAGACTGCTCGCCAGCATTGCGATCAACTTGTACTCAGCATATTTGTAAATCCCACGCAATTTGGTCCCAACGAAGACTTTGATCGCTATCCCAAAAATTGGGAAGGTGACTTAGACAGGGCCAAAACGTGTGGCGTCGATATTGTCTTTCATCCTGATGCAGAGGGAATGTATCCAACATCTGACAAACCCAACCCCATCGAAGACCGTGTGCATACTTGGATTAACGCACTCCATACAAATGGCAGCCATGACCTACTCCATCAACTCTGCGGACAATTTCGGCCGGGACATTTTCAGGGTGTGGCCACTGTTGTGGCCAAACTTTTTGATATGGTCCAACCCCATACCGCCTATTTTGGTGAAAAGGACTATCAACAACTGCAAGTGATTCACCGAATGGTGGACGACCTTCACGTTCCTGTGGAAATCAAAGGATGTCCCATTGTTCGCGAAGCTGATGGCCTGGCAATGAGTTCTCGCAATACCTATTTATCGATAACTGACCGAAAACGCGCACTGTGCCTATATCAGGCGATTCAGACTGCCCAAAGATTAATTACAAATGGGTGTACCAATCCACTACGCATTACCCAAGCCGCCATGGAATGTGTGCAAAGCGCTACTGATCGTATTGACTATGTCACACTCTGCGATGCCAAGACACTCACCCCCCTTCACACGTGGCAGGCCCCATCAGTCCTGGCCATTGCGGCATGGATTGGCACCACTCGATTGATCGATAACGTCATTTTTCCATAGGAAATCCGCATTAGTTCTGGTAATTGCTTGTCCACATGGAACTCATTACTGCCAAACACGTCATCACCATTGATCATGATCCCATTGCCGATGGTGCAGTTGCCATTGATGGCAGCACCATTGCTGCCGTGGGCACCGCCGAAAAACTCAAGACTCAGTACCCCAACGCCACCATTCGCAACTTCGACAATCATGTTCTGATGCCAGGGCTAGTGAATGCTCATGCCCACTTGGACCTGACTCACTTTTTGGGCGATGATAGTAATTTTGTCAATTGGCTGGTCTCCATGCTCAAGTACCAACGCGGTACCCAAATGGCGCAACTCATTCCCGCCATTCAGCGTGGCATGAAACAGGTCATTGATTCGGGAACCACATGCGTTGGGGATTTTGCCAGCAGTGAAGCCACCTTCCAACTGGCTAAGGAAATGGGTATTCGCACTGTTATTTTCCCTTCAATTGCAGGGGGACCTGGCACACTGTCTCAGGACCGCTATGAAAGTGCATTGGCGCTCGTTGAAAAATATCTAGATGAACACGACCCGACTATTCACGCAGGATTGGGTCCATTTGCGCCCTACCTTCTCTCACGCCACTTACTACGCGTTACCAGCCAGCACGCCAAAGAGTTGGGTGTACCGCTGATGGTTCACGCCACAGAATCTTTCTCTGAAATGGAGTTCTTTTTTGATTCACAAGGGGCCATCGGCACAGAACTTTTCCCAAGCATTGGCTGGGGCAACGATTTACCACCTGCATTTCGTAAGACACCGATTCAATATTTAAATGACATTGGCTTCTTAGATGCATCCCCAACGATTATTGGTGGCATTCACTTGGGTGCACGTGACTTTACACTCTTGGCGCGCCACATGTGTCGCGTCGTATTCTGCCCTCGCGCCAACCAGCTGTTCAGTCATGGCAAGTTCCCATGGAACAAACTCCACGACAACGGCATCCCAGTTGCACTTGGCACCGAAGCGACTACACAACCACCCGACTTTAATTTGTGGCAGGAAATGAAAACCGCTTTGGAAGGCACACTCTCAACCGATACTCCCACAGCAAAGGACTTGATGCATATGGCAACGATGGGCGGTGCACGCGCATTGGGCCTAGAGCACCGCATTGGTAGTTTAACGGTTGGTAAGTCCGCTGACGTTATTGTCGTTGATGCCCCTCAAATGGCTGATGCACATTTCCTATACGATGCACTCATCCGCCAAACCACGCCACTCCATGTGCGCCTCAGCATGGTCAATGGCCATATTCTCAAAAACCAAACGCCATGAGTTTCTGGAGCACACTCAAACTTCTGTTTCGAAAATATTTTATCGCAGGGCTGCTCGTTATTATGCCGCTCTATGGTACGTTTTGGATTTTAAAAACAATCGTTGTCGGCGTAGATGACATGTTCTTTCAATTTATTCCTCATGCGCTGCAACCCAAGGCGTGGTTTGGATTTAGCGTTCCTGGCATGGGGCTCGTCCTCACTATTCCCATTATTTTGTTTGTTGGCGTTCTAACCCGCGTCTACCTGGGCAAACAGCTACTACGTGCGGGTGATTGGCTGCTCTCCCAAATTCCAGTGGGCAATGCAGTCTACAAAGGTTTAAAGCAACTCCTACAAACTTTGTTTGGCCAAGAGAGCGCCAAATATTCGCGCGTCGTACTCGTCGAATTTCCATCCAAAAATCAATACGCCATTGCGTTTGTCACAGGGGAATCAACCGAAATGCCCGAGGCAATGGCAGATGATCATTTCATTCGCGTTTACATTCCCACGGCACCCAACCCCACATCGGGCTACTTGTTGATGGTGAAAGAAGAGGATGTCATCCCCACATCACTCACTGTCGACGAAGCATCCAAACTCATTATTAGCGGTGGCTTGGTATCTGGTAAGTCCCATGGCTGAAAAAATCATTTCATTGAACCGCAAGGCCGGATTTAACTTTCATTTAAGCGACAAATTTGAAGCGGGGCTTGTGCTTATGGGAAGCGAAGTCAAATCACTGCGTGACGGCAAAGCCAACCTAGGCGATGCCTATGGCATGTTGCACAAGGGTGAGCTCTGGTTGGTGAATTGCCACATTGGTGAATACAAGGCTGCCAGCTACACCGGCCATGAGCCCATGCGCATGCGAAAGCTGCTTGTGCACAAACGCGAATTGCAGCGCCTCATTGGTCAACTTCAACAAAAGGGCCTCTCCCTCGTTCCCACCAAGATGTATTTTAAAAATGGTCGTGTCAAAATTGAAATGGCATTGGGTGCAGGCAAAAAGACGCACGACAAGCGCGACGACATCAAGAAGCGTGAGACCAATCGGGAAATGGCACGGGTTGTGCGTAAAAGAGGGTGAACTACTCAGCCATGCGCTGCAGCACGATGATATGATCCGTTTCTATAAAATGAATGGATGGCATGAACGGTTCGGTGATCTGCTTCACAAACACTGGGCGCCAACGGGAAGCACCACTTGTTACAGCAGCAGCATATGCCGCATCATCTGTTTGAATGACTAAAAATCCGCCATCACGAACACCTTCACCTAAGGCATCAATTAATTTTACGGGATTATGGGGCGCAACACCCATTCCCACCCAACTGTTGGAGGTTGCATGATGCGGATGAGACGCATACACAATATCAGCGCCACCTTCCGCAAACGTCCTTATGGGTATATCCCAAAGCTCTGATCCAAAAACAATGAGACGATCTCCCCATTCTAAATTGCTAGTCAACCTCTCGAGTGCCTTTGCACAATATAGTTGGGGCTCAACAGCAATATATTTTCTCACCCTTGGTGCAAGCGTCTTGATCATGCGGTGTTGTGGACCTGGACCCATTTCAACAACAATGGCTTGATCAGGGCGCAATCCCAAAAATGAGATTAATCTTTCATGTAACGCTTCCAGACGCACTTTCCATGGACCCACAATATGCGAACCAACTTCAGTTGATGGTCCTACAGTTGTGCGATCCAAGTGCTCTAGCTCTTCTCCTAAAAGGTCAACTGCGTTTGGAGCAGAGCCATCTGCGGCCATGAGCAAAGGGCCAGCAAATATATTGGGTCTCTCACCAGCAAAGAAACCTGTAGAAGCCATTGCCACACCATCTGTGGTGACAGGCATTGGAGACAAGTCAGGCATTTTAAATTGATTCATTCCATTCCCAGCAGACTTAGCTGTGTAGTAAGCTGCACCGACCGACCATGCAATTTCTGTCGCGGCAAGCATATTGTCATAGTCATTTTGGGAGGGATGCACCACAAGTCGGATACCACCAGCTGTTAAATGAACTGTGCTATTCGCAATATCTTCAACCGTACGCAGTAATGCTTTTGCAGGCGTTTCTTGTGTGAGTGCCTGTCCCACCGAATCGATTAACGCAGCAGCAGATTGTGCAAAGAAGCCCACCGTACCGGTGCAAAGCGCAATTTCCGCACGACGCAAAAAGGGAGCTCCCTCTGCCTTAGCCCGTGAGTCTTGCTTATAGGAATCCAGGTGTGGCGCAAGCCAGGCCTGTACCACGGGACGGGTACGGCTTTTGGGTAGGAAGGCACCACTCCGATCCGCAAGCAAACCAACACCTAACTTCATGAATTCTAAGAATAATCTTGGATCCCCAAATTCACCACTTAACATAATTCCTCCACATACTATTATCGGCAATTCTTAGCAGAAGTTGCTTGCCCGGAAACACTTGTCAATCCTATACTGGAGGAAGTTCATTGAGATGACGGGGGTGCACCGGTTTCGACGGGGGCACCGTAGTGTAATCGGCGCAACGACCAACCCAATCAAGTCGCAAAACTGGCCGGGAAAAAACACAAATGCCAACGATAACGTTGACTTTGCCTTAGCAGCCTAAAACCCTGCTAACGGTTCCTCTCTGACCACCTGCTAGGAGATGTGAACCGCCGACAGCGGGTTGGCTTTCACGTTCTGTCTCGGGGCGTGTTGGCGAGAATATGCCGGGGCTCGCGGTTGTAAAATTTTGTTCGTAGAAGCTTACAACTGCCAAACAAAATACGGACTACTTGCGTAGATGATTGCATGAAAGGTCTTCGGACGGGGGTTCGATCAGTTGGTCGACATGGAAGGCAACTTCCATTGCAAAACTCGGCTTATATCAGGGAAACCCACACCTCAATAGAGACGGGCAATCCTGAGGGGTAATGAAATTCAAAAGCCCTGCAGAGACTGTAAGATGATGGATGCTGCGACAACGCAAATTTATGTCCATCATAATACGCTGAGCTCCCAGATTTTGGGATGAAGAGATAGTCCATGCCGCAACGAAAGTCGCGGGAACACATGTCCCCCCACCTCCACAAAAAGCCCCTGCAACCTATGTTGCAGGGGCTTTTGATTTTGACGAATAAATGCCAGTGTAATAGGCATTACTTATGACAAAGACTGATCTTGCTTACATTGCAGGCATTATTGATGGGGAAGGAACAATCACCTTATCACGTCACCATAGCAATCAAACACCCTCACCCGAAATATCTGTCGCCGACACCAGCCTTCGACTACTTCAACATCTAAAGAAAGTATATAAGAACCATCACACTCCTTCTTATGTTTGGACACTGAGAAGCAACTCCGCTCTAGCCCTCATGGAATCAATTTTACCTTGGCTCCTCATCAAAGACAAAAGAGCAAAACTAATTCTAAGAGACTACAAACGACTAACACCAAGAAATGGCAGATATACAACAAAGCAACTCAAGCAGAAACTGGCTCTGGCAAAAAGAGTGCAATCACTATGAACACGCTCCTCTACATTCTTCTCATACTCATCACAGGAAGCAGCTTTCTCGCCATTCACTATGTCGTGCTCGCCTATCCACCCATTTTTGGTGCAATGATTCGCGTTGGCCTCGCCACACTCTTGATTTTGCCCTACGCATGGAAAACCAATCGCAACAATTGGCCCCGCGGACACCTGGCCATGCGATGCATGATGACCGGATTTTTCTGTTTAACCATTCCCTCTGCACTTATCTTTTGGGGACAAACCGTAGTGGCCCCAGCACCCGCTGCAATCATTCTTTGCTCAAGCCCTATTTTTGCAACACTCGCTGAACCACTATTTGATCGACCATCCTCACCCACCCTTCAACAGTGGATCGGCATCGTATTGGGATTTTGCGGCATTCTTTTTGTGCTATCACCACGATTAATGGTGGACTCTCACACCAAACTATGGGGATTACTCGCCATTCTGGGTGCGTCAATCAGTTTTGGTATTGTCATACCCATCTTGCATCCCATCACAAAACGTGTCAGCAGCTCGGTACTGCTTGTTTATCAGGGGATCCCGGCATTTTTAATGCTTGCAATATTATCACGTGCCATCGAAAAGTGGCCCACGTGGACCACTATAATCAGCGACACACAAACACTGGTTGCAATGGGATATCTGGCATTAGTTGTAATCGTTTTGGGATACATCATTTGGTTCCAGCTCATTAAAACATTGGGCACCGTAACAACTGCGTCTGCTGCTTTTTTTTATCCCATTGTCGCCATTGTGCTTGATGCCCTCTTTTTACATCGCATCCCCTATTGGCAATCATTTGTTGGCACCGCCATTATTATTGGTGGGGTTGCACTGACAAAATGGACATCGCCACAATCACTGCCAAGCTGCAACTAACGCCTTCAACTTCTCGGTCACTTCCGCATTATGATGCGCGCTATCAACGGAATCAAAAACGAAGGCGATTTTGCCATCGGGATCAATAATAAAGGTTTTACGTTTTGCATAAAGACCCAACAACCCAACCACATCGTAAGCCTTGGCGATTCTTTTGTCGGAGTCACTCAGCAATTCAAATGGCAGATGATATTCGGCTTTGAACTTTTTAAGCGTCGCGATTTTATCAAAACTCACACCCAAAATTACGGCACCCAATTTTTGAATTCCAAAATAGCCGTCGCGCAACGAACACGCTTCTTTGGTGCAACCCGGTGTAAAGGCTTTGGGGTAAAAATACAGCACCACCCAGGAGCCCTTCAGCTCTGAAAGTGTTATCACTTTGTCGGATGTAGACATTGCATGAAGATTCGGTGCCACTTGGCCAACTTGAGGCATGGTTGATGTAGTGAGCATTACTCCCAACATTAATGGCATCATATAGGCTCCTTATAATTGGACATTGACGATGCGACTCGATCGCCTTATCTACTAGGCCATGTCCATCCTCTTCACCACCTATCTTCCTGAATTTCTCACGGTTGCAACAGTCCACCTACTAGCAGTCATGAGTCCAGGGCCCGACTTTGTGATGATCAGTCGCAACAGCTTAGTCTATTCGCGCAAAACAGGAATCTGCTCAGCAATTGGACTCGGCTTGGGCATATTGGTGCATATCACCTATTGTCTATTGGGAATTGGCCTAATCATTTCCAAATCCATCGTGCTTTTTTCAATTATGAAATATCTGGGTGCGGCCTACCTTTTATATATTGGGTGGAAATCCATTACGTCCAAATCGCATCATCAGCAGAATCACCACGAGGTCCGTCAACCAGATCCCAGCACACTCAGCGCAATCCGAATGGGTTTTTTCACAAACGTGCTAAATCCAAAAGCAACACTCTTCTTCTTTGCGCTCTTTACTCAAGTCATCAGCGCACAGACGCCTATTACCATCCAAATCATCTATGGTACCTATATGGCGATCGCCACTGCAGTATGGTTCACAATTGTGGCGCTCATTCTTTCACACCATCATATCAAACAGCGCTTCACCCGCATTCAACATCATGTAGAACGTGTCCTGGGTGTTGTTCTTATTGCCCTCGGCATCAAGGTTGCACTATCCACTGCAAAATAAAACAGCCCGCGCTGGAAACAGTGCGGGCTGTTTGAACATAAACACATATAACTCAATTACATTGTAAATGTCGCCTTACAATCGCCGCTCAACTTATCCATGTTGGATTTCAAACATGGAACAAGCGCACCATAGTCATGTCCATCTTTTGGACAAAATTTCTTTTGATCGTCTTTACAAGCTTTGTTGCGGGCTTTGTAAACTTCATGATGACGATCAACCCATTTGGCGCACTCTTTTGACAATTCAGACTGACGCGCTTTCAAACATTCGATGCGATGCCCTCTGTCTTTCACTGCAAATGGACAGAAGTTAGCTTCATCTGCTTTGCAATGTGTTTCGCCTGCATCTTCATTTTGATACACGGCATCTTCAGCACGAGCGCTGCTTGCCGCAAAACTTAAGACCATGGCAACCATGGCCAAACCAACTATTACCTTCTTCATACGATTCCCCCTTTGGAATGTGGACCAACATGGTAACTAAGGACGCGTCCAGTCTCAAGCAAATTCCTAAAAACCCTATAAATGACAACTCCCTCCGCCCCGCTTGGCGAAATACTGCTGATGGTAATCCTCTGCCTGCCAATACGCTTGGGCGGGCACGATTTCGGTAACAATGGGTAAGGCGTGAAGCCCACTTTTGGCCAACACGGCCTTGGAATGTTCCGCAATTTTTTGTTGGTTGGGCGAATGATAAAAAATTGCTGATCGGTATTGAGACCCTACATCTGGACCCTGTCGATTTAGCGTTGTGGGATCATGGCATTCCCAAAAAATATTCAACAATTGCTCATAGGTGATCTTTGCGGGATCAAACACAATCTGCACCACTTCAGCATGTCCGGTCTTCTTTCCGCACACGTCTTCATAAGTGGGATTCTCTGTTGTTCCCCCAGTGTAGCCCACAGAAGTCGAAACAACACCAGGCACATTCCGAAACGCCTCTTCGACGCCCCAGAAACAGCCTGCTCCAAATGTTGCAAGCTCAGTTGTCATACCGCACTCGTATCCACCCGCAACCCACAATTAATGAGTAAGATAATGGCAATTGGGAAAAATAGAAGCACCCAAAACCCCAACCAAAAACGGCTACCGTTGTACTCGCAAACAATTCGTTTGCCGCTACCCTCGGCACTCCACTTGGTCAGGAGCAATACCAATGCCACAGGGAAAAAGAAAATGGCCCAAAAGATTACCCAAAACCACGACCCTTCGTAATGTACTCGGTAATTCATACCCACCTCCTTGGTAATTTCATACCTACACAGTCATGACTTATTAGGCAAGCCACTTGCATCACAGATCTGTTTCCGTCACAATAATAGATCTAGAAACGAGAGGGGATCATGACGCGAACTTCAACTGGCAAGCCCATGCAACACGCGAGGGTGTTTAGCAAGGGCGGCAGTTATCAAGAGATCGTCGATAGCGACATGCTGCTCCATAAAGAAGTCATCGCCACAGCAATTTCCTCGTTAAGCAACTGGCTCAAATCAGACCAACAACCTGCTATGCTTCGAATTCTTGATCTGGCGTGTGGCGGACTACCCATTGTGCCAAGCGCACTTATGAAGGCCTTTCCTGATCGGCATTTTGATTACTGCGGCATTGATATTAATAGCGACCAGATTGCTGATGCAAAATCCCATAAATTCTCTCCCAACGTCACCCCCAGATTAATGCAAGGCGACAGTTGGGATCCTTCTACATGGTCTGACTGCGGGCCGTTTGATATCGTGTATATCGGTTTGAATATTCATCATGCTGTCCCCGAAGAACTTGAATACCTGGCACAACAACTTCATACCCTCATTCGTATGGGTGGTATTTTTATTAACCATGATTTCTTTAGACCCACAAAGTATCCTTATTTGAGACGACCAGACCACGATCCCAAAACAGGCATTTCCTTAAGTCTTATTTCGCCAGAACGCTTAAAGAGGGCAGGTTATCCACTCCCTCAAAACCCTCCACAGACCCCAGATTGGCGAGAAAACTTTTTCAAACCCTACATCAAAACAATGAAAGACCGTGGCATGCCCCAAAGCATGATTGATATGACAGTGCAGCATGTCTCTGAACACGACTATCCAGTAACAACTTCAGAATGGGCTAAAATTTTGAGCCAACATGGATTTTCCACACAAGAATATGCCTATCCCAACTCTCACGAACCGTTGCGGGACTTTTTTGACACGGTCGTTGCCACGAGAATCAAATAGAGCTAATCAGATCATATGCCTCATACCATTGTTGGAATTGGTGAATTCATTTGGGATATTTTTCCAACCGCCATTGAACCTGGTGGGGCAGTTGCCAACGTATTGCAACACGCCCATCATATGGGTGAAGATGCCATTTTAGTAAGCCGCGTTGGCGATGATGAGTTTGGGAAGCGCTTTTTCAACATGTGGCACGAACATGGCCTTACTACCGACTATGTCACTATTGATCCCACGCTACCCACAGGTTCCGTCGTCATTAACCATCATCCCAATGGTGATGCCACTTATAGCCGTATTCCACCTATTGCCTCAGATTTCATTCCATACACAGACGAACTAAAGAGGCTGGCCCAAACGGCAGATGCCATATGCTTTGGCTGTTTTGGTCAATGGGGAAACGTCTCACGAGAAACTATTCAAGCCATGCTCACGCAGACCAATCCCAGTTGCTTACGCGTCGTAGACATTAATTTGCGACCCGGACGATATACTGAGCATTTGGTACTTTCCTCACTAGAAGAAGCTTCCGTTCTGAAATTGAATGATGATGAACTCAAGATTGTGGCAGGTTATTTAAATCTACACGGTGATCTCGAAACGCAAATCAAAACCATCATTCGTCAATTTGACTTAAAACTTGTTGCACTTACTCGTGCAGCTGAGGGTGCATTACTCATTACACATGATAACAAAACAGATAGCCATCCTGGAATTCCCGTCAAGATAGTAGACACCGTTGGTGCGGGCGATGCCTTTACTGCCGCACTTGTAGCAGGATTATTAAAGGGATTACCACTTTCTAAGTTGAATGATTTTGCAAACAGAGTAGGTAGTTACGTGTGCACACAACTCGGCGCTGCACCTAAGCTACCATCATCACTACTAGAATTTTAGTCAGTGAATTTTAGGAAATTCTATCGGCCTGATGCCAGATCTTAAAAACAACTCCTCAATCCGATCCAACTTGTCCTTCCGAGTGGAGTCACAACGCACCGCAACCATGATTTTATTCGCACTATCTGCACCGCACTCTTCATAAAGTGCGTTCAGTGATGCATCGGGTGTACTCATCTGTAACCCCAGGAAACCACCAACTATGGCGCCACCAAAACCCGGAATCAACGCCACCAATGTAGTGGCCAGCCAACCCCAGCCACCGCTCATAAAATAAATGATGGCTTGGCCTGCAATACTACCCAAGACAAATCCGGAGACAATCCCCACCACGATACCGCGCCATTCTGGATGGTGGGTTTCGGGCATTATATCCAACATAGGACGACCCTGTAGACGCTCTGGCGCCAAAACCACCAAGTCTTTGGGCTTAACGCCATCAGACTCCGCCTGCCGTATAAACGCCTCAGCTGATCCCACGGAATCATACAGGCCATAAACCCACTCATTATCCCAAGTTGATGTTCTCATAGACAACCTCCGGGCAAGTCTCGCCCTTAATGATACGCCTCTGAGAACAATCAGGGGTAACACTTTTTTTGGAGGTATTGCGTGGGTGTGTCAAAATATTGCCACAACGCAACTACTTCGCAAGGCTGCGAATATAGGCAATTAAGTTGTCGACGTCTGCAGGGCTGAGGCTGGCCTTCCAAGGGGGCATCATGGCAGATTTTCCGTTTGCCGCACCACCATTCATAATGATCGCTTTTAGCACAGCATCACTACGCGTTTTCATATAAGCTGCATCGGATAAATTCCGTGGTTTTGGATTGAGAGACGCAGCAGCAACACCATCCCCTTTTCCAGTGGCTCCATGACAGCTCGCGCACATTTGTTGGAATTTGGTTTTGCCTGCCGCGACATCCGCCGCAACTGATGTCGATGAAATCGACAGAACTGAAATAGCTAAGAAAACATATTTCATATAATATCTCCTCTGACTTGCTCATTAGGTGAGTTTCTTAAAATCCCATATGATGACCATCATATGGGGTATTACTTTTTTGAATTCAAGTGATTTGCGGGACAGTGTGAACAGCCACTTTGACTGTGACGCCACTCCTTCCACAAACGGCAAGACACATACACAACAGCACCCACAATAACGACCCCCACAATCACGAATTGTGCTGTCATATCCCCACCCCAAAATAAGCCATGACTTGATACACAATAGCTGCTGCCAGGTAGGCTAAAATGGTCATATAGGCAAATGCAAACCCAGCCCACTTCCATGAGTTAGTTTCACGTCGAATGATTGCAACCGTCGCACCACACTGACAACACAACGCAAAGAAGATCATGACGGACATCGCAACAGCTAACCCAAAGAGTGGCGCACCATCTGGCCACGTTGCATTCTGTAAGGCCTGTAAAATACCACTGGAATCATCACCATCCGCCACGTTGACATTGAACGATGTAGCCATTGCTGCAATCACCACTTCACGGGCAGGGAACGCGGCCAACACTGACATACCAATCCGCCAGTCCCAGCCCAACGGTTTCACAAGTGGTTCAATGGCATGACCCATCATGGCAAAGTAGTTATGATCAGCAGTTGGAAAATACGATAACGCCCAAATCACAACCGACATCGCGAGAATAATTGTACCAGCACTCTGCACAAATGTTTTGGCACGATCAAGCGCTCGCCAACCCACCAATTTTAACGAAGGCATTTTATATGATGGCAACTCCATTACAAATGGTGGCGTTGCACCTTTCAAAACCGTGCGCTTTAAAATCCACACAATTGGAATCGCCACCGCAAACCCAAGCGCATGCATTGCAAAGAGCATGGCACCTTGGAAGCCTAGCAATCCTCCCATCCAGGTGACCGATGGCACAAAGGCTGCAATCAATAGCGTATAAACGGGTAGACGCGCAGAACAACTCATTAGGGGAGATACCAAAATCGTCACGAAGCGATCACGGCGATTTTCAATCGTGCGTGTGGCCATTACACCTGGAATGGCGCAGGCAAAGCTAGACAGCATGGGAATGAATGATTTTCCGGAAAGACCAATGCGTGCAAAGAGACGGTCCATTAAAAATGCCGCGCGCGCCATATACCCACAGTCTTCCAAAAATGCGATGAACAAGAAGAGAAACACAATCTGCGGCAAAAATACCAACACACTTCCTACACCACCAATAACACCATCTTGCACGAGATCCTTTAACACGCCACTCGGCATCCAACTTCCTACCCACTCCCCCAATGCAGAAACACCGTTATCGATCATGTCTTGAAGCGGACCCGCCCACGAATAGATGGCTTGAAACATGAACAGCATTACAATGACAAAAATGACCGTTCCCCACACCCGATGGGTTAAGACTTTATCAAGACGATCTGAAAAATGACTACGCGTGGATGGCACCTGAAAAACAATTCCATGTAAAACACCACGAATCCAATTGTAGCGGGCAACGGCTTCCTGCGCGATGGGATGGTCACCGCAGGCATCCGTTCTTCCCGACTGCCACTTTCCTGTTTCAGGATCGCGCAATCCAACAGGCTTTGGAATTTTAATTTGACCTGCCACGACTTGCATCAAAGCGGCATTCAACTGTGTAACGCCGCCGCCTACATTGGCCTTCATCGGAATAACTGGAACACCCAACCGCTTTTCTAACGCCGTCACATCAATCGTAACACCACGACGTTTAGCAATATCCATCATGTTCAACACTACAATCGTGGGCAATCCCACTTCCAATACTTGCGATACCAAGTAGAGATTGCGTTTCAGATTACTGGCATCCACAATCACCACAACACCTGAAAGCGGCTGCTCCCCCTTTTGATGGCCACGCAACACATTCGCAACAACCTCTTCATCAGGGGACTGTGCGGCAAGACTGTACGTTCCAGGAAGATCAATCAATTCAACAACACCATGAGGCGTAGTGAGTTGGCCATGCTTACGTTCAACGGTAACACCCGGATAATTGCCCACCTGCTGACGCAGACCAGTGAGTGCATTAAAGAGTGTCGTTTTGCCGGTATTGGGATTGCCCAGAAAGGCGATCGCTGGCTTCATTAGGATAAGAGGGTAATAAGATCGGCTTCGGTACTGCGGAGCGACAAACTATAGCCATCCAGGTTGACCATCATGGGGCCACCCCAGGGGGACAACTGGGTTACCTTCACAGACGCGCCCGGTACCATTCCCATTTCCAATAGGCGTTGGCTAACAGGCCCATCCCCCATCACATAAGAGACGGTGGCTTCTTGTCCGGCGGTCAATTGATTTAGCTTTAGCATGGCCATAATGATTCCTTAGGGCTCCCTAACACGCCCAGTGAGGGTGTCAATACAATTTGGTGCGTATTATAGAGAAGCTATACTAGAATATGATGGTTATCAGTTTTTAACGATTTTGAGCGCCAACTGCCCTTTCCGAGTAAAATCAATGGACTTAGCCAAAATACGAGCAGCCTCTTGGGGCGCATGAAAACCTGTGGAATTTTCCGCTTCTACGAAATCCAAGTAGAACTGCGCCCTACGTTGGTAATCCCGTGCCAATTTTAACTGATCGTCGGTAGCGCCAGCTTCTTTCGCAGATTTGATTCCAGCTATTAATTCCATCAACGCATCCATAGCAATATTGCGCATTTCAAACGTCTTTTGTTGGATTTCTTCTACTCGAGATTTTAGCTCAGCTTCAGGCCACTTATGACATGTTTGGCAAGCTGCATTTATATTCAGGAGTGGACTACGGACCCAGTGATCGCTAATTTTAAGCGCACCAACACGCTTATAGGGCATATGACAATCCGCACAGGCAACACCAGATCGCGCATGAATCCCCATATTCCACATCTCAAATTCGGGGTGCTGTGCTTTGAGCACTTCTGCCCCCGTTTCACCATGGATCCAGTCTTTAAATTTAATTTCATCATAGTAGGCCATAATATTATCGATATTAAGACCTTTCACCCAAGGGTAAACAAGGCGCTTCTCTTTTCCTTTGAAATAATATTCCACATGGCATTGACCACAAACAAAACTGCGCATTTCCTGACGTGTCGCCATTTTGTTCACATCATAGTCCTTGATACCACGCCCCGCCATAAGGGCCTTCATCCCCTCAAGAAATCCAGGACGCGTCACACGCAGCTGCATTGACTTAGGGTCATGACAGTCAATACATGCAACAGGATGTGTAAATGATGGCCGTGCTTCAGCATACGACATTTGATTAAAATGCTCGAACCCCTTGATAAGGTCACCACCCCCAGCCTTTTTATAAGGGACATATACAGATGCATGGCAGTGAATACACGTCCCTGCTTGTTTGGATACAACTTGTCGCTCTGTGTATGTTTGATCCATCAACATAAACGCATGTCCACGTTCTTCACGAAAATCTTTGGAGAAAGCATACCCTGACCACATCGTTTTTAGTCTGGGATCCTCCTCTAATCTAGATTGAGCCACAACTGATCTAGGATCAACATTTGTGGGGGTATGGGGAACCGCTTCACTTCCTCCGAAGCGTGTACGCACTTGATCAACAGTTTTCTTATAATCATCAAATTGAAGCGGAAAATTCTTCCCCCATACTTCTGGATCAACCGTTTCATCAGTAATTTCTGTTACACGGTAGAATGGATTTTTGGCAGCTTGCTTATGTTCAAAAATATTAACCAACAGTGCTGCGACACTAATGGCGGCTACTGCAGAGACAATAAAGGCTAATATAATTCTCCTTTTCATATCTTCCTCCTATTTGCCAAGTGCATGACCAACATTAGAGTGACAACGAATACATGACATATCCGAACCGCCAGGATGCCCACGATCAATCATTTGAACCACATCCTGATGACAACTTCGACACGTCGATTCAGTAATGGCACGATTACGTTCCGAAATTTGAATTGGTTCATGAAAATCACCTAAAGTCATAGCAAGCGAATGGTGAAACCCATTTAGTGCCTTTGTAGAATATTTTCCAAAAAAATTATGTGGCGTATGACAACTATTGCATGTTGCAACAGACCTATGGCTAGATTTAAGCCATGCATCATAGTGCGACTGCATCACATGACAATTAGTGCACGCTTCGGGATTGTTAGTTAAATAGGAAGCGCCTTTTGCATAAATAAATGTGTACACACCAATACCTGTACCCACGCCACCGACAATCGTCATAATCAATATCCAATGAATCGGTTTCATAATATGGGCCCGCTAGCATAGTTATCCAGACGAAACTACTGTAAACAGTCGTTTGAAAATGGACATTGGACTTGCCCCTCTTCCAGAGGGGTTATGGTCTCAGGATATGCTGTGGGAACGACATTCCAATAGGTACATTCACACTTAAACCAGACTAAAAGCAATCGCGCCAAGGCGCGATAGACTGAAAGTGATGAACAATTTGATAAGCGGGCCGAAAAGAGTGAGCTCCATCGACCCAGATGATCTTCAAAAAATGCTTTTTCAGCTGAGCGGGTGATCTCAATTTTATCGGGAAGCATATGAATTGCATTGGCTTCCTTCATGGCCAGAATACACATAAAACCCAACTCAATTTTCATTTGATCGGGTGGACCAACCTGATCAACGGCTTGCGTATGAAACGCCTTATAGAAACCGCAAATATCCCCAACAACAGCCCCCCTTTCTGACAAACAATAACTGCCTTCACTGGGCGGGACAAATACTTCATTAACAAACATCCGGTTATGCTCAGATTCCCACACACTCACTGGCACCTGCTCAACCTGTAACAGCACCTCATTTAAACAATCCAGCACATCCCCATTTATAGGCTCTCCAATATTTTTTTGAATTCCATTCCCTATATCTTTGATTGTCTCCTTTGTATTTTGTGTTGGTCGGTCAAGGCAAAGCGCCAGTAGACGGTATACTTCTGCACGGCGCAATACAGCGATGCTGTCAATACTCATGGTATTTTCTCCAATTTAATTGGGACCCATGGCGCATAATTTTTACGCCCACCAACATCCTTATGCCCACCATCCCAAACTGCAAAGGCAATTACTGTTTCACCACCCACCACCAGTTTTGGATCATGTTTATCCCCGGTAGACAAAGGCCGCGCAAAAACTACCGTCCATGTACCTTTATCCCAAACGCCATTCCCGCGTGCATCTTGATGCGGTTGCGTTGTCAATGTTCCAAAACCCTCAGCCATCAATTCTTCAACTGGAATGGCACGATGAAGCTGCGCAATAGGATTGTTTACATAGATCGAGCCCAACGTATTACGCGCAGCAACTGTATTAAAACTTGTTGTGACTGGGAAAGGCCGTTTCCCTGTGGCAAATAGATACATCCCCACCCACACATTGGGATGCAGGTCTGGTACATCTTGATACTTTCCTAAAACATCATTTTGCCAAATCCCCTTCCAGTGCGTAATGGCCACGGGTGCATCCGTAGCGCCCATGAACGGCGAAGTCTTATCACCCCCCTTAATTGGGAACTGAATAGCACACGCATCTGTTGCCTTGCTTGTATCAACATTAACATCGCGACTTGCATCTGCCCAAGATAGTTGTACAGCCATCCACTTTCCGTTGTGTATAGACTTCACATTAGCCGTCTCTACACTTGGAGATTGCAAGCCTGGGGCAGTGATATTCTGAGGTAACAAAGAAACCATAGTCGCAGGAACAGCTTTCCATACCGAATCGTTTGGTTGGGGGTTTTCAAAAAACGATTTTGGCAAATCCTGATATATAGAACGTACTTCTTGAGCGCACAGCAACCTCGGCGCAACCAAAATGGCCGTTACAAACATTATCACATACGTAATGCGTTTCATAATTCACCTCACTATGCGGTATTATGTCGATATACATTTTTAATAGGATCAAACATGTCCCTTTCAAAAAAGGGCTCTATCAAAGGAACACGAACAACCTCTTCATCTTTTTCGTTATAACCAATTGAATATTTTGCATCAGAAACATACCGTGTGATAATTTTTGGTGTGTTGCCAAACAGAACCATCGCTGCCATCATTTTGGGATCGTTACGAATTGCCCGATATTGAGCAATGGCATCTTCTGCACCAGGCCCAAACATTTCCCACAAGAACTCCTTTGGAACATGCACCGGTGGAATGTAATACACATTGGGTTCGGTGCCATATTGAGGATAGAGGGGAAGAGCGACTTTCTTGATGCGTACTAGATAGTCGATTGGATTATCTTGGCGTTCCTCTCCCGGCTTTGAAAGCCAGCCGGCCATCCGAATTTTACCGATACAAGTTTGAACACACCTTGGCTGTTCTCCCTGCTCAAGCAGAGGATAACAACCGATACACTTTTCCGAGGTACGCGTGACCATATTAAAGAATGTTTTTTTATAAGGACATGCTTTGACACACTCTTTGTAACCGCGACAACGTGATTGATCGATAAGCACAACACCATCTTGCTCCCGCTTATAAATTGCCTTTCTAGGGCATGCTGCGAGGCAGCCAGGATAGGTACAATGATTACAAATTCGCGCTAAATAATACATCCATACATTATGGGCGCCTTGAAAAAATGCGCCACGATCCACCACTCCAGAAATTTCATCTACACCGAGGTTAGGGTAGGCATAATCCTCTGTCTCAGGCATATGACCGTTAACGCGTTCGCCTGCATCCTGAGATTCAAAAATTGTCTGACCTGTATATAGATCTCCATCCCATTCTTGTGGCCCCATCTTGTTGAGCAACTTCACATCCCACGCGGCGGGATAACCGCCATATGGCTTGGTCTCTACATTATTCCAAAACATGCCTTCCTGACCTTTGCCAGATGTCCAAGTGGTTTTACAGGCAACAGTACACGTTTGGCAGGCAATGCACTTATTCGTATCAAATACATACGCCAACTGCTTATTTGGTCGCTTTTCATCATACGGATACTGCATTAATCTATTTAAGTGCCAATTTTTAACTTCAGACATAAGTTACCCCCTATTTTTCACGCGAACATATCCACCTGAAATAAACTTCTTTAGTTCAGCACCTTCATATGTGGGTCGTAATTTTTGCTCAGCAGGTCGCCAAAGCTTCTTTCCATCTATTCCACCATTTTCTGCCCTTGTAATTTTGACAATAGCCTCACGAGGAGCGCCGGTAGGACAATGGACATCTGGAGCAAATCCTTTACCTATAGTCTGACCAAACAAATCCTTTCTGACGAGAGTTTCGGTCATCCATGTGGGCTTTAACCAACCACGCGTACAACTTTGATGAGATCCACCACGGAAAAGTGATTGATAGTTTGTATCTGGGTTTTTTGCGAGGCCCGTTGGATTTTCTTGAGCACCACGATAGCTACCAAATGTGGCGCCCCCCATATTATGCCACATGCGTGTCACTCCACGTGGCGTTCCAGGATAATAGCGCGCACGACAAAGTAGCCGTGTCACTTTATAAGCAGGGTCTGTTTTCTTCCAGCCGCGGTATGGACGATCCTCCGGATCGGCATCAATATAAACATAATCCCCATCTTCTACACCAAGGGACTTGGCATCGCTTGGATTAATGTCCACATAAGACTCTGTCACAAACGGCATTCGCTTGTCCGTACGATACATATCACCAAACGGCCCAAACCATACTGCAACAATATCCAGATCTGTCGGAGTTGTGTGAGCACCATGCCGATACTTGGGTGTATGAAATATATATTTGTACCCTTCGTGCATTAGTGGATGCTGTGTTAATTTCACCTCGCTCCACGATTTTCGCACGTGACGAGCCTGGCGAGCATCTCCTCCTAGATCACTTGATGACACTCCATAATCCTCCGGTGTCATTGGCCGAATGGCCTGATGAGGTTTCCCCACAATAACATTGGGCTCATAAAACGTGGAGTCAATTGGTTCACGATAAACAGGTAAATTTTCACCACTATCTACAAACTCTTTTTCCCCGCGATAAAATTCCAAACGCCCCGTCTTACTATAATAGGGTTTATCTTCACGATTCTGTTCCCATGATGAAAGCTTTGGCGTTGTACGCGTCATTAGTAAGGCAGGAACACCCGCCTTTGCTTTTTCATGCAAATCAGAAAACTCATATCCCTTAGTCGAGTTACTGTGATCCAAAATCCGCTGTAAATAAGGTTCAATATTTTTATCATGTACAAATTTAAAATAGTCCTCACATCGACCATCTTTGATAACATCACCGACTGCTTTTGCAATTCCCGCAGCCACTTCAATATCGCCACGTGTATTATAAACACGCGGCAGCGGTGTCGCGGGATATACGTATAAAAATGGGTTAGTGACTGATATAGTCATATCTGGGAATTTGAATTCAGCCCAGCTATCTACGGGAAATACAATATCTGCATATTCACACGAAGCCGTCCACCACCACTCATTCACACCAATAAACTCTACGCGAGGCAAGGTGTTCATCACCGTATCATAATGTCCCTTGGCGTTACCAATGAGCGAGTTGCTATTAGAAACCAAGATAGACTTGCTTGGTGTTGGCATATGTGACTTTCCTGTCAGCAACGCCTTTCCTTTTCTAAGAACAGTATCTCCATGATTAAAATAGTGTACCGACTCTTGTTTAAGATAAGGCTTAACTTTGACAGGTCCCTTTTTGTTCAATGTAATGTTAAAGGGATCTTCCATTGAATATTGACCAAGACCACTAAAGAAGGCAGCACGATAATTCCCAGCAAAGCTTCCAATGTTTCCACCTTTTTCACCTACATTTTCTGTCAACGCCGCTAATAAAAAGGTGGCCCTATCTTTCAAATCGCTATTAAAGAATTGATTAGGTCCCATACCCATTGCAAAAAGCGTCTTACGTTTATTAGCAACAATCTCACGCACTACAGAGCGAATACCCTCTACGGGGGCCCAAGTAATATCTGACACATCCTCTGGCGAATAATTTTCAAAGATGTACGTTTGAATCAGATCAAAAACCGGCCTTACCTCAACCTTGGTTCCATCTTTAAGCGTTACTGAATAGGTTCCAGAAAGTGATGCATCTACATTCTTCGCATGAAACCGTTCACCATATTCATCACGATTAAGGGAAACAGGTTTTCCCGTTTTAATATCCCAAATGACAGCGTCACCCCAGCTTTCACGCATCTCCTCTTTAACAACAGGCGACTTCTGCAGAGTTGGGACGGGGGCTTTTTCACCCTTACGCAAAACTTGAATATAATTATCTAACTTGGCTGTTTTATGATCTGGCCACACATCTTCAGACTTTAGCAACTCTAGAGTATCCATACGAACTAAACACGGCAAATCCGTTCGTGTTTTGATGTACTCAGGATCATATTGTTTGTTTTTAATAATTTCGTGGCAAAACCCTAACGCAAGTGCTGGTGTTGTCCCAGGACGAACAACAAGCGCCATATCAGCCTTGCAAGAAGTAGCGCTATACTCAGCCGCAATCACAATTATTTTCGCGCCACGCATGCGCGCTTCCGTCAACCAGTGTGCATCAGGCATTTTTGTAGCAATCCAATTCATTCCCCAAACAACAATCAGGTTTGAATACTCAGCACATACCAAATCAAAATCACTTGTTTGTTGACCTGTGACCATTGGATGACCGGGAGGCAAATCTGTATGCCAGCTATAGTTATCCCAACCACGCCCACCAACCGCCTTGTCTGGTCCAACTCCTCGGATCTTCGAATCCATAAGTGCCATCATATTGGCCAATCGATACTGAGCAAATAGACGAGTGGCCCCTAGCGCTGCCATCCCACCACGGAATTTAAGAACCTGAGTCCCAACACCATCCATTTCATCAACCATGGCGGGATCATAGTTCTGTGCAAGAAGGTATTGTTTTCCTTTTTCCCCAGTATACGTACTGGCTATGTTATTCATGGCCTTGGCAGATAACTCAAAAGCCCTATCCCAGCTGATCTTGACAAACGGATCTTTTCCGCGGTTGAGATATTTTTTAGGAACCGCACCAGTCTTCAAATCACGCTCAAAACCACTCTCCACCCAATCCAAAAATCCCTGACGCACCATCGGCTCCTTACAGCGACGATCTCCATAAAATCGACGAACAAGAGCTAATCCTTTCTCACAACACCGTGGGTCCCAACGATGTGACGTTTGGTTGCCATAAATGTCAGTTGCTTTACCATAACCAAACGATGGACCAATCCGAACTGCTACTCCGTTTTTAACGTAGGTGGTCAGTAAACAGTTGTGTGTGTCGTTGGGGGCACATAAAAAATGAAACTTTGAATCGTATTTGAATAGATCACGATAAAGCTTTTCCCAATCACGATTGGGATACCCAGAGAGAGGGTTGTCATGATCAAATGGCGTCAGAAAGGTAAAGATGTTGGGCACCTTAGTGCAATGCTCAAGCAGGAACAGCGAACCAGATGCCGCAGCCAGCTGTAAGAACCCGCGTCTTGTTAACGAATCAACCATACACGCCCTCCAGTTTTAAAAAGCATCACTAACGGACTCACTGACACAATTATAAATGGACATGTATGATAGGGATCATATGGACAAAATATTCCGACAGCATTCCCAATCTTCAGGAAAATTGATATTCCGAGTCGTCCACTCCTGAGGATCAAGCGATGACCACAGTGACTTGGGTATATAATGGCTATAGGGCTCAGTGGCAGCATTGAGCTGACCAAGACGCCTTTCAGAGGATTCCAACAAGGAACGCATTACAGGTATCGCAGAGGCCGAATAAATTGCAGGCAATGTGGCGTTTTCTAGAAAAACGGCCCGATAACCATTAAGTTGACTCCACATTAGCTGAATGACATTCAAATTTGGAAATGGCATGTCTGCAGCCACTACGAATGCCGCATCACATTTAATAAGCTCCATCGCGTCAGCGATCGCAACAAGCGCGCCATCATATAATGATTTATCCGGAATTACACGACAACCGAGGGCCAATAGATGTGCATGCTTGGGCCCTAAAACACTAATATCACATCCATCATTATTAAGGTTCTCAACAAGTTGGGACAAAAGCGTCTTACCATTAACCGATAAGGCGGTTTTATCGCTGCCGAAACGACGGCTGCGCCCACCTGCCAATATCAGGGCATGTTTTGTGGCCACGCATGGCCTCCTTCAACATAGTACTCTTCCTTCCAAACTGGCAAACGCCTCTTAACCTCTTCCATTATCCAAGACGTTGCTGCAAAGGATACACCGCGGTGAGGTGTCGCAGCACCAACAACAACACTAATACCACCGACTCCAAGGTCACCAACGTAATGAACAATAAGCGATTTACGGAGTCCAAATTTCTGCGCTGCTTCCCTTAATATTCGCTCACCCTCAGCTAGCACCATACTTTTATGTGCTGTATATCGAATATATGAAACAGCTCTCCCATCATTATGATCGCGTACCCGACCAACAAATAAAACTGCAGCCCCACACGCCGGATCATCAAGTCTGCCATAAGACCGCTGTAAATCAATTATAGAGTCTGTTAATTCCACTTCCATTTTTACCCCCCAGCAATTGGTGGAATAATCGCTACTACATCACCGTCTTTAAGTGGTGTATCGTGTGCAACATAACAGTCATTCACTGCCAACTTCATAATTCGCCGCCACGACATTGCCCTAACTTCGTTGGTACAAACACGATCCAAAACCTCTCCCGCAGTAAAACTCTCTGGCAGATTTAATTCAACTTGATCAGTATTCATAAGCTCCCTAAACGACGCAAAAAACAGCACAGACACTTTCATATAACCTCCGCCTACCATCCGTGTGGTAAAACATGCACCTGCGCAAGACTGCCTGCGCGAATAATCGAAATTGCCTCTGGGATAACCAAAAGCGAATTACATTGAGCAAACGACTTCATACAGTGCGACCCCTGCATATCCAACGGAGCCACTTGCCACTCACCATTTAGACAATCTAATCGTGATCGAAAAAACTGAGTTCTTTCACTCTCTACCCAAACATCCGTCTTACAAACCGCATTAATACTTGGTAAACGGCATTGAATGTGTCCCATCATTTTGCGCAAAGCGGGGCGCACGTATTCGTAATAATTAATTAAACTAGATGCAGGATTGCCGGGTAATCCAAAAAACATGAGCCCAGGACGGCAACCCACATACAATGGTTTGCCAGGCTTTTGGCGAACCTTCCAAAAAAGCGGTTCTATTTCTAATTGCATCATAATTTCTTTGACATAGTCATGGTTACCAACAGAAACACCGCCTGTTGCTACAACCACATCATTTTCAGAAATCATTTTTGAAAACGCCTTTTTTTGAAGTTCAAAATCATCATCTACTGGAGGGTAAACTCGGGCAGAAACACCATCAACATGCATAGCAGCTGAAAGAGCGATGCTATTACTATCATATATTTGACCTGGCCCCAACCGAGCTCCAAGCGGCATTAGCTCCGTTCCTGTTGCAACAATGCCAATTCGTGGCCGGCGATAAACAGGTAATTCAGTAACACCAATACTGGCAAGGTAACCCCCAACAGCTGCACTGACCGACACTCCTGCATCCAATACTAGTTCGCCACTTCTTGTTTCTTCACCTCGACGTCGAATGTGAGCAGCATCTTTTACAGGTTTCCTTAAGATTAAATCTTTACCCAACTCTTCCACATCCTCTATCGGTACGACTGCAGTTGCATCTAATGGCACCATCGCTCCAGTAGAAACACGCAAGGCGCATCCTGGCTTAAGCGACCCAAAATGTACAACACCGGCAGGCTGATAACCAACAATTGGGAGTACTACAGGATTATCGTTACTCGCTTCCTGTGTCACATGATGATCCAACGCAAATCCATCCATTGCAGAATTGTCAAATGACGGGACGTCTACGTGCGCACGTACAGGTGCCGCCAGAACTGCACCTAAAGTGGATTGAAGTGGTAATACGTTTACTTCTCCAACTGCTGTATGCGCCAAGATAATATCCTGAGCTTCTAACATTGAAATCATTGTTTTCATATGGACACCGTCTTTAATAATATTCTAGCAGCTACAATCACAATTAGGATTCCTGTACACCGCTGAACACACATAGCTGTAAACTTTCGTGCAGCAAAAAAACTGCCCAATTGTCCACCAACAACAACCGCCATCATTAGTGGCAACAAATCGCCAAACGATACAGTCACTCCCGACTTCATAATCTGCCCTGCAAGACCAGAGATGGAATTAGTTAATATAAAAAGCGACGCAGCTGCAGAAATTCCCTTGGCATCATCCCATCGCAAAAAATATAACAGTGGGGACAAAAATATCCCTCCACCAATGCCAACCATACCAGAAATCAATCCAAGCAAGGCACCCAACGGTAAACCCCACATCCATATATTGCGAGCAGAAACATAGCGACGCACCTTACATGTCTGCGATACTAGTAATCGAAATCCTGCTGTTAGCAAAACGCTACCCAACACCAGCATAAACAGTTCTTTAGAAATGAAAATACGACCACCTAAATATGCCATTGGAATAGATGTAAGAAGAAAGGGTAGCAAGCGGCGGATATCACCATAACCCAAACTAAAGAGATGAATACATCCACCCGCAACCACTAGAACATTACAAATGAGCGAGATTTGAGGAATTTGAATGTATGGAACTCCCCAAGCCGCCAAAATTGCGATATAGGTACTTCCACCACCAAATCCAACCATGGCATACATGCACGCAGTCACCATAAAAAGTGGGACTAGCATCCAACTCATATTAGTGACCTCCCCCATCCATCATTGGGTAGGCATGTAATATGTATGGGAAAATTGCATCTAAGGACTCTGACACACCACGAGAGGAACCCGGCAATGTAACGATCACAGTTTTATCGGCAACACCTGCAATACCACGAGATAGCATTGCATAGGGCGTCCGCCGCTGCCCATAGGAACGCATTGTTTCCGCAATACCCGGCACCTCCCTTTCAATCACTTGCCTCGCGGCTTCGACAGTGACATCACGACAACTCAGCCCAGTCCCCCCTGTACTCAAGACAAGTTGCACCCCCTCTGAAACGCAGCCCTTCATTTCGTGCACTATTGAATCTGTATCATCCGGAAGAATGGTATAACGTATATTATGGATCCCATATTTCTCTAGGTGCTTCTGAATCAGTTGCCCGGATTTATCCTGTCTCACACCCGCTGCAGTACCATCCGACGTAACAATCACTGCTGCTCTAAAATTATTTGGTGCACGATCATTATAATCAGATTTTCCACCACGTTTTTCCTGCAAACGTATACCTCCGATAACCATAGATTCATCCATAGCCTTGGCCATATCATATAACGTCAACGCAGCCACACTCACTGCTGTCAGCGCTTCCATCTCCACACCAGTTTTTCCAGTAGCAGTTGCAGTTGCGACAACATCGATCTGTGTATCGTGCGCTTCAAACGAAACTTGCACCTGATCCAACATCAGTGGATGACAGTATGGAATTAAGTCCCACGTTTTTTTTGCAGCTGCAATTCCAGCCACTTTAGCCACATCAATTGCATTTCCCTTTGGGGTATCACCCACCATCAGCGCCCTGATCACTTCTGGGCGCCCTGATATTGAAGCAACAGCTGTAGCTCGTCTCAAGGTTTCAATCTTATCTGATATTGATTTCACTTTAGCCTCCAATACTTCTGATGTAGGGCATTTCTTCTGAACGCCATGTTTCTAGAGGAATAGTCTCATGCCCCTTTGGCTTACCAAAAACCGCATGAGACAACTGCAGACGCAACTGCTGTTCATCATTCAAATATGGTACAAGATTGTATCCCACCTTTGAGAAGAGACATGGATAGATTTTCCCATCGGCACTTAGACGAATACGAGTACAGCTCTCACAAAAGGGGGCTGAAAGTGAGGCAATAAATCCCACTCTCCCACGCCCACCCGACAAATGAAACGACTCCGCTGGCGCACTACCTCGTGTAATGGGAATCAAGTCAAACCGGCTCTCCACCCACTTTTTAACTGTATCAATCGGGAAACACAGGTCAGGCTTCCATCCTGTTCCACACAGCGGCATAAATTCTATAAATCGCACTTCAAGGTCATGATGTGCTGCCAAATCTAAGAGAGAATCCACATCAGCATGCGTAATTCCCTTCAATACAACCGTATTGATTTTAACCTTGAACCCAATAGCAAACACCTTATCCAGACCCATCTGGACCTTTGAAAACTGGTCTGACAAACAAACCCAGCGGAATCGACACGGATTCAACGAATCCAGACTAACATTAATCCGTCGCAACCCCACGTCCCACAAATCTTGTGCATACTCACCAAGCAACGACCCATTAGTTGTCATCCCCAGACTTTCAATCCCCTCAAGACGTAGCAACAGAGAAATGATTTCCAAAATGTCATCACGCAGAAGTGGCTCACCACCGGTAAGCCTCACCTTGCTACCACCCATTTTCAAAAATGTTTGCGCAATATGTACAATTTGACCAGCAGAGAGATATGACTCAGACGGTAACCAAGGAAGCCCTTCCGACGGCATGCAATACCTGCAACGAAAATTACAACGATCCGTCACAGAAATACGCAACGTCTCCATGCGACGTCCAAATGAATCTATCAACATATCCCTTTCCAATTCTGTTCCTTTCGGAACTTCGGGCGGCAACCCATACGAAGGCCACCGGGACGAGAAAAATCTCGTCGGTCTTCAACAGTGAAGACTCGGGAATCTGGGAGCTATGTATGGGGCATGACTATCGACGGATATGATGAGCATCATATTGGAGTAATTTAGCTAAAATTTGAGGACATATTGGAGGCCTACTCCTACGCCCGTTTCCTTTGGCAAAAATTCCTCATGGCGTAAACGCCCAGCCAAGCAAAGCCCCCCAACTAAGCGAATACTAAGAAGATGTTCCGTCACCCAAATATTATCTCCACTTGCATTCTGCCTCAAAGGTGGGCGCGCGCCTGAATAACTGCCCACACTTATATTCTGATCTGCAAAACCAGAGAGGACCACGCGCTTACGAAATGCCTTGGGCAGGATTTCCCAACGGTATAAATATTCCATTTGAATATCCCACGGTTGGGGTCCAGCAAAATAAATTTCAAGAGCATAAAAGTTAATGCGAACCCACAAATTGAGCCAATCGAAAGCAGGCTTAATGCCGGGTGTTTTGGATGGCTCCCAAGTGAGTGCAAAGCGTATTAAATCATTACTAGGCCCAGTAACAGACACATACTGCGCATTCAAACCCAACGGGATGTTATGAGGAAAAGCCCAGTGTATATTTTGCTCGGTATAATAAATTCCCAAATCAGAATTCTGTGCTGCATCAACTGATGTAAACAAGTTAATAAATCCACCGTATTGAAAATTATGAGGAAGATTGGCGGCCGCCCGCCAAGTCAGCATAGTATAATCACGGTTGTCATAAGTAGCCACAAACGACATAAACCCATTTTTGACAATCTTCATGGGATCCTTTTCGATCTCCTGTGCTATTGTACACAAGGGCACACAGATAGACAGAATCGCCACCCCTCCAATGAACCTTCGCCATGCACTCATATGTGCACGACTTACCAGGCAGCGACTAAACCCTATATGCCGGTCATCATGTTTTAATAATTATTTTATGAGATCAAAGACTGAAGGTTTTTCTCTTTTAAAATTGTGATTGAGCGACCCACAATTTCTACTACTCCCTGACTACGCAATTCCGAGAGCAATCGAATCACGGTCTCTTGAGTGGTGCCAATCATTTCAGCCATTTCTTCCCGGGAGAGCTCAATTCCCAGACTAAAACCGCCTCCCAAAATTGGGCTGCCATAGGCTTCTTTTAGCGTAAGAAGTAGGGCTGCCATACGCTCACGTGTCGACTTTTGTGCAACATCCATTACATGGTCCTCGGCTTCACGTAATTCCCGACACAACTTCTTCATCATTTCGAGGGCTAACTGAGGATTACGACGAAGGACATCAAAGAAGGTTGTCTTATCAATAAAACACACCATAGCTTCGTCTATGACTTCCGCTGTTGCAGAGTATGGTTCATCTGAAATTAGCGAACGATAGCCAAGAAGATCACCTGCACTTGCAAGCCGCACAATTTGTAAACGTCCATTCACTCCAGTTTTATACAATTTCAATTTTCCTGAGAACACGCAGTAGATTCCTAAGGGAAGATTCCCCTCATAAAACAACTTCTGCCCTGATTTATAGAGATTAGATGTCTTATGATTATTGCAAAGCGCCTGATCTGCCGCAGACAGATGGCAAAAGACACCCGTGTTTCTTGACGAGCAGACATTGCAAGGTATTTGCTTCATACGGCGGATATACCCCCGCAATACCACACCAGCAATGGATTTTTACGATACCTGATCGACCCCGATTCGACGGCAGAAGTCTTGAATATGGGGAATATCAAGCTGTTTGTTTTCAGCAATGATCAAGTTCTCTTTAGACCAGTTCGATAATGTTCGAATGACCGTCTCAACGGTTGTCCCCACACGGTCAGCAATATCTTGCCGAGTGAGTGGAATGGGGATACGGGTCGTCGGACCAAAGCGTTTACAACTTTGCCCCAATAGGTCTATCAAAAATACAGCAATACGCTTTTCGACCGTATCAAATATTGCGATGCGATCATTTTGGGACTCACGCACGCGTTCTGCCATCTGTGAGGCAAGCGTCTGACCAACCACCGGATGTTTCATGAACATAGACTTAAAAACAGGTGCTGCAATCTCAATCAAGCTTGTATGCTCAAGACCTGACGCAGTAACCGGATACACACCTCCCTTTAAGGCAACTGCTGCACCAAACAGTTCGCCCTGCATCAGGAAGTGCATAATGCGCTCTTTACCATCTTTATTTGAGCGAAATATCTTCACACTACCAAACAGAACAACATAAACAAAATTGGCAGGGTCAGTTGCATGAAAGAGTACTTCATTTCGACGCAAATGACGAATGCGACAATGCGCAGAAAGTCCCAGAACCTCTTCTTTAGAAAGCCCTGAGAAAAGTTCGCACTGACAAAGCTGTTGAATTAAATCAAATGAGGCCATGGATATGATCTATCAACTTGTGCCTAACGAAACAAGGGTTACAAATCGCGACGCTTAAATGCAGCAAGGCCCAGAGCAACATAACAGCAGCACCAAGACCAACACCTGCATTATGCCCCAGATATTTTTGAAATACAGCCCCAGAATAACCCATCATTGCAGAAAGATCTGAATGCACAAGGAAAACAACTCTCGCCAAATCAATGGGGTTAAAGAATACAAAAATCAACATTGGAATTTCGAGTGGGTAGTTCCCAAATAACAAGGCCACACCAACAACAACCAAATCATACAAAACAAAACACCCAAACCAAGCAAGCAACACCCACCCAAAAAGAAGTTCTCGCTTACGCACAACGGTTGCCAGAAAGAATGCCAAGCTCAAAAACGTCAAGGTTAGGAGACACCCCAGAATCAGCAGCAGCACATAGTTGGCTGTGCCAGATTCATGAAGGCCAACTTGGAATACAGTACCCAATCCCATACCAAATATAAAGCTCAACATAAGCCCACTGCTCAGACCCAACAGTTTACCAAGATAAATATCTCGACGTGAAATGGGTTGGGAAATTAGAACCTCTGCAAATCGAAGAGATTCAGAAAACGAGATACTCCCAAAAACCAGAGAAAACAGGGGCACAAGTAAAAGCACCAAACTTAAGAGCGACCCCGCAGCCTGAAGTGGATCTGAAACACCTAAGTAGACAATCAATGCACTCAGTGCCAAAAAAGTAAGGCCATATATAAACAACCATTTGTTGCGAATATTTTCATAAAATTCAAATACCGCAATCGTAATAAGTGGCGAATGCCATATGTTTTTAAGTCGCTTCATGGGTCCAAAACTGGTGCAGAGCTTCTTCAAGCGACTGCACACTGTTATCTATCATTAATTTTTGTGGCGAGGTCACTGTATACACGCGCCCATCAACCATAAGCGCCATCAGGTCCGCCAACTCTTGTACTTCTGACATCACATGAGACGTAAAGACAATCGTCTTTCCCGACGTACGATACTCCTTAAGGAAGCGCTTTAATATATATGACACCTGTGGATCCAAACTTTGTGTAGGTTCATCAAGCACAGCTACTTTTGGATCAAACATAAAACACTGCAATATATTTACCTTTTGCGCCATGCCACCTGACAACGCACCCAATTTTTTCTTCCAAAATGGTGCTATTTGCAACTCTTCAACCAAACGATCAAGAAGCGGTGTGGGTTGTTTACGTAAACGCTTGAGAAGTGTGATGAGTTCATCCACACGCAAATGCGGCGGATACCGGGTAGCCTGCGGCATATAGCCAATAAGATGTTTGTAATGATATTTGCCAATTGTATTGTGGCCATCGATTATAATTTGGCTACCTGGTTGTGGCAGGACATTCCCCAAAATACTTTTAAGGGCCGTTGTCTTTCCTGACCCGTTAGGCCCCAAGAGGGCAAACAAACAGTTCTTTGGGATTTCTAATGAAACATCATTAAGAACATGATGGGATCCATACGACTTGTTCAAATTATGAATTGTAATCACAATGACCCCACATTCATACGTGGCGCATTGTCCTGGAGCAGCTTAGGTGTCAGCACTGGAAATATACGCTCTGCCATTTCTAAAAAATCAATCACGGGAGATTCCAACAACGCCACCAACTCTGGGTATTGACCAATCCAAAGACTAAAAACTTTCATTGGACGAAACGGCACATCGCCAACGCCATCTTTGTTTAAATCATATCCTTTATAGGAATCCCAATAATTGCCGTCAAAAGTGTTATGTATTTCCAACGAATTTGTCGCCACATCAAAATAATTGCTCATGAAGTTATTAGCTGAAAACTGGTTATCTGCAGCACTTCCCAAAATTTCTACACCCCAACCATTGTTTCTAAAACTATTTTCTGTGAATTGAGAACGGTTGACCCCATCCATATAAATACCCACTGTATTCCCAAAAAACATATTGGAAACAATCTGACTATCATCAATTTCCTTCAACAAAAGTCCATAGGAAGTCCGACCCCAACTATGGGAAAAGTGATTTCCATCCATCACGATATGATGTGAATACATAACGGCAACACCTGTTTGGTTATATTCAAAAGTATTACGAATATAGTGATCACGGTTGGAATACATAAAGTGCAATCCATATCGCAAGTTGTGTACACTCTTATTTCCCTCTAAAACACAATCATCACTAAATTCCAGATAAATGCCATCTCGATGATTTTGAATGTGATTATTACGAATACTAATCTTTTTAGAGTACCACATGTGAATGCCGTTGCCGCCATTCACCTCGTCCTTTGCATTTCCCATCATCACATTTGCATCTAATCGGCATCCTTCAACATGAGCTAAGTAAATTGCATATGTCGTATTTTTCAAAACATTATCAATGAATGAGCAATCTAAAACGTCATCAGCAAGAATGCCCGCAAACTCTTCCACCACACTCACACCTGAATTTTGAATTTTAAAGCCACTAATTGACACATGATCCGCCTTAACCAAAAACACATGTCCCTGATTAAGCCCATCTACAACAGGACGATTTTCACCCAAAATTATAAGGGACTTATCAACCAGAAGCTGGCCTTCAGGGTACACTCCATTTGCGACAACTATGGTATCTTGATTGTGAGCTGCAAAAATTGCAGACCTTATTGTAGTGTTAGCACAACTGGAGCACACATGAAGCGTTTCTGCAAGTAATGGTGGCATTGACAGGAACACAAGAGAGAGTGTGATGAGGAACACGCCACCCTTAAGGATGGGCGACTTTTTTACCACCGAATTCTTTTTGGGCACGGCGCCACTCCTCTTCAGTTGCGACTGCCAACAAGTGTCCACCCATAGGCGATGGAATATTGTTCCCCACCATAATCAATGCCTTTTTAGCATCAAGCCACTGGGAAGGATCATAATAATTTGTCACCCATTGGGTTCCCACTTGATCGGGATGTTCTTTTGACCAATCGTTCATACACTCAATCGAATCAAAATAATAGAGCTTCCCCTTAGGACTACGTACTTCTGCCTTATAGCGCATATCAACAATAGACATGCGACAATTATCACATTGAAATTCACCCGATTTAAAATCAAAAAATCCAGATTGCTGACACGCTGCCAGCAGCAAAAATATCGCCCAACCCAACAGATACAATCGTTTCATTTACTAGCCGTCCCTTTCGAATGTTCACTAACAATTACAAACAGCAACACTGCCGTCACAAGAAACAATAGATAACCACCTAGGTGAGGCCAACTGCAGGATTCGATATTCAACAATTGCTTACATCCAAGCAGCGGTGGTTGATAGACCATCCCTGGTATTGAAATTGGCGCGCCTGGGTTTAGATGATGGCCGTAGTTATATTCCCAACGCCAAAAATCCCACATACCCGCAGTTCCCACTAAAAGCAAATTCGCCAACCCCAAATATACCATGAAGCGACGTGGATAAAGGAATGTAACAACCGCCCCAAGAATCATAAACGCCACAACATAGGGCATATAGCCAAATTCAGGTATCGCCTGCTCGATAATGGGATCCATCCCAACATAGTGGTTGAGCAAATTAATATTCTGAAGATCAAATTGTCCCAAACCTGTAATTTTATGGATCCACAGATTCATACCCAGACCTTCAGGGTATTGCGGTGCCGTTAACTGGACAAACCACAGCGGTGCAAAATACAACCCGAGGAGCAGTAACCCTACCAGAAGAATCAGGTAACGGTTACGCCGTGACAACTGTCGCAACATTCGTTCTCCTTACGGGTTTCCCCATTACTTTGTCACACGCAAGTACTGTTGCATCTCTTGGTGCAATGCAGAACAAAAGTCGGTGCAATAAAACGGGTAGATACCTTCTTTGGTTGCTTCATATCGCATTGTCTTTGTCTCACCTGGCATGATCAAGATGTTAGATGTTGGAGCACCATAGACAGCAAATCCGTGATCAATATCATAATCCTGCTCTAAGTTGGTGACATGAAAATAAACGGTATCACCCACTTTAACCTCAACAACGTCCGGCTTAAAGTGTGATCGGATTGATGTCATATAAACATGAACCGTTTTACCATCGCGCTCCACTCGTGCATCTTTTTCATTTTTAACTGCATAAGGATTTTCATTTTCAGCCAAAATGAAGATTTTCTGGCTATTTTCTGCCAAGAGGGATGCCGGAATTCCTTGTGCATAGTGAGGTTCGCCAATCGTTGGAAAATCCAAAAGCATCTTCATTTTAGACCCACTAATATCGATCAACTGCGCACTCTGTGTAACCTCGGGGCCAACAGGCAAATACCGGTCCTTTGTAATCTTGTTCAACGCAATAAGATATTTGGCAATTGGCTTGGCAGAATCACCACCCGCAATACTTAGGTGGCCAATGCTATAATAGACAGGGATACGATCTACCACCTCCCAGGTTCCCAACTTCCATTTCACCACCTCAGAGGTAATAAAGCAGGAGGTGTACGCATAGCCGAGGCCATCAAACTCTGTATGTAAAGGACCTAAGCATGGCTTTTGTACCTCACCTGCCAACGTGGATTCGTATTTTAGGACAGGAATTCCATCGACAACCTTGATATAATTAGACTTGTCATTAATGGCCTTTTGCAACTTTTCAAATGAATGCACAGGAATAAGGGACGCTAGCTTTCCTCCACCCACGATATACTCACCAGATGGGTCTACATCCGCACCATGTGGACTTTTTGGAGTAGGCAGGTAATACATCATGCCGGAGCAATCAGCTGGATTTGTAATCATTTTCACGCCACTATGTTTTTCAGCGATAGTGGCCTTGTTCTCTGGATGGAAATTGGTGTAATATACGCCTGAAAAATCTTTTGCCTTTCCATCAGCCAAGCACTGCTCTGCCTTCTTCCAGTTAAACGCCAGAATATAGTCCTTATCATTCTTAGATGCTTCAATCTCAAGCATCTTATGGGCTTGCTCAGTATTATAGGTGGAAAAAAAGCACCAATCATGCGACGGGCCCTTACCACAATGTGAGATGTCATAGTCATAGCCAGGCACCAGAATCTGTAATGCAATACTCATACGACCACTTGTGGGATCCACTTTGATCATAGAGATGCTGCCATTGAGAACACCCTTCTCCGAGTCTTGCACAGACACATCTTTCTGAGGAATGGGATAGGAAAAACGAGTTGCCGACATGAGATACTCTGAATTTTCCGTTGAAAATGGCGAGGCATGGTTACCTGAAGTATTTGGAATTTCAATAATCTCAGCGGTAGAAAAGGACTTCAGATCAATTCGAGCAATACGAGGTGTGTTGTTTTCATTAATAAAAAGCCAACGGCCATCTTGTACACCCTTGGTCATCGAGGCTTCTGGATGATGAGCATCTCCCCACGGAATATAACCATGTGACGTCAACAACATGTCCTTGGTTTCCTCCTCGATCCCATACCCATCTTCAGGAAACAGCGAAAAAACAGGAATCTGTTTAATGAGGCGGCCTGAAGGAATAGCATAGACCGCTACCTGCCCAGAATATCCTCCCGACATAAACCAGTAGAATTCATCCTTCTGTCCGGGGGCAACGTACACACGTTTAGCCGCATCACTCGCCAGAATATTGGAATTACTCCCACCCTTGCTACAATGAGTAAGAGCGACAGATGCAACAACAGCGCTGGCAATGCAGAGCACCAGCGACCACCGGAATAATGTATGTCTCATAAAAGCCTCCGCCCTAAGGGCAAGTTATTGTGAATCATTCTGCCTAAAATATTCCAAAATGGCACGCGCATCATCCTGGCTGACATTTTGAAAAGTCATTTGAGTCATATACGTCGCCAACAATTCCTTCGCTGTCGCATCTTGCTGCGTCATCTCTTGCGGATTCAAAATCATATTCATAATCCATTCAGGCTTACGTCTTAGGGTAACACCCTTTAGATCTGGCCCCACATAACGCTCGCCAAATTTATGACAGGCACTACACTTTTCCTCGAACACCCTTTTACCCTGAGCTACTAAAGCGGAATTGATGGGTTCCATTGTCACTTTTGATTGAATCGGCCCTACACCCATCTCATTTACAGCAGGCGCACTCTGAGCAGAGCCATCACCTGACTTACTACAAGCTACACTCACCACAAACAGCCCACACAGAACAAACAAACCAAACATCATTTTTACTGTCATAATAAGGACTCCTATTCTGGATTAAGGATTAATCAATTGTAAAAGGGGGTGTTATGATCCCCATCATACTTCACTTGGAAAAAAGTAACTATACTGCCCCGGTGAAAAAAATAGACTGTTTTGACATATTAGAGGGCTTTCATCATGAAATTCGCGATGCCCTGGTGCCGTTTTCACAGGCAATCTCAACACTCCAACATAGTCGCAAATGGCAACCACTTATTTATACTGTCATTCAAAACTTCAAATCATTCCATGAAGCTGAGGTCGCCGCACACACACGAGACGAAGAAATTGCATTTTATCCCATCATTGGTGTCCGTTGGCGTGAATCAAAAACTTTTGACACCATTCACGCCCCCACAGAGTACATGCTTCGTGAGCACACAGATATCGCGTCGCACATCCACGCCATTGGGCTACTTTCAGAGATGCTACAACAGCAACCTGCCAACAAACTTGCCTTAGAGGCTTTGCTTGGTGAAGCACAAGCCGTGCTCATGATATTACCGCTCCACATGCAAAAAGAAGAACAATTCCTATTCCCTCAAGCACGAAAACTACTTCCAAAGGAAGATGTGGAAACAGCTACCACTCTCATTCAACAATTGCATTCAAAATAAATGTGTCATTTAATTTTTTCGAAGATAAAGTTTGGGCAGAAAAGCCACCAACCACGTCACACTTGCCAATATCCAGCATATTGCCGCATAAGCAAGATGAGATTCATACATACCCTTCAAAAACGGAGCAGCACTGCGCGTCAGTACAGCCGCACCCAATAGCAACAACAGCAACCATAATATTTTGGATCGCCGCTCAACCATAAGGCCATGTCCTCCATGGGCCAAGACTACACGGGTTGCCACAGAAAAGACCATGAGTGAGACGCCACCAATAAAGTAGAGATGCCCACCAACAAGTGGGTACTGTGGTAGGACAACCATCACCCACATGCCAATCAACACCATCCAGGTCGACAGCCACACCATATAGCCCAAGACCGTCCCTGATCGTGGACGATAGCAAACTTTCCACCTCCCAAACATTATCCATGTAATAATTCCCGTACGAATAAAGCGTCCCACAACCACATTTCCGTAAGCTTCTAATAAAAACCCGGCCATCACAATTGTTGCGGACCATAAAATTTGAATTTTAGTTTGTTGTAAGCGTATTCTAGCTAGATGTGTGGTGCCCATTAACATTGGTAATAACTGTGCCCCAACACCCAAAATAAGATAAAGTGATGTTGCATAAAATAGTAGAAGCTTTCCAAAACGAAGAGCCCCATCAGGAACCGTCCACACATCAGCAACAGCTAAAATAGCACTTCCCAACAATGCAGACCCAAGCCCAAAGGCAGCAAACAACAGCGCCGGCAACACTCTTTGAGTGGCGCGAGAAAATCGTCGCATAAGAAATAGTATTAAAAACAGCAACTCAACAATTAACAGAACATGAAACCCTGTGGAATCACCACGGAAAACCACCAACAACATCAAACCAAGAACACTTGCCTGCGTTAGCTTTTCCAAAAATGTCGCAGATTCTGTTCCAGAAAACTTAGGAGCAGCTGTCATCAAAAAACCTAGGGCAATACTTAAAAAGAACCCTCCTGACATTAAGTCAGCGTGAAGACCACCTGGATAGCCAACTATGAAGTGAAATTTATATGCTACCCACAGGCCCGTGCCTACAACACCAAACAAAATGCCAATGGGGAAGAACCACTGATAGGGATCACTTGTTGAATAAAGTTTCATACGCCCAGAACATCATTACTTTATCAAAAACGCTATGTTCTAGGTCATAATCCACTGATAAAGCGCGCCTACCCAACGGGGATGGGTGTTTAAACAGGGAATAAGGGTCAAGTTTTTCCCACCGGCAGACAAAAACTGCTCGCGTGCACGCATTCCAATTTCTTCTAGGGTTTCTAAACAATCCGATACAAAGGCGGGGCACATCACAAGCAGGTTTTTCACACCACGATCCGCTAATTTTGGAATTTCATGATCGGTGTACGGCTGGATCCATGGATCCCGCCCAAGCCGCGATTGAAATGCAACCGAGTATTTTTCCTTTGGAATTTTGGCGCCTTCTACAAATAGCCGCGTTGTTTCATATACCTGGTGCCGGTAGCACGTCACATGCGCAGGTGATGGCGTTGTACAACAGTGCTCCGTCATACAGTGTGACTTTGTACGATCAGCAAGCTTCAAGTGGCGTTCTGGCAGACCATGATAGCTAAACAGAAGATGATCGTAGCCCGCTTCCAAATAAGGCTTCGCACTTTCAATCAACGCATTAATATATGACGGTTCATTATAAAATGGGGGCTGAATCTCTAAAAGCGCAGCCGCATTCAACTCGCGCAAAACGCGATGCACTTCAACTACAACGGTTTCAACACTCGACATGGCGTAGTGGGGGTAAAGTGGTATTAAAAAAATGCGGTCCACACCCTTCGCCAATAACGCCTGAATCGCCGCCTTAATTGAAGGATTGCCATAGCGCATTCCCAATGCCACGGGGTAGGGCAGTTTTTCTTGCAAGAGTTTCTGCACCTGACGACTTGTCACAATCAACGGAGAACCTTCATCAGTCCAAATTTTGGAATACGCATGCGCAGATTGTTTGGGACGAAATGGTAAAATGGTGCATTCCACAATCAATCGACGCAGCCACGGATTTACATCGATCACACGCTCGTCCATTAAAAATTCGCGCAAGTATCGACGCACATCGGGCACCGATGGCGAATCAGGTGAGCCTAAATTGACGAGTAAAATTCCACGCTGTGCCATGGACTCGCCCATACGAGATGTGTTACGAAATGAAAAGTAATTTAAGGAGCCCATATGACCGAACCCACAGAAATTGATGCCGCAACAGCAAAACAACTACTTGATCAAGGTAAAGCCATCTTAATTGATGTGCGTGAGAACGGTGAATACGCCACTGAACACATTCCAGCAGCTCAACTTCATCCACTCTCAACATTTAATCCTAACCAATTTACATCCTGTAACAAAAAACTGATTATCCACTGTCGCTCTGGCAAACGCTCGTGTGATGCCGCAAGCCGCCTTCTCAATGCAGGTTGCATGGAAGTCTATTCTCTAAAAGGGGGCATCATGTCGTGGAAAGAAGCGGGACTCGCAACGGCGATCGACCAACATGCCCCTATCGATATTATGCGCCAAGTACAGATCGCTGCAGGCACCTTAATTGTTCTGGGCAGTCTTTTGGGATATTTTCTATCCCCCGCCTTTTTACTACTCGCAGGATTTGTCGGCGCAGGGTTATTGTTTTCAGGTATCACCGGCTACTGCGGAATGGCCAAACTGTTATTAAAACTTCCCTATAACAAAACCAAAACAGATCAGTGCCAACGTTAGAGAGGCCCTATGAACTGGAACGCCGCCCATATTCACCTTGTTTTTAATCACATTCCCGTTATCGGCGGGATGGTTGTACTCGTTGTATTGGCCTGGGGCCTTTTGCGCAAAAAACCGGATGTGCTGTACGTAGGCCTCTGGTTACAAGTAGCAATTGCGCTTCTTTCCATTGTTGCATTTCTATCTGGCGATGGTGCGGCAGACATTGTCCGCGAGCACCCTGACATCAGCCGAAACCTAATCCACAACCATGAAGAAGTGGCCGAAACCGCATTTACACTCATGGAAGTCACCGGGGGTCTTGCCCTTCTCTCTCTCATCTTACGCAAATGGCGCACCCAATGGATGACCTATGCCGCATGGCTTTGCCTGATTGCCGCAGTGATCACTGCGGGGGCTATGGGGTATGCCGCAAACCTGGGTGGACTCATTCACCACACTGAAATTCGCTCCAACATATGACGGCCGTCATATCCACCTCTCATCAAAATCAGTAGAGAGACCCCCTATACTATGGAGGATTTATGGATTCCGACAAAGCTGTCGTGAGTGGGCCGCTTGTCCGCGCCTATACGTACGTTGCGCTGGCAGGCATATTGGTACCACTTTTTTTTGCACTCATTTTAGCTGCCAAATTTGTGTGGCCTGACTTCTTGGGCACCGTTGCGTGGCTACAATTTGGACGCCTGCGTGTATTTCACACGAACGGCGTTATCTTTGGGTGGCTCGGCGTTTCCTTCTTTGCAATCCTTAACTATGTTATTCCAAAACTAAGCAATCGCCCGCTACTTTCCGAAAAACTCGCGTGGTGGACACTGTGGGTTTTGGTTTTAGCAATGGCTGTCGGTCTCGGTGCCATTCTGGGCGGCGACATGCAAGCCATCGAGTATGCCGAATTTCCTTGGTATGGCGACATTCTCTTCGCTGCAGGCTTTGTGATGGCCACCATCAACTACCTTGGCACCATTTTCATGTCTGAAGAAAAACAACTGTATGTCAGCTCATGGTATTTCATTTTGGGATTTGCATTCACTGTTTTGAATTACGTGATGGCCAACACTATCGTTGCTTATGTTGCACCAGGCGCCGCAGGCGCTGCAATCACGGGACTATGGATTCACAATGCGGTGGGCCTATTTGTAACACCCATGGGCGTGGGCATCGTTTACTTCATGATACCCATCATTTTGCAAAAACCGGTATATAGCCACCTCATCTCACTCATTGGTTTTTGGACACTCGCATTTTTCTATCCACTCGGCGGTGCCCACCACTACTTCTTCAGCCCCATTCCATGGTGGGTGCAAGTTCTTGCAGTTCCACTCACCGCCGTCTTGTTCGTTGTTGTTGTCTCGGTTGTTTACAACTGGCTTATGACACTGCGCGGAAGTTGGGGAGAAGTGGCTTCATCCCCAGCACTGACATTTATTGTCACCGGCGTCTTCGCCTATATGGCAACATGTACTCAAGGACCCTTCCATGCGTTCTTGTCTGTACAAAAAGTCATTCACTTTACAGATTGGGTGGTTGCCCATGCGCACTTAGCGCTCTTTGGTGCATTCACTTATTGGAACATTGGCAGCCTGCTCTACATTTGGCCCAAAGTAACAGGCCGCGAATTGGTCTCACGCCGCATGCAATGGTGGGCCTACTGGACCATGACACTCGGCTTCTATATTTTCTATTTCATTCCACTCACAGCCAGCGGCCTCATCCAAGGTTACGACTGGATTTCAGGCCAACCCTTTGCTGAGTCCGTCGTACAGTCTGGTTCATTCTGGATGTTCCGCATGATCTCTGGAATTCTCATGTACCTCGGCATGGTGCTTTTCACTATCGTCCTCATCAAAACAGCATGCAGCAAAAAAGGAGCTTCCCATGAAGCGGCTTGAACGATTTCAAACCATCTTTCTAATCGCCGGCATCGGCTTTTTCCTTCTGTCCTTTTTAGGAATGGGATTAGCACCTTGGACAACATTGAAGGGATTGCAACTTCCTGAAGGCATGACAGCACGCACTCCCGAAGAAGAACAGGGGCGCGAAATTTTCATGCAAGAGGCCTGTTGGCATTGTCACACCCAATTCGTTCGACCAGTTGCGGGCGAATCACTTCGGTATGGACCCGTTTCAACTGCAGAGGAACACGCATTGGAAATTCCACAGCTCTTTGGTACGCGTCGTGTGGGGCCTGACCTGGCACGCGAATCAGGAAAACGCAGTGACGATTGGCAGCTTGCACATCTATACAATCCACGCGGCACTGTTCCGTGGTCGATCATGCCCGCATTCCCCTGGATGTTTGAAGAGAAAGATGGACAACTCGTTCCAACAGATAAAGCACGCGCTTTAGTTGCGTACATTCAATCCATTGGTCGGAACACCGCTGATCAAATGAAAGCGGCTAACGATGACTACCGTCGCAACTTTGTCGCAGGTCATGCTCCAGAAAAATCCGACGCACTACTTGAACGTGGACACTATCTCTATGCACGTGAGTGCAGTGGCTGCCACGGAAAGACGGGTAATGCCGATGGCATTTCAGCAAAACTGCTCGTACCAGCTGCAGCAAACCTGACAAAGATTCAACCATCAGCTGAGTATATCTATACGATTCTAAATACAGGCATTCCTGGAAGTGCCATGCCACACTTCCGTGATTACAAACCCGAAGACCTTTGGGCCATTTCATTCTATGTTCAAACACTATCTCCTGAGACAGACATTGCGAGCACCGGAAGTGACATGAGTAGCTCCCTACTAGAGCGTGGCAAGCAGCAATTCGCCGCACTCTGTGCAACCTGCCATGGACCCAGTGGCGCAGGTGATGGTCCCGTCGGCGCCGCGCTCGTTCCATCACCACCAGCATTTACAAAGTTGAGACCCACAACCGATCACATTTTAAAGATCTTAGAAACAGGTGTTCCTGGAACAGCCATGGTACCATTTGCCCAGCTCCCTGAAGAAGATCGACAGGCCCTTGCTTACTTTGTGAGACAACTCTCTGAAGGAAAGGTGCAATGAGAATTGTAGCGCTACTTTCAATTTTGATTGCCCGCACAGCATGGGCTTGCCCCATCTGCAATCAAGATGGCTCGATTAGCCGCAACTTTATCTTAATTGTAATGGGCGCTGGCATTTTAGGAATGGCATCTCTTTTACTGTGGTCCATAGGACGTGGACAATACGAGGATGTTGAAGAAGTGAAATATCGCATTTTAGAATTGTATCGACGCACCAGCGTGCGCATCCATTAATTAAGGAGGATGTATGCAAACAATTGATGCTCAATATTGGGTAGCCATGATTATTGGCATTGCCTGCTTTGGTGGTATTGGGGGTTTATTTATCTGGGCGGCACTTCGGGGTCAATTTCGCAATGTCGAAGCTGCCAAAACACGGATGCTATTTCTTGATAACCATACCAAGGTGCACCAATGAGCGATCACAAATTTCCACGATGGTTGGCAGCCCTTTGGATTGCTGCACTAATCGGCATCGTTGGCTACATTGCCAACAACATGATGCACCCACCAATGCCATAAAAAAAGGGCCCGATGGAAATCCCATCGGGCCCTTTAAGTTCTAACTCAGTATCGATTAATTATTAATGCCATTACGCTTAAATGTTGCAGCGCACTCCGCACTCAATTCTGACTTATGAGACTTGAGACATTTGCGAATTTTACCTTTTCCTGGCTGCACGTCAGCACAGAATTTTTGGCGGTCAGCACCACAGTCATCCTTCATGGTCTGCACATCCTTCTTCTTCTGATCAACAACGGACTTACAATCCTTATCCAGCTTGTCGTAATTATCATTCAAACATTTCATCTTTTGACCTTTGCCATCCGGCAAATCACGGCAGTACTTATCTAATGAGGCCCAACATGGGCCCTGGGCTGGAAACACATCATCATCAATATTGGACGTCGCAGAAGCAACACCACTTAGTCCCAGCACCAGCACTGCAACAGCCACCCACTTATAAATCGCTTTCATATAAAGCCTCCTTGAATTTGAATATTGTAGTTGTAGCAAATGGCCAAAGATGAGGCAAGCGCTTGTTAGATCTGGCCTCCTATTTCAATATATGCTAGGCACGCTGCCATGCTGCAATTTCTACACCATGAATCACGCGCACTTTTTAAGGCGATCACCAATCCAGTTTTCATTTATCTCGCAATGGTTGGCACTATCGTCATGCTGACCGCCGCCAGCCTACTTTACTCCATAGAATTTGGCGTTAACCCACGCATTAACAACTTCATGGATTGCATCTGGTGGGGCGTTGCAACAATTACAACTGTTGGCTATGGGGACATTGTCCCAGTAACAGTGGTAGGCAAATGGATAGGCATTGTATTAATGTACGCAGGTACAACATTGTTTATTTCGTTTACTGGCTTTTTGGTCACGTTTTGGACACGTCGCACCTTAGAAGAAGAGATTTCCCCCATTGAACGCAAAGTAAACTTTGAAAAACGTGAAATTGATATCATTATGGATCGCTTGGATCGCATCGAGCGACGACTGGGAGAAAAGAAATGACCAAAAAAATCACAATTGCCATAAGCATTCTTCTGATCTGGGGAGGCACTATCGCAGCCCTTCATGCAGAGGATCAACCAGTCGGTCAAAAACCAACATGGAATCAAAAGATGAAAGGTCTTTCAGACACCATTTCTATCCTACTTGTTGATATCACCAGCACCGAGCGCTTCAATGACCCCGCCAACAAAAAAGAAATCGACGATGCAGCAAACAAGCTTGCAGAACAGGTAAAAGGCATCAATCACGCCACTGTTAGTGGCGCACTCCCCCCCGACATGGATCCTACAATTCCAATTTTGACGGACTTATTTCAAACACAAACTGCACGTGCAGCCAAAGAACTCAAGCAGGGACACCGCGACTATGCTCGCAGCTTATTGCGCTCTAGTACCGCATTTTGCATCGCGTGCCATACACGACTTCAATCACCCAGCATGCCAGCTCTCAATATCAAGACACCTAAAATGAAGGGGCTATCAAAATATGAAAGAGCAGAATTACTCGTGATGCTGCGCAATTTTGATGAAGCGAGCAAAGAATATGCGTCTATTGCTGGCGATATAAAACTTGCAAGCGACACTCCCAATCAATGGGAAAAATCTGTACGAAATGGCTTAGCACTTGATGTACGTGTTCTACAAAATCCAAATAAATCCATGGATCTTGTAACACGCATTTTGGATATGCAAAACATTGCGCCATCCGTGCACGCAGAAGCCAACACCTGGAAGCAATCAATTGAAGAATGGCAAAAGGAAAAGGTCCTATCAAACCAAACATATGAAGCGCTTTACATTCAAGCAAAACACTTAATGCAGGAAGCACATACAACTCAAAAGTTTCCACGCGACCGCTCTGCTGACGTGTTGTATTTACGCGCCACTACAGCCATCCATCGACTGCTTCAAATGGAGCCCAATGGTACGCATACCAAAGAGGCCTTATATTGGGCTGGCTTGGCATATGACGCACTTCAAGATCTTAACTTATGGCCACTACATGAGCATTTCTATCAAGCCTGCATGAAGAGTGCGCCACATACGGTCATCGCCAAGAGCTGTTATAAAGAATACGAAGATAGTATAGAAGAAACGTATTCTGGCACTATTGGTACAGAAGTACCCAGCGATGTTAAAGCAGATCTTAAAAAATGGAAACGCCTAGCTTATTAACAAGGAGAGTTAAAATGAAACAAAATCACATTATTCCCATCCTGTTATTTTCAATTAGCATAATATTAGGCGCATGTAGCACTGCTCTCATTTCAAAAGATAAGTATGTTGAGGCCATGGTGGCACTTGGTTGTAAAGACTTGCAAGAAGGCAACTCAGCCGCTAGTGAGGTATTAAAGCAGCTGGGTACTTCTGAAGAGCAAATTGTAACATTTCGTAAAAAATCCGATTTTCAGACCATGGCGGATGCTGCCAATGAAATTGCCACACGTGTCATTGCCTGCCATGGCGTTGATCAATAGCCAAGGAGCAATATGCGTATTTTGATGTCCCGTCCGATTCACTTTGAAATTGCGTATGAAATCAACCCCTGGATGAAAATCGAAAATCAAGCCAAGGAACGGCGCGCCCTCAATCAATGGCAAAAATTATATGATCACTATTTGTACCTTGGCCTCAAGATCGAATTAATTGACCAACCCAAAGGACTTCCCGATTTTGTATTCACTGCCAATGGCGGTTTGGTCATGGGCAAGAAGGCTATCTTACCCAACTTTCGACCTAAAGAGCGACAACCAGAAACAACCCATTTTAAAAACTGGTTCGATGAACATGGTTATGAAACTCTAAGTGTCAAAAATCATTTTGAAGGCGAAGGCGACGCGCTATTTTTTGGAAATCTACTATGCTTGGGGTATGGTCAGCGCACAAGCATTGAAAGCCACATAGAAGTTGGAAATCTTCTAGGTGTCAAAACCCTTTCGTTAGAATTAATCGATCCTCGTTTTTATCATCTAGACACTTGCTTTGCACCACTCGGCGATATTGTCATGTACTTCCCAGAAGCCTTTAGTCGCGCAAGCTGCGAGTCTATTGAGAAATTAGCACCTCCCGAAAAGAGAATTGTGTTGAGCTTCAAGGAGGCGGAAGATTTTGCGGCCAATTGTATGCTCATTGACGACATCGTCGTTTCCTCCTGTGCGCTCAAAACATTTGAGCATAAATTAATGAAGGTCGGCCTTGAAAGCGACCCCTTCGAACTCAATGAGTTCATGAAGGCAGGAGGATCCGCTAAGTGCCTGACTTTAAAGCTTAATAATCCCTAATTCCTACCCCCTTGACACTTTAAAATTCATCCCTATCTCGAGGTTTAGAAACTTAATCCATAAGGAGGAATTTATGAGCACACTACAACGTCATACCGGTCGCGGCTGGGCAACACCCTGGGGATTGGCCAACGAATTGGCCACAATTTTTGGAAATGTAGAGGATACATGCTGCGCACCCGGAACTGAGTGCGCCACATGGACACCAGCCATTGATGTTGCAGAGGACAAAGAGTCCTTCCGCATCCATGCAGAATTACCCGGACTTAAAAAGGATGATGTCAAAATTAGTGTGAAGGACAACGTGCTGACTCTACGTGGGGAGAAGAAATTTTCGGAAGAGAAAAAGAAGGACAATTATTACCGCATTGAACGCAGCTATGGAATGTTTGCACGGCAGTTCACACTGCCCCGCGGCGTAGACAGCAACAAAATTAATGCTAAAATGGAGAATGGCGTTTTGGAACTCTTGATTCCAAAACTGCCTGAAGCCCAAGAAAAAGAAGTAGCGATCGAAGTCCACTAACTAACAACCTGTTGTTCCCCAACCGTGGAGCGCCGGATGATAGAAGAGAGTCATCCGGCGTTTTTTTATATGAATTAAAATCATATTTGCGTACAGGTGCTGGATGCACACCATACTACTCACACAAGATTATTTTTTTTGGAGCAAAGTGGACGGCACCGCCAAGGCAGTCGGCCTTAAGGCCAGCCACGCCAAGACATTACATGACATCCAAACAGCTTCAAATGGTGGTGCCATAAAACAAGTATTGATCGATTTACGCCATCCCGACTTTTTGGAAACCATTCACTATTGCGTAAACCATAAAATACCCACAATAGGGTTTGTCTCGCACATGGACAGCACAACGATTACCGCTGCTAAAAGTGCTGGCTGCACAACGGTAATGCCCAAGTCACAATTTAGTATGAATTTAGCCGCGATACTTCAGAAGTAACATTTCCATTGAAAAACCAGGACCAAACGACACCATCATGGTGTGTTCGTCCTTTTTTGCAGGCTGTGTAATAAATTGCGCCAGCGACACCAAAACTGAGCAAGAGCTCATATTGCCATGTGCGGCCAATCCGCGAAGAGATTCATTCACTGGTCCATCTAGACCAGTTGCTTTTGCCAACTCTTCTAAAATTTTTGGGCCACCTGGATGTAAAATCCAGTGATCCACCTTTTCCTGAGTTAAATCATGACGAGACAAAAACTCTGCAAGAGGCTTTGGTGCCATTTTGGCAATAGACGATGGAACATCTTCTGAAAGAATCAAACCAAACCCCTCTGCGGTCATATCCCAACCCATAAGATAGGTTGTTTCTGGTTTTGTATAAGTGGTGGAACTTACAACCTGCCATCCCTTAGTTGCATTTCGCTTACACACGACTACCGCCGCGCCATCTGCGAAAAGTGCAGCGCCAATCACGTTCACTTTACGCGCATCACTTGGAAGATAGGTCAGAGATTGGAATTCAGCAGCAACCATGACCAGAACATCCACATCCAAACCCTTTGCCCATGCGGTTGCATGCGCCAACCCACTCACACCTGCAGCACACCCCAACCCCACAATTGGTAAGCGACGCGTATTTGTGGGCAAACCCGCGGCGTTAATAATATCTGCATCCAGTGATGGCGTCAAAAACCCACTACTTGTAATGGCGGCAAGTGCCCCCACATCTTTCGTGGAAAGGCCTGCATCTTGAAGTGCTTGATGAATCAATGGTGTTATAATTTTTGGCGCCAACTCACGAAATCGCTTATTGCGCACACCAAAACCCATTGACGCTACAACTTCTTCCAAGGGGATGGCAAAGCTGCGTTGCTTAACTTGGGTACTGGTAAACATGCCACGCACCCAAGTCGCGTCAATTTCTGCAGGCGCATATTTTAAATACCAATCACATATTTCGGATTGGGCATAGGTATAGGGAAATATTGCAGTAGCAACAGACGCAATAAACATATTCACTCGCTTAACGCATCTTGCTATGGATGACAAATGCAATTATAGCAGCACCAACCAGGGGGAAACGTGACACTTATCCATGCAATTATTTTAGGAGTCGTTCAAGGCCTGGGCGAATTTTTACCGATTTCAAGCTCAGCTCATTTAATTGTTACACCATGGCTTTTAAAATTCAACGACCCAGGACTCGCATTTGACGTGGCTTTGCACGCAGGCACTCTTTTAGCAATCATCGCCTATTTTTGGAAGGATTGGGTTATTCTCATCGGCGCCTTTTTTACATCTCTCAAAAAGAAGCGCGCGCAATACACACAAGAGGAAAAAATGATCTGGTACCTCATCATTGCATCTGTTCCGGGTGCAATCATTGGTAAACTGTTAGAAGAACAAGCTGAAACCATTTTTCGTAGCCCACTTCTCATTGCAAGCACCATGGCAGTGATGGGTCTGGTACTTTGGGCAGCCGATCAAATGCAAAAACACCGCATTGATATGGATCATATTGGACTTAAGGAAAGTATCATCATTGGATTTTCACAAGCGCTTGCAATTGTACCTGGTGTATCTCGCTCTGGCAGCACGATTAGCGCTGGTTTGTTTTTAGGACTTACTCGCGAAGCTGCTGCACGCTTTTCATTTTTAATGGCCATGCCGATTATGATTGGTGCAACCATGGTTAAGGCAAAACCCTTTATTCAAGCCGGTGTGGGCACTGCTGAAATTGTAGGGATTTTGGTTTCCGCTGTAGTGGGATTTTTGAGCATCAAATACATGCTCGCTTATGTGCGCAAATATTCTTACCGCATCTTTGTAGCATACCGCTTACTCTTCGCGTTTATCGTTGTCGTAGTCTATCTAATCCGCAACTAATTAATTCTAAAGAGAATAAACCCTAGGCGAAATGTACGGGGTGCACAAAAGTAGTTAACTTTGAAGGCGACGAATTGCAGCTAGCCATTCATCAGGCGCAAGATGAGGATGACGCATGACTTCTAAATTACCGTCGATATGCGCGCCCAACTTCATGCCACACATTGCCGATGTCACACCAGGCGCATTCATCACAAAGGCCAAAAGACGTGCGGCGGCTGTTTCATATCCTGGAAATGCGCTATCGACACGCGATGGTAACTTTCGCAACAACTGCGATTGCATAAGTGGCGCACTGCACATAACGGTTACACCCAAACGCTCTGCCGCCTGAATTGCAGACGTCCGCTGCCCCACAACCCCTTGCGTGCGCGATACAAACGCTTCCGGCATTGCCAAATTGAATGGCAATTGAATGGCACGAAAATGATGATCTGAACCTGCCACAGCATGGGCTGTTTCCAATAGGGCTTCAATTTCAATATGTGATTTATCGGCCTGTCCAACACGGAATCCATTCCATGTGGCACAACCATAACTACGAATTTTTCCGTCACTCACAAAACTTTCTAGAGCTTCAAATGCAATCCTAAGTTTTGTTTGAAAATTCGCGTGTGAAATTTCATCCAACTGCGTCTCAGGATTATGCAGATAGTAGAGATCCAGCGTTTCTAGTCCTAGATTGTGGCGACTGGCATCCACTTGATGTCGCAAGTATGCCGGCGTCATGCAGTGGCAGCCCGCGACAATATCCTCAACAGTGACAATACCTTGTTCAACTAATTCTGCAGCAACGTAAGCATCGGAATCCAACCGCCTTTGCGCATCTCCCGGGATAAAACCACCCTTTGTCGAAATGAATATGGACTCGCGTGGCACACCTGCTTCAAACGCACGTGCAAGAGCGCGACCAACAGCACGCTCACTCGCCTGCCAACGATAGTTGACAGCACTATCGATAATATTACCACCCTTACCCAGAAAACTGAGAACAGCTTGTTCATACAATGTATCTGTCGCTGCATCTGGCGAACCCAGATAGGTTCCCAACCCAACCGGACTGATCGTATGACCACAGACATCACGCCACTGCGACGCATCAACCAACTGATGATGCATGCGCCAAGCGTGAGTGCCATCTGGAGTTGCATATCCGGGTTGCATCCCTACCCCCATAAGTGTATAACGCCGCCCATGAAAACACTCTTTTATATCAGTTTGACGATTGCAGCCATGCTTTTCGTCACCCTTCTACCAAAAACTGTAACAGCTGAAATGGATACCGCACTTAAATGCACATCTGTTCTGCCATTTATCTGTGCAAATCCAGACTGTAGCGACAATAAGAAGTTCGCCGCATTATGCGATGGCACTTTAAGCTTCACTGAACCAGGAACCGAATGCATGAAGCCACGCATCCCAATGGCAAAGTGCACACGCGCTGTGGGTGCCAAACCATCCGTTGAACAGGGTGAGGGCCCCGGAATCTGGTATATTGCAATCATCAATGGAAAACCATTGGTAATCAAAACACCAGAAGAGATGCGCACAGTATTTGGCACAATTGAAGACGCCAAAACAGCCCTTGGCATGGCACTCATATTAACAAATGATTTTCCATTGTTTGCAGCACCCTATCCCACACTGAACAACGGGTGGTGTACTGACAAAATGGATCCAGGCACTTGGTTGGATCGCTACGCAGCAGAGACAACCGTTGCCAAAGTAGATCGTGGCTACCAAATTCGACTTTTCACCATTGCCCATGTTAAAGACGGTGATCAGCTTTTAGCAAAATCCTACCTTATTAACGACAAGGGATCATTCCTGGAACAGACAACGGCCAAAAAACCACTTTGGATTTGTCCGTCCAAAAAGAAAAAATAGTATTCGGAGGCCTTTATGATGTCATCCTTAACAATTGATCCAATTGTTGTTCTCACAATTGCAACCATTGGAATTGCTTTTTCATACTGGCTAGAAAGTCGCTTTCGATGGGCGCGCCGAATTGGCAATGTTATCATTCTAATCACTATCGGGCTTATCTTAAGCAATCTTCATATCATTCCATTTGAGTCTTCCGTCTACGATGGCACGATGAGTATTGGCATTCCGATTTCAATTTCACTACTTCTTTTACGACTTGATATTAAGGATCTCAAGACATTGGATCGCCAATGTGTCGGCTATTTTTTCTTGTGTTGCATCGCAACAATCATTGGCGCTGTGATAGCCCACCTGGCATTTGGATCGCTCATTGGCGAAGAGTCCTGGAAGCTCGCAGGGCAATTAACTGCTTCATACACGGGTGGTGGTGAAAATGCGGTGGCAGTTGGAACCTCTTTGGAAGTCACTAAAGAACTCTTCTCATCCACATTTGCCGCAGATAATATTGTAACCGCAATTTGGATGCTCATCTGTTTATCGGGTCCAGTAGGCTTAGGTCGATTCTTTTCCAATGTTGCGCCAATGGAAGTGGCTGAGGCCCCCAAAGAACAGAGCAAACCATTTACCAGTCGTGAATTCTTACCAAGCCTTTTTTACTCACTTGCAACCGCTGGTGTAATTTTGGTTGTCAGCCAGATGATTGGCAATGCCTTAAAGGCCCAAGGCTTTGTCAGCTGGAATACAAAAATCATCTGGGTCACCACGCTTTCGCTGCTCGTAGCACAAACCCCATTTAGACGAAACTTCAAGGTATCCTACCTCTTGGGTACACTCATCTTTAACTACTTCTTCTTCGCAATGGGTGCCATTTCATCAATACAAGAAGTCATCAATTATGGACCGCGGGTTTTTGTATACGTCACAACAGTTGTAGTAATCCACGGCATCATTGTTTTGGGTGTGGGCAAGATGATGAAGGCCAATCTTCCCAAACTGCTCACTGCCTCACAGGCGGCAATTGGCGGCCCAGCAACAGCTGCAGCCTTGGCCGAGGCCAATAATTGGCCGCAGCTTGTTATTCCAGGCGTTCTTATGGGAATTATGGGATATGCGGTTGCCAACTATATGGGATTCATTATCGCATTCTTAATGAAGACTTTCTAAAACACTATGAAAGCACTCAACCTTCTCTTCTGGGGAAAGGTTTTCAAAGACGCCCTGACAACAAATGCCCCACCACTGAGGGATCCGCTAATGTCGTCACATCACCCAGATCTTCGGGGTTGGTGTGACCTTCTGCAATCTTGCGTAAAATGCGACGCATGATCTTGCCACTGCGGGTCTTGGGGAGCGCATCAGCAAATTGGATTTTATCAGGCACTGCAATCGCACCAATTTCTTTGCGTACCTGCTGTGCCAGCTCTTTGCGCAAATCCTCAGATGCCTCCGCATCATTCTTAAGCGTCACATAGGCATAAAGACCCTGTCCCTTGATATTGTGAGGGAAACCCACAACAGCGGCTTCTGCAACTTTCAAATCACTCACTAATGCGCTTTCTACTTCGGCTGTGCCAATGCGGTGGCCGCTCACGTTGATCACATCATCCACGCGACCCATCAGCCAGTAATAACCATCTTGATCACAACGTGCGCCATCCCCTGTGAAATACCAGCCTGGGAATCGGGAGAAGTACGTTTCCTTGAAACGATCATGCTGGCCATACACGCTACGCATAATCCCCGGCCATGGTTTTGTGAGTACAAGCAGCCCACCTTCATTAGCCTTGCACGCCTCACCCCTGTCATTCACCACGCGCGGCTCCACACCAAAAAGTGGCAGCGTGGCCGAACCAGGTTTCAATGGAATTGCACCGGGCAGTGCGCTGATCAAAATGCCACCTGTCTCGGTCTGCCACCAGGTATCCACGATCGGACATTCACCACGACCAATATTGTTGTGGTACCACATCCATGCTTCAGGATTAATCGGCTCACCCACGGTTCCCAAGATACGCAGACTGGAAAGATCATATTTTTGCGGCCACTGTTCACCATCACGCATGAGCGCACGAATCGCCGTCGGTGCCGTATAAAATTGGGTGACACCGTACCGTTCGCACATATCCCAAAAGCGACCCGAGTCGGGATAGGTAGGGATGCCTTCGAACATCACACTTGTGGCGCCAGTACACAGCGGCCCATAGACCACGTACGAATGACCCGTCACCCAGCCCACGTCCGCCGTGCACCACCAGACGTCGCCCGCGTGATAATCAAACACATATTTGAACGTGGTTGCAGCCCACACCATATAACCCGCGGTAGTGTGCAACACCCCTTTCGGTTTTCCGGTGGAACCCGAGGTGTACAAAATAAAAAGCGGGTCTTCTGCATTCATGGATTCTGCAGGGCAGTCGGCGGTCGCCATTTCAATGGCATCGTGCCACCAGATATCGCGACCTTCAGTCATTGCAACGGCATCACCTATGCGGCGATAGACAATGCAACGCTTCACCACCACACCCATCTCGGCTGCATCAATGAGCGCTTCATCTACAACCGCCTTCAACGGAATATATTTGGTACCACGATGCGTGCCATCTGCCGTTACAACAAACTCACTTTGACAATCCAAAATACGGTCGCGAATGGCATGCGCCGCAAATCCGCCGAAGACCACGCTATGAACAGCACCGATGCGCGCGCATGCCAGCATGGCGACCGCCGCCTCTGGAATCATGGGCATGTAAATCGTGACACGGTCGCCTTTTTTGACACCATTGGCCTTCAGCACATTGGCAAACTTACAGGTATCCCGAAATAGCTCTGCATACGTAATCGTGCGCTTTTCAGAGACATCATTTCCCTCCCAGAAAAAGGCGACATCATTACCGCGACCCGCATCAATATGACGATCCAGACAGTTGACACTCAAGTTTGTCCTGCCATCCACAAACCATTCAATCGCGATCTTGTCTTTAAAATCATAATTGCAGAGTTGGGTCCATGGCTTGTCCCAGACAAAGTCATTCGAAATTTTGCGCCAGAAGGCCTCTGGATTGTGAATCGATTCTTGATAGAGTGCTTCGTACTCTACACGCGACTTCACATAAGCACGCTCTCGCACGTGCGGGTTTGGTTCAAATTGACGATCTTCATGAGAAATGGATTCAATCGATGCAGTCACAGCGGCCTCCTCCAATTTTGGTATAGAACAGCCGCTAACACACGATTTAAGGAGCGTCTAGCAAGAAGCTTCAACTACCAGTGCGGAGGGTCAAGACATCTCCAGGACGGAGTTTTTTGTTGGCCTGTGAAAGTTGCCTGATCTGACTGGCACTCATGTTGTGGCGTTTGCCGATGGTCCACAGGTTGTCACCCGGCTTTACCTTATAGGTAACGACCTTTTCCTTTTTGGTTGAAGCGATTGACTTGGCTTGAGGCGCTACTTTACCGGGAGATGTCCGTCCAATAGCTGAGCGCGTGGAACTTAATGGAGAAACTCTCAATTTTTGACCTGGACGGATTGAGACACCCTTAGCAAGCCCGTTCCACTCACGAATATTACTCACACTCACTCCATACCGGTTGGCAATTTTTCCCAAGGAATCACCACGCTTTACTCGGTATACCGTGGGCGCACGTTTATGAGTAGATGTTGATATATCGCTCACCACTACAGTTTCAGCCACAGCTTCTATTACATCGGTATTGTCAGCAACTTGCTTTTCAGAACCAGCATCTACTGATATTTTTAGCACATCCCCTACATACAAACCAGATTCAGCAGCTTCAGGATTAAGACGCTTTAACTCTACCGTCTCAATTCCCAAATTTTGAGAGATGGAATTCCAGGAATCGCCCACAGAGACCACATACCCGCTCCCCACAGAAGTATCTGCAACCGCGGTTGTCACGCTTACAATGGACTCATCAGGTTTCTCAGCAATCTGTTTGAGTGTTTTGGTAGATTGGCGATGGTAGCGCTGGGATTTGGATGATATTGGTTCTTCAAAAAACACTGTTGGCAGCTTCTTATTATTACCCAAGTTGCTTGTGGCATTATTGGCAAGAAGATTTGATTTGGAGTTATTCACCGGAATACTAATCACCATACCGCGCTTAATATTCCTCGCACTTTTCAGACGGTTGGCGCTCAAGATTGATCGAGACTTTACACCATAGCGTCGGGCAATTCGACTCAACGTCTCACCCTTTTTCACTGTGTGACTTTCTAAACTTGCAACGCTGCGCACGCGATCTTTCGGATCAATTTTTGACAAATTGGCATGAAACTTCTTCGCACTACCGGGTGGGATACGCACTTTATAACGGGGTGGTGCCGTCCCTACGCGCAACTCACTATTCAAAATATCAACTGTCTCCACGTCGGTGCCAGCGCACTTAGCGATTACATCGACATCAACATGGGTATCAACAGTGACCAATTCGAAATTCAAAGCATTATCCTTTTTGACTTGATGAAAGCCAAAACGCTCTGGATTTTTACCAATGATTGCAGCGGCAATAAATTTGGGGACATAATCACGTGTCTCTGCACGAAATGCCTTTTTTCGAGGATCTGACAAAACCCAGAAATCTTTACTTCCGTATTTGGCAATTGCACGTCGCACGGTTCCTTCGCCAGCGTTATATGCCGCCATTGCCAAATACCAATCATTGAACTCGCTATACAAATCCTTCAAATATTGTGCTGCTGCATGCGTTTCCTTTTCAGCATCTTGACGCTCTTCAATCCACATATCTTGGTCCAAGCCATACCGATTTCCTGTGCTACGTATGAATTGCCACACACCCACAGCTGATGCGTGAGAACGCGCTTTGCTGGAAAAGCCACTTTCGATCATGGCCAAATACATGAGGTCTTGGGGCATGCCGTAGGACTTCATTATCTGGCGAATCATCGGCTCATAACGACCCGAACGCTGCATGTAGCGGCCAAACCGCTCTTTGCCGGGGCCTGAAAAATAATCCACCCACGCTGTAACACGATCATTAACAACTAGGGGGATATCCGACTGGGGCGCGTGATTGCGGTCGTATCGGTGATGACTACCTTTTCCCGCATAATTGGAGCCGCTACACGCCGTAACCGCCATTGGAACGAGGGCCAAAATAGCCCATTTTTTCCACATCACTCACCTCGAAATCGCTTGAAATTGATGACAATTCTTAAATTTCAGTATAGCGACTGTGCCATGGCGCATCAACTATTAAAAGAGGCTTTGAAGGCCAGAACAAATGCAATTTCCCCATTATCCGGCTTTTCAGTGGGCTGTGCACTTGAAATTGATGATGGCACCATTGTGTATGGGGCCAATGTAGAAAGCGGAATCCCGGTCCTTTCATCATGCGCCGAACGGAGTGCGATTATTTCCGCACTTTCTCAAGGATTTCGAAAATTCAAGCGTATAGCCGTTATTGCGGATTACCCCAGACCAACTCCCCCCTGTGGCGCGTGTCGACAATTCATACTCGAATTTGCACCCGATGCTGAAATTATCACAGGAAATTTAAAGGGGGATGTGAAGCACTATGAGAATATTACAGAACTGATGCCCAACGCTTACCACTTCATCAAATAAAAAGGCCCCCTTCCGGGGGCCTTTTAGTTTTCTCCATTAGAGTGACAAGTCAACTTTTCCTGTCGCCCTAAACCTTAATCCGCATGTTTGCGTAGGAATGTTGGGATGTCGTATTCGTCATCCCGGGTATCACCCACACCCACTTCGTCCATAATATCCTTAAATTCCTTTGGATCAAAACTACGAAGGTTTGGTGCAGGTGCAGCCTCAACCGTTTCTTCACCAAAATCTAAGGTATCTGACATTGGTTGAAAAACAGGACGCGGCGGCTGCACAGGTTCAGTAGCAACATGCTCTGCCAATGCGGGCTTCGCTACAGGAGCTGCTGCCAATGGCATCTGCTCTTGCGTACGCGGCTCCCACATGGAGGGCGTATTCACAACCTTGGGTGTAGCAGGTATGATGCGGGCTGGTCCCCGTTGATTTTGGGCTCCCTTAACTGCTTTTCCAAATCCTGTGGCAATAACTGTCACACGAATTTCATCTGACATATTTTCATCGATCACCGCACCAAAGATAATGTTGGCATCTTCATGTGCTTCTTCTTGAATGAGGCGTGAAGCTTCATTCACTTCATGCAACGTCATATTAGCACCACCCGACACATTGATGAGCAAGCCTGTTGCACCGCGAATGGAAATATTTTCCAGCAGTGGGCTTGAAATAGCCTTGGTCGCAGCGTCGATCGCGCGATTTTCACCGTGGGCCACACCAGCTCCCATAAGCGCCATGCCCATCTCAGCCATAATGGTCCGCACGTCCGCAAAGTCCAGATTGATCAAGCCTTGAACTGTGATCAAATCTGAAATTCCTTTCACAGCATGCAAGAGCACTTCGTCAGCCTTTTTAAATGCATCCAACATGGTGGTATCTTTACCAGCAATTGTCAGAAGCTTTTCATTGGGAATGGTAATTAATGTATCAACCGTTTCCCGAAGTGCCGCAATTCCTTCTTCAGCTACACGTGAACGACGTTTACCTTCGAATGAAAATGGCTTGGTCACAACACCAACGGTCAAGATGCCAAGTGATTTTGCAACCTTGGCAACAACAGGTGCAGCACCAGTTCCCGTACCACCACCCATGCCGGCAGTAATAAAGACCATGTCTGCACCGTTCAAAGCATCCGCAATGGCTTGCTCATCTTCTGTTGCAGCGGTACGACCCACATCCGGATTGGAACCTGCGCCCAATCCACGCGTGGACTCATGACCGATTTGAATTTTATGTGGCGCAAGATGCGACTGCAATGCCTGCAAGTCTGTATTGGCGGCATAGAATTCAACACCCTCCATGCGGCTCTTAATCATCGTGTTGATGGCATTCCCACCGCCGCCACCGACACCCACGACCTTAATTTTTGCGCCGAAACGCGCTTCATCTTCAACAAGTTCAAACATGTGAACCCCCTATCTTGTATAAGTTAGTAATCGTTAAAATATCTCGCTGAGCCACTCGCGCATGCGACTTTTTACCTTGCTATAGCCACTATCGGCCTCCCCTTTGACCTTATCACGTGTGACACCCGACTTGGCTGCCAACTGCACCAACCCCACACCTGTTGCATACATGGAGTTGCGCACCACATCGGTTAGTCCGCCAACCTCTTTTGGAATTCCGCGACGCACCGGCAAGTTAAATACCTGCTCAGCCAATTCGGGCATTCCTTCGAGTCCGGCACAACCACCCGCGAGAACGATTCCCGCAGAAATACGATCTTCAAATCCAGCACGACTAATTTCTTGCCGCACCAAATTGAAGATTTCCTCCATCCGAGGTTCTAAAATCTCAGACAAAATTTGCCGAGATAGAATTCTTGGATTACGACCACCCACACTGGGCACCTCAATGGTTTCCTCTCGGGATACCAGTGAGGTCAATACACAGCCGTAGCGTTGTTTAATTTTTTCTGCTTCGTTGGCTGGCGTTCGTAAACCCACCGCAACATCGTTGGTCAGATGATTACCACCCAATGGCAATACGATTGTATGCATCACGCTGCCATTGGCGAAGATGGCCACATCGGTAGTTCCCCCTCCGATATCTACCACCGCCACACCCAACTCTTTTTCATCTTGGCCCAACACGGATTCCGCAGTTGCAAGTGGTGCCAGAATGATCTCTCCAACATTCAGACCCGCACGGTTGCAGCACTTAATCACATTTTGTGCAGCGGATACCGCCGCAGTCACAATGTGCACCTTTGCTTCCAGTCGCACGCCACTCATTCCCACGGGATCACGCACACCATCTTGATTATCAATGATGTACTCTTGTGGAATGACATGCAGCACTTCGCGGTCCACAGGAATTGCTACTGCTTGAGCGGCATCAATCACTCGCTTCAAGTCAGTAGAGCGAACTTCCTTTTCCTTAATGGCCACAATGCCGCGGCTATTGATTCCTTTAATATGGGAGCCTGTGATGCTGGCATTAACAGCGGTAATATCACATCCCGCCATTAACTCAGCTTCTTCGACAGCCCGTTTAATTGCAGATACGGTACTTTCAATATTAACCACCACACCCTTGCGCAGCCCCTTGGAAGGGTGGGAACCAATACCAATAATATTGATTCCTTCTTCAGTGGGCTCACCCACAATTGCACAAATTTTGGTGGTCCCAATATCCAGTCCCACTATTAGATCTTCATGTTTCGCCATTGGCACCTCCTAAAGTGAAAAAACTATAAAAACAAATACCTACCGATATATACATGGTTACGGCCCCCCTCTCTTCGGCGGGACACCGAGTTGTCGAAAATATCGCAAATGATTAGTTGTCATATTTTGCAATCACCTTCCCGCTCACATTTGTATCTACGTATTGCGGCACAGCCCCACGTGAGCGAATCGTGGGCCACAATACCGAAAGTTGATTTAATTTGTCGTCGAATCCCTTCCATCCCAGACGAATCATGACAGGCTGTGCATTGCCCACAATTGAAAACCCTTGTGATTCATCCAAATGTACCTCTGAAATTCCAACATCGCCTGCAACGGGAAACCGCTGATAACTAGACATCAAAGTCAATGCAGCCATCAAATTGGATGGCTCCTTCTGTGAGAAACCTGAAAGAACAGGCAAATCATCCAAAACATCATCACCAGCCGGAAAAGCAGAGCCCTTTGCATCTACATACTGAACATCTTTACCCACCATAAGTGCGACAGGCTCACGCTCGGTCACATAAATCCAAATTGTACCTGGCAGTTTGCGCCGCACTGTCACCTCAGCAACCCATGGTTCTACTGAAACCCGTTTTTGAACATCAGACATCGGCACTCGAAACAAATTACTACCATCTGGAATGCTTGCCAGTGTCCGCACTTCGTCTGCCGTCACATGATGCAAGTCACCTTCAACAACAACCCGAGTAACTGTGAAAAAGTTTTGGTCAAAGAGCATGACGTAAGCGCCATACAAAACCGCAATACCAATCAACCAGGCAAAGACGATCAGACAAACTTGCTGCACTTGTTTCAGGACGCGCGTGATTCGCTTGCGTCGCTGACTTTCGTGCCGCACTTCCTGGTTTTGAAGGAAGGTATTCACTTTACCGCCTCACAGTGGGCATCGTTGAGCACCCGTTCACAAACATCTGCATAACTGAGTCCCATTTGGGCAGCTGCCTTCGGCACCAATGACGTTTCCGTCATACCCGGAATGGTATTGATCTCCAAAAAGTAGGGCTTACCCTGCTTACTAATCATAAAGTCTGCGCGCGCAACGCCACGACATTCCAAAAGTGCAAAGACCTGGCAGCTCCATTTTTGAAGCGTCTCTGCAAGTGTTGTATCAATGCGGGCAGGGCAAATATAGTCCGTCATTCCTTTGGTATATTTAGAGGCGTAGTCGTAGAAACCACTCTTAGGTACAATTTCCAATGTTGGCAGTGCTTCTCCACACAAGACTCCCACGGTTACTTCTGTTCCTTCGATATATTCTTCAATCAGAACCGTTGAATCCAAAGCTTCTGCATCAGCGAGCGCAGCACTTAATTCTGATTTATCGCGAACAATGTGCATTCCAACCGTTGAACCCTCACGATTGGGTTTCACAATGCACGGAAAGTGCAGCACCTCAACGGCAGATGGCACCGGATATTGCGCGGGGCACGTCACACCCAGTGTTTCAGCCAAGCGCTTGGTTAAAGACTTATTCATTGCAACAGCGGAGGCACAAACATCCGAACCCGTATAGGGAATATGCATGAGCTCCAGCGCTCCCTGAATTGTGCCATCTTCACCAAAGCGACCGTGTAATGCGATAAACGCTACATCTGGCTTACATGCCTGAATCTGCTGAATGGCATCGTCACCCACCACTAGTGGAATGGCGTTATAGCCACGCGACTGAAGTGCAGAGACAATACCACTGCCAGTACGCATGGAGACTTCCTTCTCATGAGAGATGCCCCCCATAATGACAGCCACCTTTTTAGTCTTCGACGAAGTCATGAGTGCTCTCCAATAATTTTGACTTCAGGCTCCAAAATATAGCCGGTCTTTTCTTTGACAGTGTCCTTTGCCAGACGGATCAAAACTTCCACATCGTTAGCAGTAGCGCCCCCCAAATTCACAATCCAGTTGGCATGCTGAGGTGAAATTTGTGCCTTACCCACCCGCACACCTTTGAGACCCGCCTCTTCAATCAGTTTTCCTGCAGTGTTAGTTTTATCTGGGTTTTTAAATACAGACCCCATACTCGGCTGTTGCAACGGTTGCTTGCTTTGGCGGTAACGTCGCAACTCCTGCAACTTACCCAAAACCGCAGCGCCATCCGACTTTTCCAACTTGATGCGAACGGACAGAACTGTTGCAGCACGCGGGATTTTGGCCTTACGGTAGGCAAACTCCAGTTTTTCTGCCTGCCTCGTCACCAACTTCGCCTTTTCTAACCATGTCACCGACACAACCGCATCTCCAATGGCGCCATGCGGTGTACCTGCATTCATGGCGACCGCCCCACCCACAGTGCCCGGAACACCTTCAAGCCCCTCAATTCCCGTTAGCGCCTGATCAGCTGTCCAAGAGAGCAGCTGCTTCATCATCATTCCGGCACCGACATCTATTATATAGGTGTCGTTCTTTTGTTCATGAATGGTCACGGTCTGAAATGCATCACCCACATGCACAACCACACCCCGAATCCCACCATCACGCACAACCAAATTGCTGCCACGACCAACGGTCATAAAAGACAAGTCGTGTAATTGAGCAAGTTCTTGCGCCACCTTGCAGTCATTTTCATCTTTGGGTTCAATCCAAATATCAACAGGGCCACCCACTTGAATCGTGCTATGACGCGCCATGGACTCCTGAAACAGGACTTCACCCTGTATCTTGGATTTAAATTCATTTTGAATCGTTTCGCTCACCGACATGATCGCTTCACTCCATTTTTCACATGCGTTACTTGTCATCATATCACTCTCACAGACATCTCATTGTAAATTCTTTGCTAACTTTCCAAATATCTCCTGCACCCATGAATAAAATAATATCGCGAGGTCGTGCAGATTGCTTCAGTGCCATCAACATATCTTCAACATTGTCTGAATATGGCACCATCTTACGTGCCACCTTACGCCGAATGGCATCATGCAGTTTTTTTGCACTCACATTTGGAATTGCTGCCTCACCTGCTGCATACAATTTCATAACAGCCACCTTATCGGCACGTGCCAAAACCTTCACAAAGTCCGGGAACAGCTGCTTGAGCCGCGAATATCGGTGCGGCTGATGCACCGCAATCAAGCGCCATCCGGGCCATCCCGCGCGCGCCGCCTGAATTGCTGCCTCTAACTCAGCAGGATGATGCGCATAGTCACTCACCACGACTGGGCCCTTGTGGCTTAACACTTGGAAGCGCCGCTCAACTCCACGAAACGCAGCCAACCCCTGTGCAATACGTGAAAACGAAATTCCCAAACTGCGGCCGACAGCAATTGCAGCCAACGCATTGGACACATTGTGCCGTCCTGGCATTTTGAGACGCACCACACCCAACTTTTTACCATTCTCAAACACTGTAAACGTGTTGAGATCTTTTACCTGGCGTAAATTTTTGGCCACATAATCTGCTGGCGTTTCCAATCCGTACGTCACCGTCCGCCGCGTCATTTTGGGAATCAAACGCCGCACTTCGGGATGGTCCATACATGCAACCACCACGCCATAGAATGGAACCTTGTTAGCAAAATCGAGATATGCCTGACGCATATGATCAAAGTTGCGATAGTTTTCCATATGTTCAGGATCAATATTGGTAATGACCGCAATAGTCGGCGTCAGATGCAGAAATGAGCGATCTGATTCATCGGCTTCCGCCACTAAAAACTCGCCCTTGCCCAACTTGGCATTACTACGCAGCGCATTCACCTTGCCACCAATCACCATTGTGGGTGATAGACCACCGCGCGACAACACTGCGCCCACCATTGATGTTGTACTTGTCTTGCCGTGCGTTCCCGCCACTGCAATGCCATATTTAAGGCGCATGAGCTCTGCGAGCATCTCTGCACGGCGCACAATCGGGATGTTACGTGAGCGTGCTTCTACAAGCTCAGGATTTCCGGACGCCACCGCAGAAGAAATCACAACGACATCGGCATCGGTAACGTTGCGACGGCGATGACCCAGCATAATCTTGGCCCCATGACGACGCAGGCGTTTGGTGGCATCACCCTCTTTTAAATCAGAGCCGCTCACCTTATAACCCAAGTTGAGGAGGACTTCTGCAATACCACTCATCCCAATTCCCCCAATGCCCACAAAATGAATTTTCTTAACCCACTTAAACATTTAACAACCTCATTCCTTCATTCACAATATCTACTGCCGCATTTGGTGTTGCCATCTGCTTCATACATGTTCCCATCGCTTTGCGTGACAGATGATCTTCTAACAATCCCTTCAATTCACCTGCCAGACGCGGGCCATCTAACTCTTGATCTGGAATAAGTCGCGCTGCGCCCTCTGAAACATAGGCTTGTGCATTTGCTTCTTGATGATTGTCAGATGCGAATGGATACGGCACCAAAATCGCCGGTTTTCCCACCAGTGCCAACTCAGCCAAAGTCCCCGCACCCGAGCGCGCCACCACCACGTCGGCCTGACGATAATAGTGACCCATATCGTGAATAAATTGATGAACCTCTGCATTAACACCCGCTTGACGATACACATTTGCAATTGCCTTTTCATCAGCCTGTGATCCGACTTGATGCACAACTCGTAATGGACGACTGAGCGTTTTTAAGTAAGGCAGTGCGGCGAGCATTGCTTGATTTAAGCTGCGCGCTCCTTGCGAACCACCAAACACAAAAACCACAAATTCAGAACTTGTCGAATCCGAAGTAGTCTTCATAATATCTGCCAGTACTTGCTGCCGCACCGGATTACCCACCGGAACAACTTTTGATGGTGAAAAGTAATTGGCCGCTTGTGGAAACGTAATAAACACCTTCTTAGCAATGCGGCCCAGCAAGCGATTGGTCAGCCCTGGAATACTATTTTGCTCATGAATCACCAATGGCACCCCCATACTTACCGCTGCAACACCTGCTGCTGCAGACGCATATCCACCCACGCCAATCACCAAATCTGGTTTCAACCGTTTTAACAATATTCTCGCCTTTGCCACACCACTCACCATTGTAAGACCACCCATAAATCGCTGAACAAGACTTCGCCCTTTAATGGGGCGAACATTAATAAGTGCCAACGGCCATCCCGCCTTGGGAACCGCAGTGACTTCCAATCCTCGTGATGTACCGATAAACGTCACTTTTGCCTCCGGGAATTGCATCTTCACTGCCTCTGCAATTGCAATGGCCGGATAAACATGGCCACCCGTGCCACCCCCTGCAATTATGACATGCATGGTGCACTTCCCTTATACTTCGACACGTTCAACAAAATTCCCACAGCTGCCATAAAGACAACCAATGCTGACCCACCGTAGCTAATGAATGGCAACACCATTCCTTTACTAGGAAACATCCCCATCACTACACCCAGATTGCCAATCGCTTGAATCGCCACAAAACTGGTAAGACCCAATGCAAGATAGCGCCCAAACAAATCAGGGGCATTCCATGCAATCTGAAATCCACGGCAACAAAATCCCACAAAGAGCAAGACCATCAAAATGACACCCACCAACCCTAACTCCTCACCAATGACGGCACCAATAAAGTCAGTGTGAGCTTCCGGCAGATAAAAGAGTTTTTGCTGCCCGGCTCCCAAGCCCTTGCCAAACACACCGCCCTGCTGGAACGACACCAATGATTGAATGATCTGAAATCCGGATCCATAGCGGTCACTCCAAGGATCCAAGAAGGCCAGAATACGTTTGCGCCGATAACTTTGAGAAGCCACGGCAAAATAGAGGACCGGCAGCGACAGCAAGAATAGCGAAATTAAATAGCTGGGCTTCACACCACCGACAAACATGAGAATGCCAATGAGGGAGGCAATAACAAGCGCACCTCCCAAATCTTTTTGTCCCAAAACTGCGAGAACAACAACACCACCCACCACCAAATGCGGCAATACACCCACACCAAACGACCGAACGCGGTCCCCCTTTTTAGCAAGGGAGTACGCCATAAAGATAATGATCGCTAGCTTGGCAAATTCAGAGGGTTGAAAACGAATAAAGCCAATCTTAACCCAACGTGCAGCACCCGATGCCACTGAGCGGAATCCGGGGATGTACGATAGTGCCACTAAACATAGTGACCCAATCAAAATTGGGTACACCAGTTTTCGCAAGACATGATAATCGATCTTTTGACAAACTCCCATCACCAACAACCCCAATGCCAGAAAGCCAAGTTGACGACGGAGAAAGTAAAAGTCACTTGTAAAGCGATCATCTGCCACCACTGCGCTTGCACTGTAGATCATCAACAATCCCAGACCAATCAATGTAAAGGTCAAGAAGAGCAATACGTAATCATATTGCGATCGCCCAACAACCTTGGTTGTATCTTCGGTCATTGTCATGCCACCAACTCCTTCACGCATTGGACAAACTGGTTGCCACGGTCTGCATAGTCGCGAAACATATCAAAGCTGGCGCATGCAGGTGACAACAACACCACCTCACCAGCCCGCGCCACTTCATGAGCCTTGACTACTGCTTCACGCATGGAATTAACCAAATATGTCGCAGCCAAATCTCCCAAATCTTCCATCATGATGCCCTTATCCTGCCCCATCAGAATGAGCGTTTTGACGTGTGCAGAAATAGAAGGACGAAGTTCAGTGTATCGCGTTCCTTTTCCAATCCCACCTGCAATCAAATGAACCGGATCAGTAAAGCCTGCGAGTGATTTTTGGACAGCACCAATATTGGTTCCTTTGGAATCATCATAATATCGAACATTTTTAAGCTCACGCACCAGCTGAAGTCGGTGGGGCAAACCCTTAAACGTTTTAAGAGCATTTGATATGACTGCATCATCAATGCCAAAGGCCTTTGCAGCCATTACTGCTGCAAGTGCATTTTCATAATTATGTTCGCCCACCAACACCGTATCAGACAAAGACCACGCTACATTCGCTGCCTTCACATCAAAACCCAACTTGCGTGCACCACCTACTTCAGCAGCACGCGTCGCCCACGGATCATTTGCATTATAAATGGCCGCATCAGTGGCATCCTGATTTTGAAATATGAACGACTTGGCCGCCGCATACGCTTCCATTGTCTGGTATCGATCCAAATGATCGGGACTTAAATTGAGATAGATGGCTACCTTGGGTTTTAAACTGGGCGTGATCTCTAACTGATAACTGCTCATCTCCAAAACCACAACATCTGCTGCACGCGCCTCATCCAACGCATCGAGCAGTGAAATTCCAATATTACCCGCCACACAAACCTTTTGGTCTGCTGCAGAAAGCAGGTGCCCCACAAGCGCGGTTGTAGTGGACTTGCCATTGGTTCCCGTAATCGCCACAATGGGCGCCGTAATTTCTGCCAGACCCAATTCAACATCACTCACAACAGAAACACCCCGTTGCTGTGCTGCCTGCATCCACGCGTTCATTGGCACGCCAGGGCTGGCCACTATCAAATCCGCCTTTTGAAAGGATGTCTCTGCATGGCCACCAAACTCAAACTGCACGTTAACATCCGAAAACAACGGCAGCACCGACACAAAATTGTCTGCGGAACGACTGTCACTCACAACAACATGAGCGCCCTTTGCCGCACAATACCGCGCTGCCGCTTGGCCAGATTTGCCAAAGCCCACCACCAGCACATTTTTATTGGCCAAAGTATTCATCGTAGTTTCAATGTCCCCAAACTCAAGATTGCTAAAATCATGGCAATGATCCAAAAGCGCACAATCACCTTAGACTCTTTCCAACCCTTCAATTCAAAATGATGATGAATCGGCGCCATACGAAATACGCGCTTACCCGTCAGCTTGAATGAGATGACCTGCACAATGACCGAAACTGTTTCGAGAACAAAGATACCGCCAACCAAAAGCAAAAGGATTTCTTGTTTGGTCAAAACGGCAATGGCACCCAGAACGCCACCCAACGGAAGCGCACCCACATCACCCATAAAAATTTCAGCGGGATGGGCATTGAACCATAAAAAGCCAATGCACCCACCAATAATGGCGCCGCAAATCACTGCCAGTTCACCTACGCCTGGAATAAATTGAAGTTGAAGATAGTTGGCAATCACCGCATTACCCACGACATAGGCAAAGATAGCATAAGTCGAAAAGGAGACAATCGATGGCACAGCTACCAGGCCATCCAAGCCGTCGGTAAGATTCACTGCATTGGATGCACCCACAATGACCAAAACTGAAAACACGATATAGCCAACCACTCCCAGATCAGGCGTTACTGTCTTTAGAAATGGAACAATCAAATGCGTATCAAAGCCAATACCATCAAACAAAATGATCATTGGAATTATAGCGCCCGCCATCTGTAGCAAGAACTTGTAACGTGAAGCCAAACCATTGGGATCACGCAAGATGACCTTACGGTAATCATCCAAGAACCCAATCATCGCGTAGGCAAAACCAATCCCAATGACGAGCGCAACATAGATATTCCACTCACCCCACAATCCCACAGACACCAAAACACCCAACCACATCAAAACGCCCCCCATGGTTGGCGTTCCACCCTTTTGTAAATGTGTAGCAGGTCCATCATTACGAATGGATTGCATGAACTGCAGCTTGCGAAGATAGTTAATAAAGAACCGACCAAAAATAAAATAGATGACCATGGATGTCAGAAGCGCACCAAAAGTCCGGAATGTAATATACCGGAAGACGTTGAACCCAATAAATGTGTCCCGCAGGGGATAGAGATAATAGTACAGCATTAATCCACTCCCATCTCTGATTTGAGATGATCAATCAGACGTTCCATTTTCATACCGCGCGATCCTTTTACCAACACCACGTCTCCCGCCTTTACAACTGACAGCACCTTCTTTTTGAGCATCTCCATGTCCTCTGTTTGAAAAACATGCTCTAGACTCATGCCTGCACTACAAGCACCCTCAGCCAATTCAGCTGCATGTTCGCCAAATGTAAATAATACATCCACATGATTCACCTGTGCATCTCGTCCAACTTCTTTGTGCTTTGTAGATGAATCAGGTCCCAACTCACGCATACTCCCCAAAACAGCAACGAACCGCCCTGCACGCTTTGCGGCACTAACTGTATGAAGCGCCGCTGCCATCGAAACGGGATTTGCGTTGTAACAATCATTAATAACCTGCACACCACTGGCCAACTGCAAGCGCTCCATACGCATCTTCATTGGAGTAAATGATGAAATTCCACTGAGTGCCTTTTCAACAGGAACACCCAAGGCCACTGCAGCACCCGTTGCCGCCATTGCATTCATTACATTATGAAAACCCGGAACAGGCAGCTGTAGCTCTACATTTTTTCCAAAAACACTAAACACCAAATCCAATGATTCCAGTCCATTGGAAGTCATATGGCCAAACCGAATGTCACAATTATCCTGCATTCCATATCTAATCTTACGACCCGGATAGGCATTTCCCAACTTGTTCACCCAGGGATCTTCAGCATTGACAATCACAGTGCCATCCGTGCGCATCGTCTTAAATAACTCGCCCTTCGCAAGAGCCACCTGATCAACAGTGCGCAACAAATCCAAGTGGGCCGCTGTTACATTCGTAATAATGCCAACATCTGGGTTTGCTATTTCGGTGAGTTGTTGAATTTCACCCGCCGCACTCATTCCCATTTCTAAAACTGCCGCTCGGTGTTCCGCTCCCCAACGGAACACCGTTAGCGGCAATCCAATAAGATTATTAAAATTGCCATCTGTTGCCAAAATTGCGCCAAGACTTTGCAGCGCCCCCACAACCATCTGTTTGGTCGTCGATTTTCCATTACTTCCAGTGATACCCACAACGGGAACCTGCGAAAATTGTTGGCGCCACCATGCTGCCAATTTTCCAAGAGCATCAACGCTGGAATCCACGCGAATCCCCCAACAATCACTGGGAATAGCGGCATCACTCTCAATAAGAACTGCCTTCGCACCACATTCAACGGCCTTTCCAAGCAGTTCGTGCGCATCAAAGTGAGGTCCTTTGATCGCCACAAAGAGTGGGGCCTTAGAAACATCTGCAAGCGTTCGCGTGTCTGTTGAAACACCTTCAATAGTGTTAACAACACCCTTAGCCACCAAGCGCCCCCCTACAATGTCAGCAATTTGAGTTGCCTCAACCATCAACATACCTATGCGCCCTTTATTTTTTTCTTTTCGTAGTATTCGTTAACCACTTCACGATCGTCAAAGTGGTGCTTGGTCTTACCAATGACCTGATAATCTTCGTGCCCCTTACCAGCGATCAAAACAATGTCATTCGATGATGCCATTCCCAACGCCTGATAAATGGCCTGACGACGATCTGGATCTACACGATGCGACATTGCATGATGGCTGCGCCCAACACCTTCCATAATCTGATGAATAATATCCATCGGGTCTTCAGTTCTTGGATTGTCAGAAGTCACCACTACAAAATCACTATTGCTCGCTGCAATTTCACCCATCTGTGGACGCTTGGCACGATCCCGATCGCCACCACAACCGAACACCGTAATCAACTTACCCTTACACACATTCTTGAGCGCACGAGTCACATGCATCAGAGCATCGGGCGTATGGGCATAATCTACAAAAACAGCTGGACCACCTGGCACCGCAACTGGCTCCAAGCGCCCTGGCACAACAGGTAGCGACTCAATTCCCACCTTAATCACATCCAGAGGGATACCTTGTAACTGCGCCGCTCCAACGACAGCCAAAATATTCGAGACATTAAAGTGACCACGCAGCTTTGAATGAATGCGCACATTCCCCTTGGGCGTCATAACTTCCATTATGATTCCTTCAGTTGTCACGAGCATTTGCTTGGGATAAATTTCACAGGGTTTTTCAAGACTGTAACGGTAGCAAATGTAACCAAGCCCTTCTGTCAGACGTTTGCCATAGGGATCATCAATATTTACTACACCCCATACGCGACGTTTATCTGACACCACCAAGCGTTCTCTAAAGAGCCGCGCTTTGGCACGGAAATATTCTTCCATATCGCGATGATAATCGAGGTGATCTTGAGTCAAATTTGTAAAGATAGCCCCATCAAAATCACAGCCTACAACACGTGACTGCGCAAGCGCATGTGAGGAGACTTCCATAATCGCACTATCCACTGCATTGTTGCGCATATGTCGCAGTAGTCGCTGCAATTCGTACGATTCTGGTGTGGTATGTGAAACTTCTTCCGTCTTTCCTGCAAATCGCGCATTCACCGTTCCAATAACACCCGGCTTTTTGCCAAAAGCACGCCACACTGCTTCCATTAAATAGGTAATGGTTGTTTTTCCATTGGTACCCGTCACACCGACCATCATCATTTCGCGTGATGGATGTGCAAAATACTGATCCGACAATCGCGCGAGCGCATCGCGACTGTCTTCTACAACCACATTGAGTACAGATTCAGGAACATCGACAGGATGCTGGGTGACTACAACCTTTGCGCCACCATGAATTGCCATGGGCACAAAATCATGCCCATCACGGGCAAGACCTGAAATAGCCACAAAGCAACAGCCTGGCTTTACGCGTGCTGAATTGTAGGCAATATCTGTAATTTCTGGCGCCCCAACTAGCCCATCTTGTAAATCAGTAAACGGCATGTCTCCCCCATCTCCAAAATTAATTCGGCAATGCAAAACGAACAGTTACTTTTTCACCTGGCTTAATAATTGTCCCAGCCATTGGCACTTGTGCCACAGCGCGACCCGCGCCTTCCAATTCTGCATGCGCCTCAACACCACGCAACATTGCCACAACACGCCTTACAGGCCATCCGGTCATATCCGGCAGAAGTAGTTCTGAAACTCGCCCTTCAACTTTAAATGGCCTAATCGCAACCCCTGTGAGCGCTTCTTTTTTCAATGCAATTTTTTTAGATTCACTTGGCTCTGCGGTTTTCATTACCACTGAAGTTGATTTCCCAGGAACCGCCATATAGTGGAGCGAAGACTCCGCGATTTTTAGAAAGACGGGACCCGCAAGTTGTCCACCAAAGTGACCATTTTGCGGCTCATCAAGACCGACAAAAATTGTAACACGAGGATCTTCAACGGGTGCAACACCTACAAATGACGCAAAAAACTTACCCGCCGCATAACGTCCACTGCCTTCCATTACCTTCTGCGCTGTTCCTGTTTTGCCCGCCACACTAAATTCATCACTAGCTGCCAACTTGGCCGTGCCTCCCTGACCCACAACACTTTTCATAATATCTAAAACCAATCTTGCGGTTTCCGGCTTAATAACTGTGTCTACAACCGTTGGAGTTGCCCGAAACACTTCATGTCCAGAGGCATCTTCTACGCGCTTTACCAAGTAGGGTTTCATGCGCATGCCGCCATTTGCAATAGTGGACAACGCCACCGCCAACTGCAGCGGGGTTGCCGTAACACCCTGGCCAAATGACACTGTCGCAAGTTCAACTGGAGACCATCGCGCTGAGGGATGGATCAATCCAGCCACCTCACCCGGAAAGTCAATTTCAGTTTTTTGACCAATACCAAATTTATATAACGAATTATAAAGACGCTCTCTGCCAATAACTTGCGCAATCTTATATGCACCAATATTACTTGAAACCTTGATAATATCTTTAACACTCAACATTCCGTATGGATCATGATCATGAATGGTTGCATTACCAATAGCAATGGCGCCATTCATACAATCAAACCGCTGCTCTGGCTTCACCAAACTCTGATCCAACGCAGTTGCAACAGTGAGCACCTTAAACGTCGATCCTGGTTCATATGCGTCAGACAGCGCACGATTGCGCCAAGTAGAAAGCGGATATTTGGAATATTCATTGGGATTGAAATTGGGACTGGATGCCATTGCCAATATAGCTCCTGTTTTGGGATCCATCACAATTGCCACACCCGAACGGGACTTACTGTCAACAACCGCACGATCAAGAGCTGACTCGGTAATAAACTGAATCGTCTTATCAATCGTTAGCTCCACATTACCCACATCTGACTGATCTTTAAATGCTACTGGCGTATAGATAAGACGACCGCGCGCATCCCGTTGGTAGTACATCTTACTATGCTGGCTTTTTAGTTCTTTATCGTATTCCATCTCAATCCCCGCCAACCCTTCAGAATCCATGCCCACTGCACCCAAAACCGTGCTTGCCAATTTCCCACTAGGGTAAACACGTTTACTTTCTTCTACAAAACGTAGCCCCGAAATATTCATTGCCTTTATTTGCGATGCAATTTCTGGATCCACTTTGCGTTTAATCCAGACAAACTTTTTGTGTGCAGCCAATTGCGAGCGCAAATCACGAACTTCTTCAACACCCAAACTCAAAGCACCAACCAGCGCATTAACAGCAGCATTCACATCTTTTACATAACGACCATCGGCATATATCGATGAAACTGGCATGCTCACTGCCAATTCTTTTCCATTGGTATCCAAAATTTTTCCACGACGTGCCGCCACCGGAACAACCGCTCTATACTGCTTTGACGCTACCCACTCTAAGTTGTGATTGTCCTTCACTTGTAAGTACACACCACGACCAATAACCAACACAAATCCCCCCAGAAGCGTGCTGGCTACGATTGCCAAGCGCACACGCATCCGCTTTTCGCGCCGCATCCACTGATTAGCGAGACTGGGCTGAGCTTGTGCCATGATCCCCCTCAGTAGGCCCTTCTTTCACAATCACAATATTTTGACTTGTTGGCAGCACCATGTGCAGCCCATCCTTTGCAAACACTTCCAGTCGTTGTGGTGACTTGAGCCGTGTGACTTCAGTTTCAAATCGCCGAATATCATCTTTGTAGTTGCTAACCTTTTTCTGAATTTCACTCATTGAGTAACGCAACTGAACAACCTGCACCCGTGACCACACATAAAACAGACAGCATACAAATACAGCCAAGACAAAGAAGCTCATGCGTCCCAACAAACGCCTATGCACCGCACGTCCACGCGCAGCCACTCCCTGACCCATGACAACTTTGGGACGCGACTCCCACGTTACTTCAGGCATCTTAGGTGTAAATGCCATTTGAGCACGCTTAGAGATCATAAACTTTGACCCCCAATTCTTTTGAGCACTCGCATTTTTGCGCTCCGCGCGCGCGGATTCTTCTCGATCTCCTCTTCCGAGGCCTGCAGAGGTCTTTTGGTCAAAATTTGAAAGTGGCCTGTGGCTGCCCAACGTTTCCATGATTGCTTTACCAGTCGATCTTCAAGCGAGTGATAACTCACAACAATAACATGCCCATTTTCATTCAACATTTTTGGCGCCAATTCCAAAAAGCGCTCTAAATTTTTCAATTCATCATTTACTACAATTCGTAACGCCTGGAACGAACGCGTTGCAGGATGGATCCTCTGCCGGCGCGCCACACTTGGGACCGCACCAACAATACACTCCGCCAACTCACGTGTTGTTTGAAACGGCTTGCGAACCCTTTGACTACAAATTGTGGATGCAATTCGTCGCGAAAATCGCTCTTCCCCATACTCCCAAAACCACCGCGCCAGATCCTCCTGGTCAGCGGTATTGACCAGATCTGCTGCTGTTTCGGGAATTTTGGGATCCATTCGCATATCGAGCGGCCCCTCTCGTTGAAATCCAAATCCCCGTTCTTCTGTATCGAGCTGCAAACTTGAAACACCAATATCGATACAGATTCCATCTACCGCGCCGCGCCCCAACACACTTAAATACTGATCCAAAGTTGCATAACTTCCACAAACAATTTTAATGCGATCACCAAAACTCTTGAGACGTTCTGTTGCAATTGCAATGGCATCAGGATCCACATCACAACCCACCACAACACCACCTGGAGCACTCGCCTCCAACATCATCTTGGCATATCCACCCAAACCCAACGTGCCATCAACATACCAGCCACCATCGTGACAGCAGAGCGCGTCCACCACTTCAGCTGCCATGACAGGAACATGATCTGCCATACTACAATCCTAGGTCAGCTAATTTATCACCCAAACTCAATAGCTTCGCTTGCGCATCATCAAAGACAGGCTTCCAACGTTCTGCCGACCAGATTTCAATACGGCGCACCATACCCACAATCACCACATCGCGCTGAATACCTGCATAGTCACGCAACGTTGGTGGCAACAACACGCGTCCTGCCTTATCGATTGGACATTCCGTCGCAGCTGAAATAAAAAATCGTTGGAAGGCTTTCACTTCATCACGAAATTGTGGAAGACTGGCGACCTTCTCTTCGATCTTGAGCCACTCACCAACGGGATAGGCCCAGAGGCAATTATCGAAGTTCGTGACCACAAGGCGTTCGTCGTTAAAGTCGGACGACAGCACCTCCCGAAATTTAGACGGGATCGACAGGCGCCCTTTGGTATCGACAGCATATGGAAATCGACCTCGAAACATGTTATTTTTCAACCCCTTACAATTTTGTAGTGGTTTATCCCACCTTTTCCCACCTTATGGGCAAATTAGACGAGTGGGGCGCAAACCGTCAAGAACTTTCGGCCTCTAATTGCTTGAAAATGCGTGATTTTTTCCAATTTTAGGGTTCATTTTTGAAATCCAAATTCCGCTTTTAAATTGGGGGTCTGGCACCAACAGTGAAAGTAGAGCTTTGCAAGCGCCTACAAGTTGCTGTTTTTAAACGCTTTTAAAATTCGCTTGCGACTGGGCAGAAATGCCCTGTAATGGGAGCGTTCAGACGGAGATTCTATGATTCAAATTGGGCCCTACCAAATCGACGCACTGGAAACCGGAGAATTTGCACTCGACGGCGGCGCCATGTTTGGCGTGGTTCCCAAGCCGGTATGGTCTCGCAAAATCCCAGTGGATGCAGAAAATCGAATCGATATGCGCCTGCGCTGCCTACTGATTCGCAACAAAGATCGCGTCGTCCTCGTGGATACGGGCATTGGCCACAAAGAGGATGAAAATTTTTACACCATGTTCCGCGTTGACTACTCACGATTTACACTTGAAAAGTCACTTGCAGCACATGGCCTGACATTCAATGACATCACGGATGTGATTTTAACACACCTTCATTTTGATCACGCAGGCGGTGCCACACAACGCTCCGCCGATGGCAAACTCATCCCAACGTTTCCCAATGCAAAGTACTATGTTCAAATTTCAAACTTACAGTGGGCAGAACATCCAACCGAACGTGATCGCGCAAGCTACATTCCTCACAATTTTGTACCACTACAAGAGGCAGGCGTTCTCACCACACTAGACGGTGTCACCGAAATTTTTACAGATATTCATTTGGAACTATGTGAAGGGCACACCACTGGCCTACAGACCTTACGCATTACCGATCAAAAAACAACGCTCTACTATTGTGCAGACCTGGTTCCCACATCCGTACATTTACCGCTCCCATGGGTCATGGGATATGATCTGCGCCCACTGGTCACACTTGAGGAAAAGCGTGAAGTACTTGCGCGTGCCGCCAAGGACAAGTGGATCTTGGCATTCGAGCACTGTCCACTCATGGCAGCAGCAACCATCGAACTGAATAGCAAAGGTTACGCTGTTCCAACTGCGGTTAGTTTATGACCACAGAAAAAATCCTCATCACCTCTGCAATTGATTCTGAATCAAACACACTACGCGAACACTACAAATCAGATCATGAAATTATTGCGATTGGTGTTGGACTTGTGAATGCATCTGCTACCATTTCAAATCTACTTTCACAAAATCACTATAAACGTGTTCTTTTTACAGGCACATGCGGTGTTATTGATACAACAGCATTCCCCATTGGTAGCGTCGTTCATGCAAATCGCGTTATCCTAAGCGACTTAAGCATTTTAAAAGGGGATAGTTTTATTCCCAACATCATGACGCATGACATCCAGCTCACCACTCACGCAAAAAATGCCCTTACCGTAATAACCTGTCCAGGCATCACCAAAACCGAAAGCGCACGACACCTCGTACAAAACACCCTTGGAAACTGCGCAGAAAATATGGAGGCCTTTGCTGTCGCAGCAATCTGCCAACGCTTTAAAATTCCCTGCGACATTATTTTAGGTGTAAGTAACCGCATTGGCGCAACCGCCCATGAAGAGTGGCTTTCCAATCACGTTCAAACAAGTCACCAAACACAAAGCTATCTGATTCGATTTTTAGAGGAGTAGTATGCACTCTTGGTACAAATCTCACGAAGATTTACCCACCGTCCGATTAACCCTACTTGCATTTTGTTGTCTCTTGGCACTTCAGGGGCCCGTTGGCCAATTTACGTTGAGCTATTCACTGGGGTGGGGACTGATACTCAATCAGATCGGCATCATGATGGCCCCCGTCATCTTACTATGCCGATACCTCCACCTCGATACCGGTACACTTTTTCCACTATACACTATTCCAAAACAAGAATGGCGTTGGGTACTTATAACCACATTGTGCGTAGTACTGCTTTCGGATATGGCGTTGGCCTTCACAGAACAACTACTCCCTATTCCATCACAGATTCAAGAAACCCTTAATCAATTATTAGTTATTCATAGTGCGAGCGATTTTTTAAAGAAGTTATTTCTCTTCTGTATATTACCCGCCATTACCGAGGAAATTTATTTTCGTGGATTTATTCAAACAAGCCTCGCTCACCGGATTGGCCCATTTGCCGCAATTTTGATAAGCGCACTACTCTTTGCACTTGCCCACGGCAACATCTGGTATCTTCATCTTTACTTTGGGCTCGGTTGTTTTTTGGGTTGGATCTATGAAAAAAGTGGTAGTTTGTGGCCAACAATAGTTGCACACTTCATCAACAACGCATGGACACTGACATCCCATGCGCTGGGTTTGGAAAACGTTTTAAGCGACAACATTATTGTTCAGCTCTTCTTACTCGTTGGCTTGTTGCTCATTCTCACTTGGAGCTTTCGCCGGTGGAACCTTGAATCCATTCCGATTCAACACACCTGATCCTGACCAACTACTTGACTTACAGCCACCTTTTACCTTTGCAGTTGATTTGAAGGTACTTCCCGTCCATTCATACGGAATTACTGTTCCTTCAGGACATCCAATCGCGTCACCACCCTGCTGCAATATCGCTTCTAACATCACGCCATGTTCACCCGATTTTTTATCAACAGCAAATGACGCTCCTTTACGCATAAAGTCAAAATCCCATATATTCTTCAATCCATCACCTTTCCACACATAGGCGGACAAGCGCGCCTCTGGCATACGCGTGGCCTTTTCACCGGATTCATATTTACGACTTAGAAACAAAACACCTGGCTGACCCGTTACAATCGTCTCCAAACGCACACCACCGCGGGTCACAGAGCCATTGGAATTGCCTTCATACAACACCACACCACCATCATCGGGAGTAGAGCGGCCAATGCGCTGCGCAAACAACATTGGCCCCGACCAAGCCGTTACAATCCAATCCAAATCCTGCACACTACTCTCGGGTGTCATTTGACACTTGGTTGATTCTGTATCGAGATCTGTCGCACCACCACCCCAAGAATCGGTGTCACGACTCATCGAAAAGACCCGCACAAAACTGGGGTCTGTACCTCCACGCAAATTACCATCAAGCGTTGCAACCTCTTCACGCCTGAAAACAGTATCTGGACAGCCAATGGGGTATCCATACATGTGGTATTCAATCATGACATGAGAGACATGCGTTACTCGCCAACTACCACCACTACGATCCAACGTCAGCGTTGCTTCCCATTCACGAACGGCCTCATCTTCCACAATTTCTTGCACGCTCACTGCAACTTGTTGATCTGGCACCAACGTCATTATACGATCAATACGAAATTCGGTAATTGGATGAAGTGCCGCTTCAATGGCAATATTTTTGCGCAATCCATTACCATTAGTAATATCCCATTCATCAAAACCAACCGAGCCTAACGCTGCAACATCCCTATTTTGAAAGGCGGTCATCCACTGTGTCACTGCTGCAGTGATTTGCGGATTACTATCTGATGTTGATGCCGCGGACTTCCCTCGTGCCCACAATGGCAACGACAAACTCACCAACACACCAACAATAAATAGCCGTTTCATAACCCCTCCCTTTCAACCGTTGCCACCCCTCTACCCAAGGAGGCATCAGGATGCAACGGTTGAAGTGAGGAAGCCTCATCCGGAATTAGAACTTCATTCCGGGTCCAAATTTTGGATAGAAATATTTATCCATCGGATCTTCTTTGGGTGGTTGGTACCCGTCTTTGTTTGGTTCCACCTTTTTAGGTAGGACAGCCGACTTTTTATCATCACAACCACTCAGAAATAGCGAGGCAACAGCCACGCCTAATGCCGCAACTAAAAACATATAAACTCCTTTAATTAAGTATGAATAATAAAATCACTATGTTGAGTTAATAATGGCCCTTAGGCCAACCAAGGAAACACCCTAATGATGTATCCCAAACAACGGGACAGCTCCTTAATCTTGGGTGTGCCAAGCGTAATATAGCGATTGGTATATATAGCGAAACGACGTGTCATATGACGCCCCTTCAGAGTTAATCATGATATTAAACGAACCAAATTGTTAGATGTTGAGTGTGTACGTGGTTGTTAGGACAACCAAATACGCGAAGCGATGATTGAAGCACGCAAACTTCCGCTGACGCGGATGTCTGTGTTCTTAAGAGAAGTGCTGCTATTGAAAGACGTTATTTTCATAATTCAAGTGTTACTGTAATGACTCATGCGAAAACATGTCAACAAAAATTGAGAAGAACTTGGCGGTAAATGTCATTTTTTTTGGGTCCATCTCAGCATTAGGGGTTCGAAACTCGACCGTTGGTATAGCATGATCGGGGTCTACTCGGGTAATTAGCCGTTCGCCAGCACTCGGCATTTGTGAAACCGAGTTCATGGCATCGACGTGGTAGACATCCCCCGCATCAAAGTATCTATAGATGCGAAATCCGCCACCTTCTTGCGATACGCGCAAGCGATAGTCCGTTTTGAAGCCCACAAAGTTGGTGTCGCTAAATTCAATAACCTGGCCGTCTTGCAAAATGCCCGCGCGCCCCATCTCGTTTACCATCGCCGCATTAAAATGATCCAGATTCAAAGCATTATATTTGGCAGGGTGATATTTAGAGTAATCCGCAATAAATTTAAGGATCTGCATAGGGTCTATGGGATCCGCAATATACCCAGGGTGCATTGCCAACCGTTGATAGGAGGTTGGATCCTCTTGAATGAATGGGGACCGATTGGGATGCGATGTAAAAATTGTATTTAAATGTGCCCGATGAGACAAAAATGCCCGCAAGACACCTAGTACCGGGGCAATCGAAAAGCGTGGACCCTCTGGTGTGGCAACAGTGCGCGGCACCTCCGCATGTACGTGCATTCCCACCAAGTGATTGTCTGTTGTTCCGACAAAACCTTGATTGGCAAAACGGGCAATAAGCGGCTCGATTGCAGCGAGTTCGTCAATTGTCATAATGGGTGTCACCAATTCAGAGCTGGGAGGCAATTCATCAATAACCTTAAAGCGCCCACGACCCAAACCCGTCACCTCAACTCCAGAAACAACATCACGCTTTTGGGCAAATGGACCCTCTGTCAGTCGGCGATTGAGATAAGTTTCCAAGGCGCGTAACGGCGCATGTCGACGCATTGGTATTTGCGTACCACCCATTTCGGCAGAGACATCAACCAACATTGTGGGGAGCAGCTCTCCATTCATGCCATACAATAGACAATTTTCTCCAGTTAAACGGATGTTACCTCCCGTCAGCACCTCTATCCCTAATTGCATCGTGTCCCCAGATGCATCTTTTGCCAAAAAGAGACTGCGGTCTTGAACAGCGCCATAACGACCCAAGTAGCGCAAAAGACTTATTGAATACGGTGTATGAAGGTTCAATGCCTTCGCAACAGATCCATGCAACCGAGGCTCCACATCAAAGACAGATCGGCCGTCTGACTGTATTCCAATAGCTATTGCTCGGCCATCGCTTGGATCAACAAGCCCAACCATTTTGTTCCCACCTTGAAAAAGGGATGTGGTCACAGTACGTTCACCCAACGTGTAGTCAGTACGCAACATAATCGCTGTTTGAGGCTTTTGCCCAAAAACAAAGTCCTGTGCTCCCTGATGCAATTGCGTATCATACCCTGCTTCTTGAAACGCTCTTGCTGCAAGCTGATGAACCACATCTCGACCCATATTGCCTGCCCCAAATTCCAATTCAAATCCGACATTTTGGCCACGCGCAATGGCAACGGCTTCATTTGCCATAACGCGAGTCACCAAGTCATTCGCTCCAGATGATAAACGCGATGCACTTGGCATGACATGTGTTGCCAGCATCAGGGGATACGGCGCAAATAGCGGGGGAACTGCGTCACGAAAGGATCGCGCAAATTTAGAAGCACCATTCATAGAAAATCGAACGGTGCTGTGCGCTGTTCGCAAACCCAACACCGTTGCCAAACCTTGGGCCATATTCTCAGGAGCTAATGCCACAGCAGGTCCGTCTGTAATAGCAGTAAAACTGGTAACACCCAAAAATTCACCACCTACACCCGAAGCAAAATTCACCGCAGGAGCAGCAAAGCCCGAATACATAGGGATCTCAACAATTGCTCCAAAGCCGCGCATATACCCCACAAGCGCCGCCATCTTGAGACTTTCACCGGCAAATTCTAAACTGTTTTCAATGACATCATGCGTATGAAAATAGGGAACATGCAGGATCTGATGACTTAAAAACTTGTTGGCTGCCGCACACGTCGTTCCAGTAACAGTCAACAATGCAACAAGCGCTCCAATCCCCGTTGTTTCTGTTACAGCAGCACTGCCGGTCATGGCACTTAAAGTAGCGCCACCGGCAAGACCGCCCGCAAGGCCAGCAGTAAACAGAATACCCACACCTGTCGAAAATTTAAGGTAGAAGTCCGTACTCGTAGCACTTTCAAATTGCTTCAACCGATCTTTGTTGTCGCGTATAGTTGCTGAATACTTCTGAAAGGCGCCTTGCATATCGCCCGCATCGAAGAGGCTGATTGCTTGCTCAATATTCGCCTCAGACCCCTGGAATTGAGAAATTAATTGAGCCTCTTCTTCATGAGAGGCCCCCCACAGACCAGCCTGAAGCGATTGCTTCATACTTCTGAATCCGGAAAGCGCGGTCATTAAAACATTGCGCTGTAGGTCCGACACAATTGAGGTCACCTCTCGCGAAAGCTGATCCGACCCCACCGAATGCAAATTGGTAATTCGCATGTCCAATGCTTCCGTGCCATTGAGTTGTTGATGTAGCACGTGCAACATCTTGATCAGGTCTTGACGAACAGCAGTGCGATTCACACTTTGTTGAAAATCAAATGCGCGTGGCATTCCATTCGGTTGAGGTACGGAGAGAATTGCAGCAATCAGGGCATTCTGAGCATTATTTTGTTGTCGGTATTCGGTAACAACCCGCTGGACATGGTCTGATGATGAATTGTGTTGAAGGTAGTGAATGTCGTCTTGAATATACTGTGTTGCATGGTCAGTGATGGAGGCGTTTGTAGAATTTTTGGAGGATGCCACTGCCATATTGTATCTCTCTCGATCCCCGCGTGATTGTTGCGATGGAAACCTGCAGATCATCGCGAACACCGCGTTGTGGGTCTCCCTCGATTAGCCGCTTCACGATTTGCCATCGTTTGGCCAACTCCTCCCACTCGGAAGGTGTTAGCAAAGACTGCAGCAAGTCGCTCAGTTCCCCCTCGGATCGAGCAGATGCCAGAAGATGTATCAGTTCTTTTTTCCAACCATCATTCATGTACTGGTGAACTAGTACATGAATCAAATTTCGTCAAGAGACAAAATGGCTATTTTATAGGTGGGTCAAGACGAGGTCATGGATGATGGGGCGAAAGCTGCGAATCTTGTCATTTTCAACGTTCGGGTAGGTTCGATTGGTCAGCAAAATCACCCAAAGCGAGCGCTCCAGGTCGACCCAGAGCGAACAACCCGTATGGCCCAAGTGGCCAATGGTTGTGGGTGAAAAGTGGGATCCTGCCGAAGAATTTTTGGAATCCGGTGCATCCCACCCCAAAACACGACGGGTGGGCTGGTGAGGTGGGGGCGTTGTTGGATGTAAAAACGCACTCACCACTTCTGGATTTAGAAAATCCTTATTGCCGGCATGCGCCTTCACAAGCGCCGATGCAAACCGATGTAGGTCTTCTGCATTCCCAAAAAGCCCAGCATGCCCTGCCACCCCTCCCATGGCATAACAATTCTCATCACGACACTCACCCCAAACTACCCGATGACGCCAAGGCGAATCCTCGCTCGGCAAGCAGATTTCAGGTGTCGGATGAAACGAGGTGTTGGTAAGCCCAAGCGGCTTGGCAATGCGCTGATGAAACAACACGTCTAAATCTTCACTATAGACCTCTTCCAAAACACGACCGAGCAATATGAACCCGACATCGCTATAAACAACCCTTTCACCGACCGGCTGTTCACAAGGTTCTTTGGAACAGGCATGAATAATCCACTCCTTACCAGCAGGGGTGGCAACATCATCAACCGGCAATTCCAAATAATAACGGCGATATGCGGGCAACCCAGAACTATGCTGTAGCAGGTGATACAATTGAATGGGGTCATGTGATGGGTGTTGGGGAATGGAGGTACGCTGCGACAAAAAGTCGGTAACAGCCAATTTCCTTTCAGCGACAGCCATCATACACAAAGTTGTGGTGTTCACAACCTTTGTCAGCGACGCAATATCGAACAGGCTATTCGATTGGCAGGCACCAAAGCGCTTGTGATACCGAATTTCCTGAGGCGCTCCCACTAACAATTCTGCAGCAGGAAAAACACCATCATCAATTCCCCTTTGCATTTCAGCATCAATGTCAGTGGTCATTTTCATGAGCAGGCGGCTTCAGTAAAATTCCATTCAAGTGGATCTGTGTTGAGTGTGGACATAACACCTAGCGGTAGCGGCATAAATGGATCGATATGGCCGGCGGGAAAATTAGCAATAACCGGCCCCTCAAAATCAGATAACACATCCTGCAACAATGGAATGAGTTCGTGATTTTTGTCGGCTTCTTGGGGATGCAATAACATAGAGCCAAAAACAATCCCCTTCACTTTGTTTAATTTTCCCGCATGTTTGAGGTGTTGCAACATACGATCAATCTCATACAATTTTTCACCACGGTCTTCGAGAAAGAGAACCGCATTATCGGTTTGTACATCATAGGGTGTTCCAATACCCATTTGCACCAATGTCAGGCAACCACCGGCAACACGACCACTTGCAAAACCCGGCTTCACCACGATTGCTTCACGCGTGGGGACTGCGCCTAATGGACGTGATTGAGTGGTTAGTCGTAATAACCATTCCATATTTTCCCGAGGTGATTTGCTCCCAAAATGACCTGCAACGGTTGGACCATAAACGGTCATCCAACCCAACTGATTACGAATCAAGTTGAGTAGGACTGTCACATCACTGTACCCAATAACCCACTTGGGCGAAGCCTTCAGTTTTTTGAGGTTCAACTCACTGGCAATGCGCTGTGCTCCATACCCTCCGCGTGCACACATAACTGCAGAGATGGTGGGATCCTTTAAATACTGAATCAATTCATCTGTGCGACGCGCATCGGGCCCTGCTAAATAGCGATCCTTTGCAAAGATATCATCCCGATATATTATTTTGAATCCAGCATGTTCTAGCGCTGCAATACCATCCAAAAGTCGATCGCGTTCAAAGTTTGAAGAAGGAGCAATCACCGCAATGGTGTCACCCGCCTTGAGCGCCTTGGGTTTAATAAGTTCCATGATGGGCCGCTATAGCAGCCTCAATTCATTTGGGGAAGGGATCTATTTGATTTGCGGTAAATACACGGCCATTAAAGACCTGATCGCGCAACAGTTGCCAGGTTGAAATGGCATATGACTTGGTTGCACCAGAGGTGCGGGGATCCCGAATATATGACACCAAACGGTCTGCATGGTGGGAATACGCATGAGCCGCCCCCGCAAAAAATTCATTATCATTATGCATGGGGTGACCGGCATGGATAAAATGGCCCATATAATATTCATCATTAAAGATAAGGCCTGCATCCGCCAGCATGGCTCGGGCATAGAGGTTCTTAATCTCTTTCATTGTTGCAGGAGATGTATTTTCAATCTGATGATAAATTGAATGAGACGCCTCATGTCGAATAGTACAATCCGTTCGGCCCGGATAAATCCCAGTTAAAATGTAGGCACCCCGAAATCGATTATTACGGTCATCACACGGAGGCTGTTTCTGTGCATAACGATGCGCGCCACCTGGTGTTTCACGTAACGCTACGGGCACAGGGCTATAACCCTGTTCCACCAACCACTTCATACCCAAAATGATCTGCTGCTTGGTCGATTCAGTCGGCACCACACCACATGCATATAAGCGACTACGCTGCTCTTGGCTGAGAATCACTGGTTCGGAAGTTGATAATTTTACGACGCGCTTCATCATTCCAGACAGAACTGCTTCACTTGCAGGTGCAGTGGCGTTTTGAAGTGTTGCTTCAAGATCCGCAAGACGCTCAGGAACGGCAAGATAGGCTTCAATGCCTAGTTTATAAAGATGAGCCCACTCTTGGGTGTAGCGTTCATAAAAGCGATTGGCGCCTGCCACTTTTCGCGGACCTTCATAAAAATTTTTAAACGCATGGAGTGCAGGACTACCGACTTTAGGAGCTGCTTGACCACAATGAACGCGGTAGGCATCAACGATTTCGGCCACCACCAACTGGCGCACTGCTGTCGGCAGGTCCGCGGCATAGGGCCTGGCGCCCATTTTGGGGCATTGGCTCAAAAGTGTTTGAACCCGTTCCAGTCGTGCAGCCTCATCCTTTTGAAGTGCTGGAACCGCCATAATGTAACCTCTATAATATAGTTATCGGCACAAATTAGAAAAAGTTGCTCAAAAAGAAACGGCCCACCTCAATCAAGAGATGGGCCGTTCAAGTACCGTCAAATCAACAACTTAAGCGGTATAGGGTGCTTCGCGATCATGTTCCGCTTCAACGATATGTTCTTCTTCGCCCTTACCAATGCGCATTCCGTAGAATGAACGGGCCACAAAAACGAGGCCGACAATGAAGAAGAATGTACCAATATAAAGCGCTGTTTGCTGCGCATGAACCGCAATTTCAACTGCCAACAATCCGAAGAGTGTGGTGAATTTGATGATTGGGTTCAAGGCAACTGATGATGTATCCTTGAATGGATCACCGACAGTATCACCCACAACTGTTGCAGCGTGAAGTGGTGTTCCCTTTTCCTTCAAATCCACTTCCACAACCTTCTTGGCATTATCCCATGCACCACCGGCATTCGCCATGAACATGGCTTGATACAAGCCGAACACTGCGATTGAGATCAAGTAGCTGGCAAAGAATGTGGCATCGAAACATGCAAACGCTAAGGTGAATGAGAAGATCACCGCAAAGATATTGATCATACCTTTTTGAGCGTACTGTGTGCAGATCTGAACCACTTTTTTGGAGTCTTCGATATTCGCCTTTGTTGCAGTTGTATCCAAACGAATATTCTTCTTGATGAATTCCACGGCACGGTGTGCGCCGGTTACCACAGCCTGCATGGATGCGCCAGAGAACCAGTAAATCACAGCACCACCGGTAATCAAACCAAGGAGCACACGTGGATCAATCAGATCCAGTTTCAACTTCAAGAGCAAGATGATTGAGAAGATCATGGTTGTAGCACCAATCACAGCGGTACCGATCAACACTGGTTTCGCTGTTGCCTTGAAGGTGTTACCTGCTGAATCGTTATCTTCTAGATAATGTTTACCCATCTTGAAATCAGGTGTGAAACCAAATTGGCTTTTCACTTCTGTTGCAATGTTGGGAAGATTTTCAATCTGGGACAATTCAAACACAGACTGGGCGTTATCTGTCACTGGACCATAGCTATCTACTGCAATGGTTACAGGACCCATCCCCAAGAATCCGAAGGCCACCAAACCAAATGAGAATACTGCTGGGTAAACCATGTAGGCATCCAGACCTAATTTACTGGTGTAGTATGCAATCGCCATCAAACCCACCATCACCATACCCTTCCAGAAGGCGCTGAAGTTACCTGCAACCAAACCGGATAGGATTGTCAGTGATGCACCACCTTCACGAGATGTAGCTACGATTTCAGCCACATGCTTGGACTTGGCAGATGTAAATACTTTGGTGAATTCTGGAATCACCGCAGCGGCCAATGTACCGCAGCTGATGATTGTGGAAAGTTTCCACCACATGTCACCCATATCGGTGAGCATTAGATGACTGACCCAGAATGTAACAATAATAGAGACGATCGATGTAAGCCACACAAGTGAGGTGAGTGGAGCTTCGAAATCAAAGTGCTTTTTGGTACCGTAAAGTGCCTTTGAGACCAAACCATTCAACCAGTATGAACCGATTGAAGTACCAATCATCAAAACGCGCATAACGAAAATCCAAACAATCAGGTTCGCCTGAGTGGTGGATCCATTTTCCATCATAACAAGGCTACCATCTGGACCAAAGCTCATGCCGGTGGCCAAGACAATGAAGCTGATCAAAGCCACACCGGTCACGCCGTATGTTTCAAAACCGTCAGCAGTTGGGCCAACGGAGTCACCGGCGTTATCACCCGTACAGTCAGCGATCACGCCAGGGTTACGAACGTCGTCTTCTTTAATATTGAATACGATCTTCATCAGGTCTGAACCAATGTCTGCAATCTTGGTGAAGATACCACCGCAGATACGCAGTGCCGAGGCACCCAAAGATTCACCGATGGCAAAACCGACGAAGCAGGCACCGGCATTCATGGGATCTACAAAGATCAAGATGAACATCATCATGAAAAGTTCAACGCAGATCAAGAGCACACCGATCGACATGCCGGAACGCAGTGGAATATCCATGACGTTGTATGGCTTGCCCGAAAGTGATGCGAATGCGGTGCGGGAGTTTGCGTAGTTATTGATGCGGATACCGAACCAGGCCACACCGAAGGAGCCCAAGATACCAAGTACCGACCAGAGCAAGATCACGGCGACGCGACCCAACTCCATATCGTTCAAGAAGTAGAAGTAATAGAAAATGCAGGAACCAATGAAGAGTTCGAGCACCATGAGCAACTTACCTTGTTGCAGAAGGTATGTTTTGCAGGTCTCATAAATGAGTTGTGAGACATCCAACATGGATTTGTGGGCAGGTAAGCGTTTGATTTTGGCAAACTCAATCAAACCGAACAACATACCCAAGGCCACAATGGCCATTCCCCAACCCAAAACGTGGTAACCATCCAGGGTGGTGCCAAACAGCGTGTAGCTGTTGGTCAGTGCGGGGAGTTTTAGCTCCGCTTCGCTAGCCCAAGCCGAATTGCCCATGAGGACTGCGGCTAAGGTCATGACGATCTTTTGGTATCGCTTCATAATCTTCCTTCCTTGTAGTTAGATTGGTGCAAAAAGGCTGCGGGCCCATACAATGATTTAGCCAAAAATGTCAAAGGTTTATGCCCCTTTTGAGAGAGAGAAATTGCGGTTTATTTATGCGATCTTACACGATCTGCCACACGCATGGAAAGTGACTGCAGGAGAACTCTCCAAACGAGTACGCTACACCCGTTGTCTAAAAATACTTTTCGCGATGGACGTTGCATTGACCCAAACTCATTAACAACTCCGTCATGTCCTTGATCATGTAATCACTACCACATAAATACGCATCGACATTATCGGTATTGGTGTAGATGTCTTTCACGTGCGCCGTGATGCGGCCATGCAGCCCCTTCCACTCAGACTCCGGCGCCTTTTCCTGTGACAACGTCATATAGAATTTAAAATTGGGGTATTGCTTGGCCATGTCGTTGAATTCAGCCTGATAATATAGATCTTCGCTTTGGCGAACACCCCACAGAAGCGCAAAGTTACGCTTGCTACCCTGTTCTAACTGATCGTGCAGCATGCTGCGGAACGGCGCAATGCCGGTACCGGTGGCCGCAAACAAGACATCGCGGTCATTGTTCTTCAGAAGAAAATTGCCGAAGGGACCCTTGAAATCTACGTCCTGACCTTCTTTAAGTGATTGCAAAAACTTGGTGCCGGGCCCACCGACATAATTATAGGTAATTTGAGCCACACCCTTTTGCGCCGGATGTGATGACAATGAATACAAGCGTGCAATTGGCTTGGGATTGTCATCCCGTGGACATGTAAACGAAATGTATTGGCCGGCCTTATAATTCCAGTCACCTGGCTCCAACACTTCAAATGTCAGTTCACGCACATCGTGCGTGAGTTGGCGGGCATGCAAGACTTTGGCTTTGTATTGTTGTACCATTTGGGTTTCCTTTGCGCGGGGCCTTAGTAGGGGGTTTTGAACTGAGCTGCAAGGAAAATTGGGGCTTCCTAGCCTTGTTGTTTTTTAAGGAATCGCTGAAGGCTGGCGTGACCGTTTGAGAGCAAATTAACGAACTGAATGGCCACTTTCTTTTGATCCTGGGCATCCAAACGCACAACCGTACCACGCAGGGTCACATCTTTCTCCATTTCACCCAAATCCAACACAACTTCCACATGCCCACCGGGTACCACATTATTGGTTGCCGCATTTAGGCGCATCCCACCACAGCTCACATTTTCAGCTGTTGCTGGAATCAGCTTGCCGTTGTGTCTTAACGTGACAGGCAGATTGACATCGATGCGCGCGCTCTCGCGTCGCTCAATCAACGATTGCCATCCCGTATTGATATGATCCTTTTTGGTTGCCATAACTGCCCCCTGTATCGGCGGTGTCACAAAAAAGTTGCTTAAAAAATTTATTTTGCAGCAGAGCCCGAACTACCATAAGAAGGGCCTTGCGTCATTAACCAACCGCATGGGGAGAAAATATGAAAAGACTACAAGTACTTATCGTATGCGTTGCAACCGCAATTGTACTACCTGCACTAGCCAGTGATTGCTACATTTGCGGCTCTGGCAGCTCAGATTATTGCAAAGATTATTGCAAACATTCGGGCGACGACAATCAAGCCAATCGCAAAAAGTGCAGCGATGCAGGTTGTAAAATTAGCGGAACAACCTCTTGCCCCACCGCGGTTAACTACAAAGTGTGTACGGTAGGTAGTCTAGATCGTAGCCCAAAAGAGATCTTTGCAAAACAATAGGATCCTATGACAACTCGTATCACCATACTGGGCGCCGGTAGTTGGGGACGCGCATTGGGATTGCTACTTTTGGAAAATGGCCACTCTGTTCAAATGTGGTCGCACCGTGCATTTGAGGGGAATTTCCCCTGCCCCATTCATACCAACATGTCGGATGCCATCATAGGCAGCGACGTTGTTTTATGCGTAGTACCATCGCATGCTGTTCGTGATGTCATGAAAGCTGCTGGCCAATTTTTCACACCCAAGACAATTGTCCTGTCGTGCTCCAAGGGTATCGAAGTATCGAGCATGCGCCTCATGTCAGAAGTCCTCACAGAGGTACTCCCAGATCACCCGGTAAATCAGCGCTGCTTTTTGTCAGGTCCAAGCTTTGCAGAAGAAGTAGTACAACGTCATCCTACGGCGGTAGTCATTGCTGGAACCGATGCATCCATCACTGCGCGTGTACAAAAGTTGCTGCGTAACGATTATTTTTTACCCTACCTACACGACGACATTCCAGGGATTGAAGTGGGTGGTGCTATCAAAAACGTGCTCGCCATTGGCGCCGGCATTGTGGATGGATTGGGATTTGGCTACAACACGCGGGCTGCACTTATCACACGCGGTCTCTATGAAATGATTAAAATTGGTCAACTCTATGGCGCGCAGCCACTCACGTTTAGTGGACTGGCAGGCGTCGGGGATCTGGTCCTGACCTGCACAGGGCCACTCTCCCGCAACCACCAAGTTGGCGTTGCACTGGCCAAGGGCAAACACCTCTCAGAAATTCTCTCTCACATGAATATGGTAGCTGAAGGTGTTAAAACAGCTGAAGCGGTACATCGTTTAATTACACACCACAAACTGACAGCTCCCATTTCCACACAGGTCTATCGCATTTTGTATCAAAACATTCCTGCACGAGAGGCCGTTATGGAGATTTTAAAACTCCAAATTGGCGAAGAGCAAGGCGCGATTCATTAACATTGACAGGAAATTGGCAAAGGACTAGACCGCGCCACCATGCGAACAACCAACCATACAACAGCATCCCAGGACGACCCGCTCATTCGGGATTTGCTGGCAGCTAAGAGCCACGAAGTTGAAGTTATTGCATTCGGCGTTGCCTATCATGGACAACTTAAAAATGTGAATTTGGAACACGGCTTTGTCACCGTTGTTGACGGACCCGACGAAGCAACGCTTGAGCTTGAGCGTATTGAATCTTTCCGCGTTATTTCCTAAGCGTTTTTCTTCATGTGATAATGTTCGACCTTGGTGCACCGATCCATCACCACCTTAAGCCCCGCAGCGCGCGCCTTTTCTGCAGCTGCATTATGCGCCAACTCCAACTGCATCCACACTACCTTAGCCTTCATCGCAATCGCTTCATCCACAATCGCAGGGATATCATCGGGGCGACGGAAGATATCGACGATATCTACTGGCTGCGTCACATCTGAAAGGCTCGCATAGGCTTGAATGCCATTCCACTCTTTAAGCGTCGGATTCACTGGAATAATCGTGTAGCCATTATCCTTTAAATATTTAGCAACGCGATAGCTAGCCTTGTCCGGATTGGCAGACAGCCCCACAACCGCAATCGTTTTGGCGTCTTTTAAGATCGCTCTAATTTCATCGTCACTCGCATTATTAACCGGTAATTCGCAAACATCCTTGGCCATAGAAATCTCCTCGTTGAGTTTTTACGACATACGGAGTATGGCGTCGGGACGCAAGATGAAAAAGTTGAACAAAAGGAGCTTTGAATATGTCGCACCCATGGCACGATGTTGAGATTGGCAAGAAGGCCCCACACGAATTTCAGGCCGTTGTGGAAATTCCCAAAGGCGGGAAAGTAAAATATGAACTGGATAAACCGTCTGGTCTGCTGCGCGTCGATCGTGTTTTGCATTCATCCGTCATGTACCCCGCTAATTATGGATTCATTCCCCAAACATTGGGCGACGATCACGATCCACTCGACGTTTTAGTGCTGATGCAAGAGCCTGTGGTGCCGCTCAGCATTTTGCGCGTGCGCCCGATTGGCATGATGCGCATGAAGGACCAAGGCGAAAACGACGAGAAGATTATTTGCGTGCACCTGGATGACCCCGAATACAACGGCTACACAGCCATCAAGCAGCTGCCGCCGCACCGATTACTGGAAGTACAGCGCTTCTTTGAAGATTATAAAAAATTAGAAAAGAAGAAAGTGGTGGTCCGCGATTTTCAAGGCCCCAAAGAGGCGATTGCGACAGTCAAAACAGCGATGGCGGCGTATCAAAAGAAATATTGAGCCCCATTAGCGCAGCAACACTACCCGACCTGTTTTCAAATCATACACACCACCCACCACTTCAAGATGATGGTGCCGTTTGGCCTTGGCCAAAACGGGTGATTCTGTATCGAGTTGGGCTTTTACTCGGCGAACATTTTCCTCAATGCTATTTGAAAGAAGGTCACCTGACTTTTGGCGTGCAACGTCTACTGCTGGCGTAATGGCTGTTACAATATCGGAAATATGCGGTGGAAACGTGACTCCTGATATTGCAGCCTTAACCGCGCCGCACTGTGAGTGGCCCATGACAATCACCAGCGAGGCATGCAAATGTTCAACCGCATATTCAATACTGCCAATAGCGACCGCATCCAAAACCGGCCCCGCGGTGCGGACAATAAAGAGATCGCCCAAGTCCTGATCAAACACAATTTCGGGTGGGACTCTGGAATCTGAACAGCTCACCACAATTGCAAATGGCTCCTGGCCCCCAACCAAAATTTTTCGGTCGGCAACAGAACGTTGCGGGGCCCGGGTTAAATCCTTAACAAATCGCTGATTACCATTCATCAGGCGCGTAAGCGGCTTTCCAGTATATGCATGAACTGACACTGGTACAGCGAGAACGAGTGCACACAACAGGATCGCTTTACGCATGAGGATTGTCCTTGGTTTGGTTAAGGTGTTAGATGCTTACCATATAATTCAAAAACATAAAGAAGTGTTCAACACTATTTCTTCTGCCGGGGCACAAGGCCGTGACCTACCGCTTCGCGCTCATCAAACACGTAACAGTCGCCATGCCACAGACTTTCGGATGCAGACACATCTTCAAGATATTTGAGAATACCACCATTGAGGTGATAGACATTTTCAAATCCGAGCTGCTTCATATAACTTGATGCCTTCTCACACCGAATGCCGCCTGTGCAAAACATCGCAACCTTCTTGTGTTTTTGGGGATCGCACTGGGTAGTGGCAAACTGCGCAAATTCTTTAAAGGAGTTTGTCTTGGGGTCCTGCGCATTTTCAAACGTTCCCATCTCGACTTCATAATGGTTGCGAACATCGATTACCAAACACTCCGGATCTTGAATCAATTCATTCCATTTTTGCGCATCGACATAGTCTCCAACCACCTGAGTCGGATCCACTTGCGGCTGATACAGCGAGACAATTTCCCGCTTGAGTCGCACCTTCATTCTTTTAAACGGAGCTTCACTAGAAAACGATTCTTTGTACGGCATGCCTGTAAACTCGGGATAACTGGTGAGCTGCTGCCAGAATCGGTTCATATTTTCGGCGCTACCTGAAATGGTGGAATTAATTCCTTCGTTCGCCAGCAAGATCGTCCCGCACAACTTATTCTCTGTGGCGTGCGTGAGAATTGCTTGCCGCAGGTCAGCAATATTCTCTAAGCGAACAAACCGATAAAAGGTTCGAATGGTAAATTGTGGGTTTGACATATAACCACCTCGTTATAGATACTGATAAATCCTTAGCCCAAATCAACGGAGGCGACAATGATTACCATCCGCAAATCAGCGAGCCGCGGGCATTTTAACCATGGCTGGCTTAAAACCCATCACACCTTCTCATTTGGGGACTACCACGACCCCCAATGGATGGGGTTTCGCAGCTTGCGCGTCATTAATGAGGACTGGGTCCAGCCGGCCATGGGATTTGGCACCCACCCCCACCATGACATGGAAATTGTGACCTATGTTTTGGGGGGGGCACTCGAACACAAAGACAGCATGGGCAACGGATCGGTAATTCGTCCAGGCGATGTGCAGCGCATGAGCGCGGGCACCGGCGTGACCCACAGCGAGTTCAACCATTCATCAACAGACAGCGTGCATCTTTTGCAAATCTGGATTTTACCCGAAAAGAAAGGGATCGCGCCTGGCTATGAACAAATTAATATTTCAAAGAAGTTAGATGCAGGTAATCCCGTTTTGATTGCATCACCTGATGGACAAGAGGGCAGCGTCACCATTCATCAGAACGCCAAAATTTGGGCAGCGCGATTAAAAGCAAACGCCAACATTGATTTACCCCTTCAGAAGCCTGCTTCCGCCTGGGTGCAAGTAGCGCGCGGCAATATTCTGCTCAACACCCAATCATTAGAAGCGGGGGATGGTGCTGCGCTTACCGATGAAGATGCCGTCCACATTCAAGCCACCAGTGATTCGGAAGTTTTGATTTTTGAATTACACTGACTCGGTCAACTTATCTAAAAACGTGAACAGCTTTTGATTGATGGGCGCGTAGTCATTTTTTCTTAACTGATCCGCTGTTTGAACATACGGCAGTTCCCGATACTCCTTCAATTCATGCGCGCAATTTTGAATCATGCCACCAATGGCGTCTGGCGTAAATTCAAAGTGGCATTGGAATCCGTAAATCTTTGGTGAATACCTGACAATCTGACGCGGACAACCCACACTTGTGGCCAGCACCGCTGCAGTCGGTGTCAGTCCCGGCATGTCGCCATGCCAATGGCCACAGGGAAACGTTGCGGGGAACTGGGAGAAGATGGGATCTTTCTTGCCCGCGCCTGTGAGTACCAAATCAAAGACGCCAATCTCACGGTTGGGACTATGATCAAATTTCGCACCCAGCGCTTCGCCAATTAGCTGAGCCCCCAAGCAAACACCCAACACCATTTTATCTTGGTCGATTGCACATTTGATAAATTGAACTTCCTTCTGTGCATTAAAATGCGGACATTCCTGCGGGGTAGTTGCAGGCGATTGCGGTCCACCCATAATCACAAGAAAATCAAAGTCGGTATCTTCGGGAAAGGAGTTGCCTTCATAAAGACGGGTATAGCCAACACGATGCCCGCGATTTTCAGCCCACTGTGCAATCGCTGCCGGCGCTTCAAATGATTCGTGCATGATGATGTGAATATTCACTCCAACTACCCCCAGAACTTATATCAATTGGATGGCACTGTCTGCGACAGCGATTGAAAACCACCAATTTTATATACCTCGTCTTCTATCGGATAGCGATAGCGATGCAAATAGCTCTCTGCTTCTTCTTGGCTCCAACCTTTAATCTCTTTCAAAGCATTTACCATAGGAAATGCAACCTTTGGCGCACATGCGTCATTTGGCACTGCGGCAAACCAGCGCTGCATCAGTTCGCGCACAGCCTCGTGGCCCAACCCCTTTAAAAGACAATAGCCGCCAACGTATCGATTCAAAAACTGATCTTCCTCATAAGTAGCGTACGGCGTCCTTATTTCACTTAGCATTAACTCTCCCCCGGCTTTCGTGAGAAGTAGTCGTTGTTGTGCCACAGAATCATCGCCGCAATCAAAATGAACACGCTGGTCATCATCACTTGATAAAGCGCGCTCATCTCGTTCATAAAGTGTTGCATCAATTTTATTATCGTTCATCAAAAGTCGAAGCACATATTGCTCAGAATTTTTCAGAAACGCCAGAGCGGGTAACGAAACTTGATATTTCTCAGAAGTAATGCCACCCTTACTACAGAGATTCACAATATATGTAACCTTTGCCTCAGCTGACGCTCCAGAACCAACAGTCGCCACCTTAATCGAAGACGGTTTACCACATCCAGTAAGGCCTGTTTCTTGATAACTACCATTATTGAAAAATGTGCCGTGCCAGACCTGCTTAGCGCCCACCTCAAACCCTGATACCTGATTGGTCAAATGACGCATGTATTCTGCAATCCCTTCAATAAGAACTCTTGGGGTGGCATGTGATGTCATAACATGTGTCAATTCATGCATCACAATTTCATGGTTGGGCATCCAATGATTTAAAATCGACTTGTTGAAGTAATTAGGATCCTCTTTGAAGCTATAGAAGTTATGATCATATGGAAAAAGTAGCTGTTGATTATAATTATTAAAGCAAGCCCCTGATTCGCCATTATTTCCACACTGTTTTTTCACTTCATCTAATGTCATCAGAATAATTGTAAGTGAGGCAAAAGGATTTAAATAAATGCCGAGCGACTTAGAAATTGCGTCAAATTCACCGGGCATCATTTTTAGGAACCCTTGTGCTGCCTCTGGCAATACCTGCGTAGGCGCCATCAAGCGGTGAGGGCTATCTTTCGCCACATATGTTGTCATATTCTCTGCTTCAGGCGGCAATGTTGGATCTGGCAGCTTGCATATCTCAATAGTCTCGGGAGGTTTTGCTATACAACCCCAAGGAGCCGGTGCAGACCAAAGACCTGCTGTGCGAGACGGAGAGTAATGGAGTAAAAGGTAGGCCTCACAGGTACCCTCATGACAATTGACAGCATAATAATCTGCCGCCTTTGGGCCCATTGTAAATATAGTAAGCGGCCCCATACTCGATGTTACATAAGGGGTAGCATCACCCAACTTCATGGCTTGGGCCGCTGCCGCAACACGCCTGGCAGCATTGAATCTGTCCGTGTTAGACATAATGATTCCTCACTCATTACTATCGACTCAGTGCTAAAAAAGTTGCGTATTAAATGGAGGTTATAAAATTAAGGACTTTATTATAAAAAACATCCGTTGCATCAATCATGGGCCAGTGACCTGAGTTTTCAAACCCATAAAAGTTCAGTTTGTGAGATTTGATAAATTCAGAAGTCTTTTCGCCACGACTCTTAATTCCCCCAACAAACAGTTTCCGCACCGGCAACGCGGCATATTCTTCACCTGACTTGGTGTCTCCCGTAAACGCAAGCCCTGCACGGGCCCAAGTAAGCAGCGCATCGGGGAATGCAAAGCGAATGCTCGCATAGTACCGCCAATAAGATTCGCCTTGCGCGTGGATTTGAAGATATTGAATGACATGTGTCTTGCATGCTTCGGGTGTGGGTTGCCTGGCCATCTCACCACTGAACACCACATCCGCACTCGTCAAGTTCCCTTCCACATTGACATAGCCCTTCACCTGATCGCCCAACTTTTGACAGAGCCATGTGCCGACAAGGCCACCCTGCGAATGCCCTACCAAATACACAGGACGATCGCCGGATACCGAACGAATCACATCATCCATCATGTCTGCTGTTTGCTTTTGATCGGGATGACTATCGGGATAGGGCGACGCGCCAAAACCCGGCATGTCCGGCACATAGAGATTGAAGCTTTTTGCCAGCGGCGACTCAAATGCCTCAATAAACGACAGGCCCGATTCCCCAATACCATGCAGAAACCACACATCGGCAGCGGCATCTGGTATTATTTGTGTGCGAATGAAGATGTTGTTGTGGGTGGTAATGGTAATGGACATACTTATTCCTTACAAACAGGGGCGGTCAGCTGCGGTATCGGCAATAGCCCGCGCCTTCTGATTTGCATGAGATCCCGCAGGAATCTTTGCCACAATGCAGCTTTGTTGTGAAGAGACCTTGATCACTGCCAGCACTGAAATTTGAGGCGCCTCTGGTTCTTCTCGATAGTAAACGCGTACAATCATAGCAACTGGCGTTATCCCCTTTTCAAGACGCCATTCGAGCTTTTTACCAAGATGAGAAAGCGCATGTGTAATTGTGCGCTCAAAATCTAGAGGCTGCTGTTTCCCTTTGGAAGTCACGAGTATGATGGAGGCTCTGGCATCATCATACTGAACACGCACCCGATATCCCCCAACACCGGGGCACTCTTCCACAAACCACAACTCACCCCCCGTATCTTCATCTGTTTGAAGGGTCTGGCAGTCCTTTTCTTCCAGTGATGTGTATTGGCTGGTTATTGCATTGCCGGCAAACAGCGGGGTTGTTCCAATCATGCCTATAAGTGCAGTTGTAAGCATCACTCTCTTCATAATCCTGGATTCTTTCACATGTTTTGATGAATTCTGAAAGCACAAAAACGGTCGACGTTGTTCGTCATGCCGCACCACGAAAAGAAAAATCCCGAAGACCAAATGGTCTTCGGGATTTTTCTGGCGCACCCGGCATGACTCGAACATGCGACCCCCAGATTCGTAGTCTGGTGCTCTAATCCAACTGAGCTACGGGTGCTAAAAGCTATTTTAGATCTTACCTTGAAGAATCAGGGCGACCACGAATGCGTAGATCACGAGTGATTCGATCAAAGCAAGTGCAATAATCATTGGGGTTTGGATCTTACCAGCAGCGCCTGGGTTGCGGGCGATACCTTCGAGGGCAGCAGCTGCTGCTTTACCCTGAGCCAACGCACCACCGAAAGCGGCAACTGCGATACCAAAACCAGCAGCAAGTGCCAATGCGGCAACTGCGCCGTTACCACCGGTTACTGCATCAGCAGCAGCGGCAGCATGTTCTTCGGCCATGACCAATGTGGACATGCCCAGCGTTGCGATTGCTGCAAATGCAGCAGTGAGAAACTTCTTCATACGGTTCTCCTTGAGTCGACTCCGACTCGGTTATTGCGCCCAAGAACCATGCAACACAGAATTCGCTGGCCTGTCTGCCTTGAACTTCACAGTCGCTGACCGCCGCGACACATCCGCGCGACACGATACTTGAACGTGGTTAGTGATGTTCCTCGTGACTTGTGGCCAACGAGATATAAATCATCGATAACAACGAAAACACAAACGCTTGAATAAATGACACAAAGAGCGCCAGCCCCAAGAAAATCACCGGCACGCCAACTTTGGTCAAATGGGTAAATACGCCCAACACCATGTGGTCACCCATAATATTACCAAACAAACGAATCGATAACGATGCAGGGCGAACCAAATGGCTGACAAGCTCCAACACAATCATGAGTGGTGCCAACCAAATGATCGGCCCCATGAAATGCTTAATATAGTTCTTAACGCCTTGTTCACGAACACCCATCACGTTGTACGTGACAAACACCACAAGTGCGCAGGCCAGATTGGTGTTGATGTTGCCCGTTGGAGGATTCATTCCTGGAATCATTCCGATCAAATTGGAAACAAAGATGTAAATAAAGAGTGAACCAATCAGTGGCAAATAACGGCGAGCACTTGGCCCCATCACGCCTTCCATTAAATTCAAAATACCTTCAACGGCCAATTCAAACGTCGTGGCAATTCCACCCTTGCTGGTAGGAACCAGATTTGCGGAAGCATTGGCGTAACGTGCGCGCACAATAACGGCGCTAACGAATAGAACGCCCAAAATTGCTGCCGCAACAATAACGTGGGAATAGGCTTCTACGCCATGTCCCAAGAAAAATGATAACCACTCAAAGTGTTCGCCCATTTGGAATCAACCCTGCCACAATTATGGCTACAATCACCGCACTCAATCCCACCACAAAAGCAATGGTGTCGATCGGCGCTGCCAGAACAATTGCAAAGGCAGCGACAAGTGCCATGAGTTTTAAAAAAAACAGCGCCACCAGGCGCCCTTTCCCGACAGAATCACGATTCAGCAATGCTGAAATGGCGTGGCTCAGCAGGAGAAAATTCGCGAGGCCGATAACATCGCCACATAGTATTGACAAGGATATTTTGGCGCCCGGGAAACGCCACCAGGCCAGCCCCAGAAGGGCGGCCGTTATCAGACTGGAAATCACAGATACACGTTTAAGAAGCATCGGGGCCCCCATCCTTATCCTTCCATTTGAGCAGGCGAATCAGGTTCCAAAACCCAGCCACCGACCCCAAAAGCATACCCCCAATGGTCAGCCAGGGCATCGTCCCCCAACGGGCATCCAGCCAGCGTCCGGCCAAAACACCAATAACCACGGAAATGGCCAGTTGAAAGCCAATGGCCCCATAAATGCCCAGGGCGGTCAGAAGATCTTTATCGGGCTTGATTGGCATGCGGGGCCTCTGCCACAGCTGTTAGTGATATTCAAGAGGAGAGGGAGGTTGCGGAAATAAAAAGATTTGTAGTAGGCAACTTTTTGGGAGATCTGCCGAATATGGGAGTAATGACAACCGCCTGCACCAAATACTCAAACCCCGACATGTATGCCATCTGTGGCAAGATGATGGACCGATTTTCTGTGACAGATGCTGAAATTGAACGACGCGGTGGACTACTCAACACCGCCATTTATCACGCTGATCAAGAATACCTCAGGTCACTTCCCAAATCGGATGCCGACAGATGGGTTCGCCCACGGCAACGTCCAGATTCCTTCGTACGCTTTTTAGACAAACATCACTTTGTGATTCCCTGGCATCCGGAAACCCGAGTCTATGTTCAACAAATTGAAAGCCATGCAATTGCAGCAACAGAAGAGTGTGGCCTCTCTTCACGCGAGTGCGTGCTTTCCAGGTTGCCGGCTCTCTGGATGGATCGCAAGTCGGGCTGGGGAATTACATTGGCACTTATAAAGTATCCCGAACGCACAATTGACGATGCAATTGCAAAGCAAGAAGCCACCTGCAGTGAGTGGAGTAAAATTCAATTTGGCACCGCCATGATTTTGGGTGCAGAATTTTCTGCGGAAATTTTTCTTGGAAGATCTCCCCATATTGAACCCTACATCAAATTGGATGACAGCACTTACTGGAACCAACGGCTCACACAGGGAGGCCTGAACACCGCCCCCACCACGAAGGACGCGATCAACGGCATTTCCAAACCTGACATTGTCTTGGCATTACAAATTAACATGATCGCTTCTCACGATGACCTTCCCCAGAAACGGTATGATGCAATCGCCCGAATCTACCCCATGATCGAAAACCCAGCGGTACAAGCCTTTGCACAACTTATGATGGGACTCTACGCTTCACATGCAAGCAAACCATGCGATGCCAAAAACCACTTTGCAAAGGTCGTATCAAACAAGGGATTGCAGGCAGAATTTATTGGAATGGTTCAAAGCTATCTAGCGTCGGCCGCCACCTACTGCATCAGCGAAATGGCATCACAGCAAGCGCCCACTCAGCGATGATCAAACAAGATATGAAAATCTTTAAAACCTACCTGTAGATCGGCAATCAATCCACCGCTCGGATCATTTAATATAAATACCCGTTGGCCCACCTGAATCATCACATCTCCTGATGATAGATTTGATTTCAATTGTTCTTGGGTTGCACGGGACAGCTTACTGTAATTGACCACATGTGTGGCGACAAAACCAATTTTCATTCCAGACTCACCGATCAAACTTACATTTTGATTTTCCACCAAATTAACCGCGGTCACTTGCCGACGATGCGCCGCCTCACCCATGTTGGTACCATCTGGGGCCCCTAATCGCAGATCACTTGGCTTGGGTATCGATTCACGATTGGGTGTTGTATTAGGCGATGTAAGGACCACTTTAACGCGTGGTTTGCGCACGCGATGCGAATGCACGGCATGAGACTGGTGTGGCTTTGGGCTATGCGTTTCTCTCCTGGCCAACTCTTCATGCGTTGCTGGCTCAGTTAATGGAAATGTAATAGGCTCATTTCGGGCAAGCAATTCGTCGGGAGTTGCAAGACTTCCTCTAAACAGCCCCCTCGTTGATTTTGGAATTGTCCTAATCTCTTTCTCAATAGCAGAAGGCTTTCCCTTATGAGCATATTACGTTTCGCCCTTAGTTTCCTTTGCAGAACCCACCAAGTTGCGCACATCGAAATTGCCTACCACCACACGCTCAAGTTTTTTGGCATCAGCTGCGCGAACAAAGAACTGCTGACCACCCAAGCCCTTTAGTTCGACAAGGCCAAGCATATTTAGCCGTTGAGCTGAAAACTCCTTTGTAGGTAAGAATACACGAACGGATTGCCCACCCAAACGAACACGGGTGCTGCGTGCAGAAGTCTCATTCTCATGTCCCTGAGACACAGGAGGCTGACCACCTTTTCCACCAATGCGAACCATAATAAGGCTCCTTTTCTCCCCCTATACTTGCCGCGCACCAAAACGTTTGGCGCGATCGGCATCGTATTCACTTACAAAAAATCGCTTTGTGTTGCCGGCATGATCTGAGACTTCAATCTCCACAAAAAAGTTCGATAGAAACTGTTTGCGCGCTTCATCATCTAAGGCCTGATACCCCGTAACCGATTCCTCACCATGCTCGTCATCCTTGGGGAAATAGAGCTTGGCCAACTTGTACTGCTCACCCTTACTTAAGCCCTGCGTGAGTGGGTCTTCAGGTGCAGGAAAAATATCCTTCAAGAGCTTCCGAACACTGGCATCATCCAAATCATCGTCCGCACCAATGGCAGGCAAATCGGGTTGCTGTGGCATGTCTTTGTCCTTTCGTGGGCTCATTCCCACATAAAGAGCAAGTCTCGTGCCAGCATCCAGCTTCGGATGCTCTAATAAAGTTATTGTTTTTTAGGTAGTTATATCAAAGACTTTGGATGGATCGATAGGTCAAGTTGAGAAGGGGGTAAGTTTGCTGGGTGTTTACGACAAAATTTTGGCGCTTTTTACCCTGTAGCTATGCACCAAAAACAACTATTTTGCGCCAACCCAATAGATAACAATGAGATCTAATATAAACAGCACGATGATCGCATACTCCTGCCATGTCAATGTACGGTCTTGAATCCTCTGAATAATAAACTCGCTGGACTTGGTGATGATATCCATTTTGCGCTGCAGGATCTGCACGCGTTCACGCACGTCAAATGTTTGCGAAAGACGTGCATACAATTCATACATGCGCGCACCCCCTTCCCACACAATGTCGGGATCATCCAGCAATCCCAAATTATAGGCCAGTTCATGACGAATATTGAGCGCCAGTCCCGCCTGTTGAATAAGCGTCTTGCGACTCCCCACCAACTTACCTGTTTGTGCCAGTTGCTCGACCGCATCTTCAAGCTGACCCAAACTGCGATCCACTAGCGATTCAAAATATTCCAGACTCACCGATCGTGAAAGCACAACCGCCACCAACTTCACCACATCCAAAGAAAACTCAGGAACGTAGAGTTCTTCGGTTGAAGACTCTCCCTCCATTTTCCCCACATGAATGGTGAAACTATCGGAATATTGCTGGCGTGACATGCGTGATGCAAATGGGGTTAATCGTTCGATCCACTCTTGTGCAGAAGTAACATCACAATTAAAGAACACCACAGAACCATAATCAAAAATGGCTACATACTGTTCATCGGCAAACAGAACAATGACGGGGTCTTTGGAAACAACGGTACCCCACTCTGCAGCTGCCACTTGCAGCATTTTGAGATTAAAACTGGTTGCGATGTCATATGCCAGAATTGAAATAGAGTGCATTGACGTATGATAGCACGACGAATGGAACTTAAGCCAGCATCGCCTTTTCGGCGGCCTGCAGGGTCGTCAAAATTTCGCCATCGTCATGGGCAGTAGAGACAAATCCCGCTTCAAACGGGGATGGGGCCAGGTAAATTCCGGATCGCAGCATGGCGTGGAAGAAGCGGTTAAATTTTTCTGCATCCGATTTCATGACATCATCTAAATTTTTGACCGGTCCTGGATTAAAGAAAAGTCCCCACATAGAACCCACTTGCGTGACAGTCACTGGAATTTGGTGCGTGGTTGCAATTTGCTTCAGTCCATCAGTGAGTAGCTCTGTACGCTGCTCCAGCCTTTCGTAGACTTTTGGCTTTTGCAGTTCGGTTAACGTTGCAATGCCAGCCACCATGGCGAGCGGGTTCCCCGAAAGCGTTCCCGCTTGATAGACGGGCCCTAATGGCGCAACCATTTCCATCACATCACGCCGACCGCCATACGCACCCACCGGCATACCGCCACCAATTACTTTTCCCAAGCAGGTGAGGTCTGGTGTGATGTTGTACAATGATTGCGCACCACCCAACGCGACACGGAAACCGGTCATGACTTCATCAAAGATCAAAAGTGCGCCGTACTTCTTGCACAGGTCTTGAACGACTACCAAAAACCCCGCGTCTGGCGGGACACAGCCCATGTTTCCCGCAACGGGCTCCACAATGACCGCTGCAATGGAATTTGGATTGGCTTTAAAAATGGTGTCGACACTTTCGGCATCATTGTATCGCGCCACGTGAGTATGCTTGGTAAAATCCGCTGGCACGCCTTGAGAATCCGGCGCACCACCTGTTAATGCACCAGAACCCGCCTTCACCAACAAGTAGTCGGCATGACCATGATAACAGCCATCAAATTTAATGATATCATCACGTCTGGTAAATCCACGCGCTGCACGGATCGCACTCATTGTGGCTTCAGTACCACTCGACGTAAACCGAATCATCTCAATCGATGGCATAATCTTTTGAACCATTTCGGCGAGCTGAATTTCATATGGGGTCGGTGCGCCAAAACTTAATCCCCGCTCTGCCACTTCTTGAATCGCAGCAACAACTGTGGGGTGCGCATGTCCCAAAATCGCAGGCCCCCATGACAACACGTAATCGATATATTGTTTACCGTCGACGTCCGTTAAGTAAGCACCTTCGCCACGCGCAATAAATGGCGGTGTTCCACCCACCTTGCGATACGCACGCACAGGGGAGTTCACACCACCCACAAGTAACTGCTGGGCACGTTCAAATAATTTTTCGGACTGGGAGGACATGATTTTTAGAGATTGCGCATGGCTTGAATCGTGCGACCGAGACCCTTGAAGGAACTAAAGGTATCATCCACCGCACTGGCTTCATAACCACAGTGAACCATACAGTCGGCACATTTTTCATTTTTGCCGGTGCCGTAGTTATCCCACTCTGTGGAATCCATCAGCTCTTTGAATGTTTTGGCATACCCTTCTTGCAACAGGTAGCACGGCTTCTGCCAACCAAAGACATTGTACGTTGGATTGCCCCACGGTGTGCATTGGTAGTCTTGCTCACCCTTCAAGAAGCGCAAAAAGAGTGGTGATTGATTAAACTTCCATGACTTCTTGGGCTTATCCAAAATTTTGGAGAAAAGTTGGTGCGTACGGCTACGCTTCAAGAAGTGTTGTTGGTCCGGTGCCTTTTCATAGGAATAACCTGGAGATACCATCATACCTTCAACGCCCAGTTCACTTAAGTAGTCAAACATGGCGCGAACACGCTCTGGGTTGGCACCTTCAAATAACGTGGTATTGGTAGTCACACGGAAGCCGCGCTTCAACGCTTCTTTAATTCCCTCGATTGCCTGATCAAATACACCATCGCGGCACACCGCATGATCATGTTCAGGTTGCAATCCGTCCATGTGCACGCTGAATGTCAAATACTTGGAGGGTGTAAACATATCAATTTTGCGCTTCAGCAAAATGGCGTTCGTGCACAGATAGATGTATTTTTTGCGTTCTACAAGGCCTTCTACAATTTGCTGAATTTCAGGATGGATCAGCGGCTCACCACCGGGAATGCTGACCATGGGCGCGCCACATTCATCCACTGCTTTCAAACATTCTTCAGCGGATAAATAGCGGTCCAAGACATGCTTGGGATATTGAATTTTACCACAACCCGCACAGGCCAAGTTACATTTAAAGAGGGGCTCCAACATCAACACCAATGGGTAGCGCTTATTGCCTTTGATTTTTTGGCCAAGCACATAGCTCGCAACGCGCCACATTTGGGAAACCGGAACAGTCATAATCATCACCTCAAGGTAGTGTTTTCGTTCGCCGCTTTAACCATAGGCAGGAACGGCTTGTAAAGGGAAAGACATTAAAATGGACCCTAGCAAAATTCGGAAGTCCATGTTAGGCCGCGCTCATGCTTGCCATTTTAGCCGCATTCGATCACGAAATTGCCCAGGTCCGGAAGAAAATCGACCGGGATACCGAGATATTCCTAAAGCCGGGCTATATTGAGCATGGTCACTTGGGCTCACTCGAGGTGATCTTGGTACGCTCCGGTATGGGCACCGCCGCCATGACCAAGGCGATTAATCACGCCATGCAATACTATCCCATCACTAGCATGCTGGTCATCGGTTATGCAGGGGGCACACAACCCCAACTGCATCTTGGTGATATCGTCATTCCTGAACGCATCGTCGACGCCGAAACCCGAGAGACATTTGAAATTGCAAATCCACTGGCAGATTTGGCTGTTAAAACCTGCGAAGGTCTTAACATGCATTGTCATCGTGGCACTTCGGTTGGAGTGTCCACCACCATTGAACTGCCTCAAGAAAAGGCCTATTTGGGAACGCAATTTGAGGCCAACTCAATTGAAATGGAAGGTGTGGTACCTGCACGAATTGCGCAAGAGCGTGGCATCCCTATGGTGATGGTACGTGCGATTGTGGATCCACTCGACATGGCATTACCAAGTTTTCCAGATCCCGTTGTTGCAAGTGGCGTTGTACGGCCTGGATTATTGATCGCACATCTCTTAAGCAATCCCGCCATGATTTTGAAAATGCCAAAACTACACTACGCGGCAACGCGTGCGCGTGAATCCATTACCGAAGTAACTTTGGGAATCTGTAGCCAATGGAACGGTTAATACCACTTGCCCTTTTAACATCACTCATATGCGGTGCATGCACACCCAATGCAGCAACACTTACATTGATCAATCATAGCCCGACCGATATCAAAGTGAGTCTCGACGAACGCTCGCGCAAAATCAACGCGGGGACTTTTATCAACTTACAATCGTTAAAACCTGGACCCCACTATGTCAAAGTTGCTAACACGCCTATTGAAACAGTTACCTTAGAACCCAAACGCACAACGGTTTTGGATATTGTCGGAGATGGATGTTATGCAGTTATCGACTATACGCCGCAATACGACAGTAAATTAGGTGGCGAGGTCATCATTGAAGAGCGATTCAAAAAGCAGCCCTCATTTACAACCCGTAATCCCATGACTACTCCATTCGGAGAGCCACTCCCTCACAAAGTAGATACCGGCAAACATGTGCGGCGCCTTCAATCAATAGACTGCAGCATTATCACGGTGGACCGCGCCATCATTGAAGCCGTGTCACGGTTACCTTAAGTTTTTACTTACTTTTCACACAACTTTTTCAAAATTGTGCCGATAACTATGGTATAGAGGGACTACAGGCGAGGTGGCCATGGGCCAGTGTCGGTATCGGCATGTAATGAAAGGGATTTTGGTGGCAATTGGCACCTTTATCCTGTCTACCCCAGCCCTTGCAGATACTCTCTCTATTGGTCGTAAGGCCCCAATTCCAACCTATCAAAACGAACACGTCACGATACGCAACGCCATTGCGGGAGCAGCAAGTGGTATGGCCATGGGAGCCAGCGTCGGTTATGGTATGTACCAAATGCTCTGCAATCAGGGGGTTTGCCCCAGCACAACACGCACCATTTTACCGTCTCTTTTGATTGGTACGGCTGTCGGCGCCACTGTTGGCGCGGTAGTGAGTCACATCCTGGGCCATGAAGGTCCGTTCATTGTTTACCCCACAGTTGGCATCGGCAGTTATGGTGGCGCGCCCGCCATGATGGTTGAAGGTCGTTTCTAGTTTCTTCCCACTTTCTATTGAGTTGAATGCAACGCATGTGTATGTCACTGCACATGTCCTCACTTATTTCTGCCCGAAACATTACAAAACGATTTGGAAACTTTACTGCAGTTGATGGCATTTCATTCGACGTTGAAAAGGGTCAGGTTGTTGGCTTTTTGGGACCCAACGGTGCAGGTAAAACCACCACAATCAAAATGATTTATACCGCATTTCCACCTGATGAAGGTGAGTTGCGCGTTTTTGACATGGATACCCGCACACACCAACGTGCCATTAAGGAAAGATTGGGTGTTGTCATTCAATCCGATATCGTTGAGGAAACAGGAACATGCTTGGAAAATTTGCGGCTCTACGCCACGTACTTCGGCGTGCCGTGGCATAAGACACGCGACACAGCCATAAAATTACTAAAGACGTTTGACTTGGCAGACTGGGCCCATCGCTCCATTCGAAGTTTATCTGGTGGCATGAAGCGTCGCATTTCAATTGCAAAAGGCCTCATTTCAAATCCAGAACTTTTACTGTTAGACGAACCCACCATTGGCCTGGACCCACAAGCGCGGCAATTTATGTGGGAGGTTGTTCGTCAAATCCAAGATGAAGGACGCACAATTCTACTAACCACTCATTATATGGACGAAGCCGAGCGACTATGTGATTTTATTTTTGTGGTCGACCACGGCAATATCATTTCACAAGGTACACCATCGGAACTGATTGCCAAACACTTACTTCCCAATGTGATTGAGATTGAATCCGAAATTGCAAATTTGCCGCAACTCAAAAAGCTGGGAGAACGTCAAGATATTCAACTCGTCATGCGCCCTCACCGCTCAACTGTATTCGCAAAGGATGGCGAGGCAATGATGCGCCAACTTTATAGCGAGCTGGGAACCGGCGTTGAAATGCGGCTGCGCCCAGCCAACCTAGAAGACGTGTTTCTCCACCTAACAGGAAGGGACATTCGCAATGAGTGAAGGAGTTCGTCTTCGGGGAATTTTTCCAATTTGGTGGCGAAGCTTTTATATGTTTGCCAAATATTGGCAGCAGGGATTCATCCCCAACCTGTTTTATCCAATCATTTACTTGTTGGGTATGGGTGCAGGCGTTGGCCATTACATTACAACCATTGATGGTATTGGTTATTCCATGTTCATCGCCCCAGGCCTAATGGCGGTTTCCGCCATGAACGGCGCCAGCTTTGAAACCACATACAATTTTTTCGTTAAACTAATTTACGACAAACTCTACGAGCAAGTGATTGCAACTCCCGTCAACGAATGTGAAATCGTTTGGGGTGAAATATTATGGGCCGTTACCCGTGCAACAACCTATGGACTCATTTTTTTAATCGTTATGGTTTTCTTTGGCCTAGTGCCATCTTGGTGGGCCCTAGGTACAATTGCGGTGTTACCCCTCATTGGTTATTTCTTTGCTGGAATGGGTTTAGCATTTGGCATGAACATCAAAACGATCGACATGTTTAGCTACTATTTTAACTTGGTGCTTATTCCACTATTTGTCTTCAGCGATATTTTCTTTTCAATTCGCGAATGTTTTGGAGAGTGGGGTGTGCGCATTGCCAACCTAACCCCAATGTATCATGCCGTTCAACTATGCCGTGGTTTTGTTCTTGGAAAGCTTCACTGGGGAATGTTCTGGAGTGCAACATACCTTTTGGTGTTAGGCATCCTACTACACTGGATTGGGTACCGCAGCTTTCTCCGCCGCCTTCATCAAGCTGCAAAATAACACATCGAAGGAGAACATATGAAAGCAATTATCATTGACCAACACGGTAACCAGAATTCACTAAAATTTCGTGACATCGAAACACCAAAGCCGCAGCCAGACGAAGTGCTCATTAAAGTTGAAGCCTGTGGTTTAAATCATTTGGACATTTGGACACGCGAGGGCACCGCGTTTCCCACCAAGCTGCCACATGTCTTGGGATGTGATGTCGTGGGAACAGTTGCTGAATTGGGTAATGGTGCAACTGGCGTTAACGTCGGCGACTTTGTGATTGTGGCCCCCGGTTGGGGATGTGGTGAGTGCGACATGTGCAAAGCGGGCAATGACAGCTTGTGTGCGCACTATAAAATGATGGGGCGTGACCGCTGGGGCGGTTACGCCGAATACTGCACTGCACCAGCCAGGTGCATCATTCCAATATCGCGCAAGTATTCTGCTGCTGAATGGGCGGCCATGCCGCTTGTTTCGTTAACGGCATATCATATGCTGGTCACACGGGCACAACTTAAGAAGGGTGAAACCGTTTTGATCTTGGCAGCCGGCAGCGGCATTGGATCCATTGCTGTACAATTGGCCAAGCATCTGGGTGCCACGGTAATTGCCACCGCTTCGACAGATGAAAAACTGGAAAAGGCACGCGCATTGGGCGCCAATCGTGGCATCAACTACACAACCCATCCGGAATTTCATAAGGAAGTGAAAAAATTAACCGATGGACGTGGCGTTAACGTCGTCTTCGAACATGTCGGCCCCGCAACGTGGCGCAGCTCGTCCGCATCCCTCGCCCCCGGTGGACGACTGGTGTTCTGTGGTGCTACCACCGGTGCTGAAGTGAACATGAACTTGCGGTTTATGTTTGTGCGCCAGCTATCGTTCCTGGGATCATTTATGGGTAACTTTTCAGAACTTAAACAGGTTGTGCCACTCATTGAAAGCGGCGCCATTAAGCCGGTTGTGGATTCCACATTTCCACTGCAAGATGCAGCCATTGCCCACAAAAAGATGGAAGACCGGAATGTGTTTGGGAAGATCGTATTAACAAACTAAATTACAAATCTGCTTCATCAATCAGGTGGGGAAGTTGAACCGGCTGATAGGTTGCAAATTGTTTCAAAAGACCTTCGGGTGTTGCATCGCGCATAATCATGTCACGGCAATTGGGAAACACAAAGCCGCAGTCTACCGCATGATCCACAAATTTGAGAATATGATCGAAGTAGCCTGCGACATTTAAAAATCCATACGGCTTTTGATGCAAGCCCAACTGCGCCCAGGTGAGCACCTCAAACATTTCATCCATCGTCCCCAACCCCCCTGGCAACCCAATGAAGGCATCGGACATGTTATAGATAATCGATTTACGCTCATGCATACTGGTCGTGGGTATAAATTCGGTCACGCCACGATGGGCCACTTCACGTTTGAATAATTTTTCGGGAATAACACCGGTCACCTTGCCACCATTCTTTAATACTTCATTGGCAATCGCACCCATAATACCGGTACTTCCACCGCCATAGACCAATCCAATGTCTCGCGATACCAGGATCTGCCCTAGAGTCCTTGCTGCTGCTACAAATCGCGGATCATTACCTTCATAGGCCCCACAAAAAACGGCAATACGTTTCATTATTCCTCCATCACGTCATGCACCGATGAACTGCGTGCTCCCATTGTTGCCGCTGTGGCACTATTTTTTCCATACTGACTTCGGGTGTAAATCGTTTGTCAGCCGTCCATGTTTTAACAAGCTCCTGTGTCGATTTCCAAACACCCACGCCAAGACCTGCCAACATTGCAGCACCCAACACGGTTGTCTCAGTTATTTTGGGACGCACAAGCGGCACTTGCAAAAAGTTCGCTTGGATTTGCATGAGCAAATTATTGCGCGCCGCTCCACCATCCACACGAAGTTCTTTCAAGCGAATTCCAGACTCGTTTTGCATTGCTGCCAATAAATCGTATTGCTGCCACGCAATTCCTTCAAGTGTGGCGCGCGCGATATGCGCCTTGGTCGCACCGCGTGTGAGTCCCGTAATGATGCCGCGCGCATGGGGATCCCAATGAGGTGCCCCCAAACCAGACAGTGCTGGCACAAACGTCACACCATTCGCATCCGGAACCGTCGCTGCAAGCAACTCAACATCCTCTGCCTTTTGAATCAACCCCAAGCCATCACGCAACCACTGTACCGCCGCACCTGCAATGAACGATGCGCCTTCAAGTGCATACGTCACGGTGTCGCCAATTTTCCAGGCAACGGTTGTGAGCAAGCCCTTCTGCGAAGGTACCAAGGTTTCACCGGTATTCATGAGCAAAAAAGACCCCGTGCCATAGGTACACTTGGCTTCACCGGCATGAAAACAGGCCTGACCAAAGAGTGCGGCTTGCTGATCACCTGCAATACCCGCAATCGGAATACCGTCTGGCAACACCGACAACCCCTTTGTCTCACCCATCACACCTGATGACGCGACGATCTTTGGCAAAACAGATTCCGGAACGCGCAGCAGATCGCAAAGATGACTACTCCACTCACACGTGGACAAATCCATGAGCATGGTGCGCGATGCATTGGACACATCCGTTGCATGCACGCTACCACCCGTTAACTTCCAAATTAAAAACGTATCGATTGTACCGAATGCCAGCTCACCATCTTGCGCCAAACGTCGTGCTGCTGACACATTATCAAGTAACCACGCAATCTTGGTTCCCGAAAAATAGGGGTCCAACACCAGTCCAGTTAATTTGTGAACAGTGGGTTCATGACCATTATCTTTCAAGACTTGGCAGGTATCCGCCGTACGTCGGCACTGCCAGACGATGGCGTTGTGAATGGGCTGCCCTGTTTTGCGATCCCAAATTCCGGTGGTCTCACGTTGGTTGGTAATGCCAATAGCGGCAATTTTTTTAGGATCAACCTTAGAAGATGCAAGCGCTTCGGCAATCACCGCACATGTGGATGACCAAATTTCATCAAGATTATGTTCCACCCAGCCAGGCTTGGGATAAATCTGCTGAAATTCTTTTTGCCCCTGACCAATCACTTGCAACTTTTCATTCACCACAAACGCACGGCTACTGGTGGTGCCCTGATCAATTGCCAAAATGTAACGGGTCATCATGAATTCCTTTCAAAGAACTTCAAAACCGCCTGATTGATTGCATCACGATCATAATCCAATGTCAGTACATGGTAAGATTTATCACACCACATGACTTCCGGTGTAGGGTTATGAATGTGGCGTTGGAGCGCCGCGACATTACTCGCAGGCGCCGTCTCATCCAAATGCGAGTGGGCCAACAATATCGGTGTGCGAATTTGTCCCAATTGTTTTTCTACCACCTGTTCCAGATCATACACTTGATACACGGCCTTTGTTGGAATGCGCGTATAACTGGATTCTTTGTAGACCTCCAATCCATCTGGATCCGCCACCGACGTTTTCCAATCCTTTTGGCTCGCAGTATAAATCCAGCGCACGGGCGAGTAGCGTACCACTGGCACAATGCGCCGAACGAGTGGTGATAAATGAAGTGGTGTCCCAAGCAATGCCAGCGCCCTTAATTTCTGGGGATGTTGTTCCGCCAGATAAAGTCCCAAGAGAGCACCAAGAGACAGGCCCATATAATAGATATGATTTACTCGGGTTGCCAGTTCTGCATAGGCCTCTTGCACAGCAGTCGCCCATTCACGCCAGGTGGTCTGCTCCAGGTCGTGCTCCGTTGTGCCATGACCGGGCAACATTGGCGCAGAAACCGCATAGCCCGCATCCTCCATTGCTTCAATGGCAGGCGCCATAGTCGCTGGTGTGGCAGTCAGACCGTGAACAATCAGTACACCACATGATAAAGACATGCTTGAACACTAGGCTAGAGATTGTCAAAAAACAATCATTGTTCGCATTTTCCAGACAATGCTAGAATGTAAAGCTGCATGAAGATCCTCCTGGTCAACAGCCCACATGACGTGGACGAAGGCAAAAAGAACTCCAATTTTTCCCTCTTTCCACACATGGGAATTGTTCAGCTTGCGACACGCCTCAATCAGGAGTTTGGAGACAAAATTGAGATTGGGCTAATCGACGGCGGAATTAGTACCAAAGGAGAAATTATAGAAAAAATTGAGGCCTTCAAACCCGACCTGGTTGGCATTAGTGTGTTAACACCCACATATGAGGAAGGTCTCAAAATTGCCCAGGCAGCAAAAACAATGGGCGCAAAAGTAGTCTTAGGGGATGACCATGCAATTTTCTTCCCTGAAAAAATCATAAGGAATCGACCGTACGTTGATTTTATTATTGCCAACGATGTGGCTGAGCAACCCCTTGTAGAATTGGTAAATTCGCTTTACTACAAACGACCACTAGATTCAGTGTGTTCTTTAGTTTATCGAGATAAAGACACAATTAAGACCAACCCATCAAAGAAATATCTTCTAAAGACATTGAACACGGTTCCTGACCTTAATTTAATTTCAGACAAACTGAGCATATATTCACAAAAATATTACGAGGCGCACGGACAACTGCACGGAAAAAAGATAAATGTGGTTACCATTAATAACGCAAGAGGTTGTGAGAATGGTGTTGTGCGGTGCTCTTATTGCAGCATTGCAGATTTAACCATTAACACCGGAGACCCAAGACGTTTTTGGGAAACGATTGGGCACTATCACGCAGAACACGGCATCAACTTGTTCTTCGAGGTGTATGACAGCTTTACAAGTAGCCCAGTCTACATTGATCAACTATTACAAACGATGCCGAAAAACATCCGCACCCTGATTGACAGTGGTGACATTGAGTTTATGATTTATGCGCGCGCCCTAGGGCTTTTAAAGAGAGATAATGTCCAAAAGTTCAAACGACTTGGGGTTAAACGCGTTAACATTGGTTTAGATTCTGGGGATACCAAAATGTTAGAAGCACAACGCAAGAACAAGACAACAAACCAGACCAATCTTATGGCACTAAAAGCATTAAAAATGGCCGACATGTCCGTTCATGGATCATTCATTTTGGGCGCGCTGGGGGAAACCAGAACGTCCGTCGAAAATACAGTGGCACACATCATTGATTGTATGGAAAAGGTTGATTTCTCATCCGTAGAAGTGTCGCGATTATATCCACTACCCAACAGCCCCATTTGGGACATTCTGGTCAACGCTGAGCATCCACAATTCTACAAGGACAAGTCGGAAATTGACCAGGTCCTTTCTGAAATGGGCATTACGATTGATGAAGCGCATTGGGCATCTATTCGTCAAAAGTACTGCGATCTAGATCTATTTAACTTTCAGGATTTAATGAATGATTGGTATGAAAACTTTACTCATGTTGAGCAAAGCTATGTATTAGAAAAGATCGCCCATTTGGATAAAATTATTCAGGCCGCTAAAATCCGCACCGGAAAAAACGTCGGATAACGAACAGATTATTATCTTTTGACAGCCCTGCAATCCTGGACTAGAGCCGCGTCCATGTCGATGGATCAAATTTGCCTCCCCATTCAGCACGACTTGGCTTCCGTAGAGGATGTTCTTAGGCGCGAAACCACGTCCAGCGTAGAAATTATTACGCAGGTCATTCAATACATGATTGCCAATAAGGGCAAGCGCATGCGCCCCGCACTCACCATTTTGGCGGCACGCATGGCAGGCTATCACGGGGAAGCGGCTGCCACCATGGGTGCCATGATGGAGATGGTGCACACGGCCAGCCTCATGCACGACGACGTCATCGATAACGCAGCGGTTCGGCGCGGTCGGCCATCGGCCAATGCACAATGGGGTAATCAAATCAGCGTGCTCGTGGGTGACTTCTTCTGGTGTAAGGCTTGCGAAATTATGGTGCGCCATGCCAACCCACGCATCTTGAAAGCGGTGACCAACACCATCACCGCCACCACCGAAGGTGAAGTGTTGGAAGTAGTTAAATCCAACGACATTAATATTACCGAAGAAGAATACCTCAAAGTCATTCAACTCAAGACGGCTGTCTTACTATCCACTTGCTGCCAAGTCGGCGCCATTTTAGGTGATGTATCAGAATCCTATGAAACGGCCATGAAGCGTTATGGTTTTGATCTGGGAATTGCCTTTCAATTGGCAGATGATTATTTGGACTACGAAGCCGAAGAAGAACGTCTTGGCAAAACCACCGGTACAGATTTACGTGAAGGAAAAGTAACACTACCACTCATTGTGGCTCTCAAGCGCGCCGATGATACCCAGCGCCAGAGCATCAAAGATGCCGCGCTTGCCAAGGCAATTACGCCACGACAATTCAAAGACGTTTTAGCTGTTATTAAGGATCACAACGGACTTACCTACACCGCAGACCTGGCGCGCCACTACATTGCCAAGGCCAAATCTCATCTGGAACCCTTCAAGCCATCTATTGAAAAGGATGCGTTACTCGCACTCGCCGATTATGTGATTGAGCGCGGGGAATAACTGATGTATACCGCCCGCAAAATTAAACAGCTGAGGAGGCTTCATGCGACACATGCAAAAAATAGTACTCGCTCTATTAGTGATCGGCTTTAGTGTAACAGCATCTGCAGCATCTTGGATGGATGGCTTACCAACGGTTCCCGTCACTGCCAAGCCACTCGACAAAGTGTGGGCAACCGTTCCTGAAGCAGGTGGTGACATGGCCGCAGTAGGCATTTTCGAAGTCGATTCTGTTCAGGGCAATACAGCAACATTAATAGACAAGATTGGCACCAAGTATCCCAATGTTCCCGGCGCGCTCATTCATCCCGTAGGCGATCCTAAAAAACTTAAAATCAACGATATTGCACTGGGTAATTCTTGGGGCGCCAGCAAAGTTATTGGACGAGTAAAGGCCATCGAAGCGGGTAAGGTTACCCTCCGCTACAAATTCGGTAGCAACATCAGCGAAAAGCAAATGGACTTTGCACAACCATTGGTGAGCGGCGTCAATCCAATGGCTTGGGTAGTGTATCGCAACAATATGAATTCGCCATATAAAGGGCTTGTCATCGCCAAGGGTAACGGCAAGGTCTGGATTAGCACTGATAGTGGTCACGTCGAGATTGCACCAATTGCAAAAGTGCGCCCACTTGATATGGCACCCAATGGTTTCAAAGTTGGCCAAACTGTTTATGCCTACCAATGGGGATTTGGTTACAAACCTGGCACAGTTAAAAAGATTGTAGAACCTTATCACCAATATGAAATCAAGCTGGCTGACAAGCCAACCACTGATGTGTTTATTTTTTCAGAAGTCGCTGCAGCGGTGCCATAATAAATTGGATCCTGTAAAAACCAAAAGAGGAGCGATACTGAGTATCGCTCCTCTTTTTATTTGGTTTAGATATTACTGAAAAATGTGGCGGCCTTGTGTAGTGTCTCTTCGTATTCATGGTGGGGATTTGAGTCCGCAACAATACCACCCCCCACCGATAAATGAATTTTGCCATTTTTCACAACCGCTGTGCGAATCGCAATATTCCAATCCTGTGTCCCATGAAACGAGGCATATCCAATTGATCCTGTATACACGCCACGCGACACCGGCTCCAGCGTATCAATGACCTCCATGGCGCGAATCTTGGGACAACCTGTAATTGATCCCCCTGGAAAAAGTGCAGCTAACGCTTTGAACATCGTTTCCTGCTGCGGCAGCTTTCCGGTAATCACAGACACTTGATGAAATACATTTTGATAAACTTCAATCATACGATGATGACTTACCTGGACACTGCCCGTCACACACACGCGGTGCAAATCGTTGCGCACCAGATCCACAATCATCGCCAGCTCAGCTGCTTCCTTTTCACTACCACTTAATTCCGCAATCATCGCTTCATCTTCGATGGCTGACTTTCCACGCGGGCGCGTTCCTTTGATTGGTCGCGACTCAACCGCTGCCCCAGTTTGCTTTAATAATCGTTCTGGAGAGGTACACAGAATCTGAAACTCAGGATCATGAATGTACGCAAAAAACGGTGCGGGATTTTTTTGCATCAAATGCTGCCACAACGCATGAGCATCCCCTTCAAACGGCGAGGAGAAGCGCTGCGCAAAATTGGCTTGGTAAATATCGCCATCGACAATGTGTTCTTTAATTTTGGCGACCGCCTCAAGATAGTTGCCCTTGGACATGTTCGGAGACCAAGCGAGACATGCCATCACCGCGGTGTGGCCTAACTGAGACGCTGACTCAAGACTGGCACAACGAACCTCCACCTGACCGGGTTGCATCAACCATATATCAGGCAACCCCAAATCATCACGTGCAAGGCAAGGCAGTGTTTCTAAATAGCGACCCGCCTCGTATCCAATGTATCCAATGAGCCCATCGGTAAATGGAGTGTTCAAATTTGTTGGCAACCGATGTTCGGATAGAAATCGATCCACAAACTCCCACGGATTTTGATCACTAATCGTACGAAACTGAGAGCCCTCTTGCAGCGTAATGATTCCATTTTTGACCCGAATCACGGCACGGGGCTTACTGGCCGAAATGGAATAACAACTCAGAGGATGGTGGCCGGGACTGGCCAAGTGGACCCATGTCACTACACACCTACCTGCCCTGATTCGTCAATTGGTCGATGGCGCGCTTGGCAACACTTCTCACGCCACTGTCGGGATCCTGTTGTGCAGACTGCATCAATGATGGAATTGCCGCATAGGCATCTTTACCCATGGAGCCCAATGCTCCTGCAGCAAATGCGCGGAGGGGCCACTTCCGCTTATAATCTTTCAGAACTACCACCAACGCCTCCATGCCCTTTTCACCCAATCGCGACAGCGGCTTAATCGCATCAACGCCAACCTCTTCATGCTGCGCAACAGACAAAAGTGATTGTGCCAATTCACCATATATCGGCTGCAGGTAAATGCGTCCCGAGGCTTGGAGAATCTGGTCTAACTCCTCTAACATCAACCTACTTTCTGCAAATCCATGAGTCGAAACCTGCGCCAACCAACGGGCATGTGCCAGGAGGGGTGCGCGGCCATCTGCGCCAGTTAAGCGCTTGAAGGTATCCAGCTCTCCTCCAAGCAAATAGGGTGATGCCTTTTGCAGTTCTTGCGCCGTAACGACACCATCTTGCATGATATCAGCAAATAGCGCGATTGCCTTTGGATCATCTATCCCCGCATCTTCGGAAAGCATGTGTTTGTATGCGTGCATGTCATTCGTCTGCACAGCATTGATATAGGACGATACAATGACCTGTGCCCTCTTGGGCGATGAGCATCCAAATCCCATTTTATTCTCCTTGGTGAATCCAGCTTTGAAGCATCTGTTGTCCATCCACTGTCATAAATGACTCGGGGTGAAATTGTAGCCCTACCCATGGTCGTGTGCGGTGCTGCATTGCCATCGGAACATGATCTTCAGTTTGTGCCAGCACTTGCCAATCAGTTGATGCCAGATCACATGACAATGAATGATAGCGCGCCACCATACAGGGTGTGGGGAGGTTACTAAAAACCCCGCGTCCATCATGGGTTATCGCTGACTTTTTGCCATGCACAACAGTTGGCGCATGGACCGTTTTACCACCACTCCACTCATTTAAAAGCTGCATCCCCAAGCAAACACCCAATACTGGTTTATGGTTGGGCCACTGCATAATCAGCTGTTTGGTTTTGGGATAATCCATCGGTTGACCCGGGCCAGGCGACAACACCAAACCATCCCAATCACCCAACATGATCGAATCCAGCGCCGCATATCGGACAACGTCCACCTCAGATCCCAACACCCGAAAGGCATCCACAAGGTTATGGGTAAACGAATCATTATGGTCGACGATCAGGAGGCGCATCATGTCTGGGTGTCCACTTTAACAACAACCGCTGTCCAATTTCACAACAGGCGCCCAGTAGCCCAAATCACACAAATCCGCCAGCCCTTATTTTATGGGCACTTGCGGCAGCATCAGATTGGCACACCCATTGCTATATCCATTGTGTCGGGTGCGCGCCGAACTTAACCAATGAGGTGGTTATGTCAGACAGTAAACGTAAGGAAGTATTTCATATTGTGGAACGCGAGGGTTACGACCCCATCTGGACACGCGTCGGGATTGCATTTGTGAATCGTGATGATTCGCTCAATCTGTATCTGGACTTAATGCCCATGAATGGTCGCCTGCATGTGCGGGAGCCCCGTCCACGTAAAACCAAGGAGAACGCTGTATGAAAAATCTCAGTCGCTTTATTGCCATCGCCGTCATGGCACTCACCATTGTAACCGGCGCCACATTAGATGGCCTGTGTGCCGGATCGCACAAAAAAGCCGTTAGTGGCGTACTGAACATTAACACCGGCACGGCCCAGGAATTCATGCTCTTCCCAGGTGTAGGCAAAGCACGCGCTGATGCCATCGTTGAAGCACGCGCCACAGGCAATTTCACATCCGTGGATGACTTGGCTCGGGTCAAAGGGATCGGTCCCAAGTTCATTGAAAAATTCCGCAGCAACTTAAGTGTAGATGGCACATCCAGTATTCAAAAGGCTGAAGCGTTGGATGCAACCGCGTCCACAAGCACGGCACTACCGCAACCTGTTAAGGGAAGTGGCATGACCGCAAAGTAATACAAATTAATACCGAGAGGACAAAGGCCCGGCATTGTGCTGGGCCTTTGTATTTTAAAAGTCCTAGGAGAGCGCAAAAGCAGCAGTGTATAATAGACGTATGAGCTGTCATTTTAGGAAAGCTTGCCTTCTTACCATCACGCTTGTGGCTGCCACGGCCCTCCAGGGCTGTCAGGACGGTGGCTCAGCCGGAAGCACATCCAGCGGCGGGGCATCAGGTCCACCCAAGAGCGTCTCATCATGCCCCAGCAGTGATGTGTTCACCGCACTCCCGGTAACGCTATCAGACCTTGGCTCCTATGGCATCACGCCACTGGGCAACCTGAATCCACCGGACCATACCTTTCCCTCGAATCACCTCTACTTCTATATTAAAAATAGTACCGGTGGTAGTAGCGTTGACAATGTGCCTCTTTATGCACCGGCTACAGCAACAATCACCAACATTTCTTCTGGCACATCACTCGCAACCAATAAAACTGACTACTCGATTATTTTTTATCCCTGCACTCAGCTTCAAGCATACTTCTATCATGTCGCCACGCTATCATCTGAAATTTTGAGCGCATTTAACAGCGCTGACAAATCCTGCAACACCTACAATCCAGGCAGCGGTGATACAACCCATTGTAGTGCCGGTGTAGATATTCCCATTACAGCTGGCGAACAAATTGGAACAGTTGGTGGCCCCACAACATCATCGTACGCAGTTGACCTGGGATTGTATGACAATCGAATCACAGCGTTAATATATGCCAACGATGCTCGCATCCGCGCTGAAGGCAACGGCTATGATGATTTCCATGTGGTGTGCGCTATTGATTATTTCACAGCCACCCTCAAAACCCAGTTAGAGGCCGCTCTGAACCGTCCCGCTAATGCTCTTCCCTTATGCGGTTCTGTCGACCAAGATGTCGCCAATACCGCTCAAGGCAAATGGTTTGAACCATCTGCTGGTAGTCCAGCTTCTGCAGAAAGTGGTAACATTGCACTCGTTCACAGCAATATCGATCCGACTTTAGGAATCTTTTCGATTGGTAACGCCACCATAGGTGTTAATACCCCCTCATTTACACCAACGCACACGGGTACCATCAATCGCGAGTTTAGTGAGGTCACTGCTGATGGCAAAATCTATTGTTATGATACGCTTTCAACACCCGGCGTTATTTTTCTGATTCAAATACCCACATCGTCATCCACCACTCTAAAGATTGAAAAGCAAAGCGCGAACGCCTGTACGGGAGCGGAGACCTTTACCAGCGCCGCCCTCTCGTTTGTAAGATAAATTCCCTTGCATCACTAAGCACACGCTGACATATCGCCCGCATGACGACATCTTACGCCACTTTGGAGACTTTTTTCAGTCGCTATTCTGACCTCCCCAAAGAGGCAATTTTAAAAACCGATCTTTTGCGCCAAGGCATTGCGTGGACGCGAGCAGCTCTGGCCATTTCAGCTAAGGCCAAACCCAAATCCTACTTCATCTTTTCATTTGATCGCAAAACACAATCTGAACTCACGCCCGAAGAACGACGCGCCGCCCCTGAAGAGTTGGCCCTCACCGGCGGTCCGTGGGAATTCAAACGCACCATTGTGTCACAACGCATGAATCCCGATTCACCTTATGTTGTGGATGTACGCGACGGTGAACAGCTGGGACTACGCTGCGGCAACGACTGGCTTTGCGATGTAACGCTCCCCAAGCGCCCCAGTTACTACGATGAAAATCTGGCAACAGGCAAACCGGTCACCGATATTGCACCAACACTAGAGTGGGGTTACCTGATTTATCTCACTGCGTTTCGCCTCTGCCAGTATTGGGGCAAGGAAGAAGAATGTCAGTTCTGCGATATCAATAACAACTATCGCCAGCAAAAAGCAGAGGGGCGTTCCTATACTGGGGTTAAGTCTATCGACGAAGTACTCGCTGCAATGGAGATCATTAATCGTCTGGACACGGATCGCGTATCGACCGCCTACACCGTCACCGGCGGCAGCATCACCACAAAATTAGATGGCATGAATGAAGGTGAATTTTATGCACGCTATGCAGACGCCATCGAATCCCAATTCCCAGGACGCTGGATTGGGAAGGCCGTCGTACAGGCACTGCCCATCGATGAAGTCAAAGCACTCAAAACTGCGGGCTACACCATTTACCATCCCAATTACGAAGTCTGGGATGAACAACTATTCAATCAACTCTCTCCCGGCAAAGCACGCTACGTGGGTCGCGACGAATGGATCAATCGCATTATCGATGCCGCTGAAATTTTTAGCCCTCAACATGTCATCCCCAATTTTGTGGCAGGTATTGAAATGAGTCAGCCGCATGGATTTACCGATATTGAAGCAGCCATCAAATCCACCCAAGAAGGACTCGACTTCTTTATGTCCCACGGGGTCTGCCCACGATTTACCGTCTGGTGCGTGGAGCCCAATACGGTACTTCACTCAACAAATCCCGAGCCGCCATCACTCGATTATTACTGCCGGCTGCTCCAAGTCTACCGGGACACCCATAAAAGGTACGACCTCCCCGTCCCTCCCGGATACGGCTCCCCAGGCGTTGGCCAGGCTGTTTTCTCTGTATCCGCTTTCATGGATGTGTTAGGCTAACGTCCATGTCATTCTTTCAAAAAGACGCCACCGCCAATGAACACAACTCCCAAGAAATGACCCGATTTCTTGAAAGTTTTGAATTGTTTATTACCCAACGCAAATTAAAGAAGCCAGTCACGGAGCTACACCAAACCCTTCACGAATTGCGCATGCAACTTATCAATATCATCTCGCGCAATTTTCTAACGATTCCTTCAACCGACGAAGGTAATTTTTGCCGCATGTTTGCCGACGGGTTAGCCACAGTCTGCCAAGAATTTCCGCAAACCGAAGAAGACCAAGACTACTACGACTACTGCATTGCTGAAATTTTGCTCTGCTTCGAATGGGTTCAGCAAATCAAACAAGAGTGCGCCGGAGATTTAATTACTCAAAAAGTGATGTTGCAAGATCTGCCCATTCTGCGCCCATTTGACTACGGCCTTCGGGGCCAAATGAAATTACTCAAAACTGTCAACCAAGACTAACTCATCATATCGGGGGATATATGACAGCTGAAATTGACTTTCATGTCGTTTTGACTTGGATCAGCAATGCTATTGCTGGCATTGGTGTTGCCGTTATCACACTTGGCGCTCTCGTTTCACTTTTCGGCTATTTGCGGAGCTTCTTTAAAGTGGGCGGCGCCCAAGGTATTAACCTCATGCGCACTGAAATTGGCCGTAGTATCATGCTGGGGCTTGAGTTTATTGTGGCGGCCGACGTCATCAAAACAATTGTCACACCAGACTATTATTCATTAGGAATACTCGGCGGCCTGACTGCCATTCGCATTGTCCTAAGCTATTTTTTAAACCAAGAAATTCAAACGATTATGAAGGCCAAATAATGATACGCCTACTCAGCACTTTACTCATTATTTGTGCCACATTGCTCTTATCCCCACCAACAATTGCGGTCGATTATCTGGATGGTCTTTCGGGTGATAACGATATTGACGAGGCGGCTCCTAGCCCACCCTCAACGCCAACAACAATTCCACAGACATCAACTATTGGCAATTCAATAGACTTGTCTCTCGGCAACGATCTCCCTAAGGAAGTAATTCCTACTGGTCCCATGAAATCACTCACACAGTGGTGGTCCTCCTTTTATACAATTGTTACTGGAGACACCTCAGGCTTAGATGGCGACAATCGCCCATGGCTTATGGATATTATGATCCGTCGCAACAGGGCACGCCCTCCATCGGAGAAAAATTAAGACATGGTTCCCCCACTCACAACCACCCCCACACCCTCAATCCCGCCTGAAGCACGCAAATGGAACTGGGGTGCGTTTTTTCTTACCTGGATTTGGGGAATTGGTAACAATGTACTGATCGCATTCTTGGTATTCATTCCGTTTATGGGATTCATTATGCCCATCATTTTAGGCATTAAGGGTAGTGAATGGGCCTGGCAGAATAAGCGCTGGGAAAGTATTGAACAGTTTCAACGCGTCCAACGAACATGGGCGTGGATTGGATTTGCAACATCGTTCTTAGGAATACTCATTATGATCTGGGCGGGCACATATATTGTGCATCTGTTTCAAGCAATGCTCAACTCTGGTAGCTTTGAAATGGTGAGCATTCACAAGCAAAGTATTTAACTTCTAAAAGTCAAACGTCTGCTGCTCAGCGACTTCTTCATCTGGGAAACACCCCTGCGGATTTTCAAAAAATTGAGTGATCCGGTGATCTACAATCACATGGTGCCGTCTTAATGGCTGACGCAACACCAAGCCTTCTAAGCTACGACAGCGACTGAGCGCCACATACATCTGCCCGCTGGCAAACGTGCCACGCCCCACATCCACCACCACACGGTCATAGGTTTTTCCCTGACTTTTATGAATCGTTATTGCCCAGGCGAGGCGCAGTGGAAATTGGGTGAAGGTCCCCATGGATTCTGTGATTACAGATCCTGACACCGTATCAAAATCATAGCGGAACACTTCCCACTTGTGGCGCGTCACCTCAACCACTGTCTCGTCTTCTAATTCCACAATAATCGTTTGGTCATTGAGGCGAATCTCTTCCACACGACCCAACGTGCCGTTGACCCAGCGCCCTTGCGAATCGTTATTGAGCAGCATGACTTGGGCGTTTACTTTGAGCGTCAGAACAGGATCCGTGACCAGCGCATCACGTGTGAACTCCCCTTCTAAATCGCCCGAGAATCGATGTTCGATGGCCTCAATTTCAGAAAGCCTCTGCGCATTAATGAGATGTGCGGGTTCATTCATACTGGTCAGTGTAATGAAGCCATTATCCGTTGGTTGAAATTGAGAGTTATGACGCGAATTAAACCGCGCAATAATTTCTTCATTGAGTGAGTTGTTGCGTACCGCATTAAGCATCGTCACAAATTCCGGATCGGGTTGGCGATACACCTGGGTTAACTCGACAAACTCAAGCTGTAAGTCACGCGCGACTCGTGCATTAAAAAAGTGAGGCCCCGGATAGCGACTTGCAAAGACCGAGCGCTCCGCAGTGGTTACCACGGGCGGCAGTTGATAGAGGTCACCGATAAGAATTAACTGCACGCCACCAAAGGGAATGCGGGCATTAGACCGCACGGTGCGCAAAAAAACGTCCATGCACTCAAAGAGATCGGCGCGTACCATGGAAATTTCATCGAGGATGATGGTTTCAACACCGTGAAAGATTGATTTGGGATTACGGCGACGTGCCGTCATCGCTAGGCGACGTGCTTTTTCAGGAGTGATGTCGGGTTTAAAACCAAAGAAAGAATGAATCGTTTGACCTTGGACGTTCACCGCCGCAACACCGGTCGGTGCGAGTACCACGACCTTCTTTTTTGTGTTCGCCCGGAAATACTGGAGCAGCGTGGACTTTCCAGTACCCGCTCGCCCCGTAATGAAGCAGTGCGCGTGACTATCTTCCATCACAGCAAGCGCTTGCTGAAACTCAGCGTTTAGTTCAACGTGCTGAAGATCATCGACAGGGAGCATGATTCCCCAAAGGTTTTAGTGTGCTGTGTCTGCAGAGGACATGGCGGTTGCGCTATCTGCCATCACAACGACTACATCATTGGCAACTTCGACATGACCGCCACCCAACTGGTAGCGTTCTGTCTTGCCACCTTTGGTGTAGGTCATCTCACCTGCGGTGAGCAGTGATACCAAAAAGGTATGCTGTGGCAAAATGCCGAGCTCGCCCACTTCACCGGGTACGGTGACAATGTCCGCATCTGTCGTTAAGACTTCGGCAGTTGGTGTAATCAGTTTCAGTTGCATGTTATCCCTGCATCTTTTCGGCTTTGGCAACCGCTTCTTCAATGGTTCCCACCATGTAGAATGCCTGTTCTGGCAGATGATCATATTCACCAGCGGCAATTGCCTTAAAGGCGCGAACGGTGTCTTGCACCTTCACATACTTGCCTTCCAAGCCGGTGAATTGCGCGGCCACAAAGAATGGCTGCGACATGAACTTCTGAATTTTACGGGCACGTGCCACGAGACGTTTGTCGTCGTCGGACAATTCATCCATACCCAAGATAGCAATGATATCTTGCAAGTCTTTGTAGCGCTGCAAGATGGTCTGCACGTTACGGGCAACGGCAAAGTGCTCAGCACCCACCACTTCTTCGGTCAAAATGCGGGATGTAGAATCCAATGGATCCACAGCGGGATAAATTCCCAATTCTGCAATTTGACGTGAAAGCACGGTTGTTGCATCCAAGTGACTGAATGCGGTTGCAGGTGCAGGGTCAGTCAAGTCGTCGGCAGGCACATAAATGGCCTGCACAGATGTGATGGAACCGTTCTTGGTTGTGGTAATACGTTCTTGCAACTCACCCATTTCGGTAGCGAGTGTTGGCTGATAACCCACGGCAGATGGAATACGTCCGAGGAGTGTGGACACTTCGGAACCAGCCTGAGTAAAGCGGAAGATGTTGTCCACGAACAAGAGCACGTCTTGCTTTTCTTCGTCGCGGAAATATTCGGCAACGGTCAATGCAGAAAGCGCAACACGTTGACGAGCTCCAGGTGGTTCGTTCATCTGACCATAAATCAGTGCGGCTTTATCGATAACGCCAGACTCTTTCATTTCCAAATACAAGTCGTTACCTTCACGGGTACGTTCACCCACACCAGCAAATACGGAGTAACCACCGTGGTGAAGACCCACGTTATGAATGAGTTCCATGATCACAACAGTCTTACCTACACCTGCGCCACCGAAGAGACCGATCTTACCACCGCGAGGATATGGCGCGAGCAAGTCGATGACCTTAATACCGGTTTCAAACATTTGAACTTCAGTGGATTGATCTTCAAACTTAGGTGGCTTGCGGTGAATGGAGTAATGCTTCTTGGCGGGCACCGCACCTTTGTTATCCACGGGCTCACCGATCACGTTCAGAATGCGGCCCAAGACTTCTTTACCTACTGGCATCTGAATGGGGGCTTGTGTGTTTTGCACAGGCAAACCACGTGACAAGCCGTCAGTAGAATCCATGGCCACTGCACGCACGGTGTTTTGACCGGTGTGCTGCGCCACTTCAAGAACCAAGTTCCAGGGCTGCTCATTAATGGAAGGATTGCTCACCTTGAGAGCGGTATTGATTTCTGGAATGGTTCCTTCTGGAAATTCCACGTCAATAACGGGCCCGATGATCTGAGTAATCACGCCGTTTGCGGTTTGTGTGCTGCCATTTCCTTGTGACATAAGAGCTCCTTATTTCTTAATCGATTCGGTACCGTTAACAATGTCCATCAATTCTTTTGTAATAAATGCCTGACGTGCACGGTTGTACTGCATGGTCAACCGCTCCATCATTTCCTTTGCGTTCTTTGTTGCGCTGTCCATGGCCGTCATGCGCGCCGCCATTTCTGCAGCTACTGATTCTAACAATGCTTGATACACTTGCATGATTAATGAACGACGCATCACCTGGCGAAAAACGGCTTCTTTAGATGGCTCATACAAATAATCCACCACAGTTGCAGTCTCATCTGTTGCCGCCAACGTCAGTGGCAACAATTGTTCAATGCGCGCATCAGGGGCCAAAACCGTCTTGAAGCGATTGTAAACGATCACCACTTGCTGACTTTCCCCTTCAATGAATCGATCAATTGCAGCTTCTGCGGCTGGAGTAATGTGTTCCAAAGTCAGGTTGGCATAAATGTCATCCAGGTAATTGCCCAACTGCAGGTTTTGATTCTTACTGTAATCACGACCCTTGCGACCAATCATGGTGCAACGCACTTGCACACCACGACTTGCGTAGTCATTCCAATAGTCACGCATCTTACGCAACAAGTTGGTGTTAAAGCCACCGCACAAGCCACGATCCGAAGTGATAACCAACATCTCCATCACCTTAAGTTCTGATGGCTGTGCCAAAAGGGCATCGGGGTTATCTTGCATGCGACCCGCAATGGATGTTGCTAGGTTACGCAAGTGTTCGGTGTATGATCGCGCACCCAACGCAGACGCCTGCGCTTTGCGCAAGCGTGCCGCTGCGATCATCTTCATCACTTTAGTCACCTTCTGCGTATTTTTGACCGAGGTGATTCGTTTGCGAATACTTTTAAGTGTTGGCATTGGTTATACCGCGAAGCTGGCTTTCAATTCATCCAGCGCCGCATTCAATTGTTTCTTCAATGTATCATCTAATTGTTTCTTCTCGCGAATCGCAGACACTACTTCTGGATGCTTATTCTGGAAGAATGTTTCCTGCTCACCCAAGTAGGACTGAATTTTTGCAACGGGCAGGTCATCCAAGTATCCGTTGGTAGCAGAATAAATTTGAATCACCTGCATTTCAACCGACATTGGCTTGTACTGAGCTTGCTTGAGTAACTCCACCAAACGCTCACCACGATTCAACTGCTTGCGTGTGGCTACGTCCAAGTCTGAACCGAACTGCGCAAAGGCAGCGAGTTCACGATACTGAGCCAATTCCAAACGCATCGTACCCGCAACTTGTTTCATCGCCTTAATCTGAGCAGCACCACCCACGCGGGAAACAGAAAGACCGACGTTAATGGCGGGACGAATACCAGAGTAGAACAAATCACTTTCCAAATAGATCTGACCGTCTGTAATTGAAATCACGTTGGTTGGCACATAGGCGGTCACGTCACCACCCTGAGTTTCAATGATTGGCAATGCGGTCAGCGAACCACCACCCAACTCATCACTCATCTTTGCAGCACGTTCCAACAAACGGGAGTGGAGATAAAACACGTCGCCGGGATACGCTTCGCGGCCTGGTGGGCGGCGTAGCAAGAGTGACATTTGGCGATACGCAACAGCCTGTTTGGACAAGTCATCATAGATCACCAACGCATGCATGCCGTTATCACGATAGTATTCACCCATGGTCACGCCGGTGTACGGTGCCAAGAATTGCAACGGGGCAGGGTCAGCAGCACTGGCGTTCACAATTGTTGTGTATTCTAACGCGCCAGTTTCTTTAAGCTTGTCCATCACGCGCGCAACAGTCGACAACTTCTGACCGATGGCCACGTAGATACAATAAACGTTTTGGCCCTTTTGATTGATGATGGTGTCCAAAGCAATGGCGGTCTTACCTGTCTGACGATCACCGATGATCAACTCACGCTGACCACGTCCAACTGGCGTCATGGCATCAATCGCCTTCACACCTGTTTGCATCGGTTCATTCACTGGCTTACGGGCAACAATACCAGGTGCCTTGATTTCAATGTTGCGGGTTTCTTTGGATTCGACTGGGCCCAATCCGTCAATGGGACGACCCAACGCATCAACGACGCGGCCGAGCAACGCTTTACCCACTGGCACTTCAGCAATGCGACCAGTACGGCGAACAGTGTCACCTTCTTTCAAGGTGTGAGATTCACCCATGATAGCGGCACCAACGTTGTCTTCTTCCAGGTTCAAAACAATACCCATGATGTTTCCTGGGAATTCCAACAACTCGCCCGACATGGCTTTGGTCAAACCATGAATCGTGGCAATACCGTCACCCACTGAAAGAATTTGGCCAACTTCTTCAGCAGCAACATCTTTTCCGTAATCTTGAATCTGCTTACGGATAATTTGACTGATTTCCTCTGCGCGAATTTGCATAATACCCTCTCTATATAATAGATGCGTGTTCCAAACGCTCTTTCAGTTTCCTTAAATCATTGGCAATACTGCCATCATAAATAGTGTCATCAATTTGCACGACAGCACCACCGATCAAATTCTCATCGACGGACATTTGTAAATCAACAGTCTTCTTTGTGAGCTGCGACAAAACCTGAGTGAGCCGTTCTGTGATGTCACTATTAGCAAGTGGCACTGCTGTAGTGACACCCACTTGCAAAACCCCAACAGCCTTAGCAGCAAACGCAGCAAACGATTTCACAACTTCGTTCCAACAGTGAATGCGGCGTTTTTCGATTAGTACTTTGCAGAATTGAGTAACGAGCGGGTCTAGTCCCAAAGCCTGCCCCAAGCCATCAACAACAGCTAATCGCTTTGCTAACGGCGTACGCTCATTAGATAGAGTCGACAACAAATCCGGAACTTGCTCAGTCGCCTGATTCATCCAATGCAACTGGTCTTGAAACTTGACGACTTGGCTTTGAGTCGTAGCCAAATCAAATAGTGCTTTCGCATAACGTCTGGCGATGACTGTGTCTGACATTAGTTCAATCCTTCCAGCTTCTGCACAAAGCCCTTCATTAACATTGCCTGATCAGCCGGCTTCAACTGCTGACGCAACATACGCTCCGCCATCATGATGGCCAGATCGATTGTTGTACCCTTCAGCATTTCTTTGCTGCTACGCAACTCTTGATTAATCATGCGCTGTGTATCCAACTTTAATTTGGTCGCATAACCCTTCGCTTGCTCAACAATAGCGTTACGATCCTTTTCGCCTTCATCTTTTGCAATCTTCTTTAGGTCGGCAATTTCGCTTTCCAAACGCGCCATGCGGGATTCATAGTCCGCAAGCTTTGACTCTGCATCGCGACGCGAACGCTGTGCATCTTCTAACATTGCTTCAAAAGTTTCACGGCGTGCAATCAAAAAGGCCTTCAAGGGCTTACGCAAAACAAACGTCATCAGCACAACAAACAACGTGAAATTGATAATACTATAATAGACGGAATTAGGAATCATTCACTCACCCCATTGTTCTCTTCGACAAACCCGCTTGAGCCCGACTTTTCTTGTGGCGCCAACTTTGCTGCAATTGCCAGCGCAAAGACATTGGCTTCATCAGCGAGTGTTTTGCGAGCAGCTTCGACCTGTAGTGTAATGGTTTTTCTTGCTTTATCTAGTTCAGCCAATGCTTCACTACGTGCGGCATTCATAAGCTCTGTGGCCTTAGCAAATCCCACCTGCCGCAACTCTTCTTTGATCGCATGCGACTGCAAACGTGCTTCACGAATCTTATCGGTGTATTGTGTTGCAAGAGATTCAGCCCGCGCCAAGATGTCTGCAGCTTCAGTGCTATCACCAATGGTTTTGCGTTTACGCAAATCCAGTACGCGCATCACAGGAGTGAAAATTCCCCAGTTCAAAATTCCAATAGCTGCAATGAATAACAGCAGCTGAAAGAAGAACGTCGAATCCGGCATTAAGTTGATTGATGTGGCCAAAACACCCATTAAGTACCCCTCTGCAGTTTGAAATATTTTCCACGCGTATGCGATGAAAAGCGCAGCGCACCTACCACGTCTGCGTAAAATGCGTCAACGGTCTGAAACAGTTTTTGGAACTATTTAGCCGAAGCTTTCTAAAACTTGGGAATCCTCACATTACGAGAACATCGTCGTCTTCGCATATACCATCCTGCAACTCAGGCCGCACAAGCGGCTTTTCGGCAGGTGATTCTGGCTCCATATGACATTGCCCCAAGAAAAGAACGCCCTCCTCGATACTTAGGTTGGGGGTGGTAATATTAGCCCGAATTTTGGCTGGTGCATGCATCTCGATTCGATTCTTGGCCTCTACCTCACCCTGAAGCTGACCGTGAACCACCAAACTTCCTACACTGACCTTGGCATTAATTCGCGCCTCCGGCCCAACCACAAGGATGCCATCTGAAAAGATTTCACCTTCAAAGTCACCATTAATTTGGACAGTTCCATCAAAAGTAAGGCGTCCGCGAAAGCTGCAGCCCCGATCTAAAAGACCATTCATCTGATTAAATGGAACTGAATTTCCCGCCACCATTTCATTTTTTTTCCCAAACATAAAACCCCCTTAGATATTATTATGTGCGTTCAACAATTAAGTCATGAATTCTGCTTAAATCTTGAGCAGAATAAAATTCGACCACTACTTTTCCACCCTTCATACTATTGTCTGGCTGAATTAATACCTTTGTACCCAATGCCATTGTCAAATCCTCTTGAACCTGTTTCCACTGTGGTGCCAATTCCACTTCCCTTTTTGACTTTTTAATGACCGCCAAATCAGATGGGGCGCGGTTTTGCTTCAATTGAACCATGCGCTCCAAATCTCTAACCGAAAGCTGTGCATGTAGCACCTGCTCTCTAATGGTTAATTGATCCTGTAAATTTTCAAGCGCCAATAATGCACGCGCATGACCCGCAGATAAACGACCCAAAGCAATATCTTCCTGAATTAATTTTGGTAAATTTAAAAGGCGCAAACTATTTGAAACTGCAGACCGGGATTTTCCAACCTTGTCCGCAACTTGCTCCTGCGAATAATTAAATTGATTTATTAATTCCTGGTAAGCATTCGCCTCTTCAAGCGCATCCAAATCCTGACGTTGAATATTTTCAATAATTGCCAATTCTAATAATGTTTCATTGTCGACTTTTTTAAGAACAACAGGCACCTCTGTTAATCCAGCCCTCTTTGATGCACGCCACCGTCGTTCGCCCGCAATCAGTTCATAGCGGCCATTTTCCAATGGATTCACAACCAGCGGCTGAATAACGCCATGGACCTTAATGGAGTTGGCCAAATCAGTGAGCGCATCTTCATCAAAATGCTTTCGAGGCTGTAAGTGATTGGGAACAATAGCATCAATTGCCACATTTTGAGGCAGCGCCTGTTTTGGCGCCATCTCTGTAGCAGCCCTAACCGCTGTCACCGCCATTGGTGCGGGGGCGGCCTGAACTGGTCGCGGAGCTGGCGGTCCCGTTGTAATCAGTGAAGCCAATCCTTTTCCAAGTGCTTTACGCGGTTGCATCGTTTACTCCCTCTTGCCCCAGGGGTTCTACAAGCTCTTGTAATTCCTGAACTTGCTGTTGTGTACGTTCTAAGACTTCTTGCGCCAATTCAAGGTAGCTCATCGCCCCTTTCGATTTAATATCATATAAAATAATCGGTAGACCATGGCTCGGCGCTTCGGACAGGCGCACATTGCGGGGCACCATCGTTTGACAAACAGTCTCCTTAAAGTGGCCCTTAAGCTCTTCTGCAACTTGTCGCGATAGATTGTTTCGAGGGTCAAGCATTGTGAGAACAATTCCTGCAATATAAAGCTCTGGATTGAGGCGTTGTTGGACAAGCTCTATTGTATTACAAAGATCTGCAAGGCCCTCCATTGCTAAATACTCAGCCTGTACTGGGATTAAAACGCCCGTTGAGGCCGTCATTGCATTCAATGTCAAAATACCAAGAGATGGAGGACAATCTATTATAATATAAGCGTATTGATCTTTAATAGCCTGGAGAGCTTCTTTTAACCGCGTTTCACGTGAAGCAATTGGAACTAACTGAATTTCAGCTCCTACAAGCTCCGTATTCGTTGGTAAAATATCAAGATAATCAATCGAAGAGCGAATAGCGACCTGCTCAACCGGCAGCTGATCGACTAAAACGTCGTAAGACGAATATTGAATGGCAGTCTTATCAATACCAAGTGCGCTCGTGGCATTTCCCTGAGGATCCAAATCCACCAACAACGTGCGCTGCTCTGCAGCTGCAAGACAGGCAGCCAAATTCACTGCTGTCGTTGTTTTACCAACACCACCTTTTTGATTACTAACTGCTAGAATATATGCCATGCAACGCTTTTAAGACTCTTCCATTAAAAATTCAAGCGCTAATCGCTAAATTGCTTCACGTGAAACAATTTTAATAGAGAGGACTGACAATATTCTATATACTACTGGGAGATAAGGATATGTCGTGACACTATTTGGTCGAAAATTTATCATCATAAGCGCACTATGCCTGACAATTGGATGTCGCGCGTTTAACAACAGCTCCAATGGAGACACAAACACTTCAGTGTCGCAGACACAAGCAGGGGAAACAAGCACCTCAAACAAACCCAACGCGGACGAGGCAGCAGCAACCAACACCTCAGAAGATAATACGCAACCAATTGATATTAATGACAATTTTAGAATTGACCTACTTGGCGAAGCGCTAGGCAAACACATTATTACACAACTTGAACCAAAGCTTATTAACTACCAAGCAAACATTAAGAGCAGTAATACAATTGCCTCAACCGAATCTGGCCACTTTTCCTATTCTCAAACCATCATGGGAAGTAAAGGCGGCAAACTGGAACTCACGGCAAATGGCAATTATCAAAAGATTAAATCAACATCGGGCGAAACTGATACTTATTTTGAGCCAAGCACCCTCAACATTGACGGCCTAAACTATAATGAGAGGTCGGAGTGCGGTCATGAATATAAAGTAAATGGACATGTCCGCTGCATCCTCCAAGGCAATTACAAAGAAAATGTTCAAAAACTAAACATTTCAGGTCAGTGCTACACCCACACCGGAGGAACGCTTGACAACCTGAAGTACTCACTTAGCGACGGTATACATAAAGTCCGATATACAGTAACCGTCAACATCGTTGGCACAGGCACCGTTTTTGAATCCTACAAGTGGGGCGGCAGCACATGGGTCGATGGAATTCCCACAAAGACAACCCATCCCGCAAATGGCACAAATATCTGTGATTAATTTACAATTTTACTGCCTTAAATATAAGCACTACAAGGTTCGACTCACTATCACCACCTGTGGATAATGGAAGTACCTCAGGCGGACCTAACCCACAGGCATCAAGGTCAGCAGCACTTAGCTCTGCATGATACTTAGGCCCCTTTAACGCAATTATGCGACCATTCTTAGGCTGTACATAGTGCGACGCAATTGGGAGATAGTCCTCTAAGGACCAAGTTGCCCTTGAAACAACAGCATCGTATTTCTGACTATTATTGTTTTTATAATATTCCTCAGCCCTCTCTGAAGTAAGGTGCACATTGGAAAGCGCACAAACACGAGCCACCTCCTGACAGAAGGTTATCTTCTTTTGGCTAGAGTCCAAAAGAGTGACAGGAAGAAGGGGACGCATGATCGCCAACGGAATACCAGGAAAACCCGGACCAGTCCCCAAATCAATCAGCGAAGATGCACCGACAATGTAGGGCAAAACAGAAGTGGATTCTAAAAAGTGACGTTTCACCACTTCATCTGGGGAGCGAATAGCAGTTAGACTATGAACCCTGTTCCACTTTAATAATAAAGATAAATATTGATCAAACTTTGCGCACTGCTCGCCGGTAGCGCCAGGTATTATAACACCCATTCCAATGCTCCTAAAAGTTTAAACAAGTACACAGTTAAATACATTATATCCATCAGAGTATTTATATCGTCTCAGTCAAACAATTTCCCGTTAAGCATTGTTATTTGAAACAATTTCTCGCACATAAAATAGGCGGATCCACTTTTCAACAACTGGTAATCAAAGACCCATGCAGACTCATATAGACCGGGTCATAGCACTTCGAGATCCACCTTACGGAGGCAATGTAGCACGCAATCTTCTTGATGTGGAGAGTATATTCATTATAGAAGGGCGGTACAAAAACCAAAGGACCTATACAATGTCAAACAGCATCTGGGTAACCATCATTCCGATACTTGCCATTAACACGCTATTCCTCATTACTATTTTTTATTTTGCAGCCACACGCGAACGTCACCCAGTTCCGGAAGAGGTTACGTCACGCCATAATTCTAAAATGCTATCCGCGTTTTTCAAAGAATATTGGTATTGGCTAAACGATCCTGCCGCTCGACTCCTGGTTGGAATGCGAATGTCCCCCAACATCATTACCTTTGTGGGCACAGTTATTAACGTTCTCCCTGCATACCTTTTTGCCAAGGGCCTATTTGGCTATGCGGGATGGGCAATGGTCTGGGCAGCAACTTTTGACATGATGGATGGAAAGGTTGCACGTATCACCGGCCAAAGCAGCAAATCTGGCTCATTCTTTGACTCAGTCATGGACCGATTTGGCGAGGGAATTGTCATGATTGGACTGGCTGTTTATTTCAGAGACAGTTGGGTCCTCTATTTCGTATTGGCCTCAATTATAGGCTCCATGGCAGTTAGCTATACACGCGCACGCGCTGAAGGCATTGGTATCGCATGCAAAGAGGGCACAATGCAGCGACCAGAACGAATTGTATACTTGGGAGTGTCTGGGATTTTACAACCTATTGTCGATTTCTTTATGATCAAGCTCGGTTATACACCATTCCCACTACTTCCAATTTGTGCGGTTTGCTTAGTGGGCGTCATGACCAACGGTACTGCTATTTATAGAATGCTCTATGTAATGAACACACTGGACAACCAGGACCATCAACCAGGACAAGAAGATAGTTTCTCACAAACCATCATTAAGCAACTTAACCATAAAGATAATCAAAATAGACCGCCTGTGCATTAAAAGACGTTACCGAATAAGAAGTGAAAGCGGCCAAAATCCTCACCAGGTTGCCGGTCAATTACAAAACCATAATCCAATTTAACAGGACCTACAGGGGTCATGATACGCAGGCCAGGCCCAATACTCTGCTTAAACGTAGAGAGGTTAATCTGACTCCAGGTATCACTCAAACTACCCATATCGTGAAACACAGCCCACTGGAGTGAGTCTGTCATGCGCCCCTTTATTTCAATATTATGAATCCAGCTTAAATTGCCGCCCAACGGAACACCCGTACTTGAGCGCGGACCAATTGCAAAAAGAGAAAATCCTCGAATTGTTGTATCACCACCAAGAAAGAAGCGCTCGTTACCCGGAACACTCACATTACTTCCAATGGTTTCAATGCGATTAAAGCGCAAATCGTTTGTAATGATAAAGTAATCAAATACTTCAGCGTAATGACCTAGTCCTGCACGGAATTTGAAAAAGTTGGCCTGTTGGCCCTTAATTTCATTCACTAGATCAACAGCCCCCATCAAATAGAAGCCCTTTGTTGGATTGCCAAAATTATTACGTCGATCATAGGTCGTCGAGAATGAGATTTTGGATAGGAGATTATTACGAACTCCTGAAACAGATGCCTGACTACTATCACCGCTTAAAAAGTAGTTATCATCCATTTGGTAGCGTGCCATAAAGCTAGTCCGATGAAAGCGCCTAAAGAAACTGGTGCCGCCGCTAGGTTGGATAAAATCAAAGAAGGGGAGACGCACATATTGAACCAAGCCATTAACCGTCCACTGCAGATCACTGTTAAAAAATCTTGGATCTGTCCAAGTAATTTCACCGCGGGACAATCGCTGTCCACCAACCAACCTTAAACCAATGCGCTTGGCCCAGCCAAACGCATTGAAATTCGTAAATGTAAGTGATCCTGTGTATAAATCGTCAGTCTGAAATCCAAAACCTAAGTCGACAACTAGCGGACGGCGCTCTTCCATACGCACAACCAAGTGTACCAAACTACTTTTATCAGCTAGGCCCATTTGCTCAATGCGAACGTTTTGAAAAACACCCAGACGACGTAAAGCAAACTCACTATCAATGATCTTTTGAGCGCTATATATCTGACCATTTTTGATTTCCATTGAACCACGTACAGCATGCTGGCTTGTCAAAGTGTTGCCCACCAACAATACTTCACCAATCTTAACCAAAACACCCGGATTAACGGTATATCGGACAATTACATGCTCACCATCAACCGATATGCGGTCACTTTCAACAACGGTGGCATAAGGGTAACCATTGTCCTTCAGAAACTCTAAGACCAAGTTGCTATCGACCTCCATGACGAAGGGGTTAAATGGCTGACCTGCCTTATTGGACAACAGCTTTAGCATTGGATCGATTAATTTTTCATCAACACCAACAACATCAACCTGCTTCACAATTGTCTGTGGCCCTTCAGTAATGTCAAAGTTGACATTAAATTGATGCCGCTCATTCGGAACAGCGATGACGTCGGGTGGAGCAATTTCAATAGTCTCAAATCCAAGGCTCTTATAATAGTTAAGCATTACAAGACGATCGATGCGGGTTTTATGAAAATCTAGATCGCCCTGACTAAACAATGACAACGGTCGAGTAAGAATTTGCTTTCTAAGCTTTCCTCCAGAAATCTTACCATTTCCCGAAAAGTTGACAGCGTAAACAATCGACTTTGGCCCTTCATGGATATCAAAAGTAACAACAATCTCACCACTCTTCACTTCCTTCTTATCTGTTGTGACCGTTGCCTGATCATATCCTCGAGAATTATATAGCTTAAGGATATTATTAGTACTGTCCTCTAATGTAGCCTCGTCATAGCTACCATCTGCACGCAAAGTCATCACACGCTTGAGACTTGCATTACTAACACCTCTATTTCCTACAATATGAACTACAACATGGGGACCCTCGTTTACCTTAACAGTAACATTCATTTTCGCTGTATTCTTATCAAAAACCTCTTCAACAACTTTAACGCGAGCGCGCAAATAGCCCTTACTTCGATATAGATCGACCAACTTATGAATAGCATCACGACGATGTGTGACCGAGTATGTTTTAAACGGACTAAAGACAGATAAGAAACGACCATAGGGGATGGCCTTGTTGCCAACTACTGCCAATGTACCCAATGTAATTCGACGACCTTTATGAATATGGTAGGTAAGCTGCAGATCGTTTTGTTCCATATTGTAGGTGGTTGATAATTCAGCAAGAGGTGATTCATAACCCGCTCTTGTGAAAATGAGCTCCAACTTCTTTGTCTGAGCCTCACCATCTTCTTTTGTAAAGGTGCTCCCAGGACGAAGTGAAATACGTTTACTCAACCGCTGTTCCAGAAAGGGGTAGTTACCAGTCAGATCGATTGTACCTACTAACAAAGACTCTCTTACAACAAGCAATATGTGCACACCATCAGTTGCAGATACTTCTGAAAATTTAATACTATCAAAAACATGCCATTCTTCTAAGTAACGCTTTGCCGTTTCAATGCATGAATTCGTAAAGCGATCACCTACTTTACAAGGGAATAGACCCAAAACTCGGCTCAACGAAATGTGATGAAGCCCCTCAACCTTGATTTCAGCAATCGGCAAACCCTCCAGGCGAGAATCATGAAGACTGGCCCGAGGCTTCTCGTCTGTCTGTGCTGCTGCCGGAAATGCTGCACAAAAAACAAGTAGGGCAACGATGCACCATTTAAATAATATACGCAAAATCATGGTTACTCACGCTCGCGAAAACGCAGAATAAAATTTAGGCCAAAATTCTGATTGGATGTCTGCCCACCCTTGATCAGAAAATAATCAGTGAAGAGATACTCTGCCTTCAAACTCTGCTGGGGATTTGCCCCGCCAATATCTGTTGAAAATTCAAAATTGAGCCGGTCTGAAATGCGCTTACCCAAATATAACCTCTGAGAAGAGGATGATGAAGCTGCTGAAGAAGGCGTACTCGAATTATTTGATTCAAGACGTACCGAATCAAGATGAAATGCCGTTGCCAGAGGTTGGGCCAGAACCCCTCCCACCTGACCTGCTGCAGCCTGCGAGGTGGATGCACTCGGACCACCCTGGCGGTTTCTAATTTCATCTTGAGTCGACCCTGTCATCAAAAGCGAAATCAAGTTCGCTTTATCCTGAGGGGGGCTTGCAATAAGATCATACTTAAGATTATTGAGTGGGCCTACAAGCGTCACAGTCACTAAATAATTTTGCCCAGAGCCACTAAAGATATCTCGATCACCTACAAATTCAATATAGGGATTATCAAGAGACCCCCTAAAGTCAACCAAACCATGAGTGATTGTAAAGTTGAGCCCCATGTATTTCAGCAACCCATCCTCTGTTTGAATGCTTCCCTTCACCACTGGCTTATTCTGAGTACCCGTAATCGTCACATTGCTCGTTAATGACAAATCTGCAGCATTATTTCGAATTCGGACATCTCCATTGTTACGAATCTTCAAGTCGAGCGTTAGGACTGAGTCACCTTTAACCTTCTTTTCCCGATCATCGACTGGATCGACTCTGTTGCCAGCCAATTGATCCAGAACACTAAAATTCTTGGTATAGAGCCCATCTTCAATCACCATTTCACCTCGCAAAACGGGATTGGTTGAGGTGCCGCTTAAGGTTAGATCCGCATCAACTTCCATGCGCAAAGCACCATTAAATGCTGCATACCGAATTTCTTTACCAATCAGATGAAAGTCTTGTCGGGTAACTTCGAAACGATCAAATTGTGCAGATCCGGTAATTGTGAAAGGCCCATCTTCAATTTCGCCACGCACATTATCCAGCGTTACAGAATGTCCATTAAATCGAAATTCACCGCTCAAATTTTCAGCGCGATACGGAGAGTCCTTCAACAAAAGTGAGTTTTTATTCAAATCCACCTTCCCGGTTATGCTGGGATTGCTTGTGGGGCCACTTAATGAGGCATCAATCGCAAGTGGCCCAGTCGCATCTCTGACTTTTTCACGCATAACATTAAGCAGGGCTGCATCAGCAGTCCCATGAACTCGTAAATTCAAACCTGAGGTTGCAGCTCTTCCTGTAATCAATAAGCGCCAATCCGGCTGCTTGCGATCGGTGATGGCGATTTCATCTAACTGCCATACATTTCCAACACTGTGATGACGCCCTCGCAAGCTCACATTGTCAGTGGGGTGACCCTCAAATGTAAACTGTCCAGGTGTAAACTTAAGTGTAATGGGCCTTACCAATGCGATGTCTTCCAAACGTGGAATTGTAAGAATGCCCGATTCAAAAATGACTTGATGCGGCACCATTCGCACTGTCGTTGTAATGCTCTTATAGGGAAGGGCGGCAATACTCCCATCCAGAACAGTGGCCTTACCTGATGCAACATAATTACCCGTTGGACCTTTGATTTCATATGTTGCGGTTGCAACACCTTTCCAATCAAGCGCCGCCATCGGTGCCTCAAGATCATAACGATCAAGAGAAGCCTTGAGATCTAAAATGTCATTACCTTTGCCAGGTCGATGAGTGAGTGTCAGCGCCATATCACAGCGTCCAGCGGCACGACCGTGTTGGTAGATATCACCTTTCAAATTAAGCTTATCTCGCGTTGCGGTTACCGCCACATGAGCAGTTTCTGTAACAATCGGCATATATGCAGCGCCGGCAACATCTACAGCACCATCCACAACAAACGATGGGCCCCATCCTTTAATAGTGCCTTGGCCAGTTGCAATCCCCGCAATCGGGTGAAAGCTGTCATCATTGAAGCGGCTAAAGACAGGTGCTAAAGGCACTTTATTCACTGTAAATGGAAGTTGTAAATTGGGCGAAACAAGATTGATCCGACCCGCAATTTGAATTGTCCCATCATTAATTTTGACAGTACTCGGATCAATGACCATCAAACCCTTTGACCACGACCCTTCTGTCCTAACTTCGATTGGCACATTCGTAGGTAAAGACTTCTGTGCGGTCTGAACAATATCGATATCAAATTTTCCACTTCCCTCTTTTAGTGCATAATGTTGCCCTTCAAAATGCAGGCGTCCTTTGACACTACCACCCAGATTAATAACTTTCTCATCATCCCACTCTTGTAAAATTTCGATTGGTTGTGGGATATTGATTGTTGCACTGTACTTTTCAGTACTCATATCCCACGTTGCATTTCCTAGAACTTGATGGCTATTCAATAGAATATCAATATCACTCAATTCAAATTTTCGATGGTCATAATCAATGCGTGCTTTTAAGAAGTTAACTGTATTTTCACCCACTTTGGCGTCGTCCAGCTTTAGAACTCCCTCAATGTCATTTACATAGGGGGCGGACGCCTGCCAGTGGGACACATTGGTCTCACCGCGCATGTAAAATCGATCAATTGTAGCAACTGCCCCAGCATCATTTTGCCATTCTATCTTTTTAATATTGAGAGTGAGATTAATGTCGCGCAACAACGTGGGCACAAAGGCTAATGAAAGACTTTCGGCATGCAATTGCTTATCGTTTGGCAATAGAACTTGAATATCCTCCAAACGAGAATGTGCGATGCGCAAATTTTTGAGCAGTACAATGCGACTCCAATCAAGACGAACATCCTGATTCATATCAGGGGGCGTCCCATGAGACAGATCCAAAACAATACCATCAGCCAAAATGTCACGCACCCCCAGCTGGGCAATGGTCGCAAGCCAGGGATTTAAACTAATAGACAGGTGATTCGCATGAATCCGATTGTGAGTGCGATTTTGAGTAATATCCAGGCCAGCAATGGACACTTTGGGTCCCCAAAGTGAAAGCTTCAGCGACTCTACATGAATATCCCAAGGGCTAAGAGAAGAAACAAAGCGTAATATTTTGGCTTGTATGACAGGTGAGTTAATTGCGCGCAAAAAGACAAATGGCGTGAGAATCAAAATCGCCACAAGCGTCAGCGCCATACGTCTGCGAAGTACTCCCCCCATACTTAACCCCGATAATTAGCTGCGCGCTGTTAGGGAAACAGCCTTGCTCATTGGACCTTCACCGCGCATCAAACGTTTGCGCTGTAATTTTTCCAGCAGCGTTTGGTGCAAGTTGCCAAAATCTCCATTGGACATCAGCACAATAACATCATCCATTTCGGCATTACGAAGTAGGTACTCTAGTAAAAAATCATTTGAGGCCAATGCATAGGATTCCACACCGGAATTCATGAGCGCTTGAGCCAATTCATCTGGATTTAATTGCTCGTTTTTTGGCAACTCAGATGCACGTGCAACAGGCGCAATGAGTACGCGGTCTGCGCCTTTAAAAGAAGTCACAAATTCATTCTGAAAAATTTTGCGTCGCGTGGTGTTGCTGCGCGGTTCAAAGGCCACGATAATGCGGCGATCTGGATATTTGCAACGCAACGCCTTCACTGTTTCGCGTACTGCTGTTGGATGATGTGCAAAGTCATCAATAACCGTTACATCCTTTACAGTACCAACAACTTCCAAGCGCCTCTTCACACCTTTAAACGCGGCCACACCTGCCTGCAATTCCTTCCAGGAAACACCTTGCTCATGTGCCATGGCCACACAAGCAAGCACGTTTAATGCATTGTGTTCGCCGTAAAGCGGCGAATCAAACAAATAAGTTTCATCATTATGAATTACTGAGAAGTGACTGCCATCTTTATCAATTCGCAATGCGTCTAATTGATAATCTGCATCTAATGCCAATCCATACGTCACCACTCGGCAGACTGCCTTTTGAATCAGCTGCCGTGTATTGGGATGATCGGCGTAAGCTACCAACACGCCATCTTTGGGTAGGCCAGTTACAAACTCTCCAAATGCTGTCATCACATGCGCAAGGTCTTTGTAAATATCTGCATGATCAAATTCCACGGCACCCAAAATTGCAGCCTTGGCATGGTAGTGTAGAAACTTGGGTGTCTTGTCAAAGAAGGCAGTATCATATTCATCGCCTTCCAAAACAAACGTATCACCATCTGTGAGGCGTGCACCGCTATCAAAATTGAGGGGAATACCACCAATCATGAAGCTGGGATTGCGACCTGCATGTTCGAGCAGCCACGCCATTACAGACGACATGGTTGTTTTGCCATGCGTCCCCGTAATCACCAGTGATTTTTTATGGGGCAAAAATAAATCGGCAATTGCATCGGGCATCGACAAATATCTAATCCCTTGTTTGATGGCCGCTTGCGCTTCCGGATTGTCTTTGCGTACCACATTTCCGATGATGACCAAATTCGGCTGGGGATCCAAATGCGCGGGGTCGTACCCTTCAAAGGGCTTGATTCCTAAGGAGGCCAAGTACGTACTCATTGGCGGATAAATAGGGCCATCGGTTCCTGTGACGCGAAAGCCGGCCTGATGACAGAGTCCTGCCAATGCGCCCATGCCGGTACCGCCAATACCAATAAAGTGAATGTGTTTTGTTGTCATGGCCGCGCTATCTATAATAGCGGGAGAGGTGTTCCAAGTCTTTTTATGCCAAGGCAACCTGAAATTCGGCCTCTGTTGCTGCTTTCACGTCATCAACGGACACATTTGGCGCCAATTCGACGAGCTTGAGACCCTGAGGGGTAACATCCATCACAGCCAAATCCGTGATAATTCGGGAAACCACCTGAGTGCCTGTAAGCGGCAACGTACAAGTCTTCATAATCTTCGATTTATTACCCTTCGTCACATGCTCCATGCAGACAATAACCCGCTTGGCCGAAGCCACCAGGTCCATCGCGCCACCCGGACCTTTGACCATGGCGCCCGGAATCATCCAGTTGGCAATATCCCCCGATTGAGACACCTGCATCGCCCCCAAAATACAGAGATCAATATGGCCGCCGCGGATCATGGCAAAGGAGGTGGCGTGATCGAATATTACCGACCCTGGAACCAATGTTACGGTTTGCTTACCCGCATTAATGAGGTCGGCATCTTCGTCGCCTTCGTAAGGAAAGGGACCATAACCCAAAAGACCATTTTCAGAATGCAGGATCACATGTCGATCTTTTGGAATATGATTGGCCACCAATGTCGGCATGCCAATACCCAAATTGATATATGCGCCATCTTGCACTTCCTGCGCAGCACGTTTCACAATTTCTTCTCGAGTGAGTGCCATTTATGCCTCCCTCTTGCGCACAGTACGTTGCTCAATACGTTTTTCATAATTTTTACCCTGAATGATGCGCTTCACAAAAATATTGGGCGTGTGAATAAAATTGGGATCCAAGTCACCTGTATCAACAAGCTCCTCAACTTCAGCAATAGTCACCTTTGCCGCCATGGCCATGACAGGATTAAAGTTTTGTGCCGTTAAGTGATAAACAAGGTTGCCCAAGCGGTCTCCCTTCCAGGCCTTGACGAGCGCAAAGTCCGCCTTGAGGGGCTTTTCAAACACATATTTCCGCCCATCAATCTCGCGCACTTCCTTTCCTTCCGCCATCACCGTTCCCACCGCTGTCGGCGTAAAGAATCCGCCAATACCCGCACCACCCGCGCGAATGCGCTCGGCTAGCGTTCCCTGTGGCGTTAAATCCACCTGCAACGATCCATCTAAAAACTGTTTCTCAAACGTTTTGTTCTCGCCCACATAACTCGCAACCATCTTTTTAATCTGCCGTGTTTGCAGTAGAAGTCCCAGACCAAAATCATCCACACCCGCGTTATTACTGATGACTGTTAAATTTTTCACACCCTTATCCCGAAGAGCCAAAATCAAATTTTCTGGAATACCGCAAAGCCCGAAGCCACCCACCATAATCGTGGCACCGTCGGGAATGTCGCGAATGGCCTCAGCGGCCGATGTACAAACCTTGTTCATTGGAAATCTCCTATCACAACAATGGTGCGCATGACTTGTCTCACAACTATGCCATCCCAAGATACGCCTGCTGTACTGCAGGGTTGGCGATAAGCTCTTTAGCGGCGCCCTCATTCACAATTTTTCCTGTTTCCAACACATAGCCGCGGTTTGCAGTCTCAAGCGCAAGGTAAGCATCTTGCTCCACCAACAAAATGGTCACGCCACGCTTATTAATCTGCCGAAGTGTTGTAAAAATTTGTTGCACCAAGGCCGGCGCAATCCCCAACGATGGCTCATCCAATAATAAAAGTTTCGGTCGCGCCATGAGCGCACGGCCAATCGCCAACATTTGCTGTTCGCCGCCTGATAATGTTCCACCCACTTGACGTCGACGCTCCTTTAAGCGGGGAAAGAGTGTGAAAACCATCTCTCTCGATTCTTGAATCTTGGCAGCGTCTTTTTGAGAGTAGGCACCCAGCAGTAAATTTTCTTCCACCGTGAGCGTATTAAAAATCATGCGCCCTTCAGGTGACTGCACCACACCACACCGCACAATTTCATGAGACTTCATCCGATGCAGAGGCTTTAAACCATCATCGTTATATTCAATTGTTCCTTGGGAAGGGCGAAGTAGGCCTGAAATAGTGCGTAGCAATGTTGTTTTGCCTGCACCGTTGGAACCAATCAATGTCACAATTTCACCTTCATTCACATCTAGAGAGATGCCCTTAATCGCGTGAATCGCACCATAATGCACATGCAAATTTCGTATTGATAATAGTGTCATGGTGTTGGCTGCACTCCTAAATACGCTTCAATCACCTTGGGGTTACGTCGAACCGCCTCTGGAGGACCTTCTGCAATTTGCTGTCCGTGATCCAACACAATAATGCGCGGGCACAAATTCATCACCACATGCATGTCATGCTCAATCAAAACAATTGCCAGGCCATAGTCTTTGTTAATGTGCCGAATAAAGGTCATCAACTCACGTTTTTCGGTAGCGTTCATGCCTGCCGCAGGTTCATCTAACAGCAATAGTCGCGGTTGTGTAGCCATGGCGCGAATAATCTCCACCTTGCGCTGATCCCCATAGGGCAAGGATTTGGAAGGACGGTTTGCAAAGGCATCCAGGCGAAATTCGGATAACAATTGGCGCGCACGCCGATGCGCCAGATTGGCCTCGCGTGCATATCGGCGCGATCCCAGGCTAATTGCAAAAAGATTTGTCTGAATACTGCGATGCATGGCCAGCAATACATTGTCTTCGACTGTTAAATCTCCAAAGAGACGAATGTTTTGAAAGGTACGTGCAATTCCCAAACGGTTGATTTGATGCGGCTTCAACTGAGCGAGTGATGTATTTTCAAACTCAACGGCACCAGAGGTCGGCGCATAAATACCCGTTAACACGTTGAACAACGTTGTCTTACCAGCCCCGTTGGGACCAATGACACCCAACAGTTCGCCCGATCGCATACGACACGTAAATTGATTAAGTGCCGTGAGGCCACCAAACTGGATTGTACAATCGCGAATCGAGAGTAACGCCATTATGTTTTTCCCCGATTCCAGCGCCACAATTCGCGACGGCCAAAGATGCCGGTGGGACGTGTTAACATCAGAACAATCAACATGAGTGAATAAATAATCATGCGATACTGATCAAATCCACGCAAGGCTTCGGGAAGGATGGTCAGAATAAATGCCGCAACAATGGATCCCGTGATACTCCCCATACCACCCAAAACTACCATGGCCACAAATTCAAATGAGCGCAAAAATGTGAATGAGTTGGTATTAAGATATGATTCCAAATGCGCATACAACCCACCACCAATGCCGGCAAAGAACGCACCCACCACGAATGCCATCACTTTATATTTGGTTGTAGAAATACCGATTGATGCAGTTGCAATTTCATCTTCACTGATTGCGGTCAGGGCATACCCCTTGATGGAATATACCAAATTATTAATGATCCAAACGGTAATGGCGAGTGTTCCGAAGATCCAATAGCCATTGGAAAGCTCTGGAATATCAGTCATCCCGCGCGCACCGCCCACCACGTCCAGATTTAAAATCACCACGCGGATAATCACAGCAAACCCGAGTGTTGCAATGGCCAGATAGTCGCCACGAAGTCGCAAGGTAGGCAGTCCCACGAGTAAGCCCATCAGACCTGCTGCAATCCCACCTGACAAAAGTGCGATTAAAAACCAAACTTGGGTGACAAATTCCCCAGCATGCGGTGCCAAAAAAACACTGACCGCCGCAGAGACATACGCCCCAATGGCCATGAAGCCCGCATGACCCAATGAGAACTGACCCGTAAAACCATTAATCAGATTCAGCGAGACCGCCATAATGGCCGCCACGCCGCAGCGTAGAAGAATCAGTTGAAAATAGGGATCAATCATACTTTTTCAACACTCCGTTTACCCAAGAGACCTTCAGGACGAACCAATAAAATAATAATCAGCAATAAAAAACTGAACGCATCGCGATACGTGGATGACAAATATCCTGACACCATTGATTCAGAAATCCCAATGAAAAACCCGCCGATTAACGCGCCAGGCACATTACCAATACCACCAATAACTGCTGCTACAAAGGCCTTGAGACCAGCCATAATTCCCATGAGAGGATCAATCTTGGGTGTATTCAGTCCCACCAACACACCTGCGGCTCCCGCAAGCGCCGAACCAATGATAAATGTGATGGAAATAATACGGTCAACGGGAACACCAACCATCTGTGCCGCATCGGGCGAAAACGCCACAGCCCGCATGGCACGCCCTACATTGGTGTGCATCACGATATGCCGCAAAATGCCCATTAAAATTAAACTCACGACAACAATAATCGCTGGAATAGTTGTAATGGCAACATCACCAATATGAAATAGTGGACGGGATTCAATCAGCTGGGGGAAAAACTTGGGATCCGCACCAAAGATCAATTGTCCGGCATATTCCAGAAAAAAGGACACACCAATAGCTGTAATCAGCGCGGTAATGCGCGGCGCCTTGCGTAATGGCTTATATGCAATCTTTTCGATGGCCACACCCAAGAGTGCACACACTACCATGGCGCCCAAAATCACTACCCCCAAGTGCCAAAGAGGGTGAGACTCTGTGACACCCAACGTCAGCGCCACATAATAGCCCGTCATGGCACCAATCATATAAACATCACCGTGGGCAAAGTTGATAAGTTTCAACACGCCATAGACCATTGTATAACCAATGGCGATCAGCGCATAAACGCTGCCCCACGAAATGCCGTTCACAAGTTGTTGTAAGAAAATCTCCATGAATTAGCGACTCTTGATGCGCTTCTTGCGCACGCATTCATCCCAAGAACTGCTGTAATTATCATAATGAATCTGAAAACATTTTTTTTGATTATTGAAGCCCTTGATTGTTGCGTCATACCATGCGCCTTTCCACTGCACCTTCACCTTCTCATTGGGCTTATATGCAGGCTCACCCGCAAACGCCGCGATCCCCACACTCATTGCCAGTAGCACAACAACTATCGATGTCTGCTTTTTCATGACAGCCTCCTCTGATTATGGATTTACTGCTGTATAAAATTTGGGTTGTTCTTCATCAATTTTGACAATAACCAAACGTTTGCGAAGATTACGATCTGGTCCAACACTGATACTACCCGTCACTGTTTCGAAATTTTTGGTGGTCGCCAAGGCATCCCGAATTTTTTGGGAATCGGTCGATCCTGCACGCGTCATGGCATTTAACAAGAGTTGTGCCGCATCATACCCCGAAACAGCAATGCCCGAGGGGACGTGACCGTACTTGGCTTTAAATTTTTTGATGAATGTTTGCACCGAGGGATCAGGATCGTCCGCCATAAATGACGCACTGAAGTAGCTGTTGTTAACCGCCTTGCCACCAATCTCGACCGTTTTTGGCGAATCCCAACCATCCGTGCCCAACAAGGGAACGTCGATTCCCAATTCACGTGCCTGACGCGCAATCAACCCAACTTCGGTGTAATACCCAGGGATAAAAATTGCTTCCGGGTGTGTGGCCTTAATGGCGGTAAGTTGTGAGCGAAATTCCACATCACCTTCACTGTAAGATGCGACATCAACAATTTCACCGCCCATTTTTTTAACTGCATCTTCAAACACTTTGGCTAGACCCACGCTGTAGTCATTTTTGACGTCTTTCAGAATGGCAAACTTCTTAAGTTTGAGTGACTCGACTGCAAACCGCGCCACCTGCTCACCCTGGAACGGATCGATGTAGCAGGCGCGGAAAATAAAATCGCCGATTTGAGTGACCTTTGGGTTGGTTGCGGACGGTGCAATCATGGGCACCTTGTAGCGTTGGGCCTCGGGGGCCGCAGCCAAAGATCGACCGGAGGCCGCTTCACCCAAGAGTGCGACAACTTTTTCACGCTGGATTAATTTAAGTACTGCTGCCTTCGCTTCTTCGGGACGACTCTGGTCATCTTCGGTAATGAGCACGATCTTTTTCCCCAACACACCGCCTGCCGCATTGGCCTCTTCAATCGCCAAAGCGATGCCATCGTGAGAGTCTTGACCAAATGTGGCCGTCCCACCGGTGAGTGAATTATATTCACCAATGCGAATTTCGTTCGTGGATGACTTGTGGCACGCCACAAGTCCAAGAAGCACCACTGGAATGACGAATCGTTTCATCATGAGCCCACCCGATCCTTAAATATTGGTTTGCCATTGCTGTATTGCACAATCACCAAGGATTTTTGAGCATTGCGATTGGGATCAATCGTAATGCTGCCAGTAATACCCGGAAAGCCATTGGTTGCAGCAAGCGCTGCACGAATCTTGTCGCCATCGGTTGAACCTGCACGCTGAATGGCATCAAAAAGAAGATTCGCTGCATCATACGCCAAAACCGCTTGTGAGTCTGGAACGCTGCCATATTTGGCTTTGTATTTTTTAATAAAGTTTTGGACCTTGGGATCGGGATCGTCCTGCGCATAGTGATTACTGAAATAAGACCCATCAATTGCCTTACCACCAATCTCAGCCGTCTTGGGCGAATCCCAACCATCGCCGCCCAGAAGCGGCACATCAATTCCCAACTCACGTGCCTGACGCGCAATCAACCCTACTTCAGTATAGTAACCAGGAATGAATACTGCTTGTGGCTTGAGCGCCTTCATTGCAGTGAGCTGTGACCGAAACTCCACATCGCCTTCACTATACGATTCATCTGCAACAATGGTACCGTCCAACGCTTGAAACGTTTCTTGAAAGTATTTGGCCAAACCAACACTATAATCATTTTTCACGTCACGCAGAATGGCCGCACGGCGAATCCCCAATGTATTATACGCAAACTTGGCCATGGCTTTGCCTTGGAAAGGATCAATAAAGCAGGTGCGGAAGATGTAATCACCAAACTCTGTGACTTTGGGGTTGGTAGAACCATGGGAAACCATGGGAACGTGGAACTTCTGAGCTTCGGGAGCTGCTGCAATACTGCGTGATGATGCAAACTCTCCCAGGAGCGCCTTTGCTTTGTGATAGCGAATCAATTTTAGTACGGAGGAGCGCGCTTCTTCGGACTTGCCTTGATCATCTTCGGTAACCAATTTGATTTGCTTACCCAACACACCGCCATTGGCGTTGCGTTCCTCGGTCGCCATCGCAAATCCATTATGTGATGCGATTCCAAATGATGCGGTATTGCCGGTGAGTGACGAGAATTCCCCAATTACAATTTCATTTTGGTTGGTTTTGGAACATGCCGCCAGAAAAACCAACGCCAGAACACTCAACAACCGCCGACAACCCATGATGCCTCCTGTATATTAAAGTGTGAAAAAACTTAAAACCACATGCCTGCACGATTGACAAGACCCAAACCAACAATATAGGGCCTTTGAAAAGGAGATTTACCATGTCCAACATTCCTGCTGACTATAAACCACCCGTTCAACCCGGCGAATTTGTTTCCAAACCCGAAGGACCCGCTGATAGCCAGTTAAATGTTGGGGTTTTGTTTGTCGGTGGGGGGCCCGCAAGCCTTGCAGGGGCCATTCGACTCGCTCAACTTTTAGAAACAACACCGGAGATCAAAGCCGGTCTGGGTGATTTTCCGATTGCTATAATAGAGAAGGGGAAATACGTGGGGGCGCACCTTTTGTCAGGCGCCGTTATTAATCCAGCACCATTTCGCAGCTTATTTCCCAATTTAAGCAACGCCGAATTGCCATTCTACGGTGAAGTCCCAGGTGAATCGGTTTACTTCTTAACCCAATCCACCTCATTCCCATTGCCCGTACCACCCACCATGAAAAACCATGGCAATGTCATTGCCTCACTTTCCAAAGTGGGAACCTGGCTCGCCCAACAAGCCGAAGCGCTAGGTGTTACCATTCTACCAGAAACAGCGGGGAGCAAGTTGTTGGTAGACGACCACGCCGTTGTAGGTGTGCGCACAGGCGACATGGGGCGCGGACGAGAAGGGGAGCATTTGGCCAACTATACACCTGGCAGTGAAATGCTCGCCAAGGTCACCGCATTGGGCGAAGGCTGCATTGGACACTTAACCCAAGCAGCACTTGAACACTTCAACATCAAGCGTGGCGCGCCACAAATTTATGCACTCGGTGTCAAAGAAGTTTGGGAAGTCACCAAGCCACTCGATCGCATCATCCACACCATGGGTTGGCCATTGAAACTCGCCAAAAAATATCGCGAGTTTGGTGGCAGCTTTATGTACCCCATGGGTGATAACAAGGTGGCAGTGGGATTGGTCGTTGGCACTGACTTTGCTGATGACACACTATCTGTTCACGACTTGCTGCAAGAAATGAAGCTACACCCCTTGTTCAAGAAAGTATTGGAGGGTGGCAAACGACTTCAATGGGGGGCCAAGGCCATTCCAGAAGGCGGCTTCTACGCACTACCCAATCAGCTGCACCTACCAGGCGCGCTGATTTTGGGGGATGCCGCTGGCATGGTCAATGTGCCTGCGTTGAAGGGAATCCACTATGCCATGGAGTCCGGCATTTTGGCTGCTGAAACCATCTTCGAACAACTCAAGGCAGGCGCCAACCTGCAAGCACCAAACGCATTAGTTGCATATAGCAAGCGCGTACGGGATAGCATTATTGTGAAAGATCTGCATGAAGTCCGCAATATGCGTCAGGCATTCCACCACGGATTTTTTGTGGGCGGATTTTTGGCCAGCCTCATGACACTAACCAAAGGCACCTTCCCTGGATGGAAGATGAGTTTGCCAGCGGATTCAGCCGAGGCAGTCTTCAATGGCAATCGCGTCTATCCCAAGCCCGACAATGTCTTAACATTCGACAAACTCTCGAGTGTTTACTTGGCAGGTAATCGTAGCCGCGACGATCAGCCCAATCATATCCGCATCCAGACCAAGGTATCCGAACCCGTGGGTCAGGCATGGATCAGCATGTGTCCCGCAGGCGTTTATGAGTGGAAAAATGAGGGTAAAACCGAGATTATGATCAACCCATCGAACTGTGTACAGTGTGGCGCCATCACCGCCAAGGGCGCGCGCCTCACCATTCCCGAAGGCGGCAGCGGTCCAGAATACACAGAGATGTAATCCACTGTATTAAAACACTATTTTCAATAAAATAGGGCGCCTCATTTAATGACGTCATATTCTTGGCTTTGCGCTGTTCCCCCTGTCCCGTACCATTACAGGACACACTGAAAGGGGGACATCATATGTCCACGCAAACCGTAATGGGATTTATCCAACAGCTCCGAGCGAACCCAAAATTAAGGGGTCAACTGGGAGGCATGCGTAAGGCCAAAAACCCGCATGCGGCAGCGGAAGTGATTGCCAAGATTGCCACAGCGGCAGGGTTTCCATGCAGCGCCACCGACGTGGAAGCGTATTTCCGCAGTCAAGGTAGTGATGATGTAAGCGATCAGTCGCTTAATAATCTTGTCAACAAGCAGTAGTCTCGTTAGACATTAAGCCATTATGAATGGGGTGTCTGTGGTTATCATAGACACCCCATTTTTGTCACACAATCGTCACCCCAAATAAGGCAACCTTTAAGTGAATCCGCCGATACACTCATAGGCTCAACGCCATTAAGGACACGATATGTTTAATAGCGTTTTAAATCGTTTTAATACCAACAACTATCTACGCGAAACCTTGAACGAGATACTACAAATTCAAGGGACTTATACCTATCCAAGAGATTATCCGGGTGAATGTATCGGCATTTCAATGGCGGCCGACATATCACCGCGCTTTCCAAAATGGATATTGGATACTACGCGCTACACACATCATCCTGCAGAAAATTACCAAAATGGCGAAATGCTTGGCTTCACAAAGGATCTAACCGATCATCATGGCACCATCGCTGTTAAGTCTATTGAACTTGTTGGCAATGGCGAAGAAGAACGTTGGAATTGGTTCTGGTTAGACGTTGCCAAATACGGCAATATTTACATCATCATTACTGCCGAAAGTTGCAATCCATGGTCGCCTGTTCCAGACGCCGTAGGCTCAGATCCTTTTCGCGAACACCTCAAAAATCTTCGTTACGGCTATTCTGTTAAGGAAGATATTATCGACCGCGATCAAGTATTCTGCAAAAATGATATTAGCGACTACAAGGACGCCACTGCTGCTGTCAGTATTCTGCCGGGACCTTATCCCACACACAAACCCAATGAGGATGCAACATACAACCAGTGTGAGTTTGGCATGCATCACCAAGCGATTGAATATGTGCCACCCAAACTCATTGTAGACACAGCCACGTTGCCACCCAACAACCGGGGTGCGCAGTATTGCGTGCGACTCATGGAAAGCGATCACTTTGCAGATGACACTGTTCTTTTACAAGCACCGCTTTGGATTATGAGTCCCAATAAGCCTGCAACAATCATGATGGCACACAATATTACTGAACAGAATGGTATTAACTACAACGCCTTTGCGGAAATCAAACCTTCTCTTGTGAAGGTAACACTTCAATATACACCATGACGATTGCGCCCAAGCTACCCGCTCCCGTTGTTAACCTGTGGACTCATTTACAAGAGACTCCTGCCGCCAATGACAATATGGTGCGGCCGCAACTACGACTCGTAGAACCGATTCCTGTAGAATCGCCCTCTGCATTTTCACGCTTTTTGGGAATCGCCGGACATGCCTGCACCTTCATTGGGCTTGCGCTATCGGTCTCACAAGACTCCGAACCACATCACCACCTCAGACCCAAACCAGCGCAGCCACTTCGCTTCCCCATTGGCATTGATCGCTTTGGTAAAACCATCCAACAAGTTTTCAGCGAGTTTCAAGAGATGGCCAAGATCATGCAACAAATCCTGTCCATCGAAATGCAACTTTGGGAACAAACGCGCCTTGGAAATCGAACGGCCATCGATCAGCTGCAAGCGCAACTCAATTCACTCCATGAGCAAGCAAGTTTCATTGCAACGGTCCACCCCATCATCGGTGGCGGCCTCCGCATTGTCGCCTCCGCTGGCAGCAGCAGTATGGGTCCCGCAACTGCCGACATCGACCCCCATGAGCGCATGGATGACTTGGATGAATTGCTAGAACGGCAAGGCGCTTTTCCCGATCCCGAAGTGCTTTATCAAAAGCTCACGGCGTTAGCAGCACAACTCGAAACTCTTCCAATACAGCACGATGCCAACTGGATCCGCACCACAACCCTTGCACAACGTGCAGCACTTATTACGGGAGATGTTACATTCATCACATTGGCACGGCAATACACACACCACTTTTCAGGTGAAATGAAGCCGCTCATTGAGCGCAGCACTGATCGCGTCATGAACCGCATACAAGAGATCAAATTTCCAGAACTGCTTATGACCCATATGCGCTACGCCATTGAGCATGGAGATGAGGTCTTGGCGGACGAGGCCGCAAATGCGGTTTTAGCCTACGCCATTGCATTACGCCGTCGTGTTGTAGGTTACTGGTCACGCCCTTACCAACTCGACATTGCAATTGCCTTTCAAATCAGACGCTTTGCCGAAGCCACACGTCAATTATCGACAAGTCCGGAACAGCGCCAGCTGATCCATGATATCATGAGTCTTTTGGGCCACGCCGCAGAGAGGGTAACACTTGTTGAAGAAGGAACTTCATGGATAGACCTTTTAGAGCAGATGCAACAGGCACAAATTCCTCACAACCTCGCAGACATCACTCACAATCTTCGTTCCCGATGGCAATTAACCGCTGATATTACATTCGAAGGTTTCGACAATGTAACACTGGCCAATGATGTGGATTGCCAACAGCTCGCTATCATCTTGCGAAATCTGGTGAATAACGCTGTACAACATAAGGGCCCCCTTCGACCACGTGCACACATTCACATTAAGCTGACATATAGCGCCAAGCATCAGGCACTTGTGATTAAAGTGACAGATCGTGGTGCGGGCATGTCGCAAGATGTGGCAGCGATGCTCTTAAATGGTGCCCCTGTTCATGATGGTGCGCCGGTTAATCACAACAACCCCAATGAGTTTCACGGCTTCGGATGGCAACGTATTCGCACCGCCTGCGCCGCACTCGGCATCACGCCTGAGATTGAATCCCAAGTGGGGCATGGCACAACGGTGAAGCTCCATCTTCCAAAAGGACTTTTGCAATTTCCAGATCCCGATGCGGCCCGTAATCGATTAAGGGCAGATGACCACTTACAAACCTCACCAGATGCCTGGCAGGATATTACCACCATTTTAAGATACTCCCCTGGCCAGCAGCAGCGGCTCTATGCATTGCAACGGGCACAGCAGCTTCCCCATGACACTGAAGCACAACGCCAACAGATAAGACCCCTCATTCTGATGGGATTTAAAGATACCAGCACTGAGGTCGTCATGGCTGCGTGGAAACTATTAAAAACCAGTGGCGCCATGCAACCGGACGAAATTACCGATGACATGTTTCACTACCAAATCATGTCGGGACCCGCATTAGACTATACAAAGGCAGTGTTGACTCAAAATGACTGGCAACTGTTTGATCAAGTTATAGGCCGTGATCCACAGACACAAGAATGCAATAACCTGAGAATAAACGCAGGCCGACCCATTGCACTGGGGAACATCCGCCCCATGCATGGCCCATACCGATATAACACCGACCTCTTTACACAAGAGATTGAAAGACTTCGTCAACTAAGACGCAGTAATGTTGGCCCAGACCTCTTTTTAACCTCTGCCATTGAGGATTTCCGAACGGACGTCCTGGCAACGCCAATGGATGTAGATCCCCGCCCTGGGTTACACGTTCTTCGCCTCGGCGCAGGCGAACCTGCACTCTTACTGGACGGTCACCACCGCATCGATCTTTTGCGCACCGCTGCGGCAGCACAGATCTTTCCAGAGGAGTGGTTGCAAAATCTCCCTAACGTCACGTCTGCATATACCGGCAACCTGCCACTTCCCCTCGTCCGCCGTGTGCTCACATTTGGCTATCAATTCACGTGGGACAACTTTCCCACGCCCTAAAATTCATTGACATCTCATAGGGTTTGACTGAAAAGCCCCGCGTGCTTTCCTCTTATTTTCCAATTGCCGTCCTTTTTATTTTTGCGCTGATTTTGGGTGGCGTGTTTGTGGGCTTGTCTGCATGGATCGGTCGTCGTCCATACAACAAAGTCCGGCTAGAGCCCTATGAATGCGGGTTAGAGCCAGCTGACTCACCCCGCAAACGCTTTTCGGTTAAGTTCTTTATGGTGGCCATGGTCTTTTTACTCTTTGACGTCGAAGTCACACTCCTCTTCCCTTGGGCCACACTCTTCAAACAATTCATCGCCAGCGGTTTAGGCGTATTTATTTTCATTGAAGGATTGCTCTTTATCGCTGTTTTGGTGATTGGTTGGCTCTATGTCGTGCGCAAAGGCGCACTCAAGTGGGAATAGCTTTGATGTGATTGCGGGTGGCGCCGAATGGGGACCCCATTTTCGCCAGCAGCCGAGCTTCGGGATAGGTTAATCTCCTTGATTGAACGAAGGCGATGCCGACAAATGGGGTAATTCGGTGACAGGACCCGCAACAGGATTACAGGTAAACACATATGGCACGTGGTAACGAATTTACAGATGGTTTTTTAACCACCCGACTCGATGAAGTCGTGGCATGGGGGCAGAAAAACTCCCTATGGCCCATGCCCTTTGGTACGGCCTGCTGCGCCATTGAATTCATGGGTGTTGTATCTTCACACTTTGATATTTCCCGTTTTGGCGCTGAACTCGTGCGCTTTTCCCCGCGCCAAGCCGACCTCATGATGGTCATGGGCACCATCACCTATAAAATGGCGCCCATTCTAAAGCGCGTTTGGGAACAAATGAGCCCACCCAAGTGGTGCATTGCCATGGGCGCCTGCGCCTCCAGCGGCGGATTCTACGACAATTACAGCACCTTGCAGGGTATTGACGAAATTATTCCGGTGGATGTGTATATTCCAGGCTGCCCACCACGACCCGAGCAGGTGTTGCATGCCGTTTTACGGTTGCAGGATAAAATTACAGGCAAAGATCGTCCCAAATATGACCGTGTCATTCCCATTTTACCTGCACGCGAGGTCCGCAACTCATGAAACACATTCTGATTGCACTCATGATGGTTTCCGCTGTCGCATTGGCCAAAGATAAGGTGGATTTTGCGCAAGGACAATCGCTTTACAATCAGGGACAGTATAAAGAAGCGGCTGATTTCTTTGTAGATGCTACAAAGTCAGCCGACAGCAAAACAAAGCCGGAAGCGCTTTTGTGGCTAGGGCGCTCGCTCGACAAATATGCGGAACAGGTCAATAACGACGCCGAACAAGAATGTTACCGCAAAAAGGGCTCACCCAAAACACCCGCATGCATGGGACAATACGCTGAAAAGATGAATGCGCATTATGGTGCCGGCGCGTTCCAATTTTTCCCCACACAAATCATCATTCGCTACATGGGAACACATTACCAACAGGTTGCCACCGACTATCCCAAGAGCGATGCCGCAGCAGAAGCTGCCTATTTTCAATTGGAAAAGAATTTGTTGGGTGCTCCCGAAGATGTCTTGGGTCGCGTACAAGATTACATCAATAAGTATAAAGGTGAGTGGAATTTGAAGGCACGCCTCTTATACGCACGTTTAAACGAAGACATTTGGTGGATCCATCGCAAATGGGCATGGATGCTCTATAACGGAAGTGTGGCAGAAGACGAGCTGATCGTGCGCGGCGAAAAATATCGCAAGGCAGCTATTACCGCATATGAAGAATTGATTAAAAAGGCCGGCAGCAGCGATGTGGGCAAAACAGCACGCACCGAACTGGCCAATGTCAAAAATAACGTCGATGACGGCATTTTGTACGGCATTGTCAGTGATGCCGTCACGTCAGGTGATGTTGGTTTTCAGCGCAAACGGGATAAATAATGCAGCAACTTTTAGATCAACTCAAACAGCAGTTTGGTGATGCCGTTATTGAAACCAGTTCGTTTCGTGGTGACGATACTGCTGTTATCAAAGTCAGTCACTTGATTGATGTCTGTCGCTATCTTCAAGAGAGCTGCAGCATGAACTTTTTAATGGATGTCTGCGGTGTGGATTACCCCGAACGCAAGGATCGTTTTGAAGTGGTGTATCACATGTACAGCCAATCCACGCGCAAACGCATTCGTCTCAAGGTGCGGGTTACCGAAGCCGATCCCCACGTTCCCACAGTGATTGGAATTTGGAAGTCTGCCAATTGGTTTGAGCGCGAGGCATTTGACTTATTTGGAATTATTTTTGATGGGCATCCGTATTTGCGAAGACTTCTCACGTACGAAGGGTTTGAAGGCCATGCGCTACGCAAGGATTACCCAGTGAATAAACGGCAGCAAATTCCGACACCCATTTCACTATTGGACTAAACAATGGATCTATCGCTACACACACATAAGATGCACTTGAATCTGGGCCCGTCGCATCCCACCATGCACGGAACGCTGCGTGTATTGCTCACGCTCGATGGTGAAACCATTGTCGATGCCAACCCTGAAATTGGATACTTGCACCGCTGCTTTGAAAAAGAATCCGAAGACCATACTTACACCCAAATTTTTCCATACACCGATCGCCTGAATTATTTATCTGCACTTATGAATAACGTGGGTTATGCCATGGCGGTCGAAAAGCTGTTGGGACTGCAAATTCCACCGCGCTGCCAATACATTCGCGTCATTATTAGCGAACTGTCCCGCATCATGGACCACCTGGTCTGTATCGGCACCAACTTGGTCGACTTGGGCGCGCTCACCAACTTCTGGTATTTCTTCAATGTGCGTGAGACCATGACCAACTGGGTGGAACGCCTCTGTGGCGCGCGACTTACCAACACCTATGTGCGTGTCGGTGGACTTGCCAAAGACTTGCCAGCGGGTTCCGACAAAGAATTGCGCAGCTGCCTCAAAGAACTCAACAAAGCCGTTAAAGATGTTACAGGTTTACTCAAAAAGAATCGCATCTTTATGGATCGCACCCAAAACGTGGGCGTGATTTCCGCAGAAGACGCCATCAACTGGGGATTTACCGGTCCGTGTTTGCGCGCCTGTGGTGTAGACTACGACGTGCGCAAAGCAGCACCGTATTATGATTACGATCGCTTTAGCTGGGATGTTCCTGTGGGTGTGGTGGGCGATTGCTACGATCGCCTGTTTGTGCGCTTCGAAGAAATGGTGCAATCCACACGCATCATTGAACAAGCGCTCGACAAATTACCAGATGGCCCCATCGAAGTGGCCAACAATCAGGTGGTGTTGCCACCCAAACACGAAGTTTACAATTCAATTGAAGGCTTAATCCGCCACTTTGAACTCATCATGTTCGGAATTAAAGTGGAACCGGGTGAAGTCTATTCATATACCGAAGCCGCAAACGGTGAACTGGGTTTTTATATTGTCAGCGATGGCAGCGGAAAACCCTATCGCATCAAAGTGCGTCCACCATGCTTTGCCATTTACCAAGCGTTTCCCGAACTAATTAAGGGACAAATGATCGCGGACGCCGTTGCTATCTTAGGAACACTGAACGTCGTTGCCGGGGAGTTGGATCGATGAGTTTTAAATTTACAAATGAACGCATGAAAAATGTGGAAGAGCTGCTGACGCATTATCCTGCAGACCATAAGCAAGCGGCGTTGCTGCCTATTTTGTGGGAAGTCCAATATCAAGAGGGCTGGATTTCAAAAGAGGCTATGGTTGAAGTGGCGCGAATTTGTGGATGCACACCGGCGCATGTTCAAGAAGTTGTCACCTTCTACACCATGTACAATCAGGAACCACCTGCCAAATATCATTTGCAAGTCTGCCGCAACATTTGCTGTTGGTTGCGCGGTGCAGGTGAGACCACCCAATACTTAGAAGAAAAATTGGGCATCAAGCCAGGTGAAATGACGGAAGATCGTAAATTCAAATTATCCGAAGTCGAATGTTTGGCGGCATGCGGTGGCGGGCCCATGATGCAAGTGAATGACGACTACCAATTGAACTTAACACGTGAAAGCATTGATAAGTTGTTAAAGGATTTGAAATAAATGGAACCTATTTTAACCAAACGCTTTGCAGTTTCAAATGCGGCAACCATTGATGGCTACATGGCCACCGGTGGTTATTCCACATTAAGCAAGTTGTTTACCATGACGCCGGCGCAAGTCATCGACGAAGTCAAGGCAAGTGGCTTGCGAGGCCGTGGTGGCGCAGGATTTCCGGCAGGTGTGAAGTGGGGGTTCGTTCCCAAGACCACCGGCAAACCCATTTACCTGTGCGTGAATGCCGACGAAGGAGAGCCAGGTACATTTAAAGACCGCGAGCTCATGACCAAAGATCCACATGCGCTGCTCGAAGGCATCATCATCACCTGTTATGCGCTGGAATCTCACACGGCCTACATCTACATCCGCGGTGAAATGTTCCAAGAACTACAAATTCTACAAAGGGCAATCGACGAAGCCTACGCCAAAGGATTTTTGGGTAACAAAGTTGCCGGTCACGATTTTAAATTAGACGTCTACATGCATCGTGGTGCGGGCGCCTACATCTGCGGTGAAGAAACCGCGCTCATTGAATCACTCGAAGGTAAAAAGGGCCAGCCACGTATCAAGCCGCCGTTCCCAGCTGTTGTCGGTGTCTTTGGATGCCCAACTGTTGTGAACAATGTCGAAACACTCATGGCGGTTCCTTATATAATAGAGAAGGGTGCCGCCGAGTACGCCAAAATCGGCGTGGGCAAGTCCACCGGCACAAAACTCTTTAGCGTAAGTGGCCACATCAACAAGCCCGGCAACTATGAAATACCGTTGGGCCTGCCATTCTCAGAATTTTTAGAGAAGCAATGCGGTGGTGTGTGGAAAGGTCGCAAGTTGAAGGCCGTCATTATGGGTGGTTCGTCTGTTCCAATCCTCACTGCCGAAGAAGCGATGAAAGTGAATTTGGATTACGAATCACTTGGTGCCGCGGGCACCATGTTGGGTTCCGGTGGTATGGTCATTATGGATGACCAAACGTGCATGGTCACCGCACTCAAAATTTTGGGCGACTTCTACCACCACGAATCTTGCGGACAGTGCACCCCGTGCCGTGAAGGCACCGGTTGGATTCAAAAAGTTTTGGCCCGCGTGGTGCGCGGCGAAGTTCGCCCTGGCGATTGTGATTTATTATTAAGTGTTGCTACCAACATGCAAGGCCGCACCATTTGCGTATTTTCAGACGCGCTAGCCATGCCGGTTAAAAGTTACATTCAAAAATTCAGACACGAATTCGAAGACGCTGGAAAATTAGGGTTACGTAAAGGGCAACAGATTCAAACGTGGGAATAAACGATGCCAAAGATTACGATTGATGACAAAGAATTTGAAGTTGAAGCAGGCCAAACGGTCTTGCAGGTCTGTTTGGACAAGGGCCTGTTTGTGCCGCATTACTGCTATCACCCTAAACTGTCTATCGCAGGCAACTGCCGCATGTGTTTGGTGGAAATCGAAGGCCGCCCAAAGTTAGAAATTTCCTGCAACACCCCAGTTGCCGAAGGCATGAAAGTCCGCACCAAATCGCAAGCGGTGGTTGATGCCCAAAAGAGTGTGCTCGAATTCATTTTGGTTAACCATCCACTGGATTGCCCCATCTGCGATCAAGCCGGTGAGTGCAAGTTGCAAGACTACTACTTCCAATATTCGTCTGTTCCTTCGCGCTTTAAGGAAGAAAAGGTTCACAAACCTAAAGCCAAACCATTGGGCGAACGCGTGATGCTCGATGATGAACGCTGCATTCTCTGTTCACGCTGCGTGCGCTTCTGCGATGAAGTGGCGGGTGATGCCGAGTTATGCATCGATAACCGTGGCGACCATTCAACGGTTTCAACGTTCAACGGCCAACCCATGAAGAACGCCTACAGTATTAACACGGTTGATATCTGTCCCGTAGGTGCATTGACCTCTACCGACTTCCGATTTAATAAGCGCGTCTGGTTCTTGCAAAAGACCAAGTCCGTTTGCACGGGCTGTTCAACAGGCTGCAACATCACCATGGATCACGAAGGTGGGGTTGTGTACCGCTACCGTCCCCGGGACAACGAAGCGGTAAACCAATGTTGGATGTGCGACGAAGGCCGCGTGACTTATAAATATATTAATGATGATCGTATTTTATCACCACTCGTTCGCAAAGAAGGTGGGCTTGAACGCACCACATGGGAAAACGCCTGGAACCAAGTACGCATGCTCCTGCAAAATTATTCACCCGATCAACGTGCGGCGTTGCTTTCTGCGCAACTCAGCAACGAAGACCTGGCCGCATGGCATTCACTCGTTACCACCCAGTGGACAGGTGCTGCTCAATACGGAACGGGTAAAGTTGTTGAAAGCCCCAGCGAAGACACGCTATTGCGACGCGCTGACAAAAATCCCAACAGCTATACAACCAGGGCGCTGGGCCTTAAGCCGCTCGACCTTGGAAAATGTAAACTGCTCTTTGTTGTGGGTGAAGCGAGCGAAACAGACTTACACACGATTGCCACCAAAAAACCTGAAGTGGTTGTGGTTATTTCCAGCAATAGCTCTACCAAGTTTGAATTTGCAGATGTAGTGTTACCACTTGCAACATTTGCCGAACAAGATGGCACATTCACCAACTATCAAGGCCGTGTGCAGCGTTTCCATAAAGCCATTGCACCGCGCGGCGAAGCCAAGGCCGCTTGGAACATTGCCTCTCACATCTCGCTTTTAGAGGGTGGCAAAATTCCAGACACCGCACGTGACTGTTTCGACCTATTGGCCAAATCCGTACCCGCTTATAAGTCCCTACGTTGGGATGAGTTGGGTGATGAAGGGAAGCTCGTCGACTAATGGAACTCATTATTGCTGCCATCAAAGCGATTGTCATCGTTGCACTTATTCTGCAACTCATTCCTGTTCTCATCTGGTTTGAGCGCAAGGGCAGTGCTTACATTCAAGATCGCCGTGGTCCCAATCGCGCCCAGATTTTAGGGATTCGCTTAGGCGGCATGATCCACAACTTGGCCGATGTGGTAAAACTATTTTGCAAGCAAGACATCATCCCCACAAAAGCCAGTCGCATCATTTATGTGGTTGCCCCCATGATTGCCATTTTTGTCGCATCCGCAACGGTTGGTGTGGTGCCATTTGCCGAACCACTGCACTTGGGTGGACTCACTATCCCCATGCAAGTAGCGGACTTAAATATCGGCATCCTTTATATATTGGGTATCGGTTCTCTTGGCGTCTATGGTGTCATGTTGGGCGGTTGGTCATCTAACAACAGCTACTCACTCTTGGGCACACTGCGCGCATCCGCCCAAATGGTATCGTATGAAATTGCCATGGGACTCGCGCTGATCGGGCTCTTTTTAGTAACCGGCACTGTCCGCATCACCGAAATTGTGTCTCAGCAAACAGGCTTCCACTGGTACGCTTTCACACAACCGATTGCATTTGTCCTATTCTTAACGTCGCTGTTTGCCGAAACCAACCGCAACCCATTTGACTTGGCCGAAGGCGAATCCGAACTGGTTGCAGGGTTCCACACTGAATACAGCAGCATGAAGTTTGCACTCTTCTTCATGGCGGAATACGCACACATCGCTGTGGGTTCACTCATTGTATCGCTCCTCTTTTTTGGGGGATGGAACCTTCCCGGCTTAGACTTCGACTGGATTCGCGTGTACCCCGAAGCCGCACTCAGCATGGGCCTACCCGCATTGGCTGTGGGTGCCATTGCCTTTGGACTTTTCCTGTGCAGCAAATTCCGCCGCCACAAATATAACGATGCGCGCGATTACGAAGTTTTGATCTTCGGTGTTCCCCATGTGTTGATTGGTTTCTTGATGATTGGTGCCACACTACTTCTTCACGGCACAACGTTACCCACTTGGGTGGGGCCTGTTTTAGTAGCCGCATTGCAAATGGGTGTGGTACTCGCAAAAACATTATTCTTCTGCGCATTCTTTATTTGGGTGCGCTGGACACTGCCACGGTTTCGCTATGACCAACTCATGGACTTGGGTTGGAAGGGCATGATTCCGGTGGCGTTATTTAACATTGTTATCACAAGCGCATGGCTTGTGTTTGTACATTAAACTTATGATTGAAGCTTACCTATTCTATTTCTTTGCAGTGACAACCGTCCTCCTGGCGGTAACTGTCGTTGTGCAACCCAACCCCATTGGCGCTGCAGTATCACTTGTGGGCACATTCTTCTCTCTTGCGGCACTCTTTGTACTACTCCACGCCCACTTTGTCGCGATCATGCAAATCATCTTGTATGCCGGCGCCATCATGGTGCTGTTTATTTTCGTCATCATGCTTCTCAATTTAGAACCTGAAAAAGTTAAACTCCGCACTATCGCTGGCAATCGATTGGTACAGGGAAGTGCTGCACTCTATTTGGCCGGCGTAATTGCATTGGCCTTCTTTGGATGGCGGCAATTTTTTACACAAGGTGTTGTTGCGAATGAAATGGAAGGCACCATTGAGGCTGTCGGCAAATTGCTACTCACCGACTATTTGGTTCCATTTGAAATGACATCTGTCTTGTTGTTGGTTGCAATTATTGGTGCGGTCATTTTGGCTCGCAAACCAGTGGAGTAAGAATGGAAATTACAGTTCATCACTACATTGTCATCAGCTGCCTACTATTCATTATAGGCATCTTTGGCGTACTCACACGTCGCAACTTGCTGATTATTTTAATGTCGGTGGAGTTAATGTTGTCTGCTGCCAACTTAGCACTCGTTGCATTTTCGCGATTTAGCAGTCACTTGGACGGGCAAGTTGCCGTACTTTTTGTCTTTATTATTGCGGCAGCAGAAGCGGCTGTAGGCTTAGGCATTGTCATCGCCGCATTCCGCCATACCAGCGGCGTGCGCGTGACATCATGGAAAGAACTAAAGGGCTAAGTGAATGATTGAACAACTTTTACAACACATCTCTATTCCGACACTCATGTGTTTGATTCCGTTATTGCCGCTCCTAGGTGCCATCGCCAACGGCAAAATGTATTTATTCTCAACACGTAGTCAGTGGAAACCATCACATGCATTGTCTGGTACCATCGCCGTCGTGATGCCGCTCATTTCATTCCTGATTGTTGCTGTGCTCTTTTATATTGCGATGGGACTGGAAGACTCACACTCTGTATCCACTGGCCCACTCTTTACATGGTTCGGCGGTACGCAATGGGCTGTGACCATTGGACTCAAGCTCGACCAACTCTCTCTTATCATGGCGCTTGTTGTCACCGGGGTGGGCTCCCTCATTCACTTGTATTCCGTTGGTTACATGTCGCACGATGATGGCTTTGCCAAATACTTCGCGTACTTAAACTTATTCCTATTCTTCATGTTGCTCCTCATCTTGGGTGACAGCCTCCCACTCATGTTTGTGGGCTGGGAAGGGGTAGGGCTTTGCTCTTACCTGCTCATTGGATTTTGGTTTACCGACATTGAAAAGGCTAAAGCTGGTAAAAAAGCTTTTATCGTAAACCGCATTGGTGACTTTGGATTTGTCTTGGGTATCTTCTTTATCTGGCAGGCCTTGCAGCCCACCGCTCAGCCTGGTGACGCCATCTTGTCGTTTAGCTACATCTCTACTCACGCTGCATTTTTGGCACCTGTCGCAACGGCAGCCACACTTCTTTTGTTCTTGGGCGCCACCGGAAAATCAGCACAGATTCCGCTCTATGTCTGGCTGCCCGATGCCATGGCAGGTCCCACGCCCGTTTCAGCATTGATCCACGCCGCCACAATGGTGACCGCCGGTATCTACATGGTAGCACGCCTTAACTTTTTGTTTGTTTTAGCGCCTACCACATTAAACGTTATTGCCATTGTGGGCTGCGCGACGGCATTTTTTGCTGCAACGATGGGACTTGTACAAGACGACATTAAAAAAGTGCTCGCTTACTCCACCGTTTCACAGTTGGGATTCATGTTCTTGGCATTGGGTGTCGGCGCATTCTCCGTTGCTATTTTCCACGTCATGACCCACGCCTTCTTTAAGGCACTACTCTTCTTGGGTTCCGGCAGCGTTATTCATGCCATGGACGGCGAACAACGTCTCTCCATGTATGGCGGTCTGCGCAAGCACTTGCCCGTAACATTTACCACATTCTTAATCGGTACTCTTGCCATCGCAGGTATCTGGCCGTTCGCAGGATTCTTCAGCAAAGATGCCATTCTCTGGCACGTCTATAGCAGTGGACACTTCTGGTTGTGGTTGATTGCTACTCTCGCTGCAGGTCTCACGGCATTCTACATGTTCCGATTGGTGGGCCTGGCCTTCTTCGGCAAACGCAACCCCGCTGGTCCACACCATGTTCACCCCGAAAACTCTGTCACTATGCTTTTGCCGCTCGTCGTATTGGCCGTTCTATCTATTATAGGGGGATGGGTTGGAGTGCCCCACGCCATGGGTGGCCACGACCACATTATGACATGGCTCGCACCACTCTTTCCAACCGCACTGCACGAAGCGGGCAATGAATCTACCGAACTCTTCATGGGATTGGGCAGTATGACGTGGGGCGCTATCTGGGCCATCATCGCTTGGATTTTATATTCGCAGCATCGTGGATGGGCCGATCAAATGGCCGCACGCTTCAAACGCTGCTACACGTTGTTGGTTAACCTATATTATGTGGATCAAATTTATGATGCCGTTGTTGTGCAACCACTTCTGTGGTTCTCACGATCAGTGTTGTGGCAAACCGTTGACGCCGTATTGATTGATAAAATTTTAGTGGGTGGCAGCGCACGCATCGCACGTCTCTTTGGGCGCGTTGGAACAGCTATGGAAACAGGCTTGGTGCCTCACTATGTTTTCCTATTGGTATTGGGATCAGTTGTCGTATTGGGTTGGATGATTTTGTAACGGGATAAACTATGATACCTTGGATTGCGTCACACATCTTAACGATTACCATTTTCTTGCCGCTGGTTGGGGTTTTGCCCATCATGATGTTGCCACGCCGCTTTGAAGAGGGTAGTCGCGCCATTGCACTTTTCTTTTCACTCATCACCTTCATTGCATCGCTCGCCATGTGGTGGCTCTACCAAATTAATGCCGTTGATAACGGGTTCACTCTGATTGAACAGCATCCATGGATCCCAACACTCAACTTCCAGTACTTTGTGGGTATCGATGGTGTGAGCCTTTTGATGATAGTGCTCACGACACTACTCATTCCACTCGCTATCTTGGGCGCATGGAACGAAATTAAAACCCGCCGTAAAGAATTTATGGGATTAATTCTGCTCACCGAAGTGGGTTTGCTCGGCGCTTTTGCCGCACTTGATTTATTCTTGTTCTATGTCTTCTGGGAACTCATGCTCATCCCCATGTATTTCTTGGTTGGCATTTGGGGCGGCAAACACCGCATCATGGCTGCCATGAAGCTTTTGATTTATACCCTCTTTGGCAGCTTGCTCATGCTGGTTGCAATCTTCGTAGTCTACGCCAAGAGCGGCTACCAAATGAACCTGATTGATCTCTATCAAATGAAACTCGATCCTGGCATTCAACTGTGGTGCTTCATGGCTTTTGCATTGGCATTTGCCATCAAAGTCCCACTATGGCCCGTGCACACATGGCTGCCTGATGCCCACACCGAAGCCCCTACAGCGGGTAGCGTCATTCTAGCCGGCGTCTTTTTGAAAGTGGGCGCATATGGGTTCTATCGCATTGCCATGCCGCTCTTTCCAGACGCCGTCCTCCAAGCACAACCCCTACTCATGTCGCTCTCTGTCATTGGTATTGTTGTAGGTGCACTCGTTGCCATGATCCAACCTGACATGAAGCGATTGATTGCATACTCTTCTGTTTCCCACATGGGCTTTGTCATGTTGGGGTTGGCATCACTGACAACCGAAGGTGTCGAAGGCGCCGTTCTGCAACTGGTTAACCACGGCATTTCAACTGGCGCGCTATTTTTGCTCATTGGCATTATCTATAGTCGCACCCACACACGACAAATTTCCGACTACGGTGGAATCGCCAAGGTCGTGCCGTGGTTTTCTGCCGCATTCATATTTGTAGCGCTTTCCTCTGCAGGACTTCCAGGGCTTAACAATTTCGTAGGTGAGTTTTTAACACTCATGGGTGGCTTTGCATATGGCAAGGTCTATGGCGTGATTGCTGCGATTGGCGTTATCTTGGGCGCCGCCTATCTATTATGGTTAGTAGAGCGCGTGTTCTTTGGCCAAGTCACCAATGAACATAACAAAACATTGAAAGATTTAAACCCCAGAGAACTCACATTGCTGATTCCACTCATGCTACTCATGGTGGTTTTTGGGGTTTATCCAAAACTGTTGCTGGATCCATGCATGGGATCCATCAGCACATTTTTGCAACTGATGGGACGCTGATTTATGGAAAGCTTACTTAATACAGATTGGTTGGCACTGGCTTATAATGAACTGCCGTTATTGCTGCTCATTGTGGGTGGCACCCTCGTTCTTTTAGCTGACCTGTGGTGGCCGCAACATATTCTGCCACGATGGGCGCGCCGTAAATCAGCAACTGTCGACGTCCACGTTCCTGACCGCACGCCTTTATTATTGTTCGGCATGCTTGCAGCGCTCGTTGCCTTCATCGCCTGTTGGCGGCTTTGGGTACAACACGAAATGCCCAATCAAATGGGCATGTTGGTCATCGACCGCTTTTCGCTTGTGGGTGGCATGATGATTATTGGCTCCACCATTGCAGGGCTTGCGTTGGGTTGGGGCTATCTATTCCAACATAAATTGCCGATTGGCGAATACACCGTGCTCATGCTCTTTGCGACAGCAGGTGCGTGGTGTATGATTAGTAGCGCCAACTTATTACTTGCCTTTGTGGGCATCGAAATTTTGTCTATTTCTGCCTACGTCTTGGCGGGCATGGATACCAAAAATCGTCTCTCAGTCGAATCAGGCCTCAAATACTTTTTGCTCGGCGCGGTTGCATCCGCGTTTTTATTGTTTGGCATCGCTTTCTTCTATGGCGCGACTGGCACACTCAGCCTTGTTGGATTTACCAACGATGGTATTATGCAAGCCCCAACAAGCCAATTCTATTTGATTCTGGGCACCGCATTTTTCTTGGTTGGCATTGGCTTTAAAGTGGCGCTCGCTCCATTTCATACCTGGACACCCGATGTTTACGAAGGCGCACCGATTCCAGTTACCGCCTGGTTTGCATCTGCCGTTAAAGCCGCCGCTTTTTTACTCTTTGCACGCGTCATGCTTGTCGTGTTGCCACTCATGCCTGCACTGGGTACCCAACTCATTGCGGGCCTCGCAATCGCCACCATGTTCATCGGAAATATGGCTGCACTATGGCAAGACAACATCAAACGTCTTTTGGCATATTCGAGTATTGCGCATGCAGGCTATGCAGCATTGGCACTTGTAACAATGGCCACCATACCAGAGGCCGGAATCACCAGCTTACTCTGGTACCTCATGTCGTATTCCGTCATGACCATCGGTGCATTTGCGGTTGTGCAGTTGTTGGGTCGCGATGGCGAAGAACTAACGTCTGTGGGCGCATTGGCTGGCTTGGGTGAACGACATCCATGGCTAGCTGCATGCTTATCCATTTTCTTACTTTCGTTAGCAGGCCTTCCCCCCACAGTGGGCTTCATGGCAAAGTACTACCTGCTGGCTAACTTGGTTGCTGCCGGACATTGGGGTCTCACCATTGCCGCCATCATCAGCAGCTTGATTTCTGTTGGATATTATTCATATCCCATTGTCGTGATGTATTTCAGACCCGTTGCCAATCAAACACCACACAACTCAATGAATGTGGGCGTCCCTATTCGGCTTGTCATTTTCTTTGCAGCGCTTGCGGTATTAGTCGCTGGTATTTTCCCCGATCGCCTGATGAGCTTCATTCAAAATTCCGTTCTGCTGTAAAAACCAGATCTCCTCGACAAATTGGATATTTAGCGCTAGCATTACCACTATGCCTGCCCCTCAAAAACAAGGCTTTGACCTCGATTTGGACCTGGATGACCAGCACCGGCACCACGCTGCACGCGGGGATGCGGTAGGCTCGTGGGGTTTTTCATCTAACATCAATTTTACGCGTATGAGCCAGGAAGAAAATAACGTCTGGTTCTTTGAACAAGTATTTAACTTTTTACGCAGCTTCTTTGGCGTGGTCATGCCAGATTCAATTGAAATCACCACCGTTAATGCGACCCAACAAATCAACCGCGGCAACCTTGATCAAATGACATTCTTGGATGAGTTGATGCTCATTCTCAAAAATCTGAAAGAGCGCATTTGGACACTCAAACTCAAACTCAGCGTTGTCGGTTTTTTACGCAGCGATTGGAATCCCGACAATCCAATTCGCGTGCGTATCCAAGAACCCGCAAGCTTTACAGTGTGGGGCGGCCCTGATGAATCGGGGTTTCAAACATTTACCATTAGCGCCACACTCTTTAGCACGCGCCCCATGATCAATGCAGGCGGAGTCGAGTTGTGGTCGGTTAACCAACCCTTACTAGAGAAGGCGTTGAAAAAATGGGAGCGTCAAACCGGACGTCGGATTGATGTGGTCCGCGGCAACAGCCCCGATATGTCGCTGGGGCGTCATGGGTTTCAAAGGCCTGCACCGCACAACTTGCGCCCCACACCACCACCGGAACCCGAAGACACCGGACCCGTGGAAGATTTCATTCCCGATTTGGAAGATTTGAACTTCTAACCATAATACCCACGAAAGGGGGGAGTCATATGAAGAAGCCATTTGAAGCCATCGTACTCTGTGGCGGCAGTAAATGCTGTCCCACCGTTGATGCTGATGTAACGACCCAAAAGGTCACCATTGGCGAAGACGACAACGTCGTCACGTTGAAGCGCGAAGAGTGGAATATCTTGGTCGATAAGATCAAGAAGGGTGAATTGAAGGAGTGGTAAGCAAAAAATGCCCTCAAAAAGGTCCCCAACTGGGGACCTTTTTTTTACGCAACCTTTTTAGTCATTCACCGATATATACCCATGTCCAAACTGGCACCCATTCGGCTACCTGAAACCAGTCCGTTTGACTGGCTACGGTCAATGCCTGCGGCTAACGACAACGTGCCCAGTGCGCCCAAGCCAACACCTTTGATTCCTACTGCACTACTCCGATGGGGCAGCATTGTGGGCGTTGCACTATCTATCCCTAGTGACTCGCCAAGCCGAGCCCCAATACGTTCCCCACACACATTCCGAATTCCAATTGGCATTGATCGCTTTGGAAAAACCATTCAACAAACCTACAGTGAATATGAAGATGCCGTTCGCATGATGGGTGAAATTCTATCTATTGAAATGCAGATTGCAGAGCAGTCACGACTGGGAAATGTCCATGAAATCGATCGACTAAAAACTCAACTGCAACAACTCCACGATCAAACACATTTTATTTCTGCCAGTCACCCTAATATGGGGCGCCTACTCAAAGTCATTTCAATGGCTGGTGGCAGTATTGGTGGTGGGGGACGAACGGAGAGCACTGCAAGTCGATTCATGGATGACTTTATTGATGCAGAAACAATTCTTACCGCGGAACAAAAACAAGATCAGCTCGCAATGGCCGAAAGGGTTAGGCAAGGGGAGGCCACCGAGTTCGACTTTGCACGGCTCGCTTGGGAACAACTTGAATATGATTTTTTAACACGCATTTCAGCAATGGGATTTGAAGTTGATTTTTTTGATACACAGGCTGGACCTATCTACACTATCCAACAGGGTAACACAGACATGCATCGCCAGTTGGATATTACGCAGTTGGCATTTTCGCGCATTATTCCCCACTTTAATCATTATTTTGTAAATCATATAAATGACGGTCTCTTCATTCTACCAACAGTCGACTATCTTTTGAACACCCACCCCCCACTTCGATGGAACCTTCGTTTTTTAACAGGGAATTTAAATAGTGACATCTTTCACGACCATCATGAACAGGGTCTCTCTCCTATACAAGCCACTCCACGTCTCGACGTTTGGCTAGACGACGTACAAAGTAACGTCCATGGATTCGTCATGCTATTGCACGATGTTTGGCATACCTTAATGTGGGACGGTTCTTCCCCTGAAATTAAAGATTTTTCCATCTATCTCTACCCCATCGTTAAGCGCATTATGCGAAGATACCCAGAACATCTTCAAACGTATTTTGAACAACTTATTGAAACCATTGTACAACCCCCGCTTGAACAAGGTGCCAACGCCGCCCGAATGGTTCAGCAGTGTGTTGGTATACTTGACCCCATGATATACACAGTGTCGTTAGGATTGGCACCCAAGGCAAAAGACGGGCTGGATTACCCCTCACTTTCAGACACTGATCAAACACAACTCACAGAAATGCTCCAACACGTGAGAAGTGCAATTATTGATGCAGGCACATCCAATTTCCGTCGACTTTCCAGCGCGCTAACAGCTCACATTGCCAGTATTCCACTGGGCCAACTGGCCCTGTTTACAAGCGAGGCACATCAGCTGCAGAATTCAGCCGCCAGCGAATCGGACTTGGGGTTTCTGGCTTGGGATTTTTTAGAAGACGCATTTCTGCACGAAATGAAGATCCATGGGGGTTCGATTAGAACCATTCCAACAGACAAAGGGCCCGTCTATGGTATTGACATTGCGGCAGGAACAAAACTGCATCGTGAGGTGGGTATATTGCAAGACCCCTATTCCCGAATCATCCCTGCCTTTAAGGCACTATGTGATGACTTAGTTCCTGTGAACGTTGTTGGTGATAATACTTTCCAACTCATCCCCTCTAAAGAATATATACTCAATACCTTCCCTCGGCTTTCTGCAAAGTTGCGGTTTGCAGTTGGAAATCTCTCCGCCGACGATTTTCATCACCACCACTCAAATGGCAACTCGCCTGTACAAGTGGATCTGAGACGCAGTGTTTACCTAGACGATATTAAGGGCAATGCTCATGGCTACACCATGGTGATGCATGATGTTTGGCACGCACTGCAATGGGAAGAGTCTTCTTCAGACGTTCAAGGCATGTCGACATATTTATACCCCAGACTCAAAGCAGTCTTACGGGAATACCCCACACACCTCCAACGCATGTTGGATCCAGCGATTGAACTAATCGTGCAGCCCTCATTGATTGCTGGGGCAGAGGCATTCGAAATGATTCGGGCTGCTATTAATTATGTTGAACAGGCACTAATACGAGCCAAATACGGTATAGTGAAACAAACGACGGAAAACGGACGGAGTCAGTTTGAATTTTTAACAGATGCCGACACAAGCCAGCTGATAGAACTTTTAGACCGTATTAAAACTGTTCTAAGATCAGCGCGATAACACCTATTTAACCTTACCACCCACACTAATACTTCCTGGGTCTACCAAACAAAGCCCCGTATCATCACTTGCCGCAAGCAGCATGCCTTGGGATTCCACGCCACGAAGTTTGGCGGGCTTTAAATTCGCTACAACAACAATCTTCTTACCCACAAGTGTTGCAGGATCATAATGCTTGGCAATTCCCGCAACAATCTGACGCGTGGAATCGCCCAGACTTACTTGCAGTTTGAGTAGCTTGTCCGCACCTTCCACTTTTTCCGCAGATGTAATTTCAGCAACGCGCAGCTCAATCTTCGCAAAGTCATCAATGGAGATGAGCCCATCTGTTGTGGTCGTTGCTGCATTTGACTGTTCCATTTTTTTATCCTTTTTCGGTTCTTTGGGTTTGGGTTCTTCTTTTGGCTTTTCAATTCGCGGGAAAATCACGGCTGCTTCTTTCACACGCACCGGCTGGATAATGTGGTGGTGTGCATTTTCGGCATCCGAAATCCTCGTGTCCTTCAGTTTGATAATTGTATCAAATCCCATCTGGCTCCAAATTTTTTCAGCAGTTGCGGGCATGAAGGGAGAAATCATAATTGCAATTTTGAAAATGCCCTCACAAACTTCGTGCAACACGTCCCGAACAGACTCTTGATTGCCTTCCTTGGCCAGTCTCCATGGTTTCTTTTCGGTTATGAATTGATCCAGCTTAGCTATACCATCCCAAATAATTTGAAGGGCCACATGGAATAAAATGTCGTCATTCATTGAACAATCAAGTGATCTACGAACCACACTTGGAATCCTTACTATTTCGCCTATTGGATCAGACCGTAATATATCTCGTGGGCCATGATTCTCAGGAATCTCCCCATTACAATACTGGTGCAACATGCCTACTGTCCGCGCCACCAAGTTCCCAATCCCATTGGCCAGGTCCGAATTGTAACGTTCAATAAACGCATCCCAGGTGAAATCCCCATCGCTGCCAAAGCTAGACGTACGCAGCAAATAGTAGCGCAGTGGATCGGGACCAAATTGATTCACCACATCCAACGGATCCACCACATTACCCAGCGTCTTGCTCATGCGTTCACCGCGCGTGTACACAAAGCCGTGACCAAAAATGGAATCCGGCACCTTAATGCCCGCCGCATGTAACATGCAGGGCCAGATCACGCAGTGGAAGCGTGTAATGTCTTTGCCAATCACGTGCACCACGCGCGCATCATCCCACCATGTCTTAAACTTCTTGGCGTCGGTGCCATAGCCAATACCGGTGATGTAATTAATGAGCGCATCAAACCACACATAAACAGAATGTGTGGGATCAAATGGAACAGGCACACCCCAACTTTCGCCCTCGCGTGACACACTCACATCAATCAAGCCACCTTCAACGACCTTCATGATTTCATTTTTGCGAATCACGGGCAGGATAAATTCGGGAATTGTCTGAATATGATTTTTGAGCCAGTCTTGATACTTGGAGAGCTTGAAAAAATAGTTAACCTGTTCCACCCATTTGGGTTTCGACTTGTGGTGAGGGCAAACCCCATCAACCAAATCCTTATCTAAATAATAGGCTTCACATCCATCGCAGTACCAGCCCTTGTAAGTGCCTTTGTAAACATCGCCCTTATCAAAGAGTGTTTGAAATAGTTTTTGAACGCCAGCCTTATGAGTTGGATTTGTTGTGCGCACAAAGTCATCGTAATCAATTCCCAACTTATCCCACGCGGATTTAAACTTAATTTCCATCTCGTCGCAGTATTTTTGGGGATCAAGGCCCTTGGCCTCTGCCGCCTTGCGCACATTCGTTGAATGTTCATCATTCCCCATTTGCAAACGCACATCGTGACCATCAAGTTTATAGAATCGCGCCAACGCATCAGCGCCAATTTTTTCATAGGCCGTGCCGATATGCGGCGTGCTGTTCACGTAATCAATTGCAGTTGTAATGTAGATCTTCTTTTTCATGGGGCGAGCGTAATGAATAGTTCGTTTAGTATCAACTCTTTATTGGCGCCCTTGGTGGACAGGTACTGACTTGCCTCTTCAACTGCGCGCATGCGTTGTAGCACGCGAACTGTGGGCTGGGCCACAGCCATGTTCCGCAGCGCAACCGCCAGACCATCCAACACCTCTGGCGCCTCGGGCAATATGGCAAGACTCGCTGCATGCTCCAGGACTTGCAACGGCGTGTATCCCTTTTGAATATCGCGTGTCATCACATCCAACACCCCCAACACTTCAGGCTTCGCAAGTCGCTGCGCGCGCTGCAAGCTACCTTGCGCCAGGGCCGCCACACGCTTGGCCACCACCGCATCCGATCCCTGTTTTACCAACCAGGACTCCACAACGGACTGAGGAAGGGGGGACACCACCAAATGCTGACACCGCGAGCGAATGGTGGGCAATAATCGATCTGCATCATGTGCAATCAAAACAAAGTGGGTGTTCGACGGCGGCTCTTCCAGCGTTTTCAAACAGGCATTGGCCACCGACATGCTCATGCGTTCAGCATCATCAATAATAATAAATTTACGGTCGCCTTCCAGCGCCTGAAACTGCACCTTGGCCTCAACACCACGCCACTGCTCAATACCAATTTCGGATTTATCTGGAAGCACGCGCAACCCAATAACATCGGGATGTTGATCATTAATGATACGCTGACATGTCGCACAGGTGCCACAGGGTTTCTTGGATGCCTCGCACAACGCTGCCATTGCCAATGTTTGTGCAATGAGCGATTTCCCAACACCTTGGGGGCCTGTGAGCAAATACGCCTGTGCCAAGGCGCTATTTTCAATCGCGCGCTTAAGCGGTGCAACCGTTAACTCATGTCCAATTATTTGGTTCCACATAATGGTAATATCACTGCCATAATTTGTTGGTGAATGTCGTCGATCGACTGCATGCCATCCATCACATGAATGCGCTTGGGATTGGCCTTTGCCAATTTCAAATAGGCCGCTTGCACCGCTTCGTGAAATTCTAAGGCCTCTGCTTCCAATCGATCGTACCCGCGGCGTCCTTCATCGATTGATCGTTGCAATACTCTCGCCAAGCCTTTGGCAACAGGTACATCGATCAAAATCGTCGCGTCCGGCTGCAAATCGTTTGTTGCCAATTTGTGGACGGCGGCCAACTGCTCAGGTGAAAATCCGCGCGCCGCTCCCTGATACGCCGCTGTGGCATCCGCATAACGATCCGAAATCACAATGGTGCCTTCCGCCATCTTGGGTCGAATCACTTCCGCCACATGTTGCGCGCGCGCCGCTGCGTACAACAGAATCTCTGCCTCTTTGCACATAACTTTATTGGCGGGGCTTAACAGAATGGACCGAATATCCTCACCAATAGGGGTTCCGCCCGGCTCACGGGTCACGTGAACGCTATGGCCAGCGGCCTCCAAGGCATCGACCAAAAGCCGCACCTGGGTGGACTTGCCACAGCCTTCCACGCCTTCAAATGTAATAAAAAGTCCTGACATAGTTGTTTAAAATCAATAGGTTGCAAAATAGTGGCTGGGCCACGCAACTTTGGGGGGGGGGCCTGCCGATACCTACTATATGACGGCAAAAGTTAACCCAAATTCGCCCGCCAATTTGCAGACATCTCAACCTGCCAGCAGAGCCTCATCCACAAACTTTAAATCACTTCTCACAGAAAATTCTGCAGAGCTTCTTAATTTACATGCTGCACGTACATCCAGTACGGGTGGCTACACCACTGCTGCTACCAAAACACCCGTCGAACAAGAAATTGCCCAAGCACCCAAAGCCGCCATCGGTGGCCTGTGGCGCAAGGCCTAAATTATCCCCGACAAAATTCAATCAGTGTTCGCACCGCAGCACCTGTTCCACCATAAGGCGCAAGCGTCATACTTTCACTTGTCCACGCACTGCCGGCAATATCCAAGTGTACCCACGGGGTACCTTTCACAAATTGTTTCAAAAAGAGCGCTGCAGTAATGGACGATGCACGTGATTTGCCCATGCTGGATAAATCTGCAACCTTACTTTTCAGTCCGTCTTCATAGGCCTTCAAAAGTGGCATTTGCCACATCAGCTCACCCGCGGTATCAGCGGCGGCCATCATCTTCTCTGCCATTGATTCGGTATTAGAAAATAGTCCGGTACACTGCTCACCTAAGGCGACAACAACACCGCCAGTAAGTGTTGCAACATCAACCACCACATCCGGCTTCCGCTCTACCGCATAATCCAATGCATCGGCCAAAACCAATCGACCTTCTGCATCGGTGTTCGCCACCTCAACTGTTTTTCCATTGCGAGACTTCACAATATCACTCGGTCGAAATGCATCACCATCAATGGCATTTTCCGCAGTGGCAATATAGGCATCCACCGCCACGTTGGGCTTGAGTTGTGCAATTGCCTGCATCGCACCCAAAACTGCCGCCGAACCACCCATGTCATCTTTCATCGTAATCATCGACGCAGCCGGCTTCAAATCCAGGCCGCCCGTATCAAATGTAATCCCTTTACCCACGAGTGCAATTTTGCGTTTTGCTTTTCCCTTAGGCTTGTAGCTCAGATGAATAAACGCTGGTGAGTTGGGGCTGCCTTGGCCAACGGCCAAGATAAGACGCATGCGTTCTTTCTCAAGCGCCTTTCCTGTTAAGACTGAAACACCCAACTTATTAGTCTTCGCTACTTTCTTTGCCACATCCGCCAATGCATGAGGCGTTAAATCAGCGGCCGTTGTATTCACCAAGTCGCGCGCCAAGCAGGTTGCTTCTGCTGTAATAATCGCCGTTGCCGCCGCCTTTTCCAAACTGCTGCGATTGCCACCTGCAATCAGCGTCACGGTTTTGAGTGTGCTGGGTTCCGTTGATGTTTTGTATTTTGTAAACCGATACGTTCCCAAAATAATACCCTCCACCAGCGCCTGTAGACGCGCTGCCGGACCTAAGTTATTCAACGTGCTTGCTATCAATACACCACCAATACTTTTCAAGCGCAGACACTCAGCCGCCTGACCCACCTTGGCACCAATGATGCGCATGTCTTGCAAGGTCAGCTCGTTGGGTCTTCCGTTGCCCACCAGTAAAATATATTGAGTACCTGCATCAGAGGGGAGTGGCACCACACGGGTGGTCCCCACATCTCCACGGAATTGCTCCCGGGCAATCAGTTGCGAAAGCCAGCCCTCCAGCGCATCATCTAGCTGCGCGCCACCATCAAATTTGGACAAATTGCCGTGTTTGGCATCATCCGACGGCGCCAAAACCCCAATCGCCACCATGTCTGCCTTGAGTTCGACCACATTTCCACCCACAAACTTGACTGATAGACTCACCGCTTCCTCCTTGAATGTACTGAAACCTTAAAGTATGACTCCCTTTATGAAACTCAAACCCGAATGGGAAGAGAATTTGCGACGTGGCGTTGTCTGGGTGGGTAGACACCTAGAATCCCTGATTGATCGCGTTAAAAAATCCCGCGCCGTTCAAAAACTGCCCAAAGTAACGCCTGTACTTTCCATCGAAGGGCAACTTCCCACACCCAAAGTCAAAGAGCTGGTCAGCCACGTCTCACTGCGCCTGCTCAACGATATGACACCTCCCCTCATCGACAAGACCACGCTTTTAATTGGCGACGGTGTCGATGTCGCTACATCCATGTGTCGTGAAAAGGGGGCATCCACTTTAGTAGAAGTCGATTTTGGCACCACCGAAACAGCGCCCATTGACCCAACACAATCGTTACGCATTCACTGTCAGCCCCAACGAATTGCCGTTCAAAACAACAGCTTTGATGCGGTTATCGCCATGCTCGCCGCTCCTTTTCAAGGAGAGTTGGATTTGGTCATTCAAGAATTATCACGCACACTTGTTGTGGGCGGCGATTTACTCTTGGCGGACTTTCATCCATTTGGCAATTATGCCCGCCGGGGATCGCATCGCATGCGCGCATCATTCGCTAATGGCATTGAGGACTACTATCGCATGGCGCAAACTGCCGGCATTACCATTACCGATATTCGCGAAGGGTATTGCGATGAGAAGTCGGCCGCATTTTTTGTAACACCCCACGAAAAACAACTATATCGCCAAATTAAGGGCAGTCCCCTCGTCGTTGTCTTTCGCGGCAAAAAGTTGGGGAGTGTAAAATAAATCATGACCACTTTCGATCAACGCGCATCCGATATTGGAATTGAGTTTGCAGAACCTGCGCCGCCCGCACCCCATACCGCCCGTGTGGTTATCTATAATAAGTTGGCGTTTATTAGCGGGGCGTTACCTGTCCAAGATGCGCGCCTCTCCCAAAAAGGACTTGTGGGCACCGATGTCGCTCTCGTTGACAAGGCCCGCAACTCCGCCAAGCAAGCAACCGTTTGCGCGCTTGCCATGTTGCGCGAAGAACTGGGCGGCAGCCTCAATACCGTTAAACAGGTTATTAAACTAACGGGCTATGTTGCCTGCACTGCCGACTTTCACGAATTTGATCGACTCTTCGATAGTGCCAGCCACTTATTACACGATCTTTTTGGATCTTCCGGGCGCCATGCACGCAGTATTGTGGGTGTTGCAGCGCTCGCTAAAAGTGCTCCAATCATGGTGGATTTGGTCGTCGCGTTAAAATAGGGGGAATGATGAAAAAGGGTGTTATCCTCGCAGTGGGCGTGTGGTTTTCGCTAACCGCAATATGCTCAACAGCACACACAGCTTCACAAAACAACTCGCCACAGGTGATCGCCCATCGCGGCGGTAAGGCCAATTGGCCCGAAAATACTATCTGCGCCTTTCGCCACAACATTGCTCGCGGCGTGGCGGCCATTGAAATGGATGTACAGGTAACACAAGATGGCGAAGTCGTTGTTTATCATCCAGATGATTTGTGGGTTTGGACAACATCCAAAGGGGCTGTTGCCACCAAGGTAGCCAAAAATATTGTGGGGCTCGACACAACCTCCAAGTACAAAGGACCCGACGCCTACAAGACGCAGTGCAATCCAGATGAATTGGGTATCCCAAAATTAGAAGATGTGTTGGCAATTATCCCAACTAAAACGCCCATTATTATCGACATGAAGTCACTTCCTGCAAAAGATCTTGTAACCGCATTGATCAAAACCATTCCGGACGATCAGTGGAAGCGATTACTATTTTATTCTACCAACGCCGAACACACCAAACTGCTTCGGGAAAGAAAGCCGGATGCTCTGATTTTTGAAGATCGCGGCGCCACATTTTCGCGCAACCTTAAGATGATTACTTCACACGAGTGCACATTGAAAACTCCCCAGAAATGGGTGGGATATGAGCTTATTCGAACAATGGATGTTTGTGATAAAACCAAGCTGGGCAAAACCTGTGTCGAGAACTTGGCATTTACAGTTTGGACACCCGACACAATTCGTTGCACACGCCACATGACAGGCGCCAAAATCGTTTTCTTTGGGATTAACACCCCAGCAGACTTTACTGCCGCTCGCAGGTTGGGCGCAAATGCCGTATTTTCCGACGATCCAGAGGCCTTATTGCCCGCAAAACATCGGAAAAAATAACTTTCCCCTTGTCCGCAACGGTATTGGATTGATACACCGCTGTCCCTATGCAAATACGAATTCCGCGCCGACAATCGATTACAGTTAAAGTGGGGCATATCCCAGTTGGGGGGTCTCACCCTGTAGTGGTCCAATCCATGACCAATACGGATACGGCCGACGTCGAATCGACTTTTAAGCAAACCATAGAATTGGCTGAAGCTGGCTCCGAACTCGTCCGCTGGACGGTGAACGTCAAAGAGGCGGCAGCAGCCGTTCCAAAAATTGTCGAAAAGCTGCGCGCGGCAGGTTGCCACGTACCAATTATTGGTGACTTTCATTATAATGGACATACCCTGCTTACCGAATTCCCGGAATGTGCCAAGGCGCTCAGCAAGTACCGCATCAATCCGGGCAACGTCGGCTTCGGCGCCAAACACGACGCCAACTTCAAGGCCATGATCGATGTGGCCATTGCCAATGATAAGCCTGTGCGCATCGGCGTCAATTGGGGCTCACTCGATCAAGCAATCCTGGCGCGCATGATGGACGAGAATGCCAAACTTCCCAAGCCCAAAGATGCCCGCAGCGTGATGCGCGAGGCCATGATTGAAAGTGCGCTCTCGTCCGCCAAAATGGCCGAAGGCTACGGATTGCCCCACGATCATATTATATTGAGCGTTAAGATTTCCGAAGTGCAGGACTTAATTGCCGTCTATCAAGAAATTGCCAAGCGATGTGATTTTCCATTGCACCTCGGACTTACCGAAGCCGGCATGGGCAGCAAGGGTATTGTTGCATCGAGTGCCGCGCTCGGCGTTATCCTGCAACAAGGGATCGGGGACACCATTCGTGTCTCACTCACACCCGCACCGGGCGCATCACGCACTGAAGAAGTCATTGTTGCCCAGCAAATCCTCCAAACCATGGGCTTCCGCGCATTTTCACCCATGGTGACATCATGCCCTGGCTGTGGTCGCACCACTTCCACATTCTTCCAGGAACTGGCGGATCAAATTCAGACCTATATTCGAACTGAAATGCCGAGCTGGCGCAAAAAATATCCTGGCGTCGAAACACTACAAATTGCCGTCATGGGATGCATTGTGAATGGGCCTGGCGAAAGTAAGCACGCCAATATTGGCATCAGTCTTCCAGGCACCGGCGAAGACCCCAAGGCCCCGGTTTACATCGATGGAGAGAAGGTCGCCACTCTACAAGGCGCCGCCATCGTCCCCGAATTCAAACAAATGTTGATGAACTACATCGAAAAGCGATTTAGTCAGTAAATTGTTCCAGCAATATCCCCTGCTTCAAAATTGGATCACATAACCACATAAAATATATACATATTTTATAACGCAATTGTCGTGCCAAGTTTTAGATATTTTCCATAAAAATCAGCTTTCCGCTCCTTTCAAGGCTTTCGAGGTGTGCGGTGTGGAAAAAATAATTGCTTCAAGCACTTAGCATCCGTACACTGCGGCCGAACTTGAAAGGTAGTTTGTATCTACTTGAAAACATGGGGGCAGTTGGTTGCTGGGGGCAGCGTGGGTGATGACACGTTTTACGAATCCCTTAATTGACTAACGATTCCCCGTTCACTAGGTAGCCACGACTTTCAAGTTTGTCCCACTGGGGGACATTCAAACATAAAAACATAAGATTTCGCCGACCGTCGAAGTGTCGGTTGGCGAGTAGTACGATGCAGCAAACAGGTCAGGGAAGGGGGTGTCTCTCCGGGTTGGCCACGCTGCTTTGAAGCTGTCTTGAAGACAGCTAATCCCAAAGGTACGGGTGGGCGGACAATTGTGAGCCGTCGACTTTATCGTACCGAACAATACACTTCAGGAGAGAATTAACATGCGTAAATTAATTACACTCGCCTTGGTACTCGTAATGGCAAGCGCTGCAAGCGCTTTCGCCGACGAATACGTCAAGGGCGGTTTTGAAATGTCAGGTATCATCAACACAGGTTTGGGCTGGCAAGCAAGTACTGCCAGCATGGGCAACTTCGGCACAATGAACGGCGCCAACGTTGCCAACCCCTATGGTCCCGTTTTGTCAGGTCCATTGGGTGAGTTCACGAACTACTCCAACGCAGCACCAGGTGGTCAAGCCACATGGGGTAACAACCAGAAGTTGTTCCAATTCTATACAGACGGTGTGATCTTGAGCCTCAGCAAGAGCTTTGGCGAAAACATCCGTGCCCGTACAGATTTGGTGTTTGGTGCAGCAGCATTGGGTTCATCGTTTAACGGTATTGGTAACAATGCCAACGTGGCCCAGGCTTATGTCACCGCCAACATCCCAGCCGGTAACGGTTTGGAATTCTTGGTCGGTCACTTCTTCGTGCCATTTGGTTACGAAAGACTGTTCCGCAACGAAAATAACACCGCGACACACTCGGTGGTATTCGATGTGCGTCCTGTCACACTCACTGGTGTCAAGTTCTACTATGCCTTCAGTGATTTGGTCGGCTTGCACGCTTATGCTTACAACAATATGGCTGATGATCTTGGAGCAGGACTTGCTGTTGGCAAGAACTACCCAGGCTTCGGCTTAACCCTCGATTTCAATTGGGGTGATGAAGGTATGAAGAGCAATGTGAACGTCACCGGTTTGGCCAGTGCTGAATCACAAGGTAACGTTTCTACCGGCACGAAAGATAAAGCTGGTAACTGGACATTCATGGGTGATGTCAGTGGTAACATCCATGCCACAGACACCTTCGTCATTGGTTTCGAAGGTCTGTACCGCATTGATAAAGCAGACAGCACCTCAACAGCTGGTTCCGCAGGTGCCGCTAAGGTATTCGCGGGCCTCGTAGACTTCAACTACTCCTTCACAGACGTGTGGGATGGTACTCTTAAAGTGGCTTATGCCCACCAGAACAACACCAGTGGTGCAGCAGGTTCTTTGGGTACAGTTCAAAACTACAACGGTATCGGTGGTCTTGTGAACGCCACAGGCCTTCGCACCAACGTGGTGCAAGGTTCCTTGGCAACACAATATCAGATCGCCGACGGCGCCAAGCTCCAAGCTGAATTCCGCTTGGATTGGATGCAAGTACCAAGCTCACAGCAAGGTACTGCAAGCAAGAAGTGGGGCATGTCATACGGCCCAATCTTGAACTTCGCCTACGCGTTCTAATAGAACGTTGTTAATATGAAGTTGCAAACCCCCTGTCGGGAAACCGGCAGGGGGTTTGCTTTTTGTATTATCTAAAGTGCAGCGACTGATGACAGCCAACAAACAGTGTGCTATACGCGCGCCATGAATTTCAATTTACTTTCTTATGAAGTATTCAGCACACATCCTTTAACCCTCTTTGGCATACTCCTACTTGTGTGGTTATACAAAAAGCTCTGTAAACCCTTTCCATATCTGCCGAAAATTCCAACGGGCCTCATCACCATTGCATTGCTTCTATACATACTTAATCATCTTGTAAGACCGCTGGAAAATGCACCCCTAGAGCTTTTCATAGAAGTTGCAGCGCTCGTAGCCCTATGTCTCGGTACTATTCGAATAGTGGTTTATTTGGTAATCAACTACTTTTTAGAACAGCGACGCAAAGTTAAAGTTCCCACCATTACCACTGATCTGGTTCTCGGCATCTTATGGTTTTTCACTGTTATGGTCATTTTGCGCCAACGACTCAATTTTGATTTAACGTCTCTCGTCACCACGTCTGCCGTCCTAACCGCTGTTATTGGGTTTGCCATGCAGGATACTTTGGGCAACTTCTTTGCTGGGCTCGCCATTCAGGCAGAGCAACCGTATCAAATTGGGGATTGGGTTCAAATTGAGCAGCATACCGGTGAGGTTATGGGAATTAGCTGGCGCTCAACGCGAGTGCTCACAACAAAACGCGAAAGTATCGACATTCCCAACTCAATTATTTCTAAATCAGCTGTTTTTAATTATTCAAAACCAACGCCCGAATACATTGCCACCCTTGAGCTTGGATTGGCGTACGATGCACCGCCCAATAAGGTGAGAACCATTCTTTTAGATGTGCTGAGCATTCATCCCCAAATTTTGCAGCAACGCCGCCAAGAAGTTCGTGTTCGTGCATTTAGTGATTTTTCGGTTACCTATCAAATTCGATTTTGGATCAACAATTATGCCCTTGAGAACAAGATCAAAAGCGATATTCTAAATCATGCTTGGTATCATCTTCGACGTGCGGGCATTCGCATACCATTCCCCGTACGAGAAATTATCCAAACCCAAACAGCGCCTCACGTTACTCCCATCTCAAGAGTAGAAGAGCTCCTGGACAGCATTGATCTGTTTGATGCCCTGGGTGACGATGGACGTAAGATTTTAGCGAAACGCGTTCGCACCGAGCTGTTTGGTTCCCAGGAAGAAATTGTACAACAAAATGATCCGGGCAACTCACTTTATGTCATAGTTCATGGTAGCTGCCGCATCTTTGTTACACCTTCTGGATCAACAGAACAAAGACCTGTCGCTGAACTACAGGCAGGTGACTTCTTTGGAGAAATGTCGCTCTTAACTGGGGCTGTGCGCACAGCCACCGTCATTGCAGAAGAGGATACCGAGTGTATTGTTGTTTCTAAAGATGATGTTAAGGATCTGCTCCTGGCAAAACCCGAGATCGCCCAAGAGCTGAGCAAAGTGCTCGCGCAGCGACAAGCGGAGCTTGACTCACTTCAAACGCAAAAGAAGCACGTTGCAACCGAAAATGCCGCCGTACAACTCCTCAATAAAATTTGGGACTTCATTAAGAGCTAGGATTTGTTTGCTGTCTTGAGGTGTACCATCAACACTGAGATGGCGGCTGGTGTTACACCTGAAATACGCATGGCATGACCTAGGTTGGGCGGGCGAATGCGATTTAGCTTTTCTACCACTTCGCGCGATAAACTGGAAATAGTGTCATAAGATAAAGATTCTGGAATCTGAATCGACTCCATCTTTCGAAGCTGCACAAGACTTTCTTCCTGAGCTGAAATATAGCCTTGAAACTTAACATCTGTTTCAACCTGTTGCACAACTTCGGAGTCATACTGTTGATGCGAGCTGCCAGCTTCGAGCCTCATGACATCTTGCAAACCAAGCTCCGGACGCCGCACCAATTCACTGAGTGAAACACTCTTTTTGAGGGCAGCCGATCCCAACTTTGCCAACGCCGCATTCGTTGTAGCGGTCGGAAATACGAACGTCGTATCACAATATGTTCGTAAGGCATCCACAGCCGCCACTTTTGTCGAATATTTTTCATAACACTCGCCAGATAACAGTCCGAGGTCATAACCCCTTTGGGACAATCTGCGATCTGCATTATCTTCGCGCAAGAGTAACCGATATTCTGCGCGTGATGTAAACATGCGATAAGGTTCATCCGAACCCTTGGTCACCAGATCGTCAATTAAAACACCAATATAAGCTTCACCGCGGCTTAATACAAATTCGTCACTGCCTTGAATTTGTCGTGCAGCATTAATTCCTGCTATCAACCCTTGGGCTGCGGCCTCTTCATATCCGGAAGTACCATTAATTTGACCCGCCAAAAATAAGCCGCGTACCCGTTTGGTTTCCAGTGAATGCTTTAACTGAACCGAAGGAACATAATCATATTCGACCGCATAGCCAGGACGAATAATCTCAACATTTTCCAAACCTGGAACAGTGCGTAACATTTCCAACTGCACATGTGCGGGCAACGACGTGCTCACACCATTTACATAAATTTCGCGGGTGCTTAATCCCTCGGGTTCCAGAAAAATTTGGTGCCGCTCTTTTTCTGCAAAGCGCACAACCTTATCTTCGATCGATGGGCAGTAGCGCGGGCCCACACCTGTAATTTTTCCAGAGTACATGGGCGATTCATGCAAATTGTTACGGATAATTTCGTGCGACGCCGTGTTCGTGTACGTAATATAGCAGGGGGCTTGTTTTAGTGTCGGCGCCGTTCCCCAAAATGAAAAGAGTGGTGTGGGAGAATCGCTGTGCTGAACTTCCAATTGGGAAAAATCAATTGTGTCAGCATCCACCCTTGGCACCGTTCCTGTCTTCAGCCGCCCCATTTCAAATCCGAGGCGCAAAAGGCTCGCCGACAGGCCGCGTGCTGCGTGATCGCCCGCTCGTCCACCAGACACATTGTTCATCCCATAGTGAAGCAACCCATTCAAAAATGTGCCAGTCGTAATAATCACCGTCTTCGCACAATAAATTTGCTGCAGATGTGTCACAACACCCGTTACTGCATCATTTTCAACCACCAAATCTTCTACGTTGGCTTGCTTAATGGTGACATTGGGTTCCGCCTCTACCAACGACTTCATATAATCGCGGTAGCGCCAACGATCACATTGAATGCGTGTTGCGCGAACAGCAGGTCCCTTGCTAGCATTAAGTCGTCGGAATTGAATACCGTTCAAGTCTGCTGCAATGCCCATCTGGCCGCCCAACGCATCAATCTCTTTCACCAAATGTCCCTTGGCCAGACCACCAATCGCGGGATTACAGCTCATGTGCCCAATGGTATCCGCATTTCCGGTCAACATGAGCACCTGCATGCCCATCCGAGCCGCTGCCATGGTGGCCTCGATGCCTGCATGTCCCGCACCCACAACAATCACATCAAAATTTCGCTCATAGATTCTCATTTTATTTTCCAATGCAGAATTTTCCAAAAATTTCGCCCAACAATTCGTCCGTTGTCACCTCGCCCACAATTTCGCCCAACGCCTGCGACGCCTGTGTAAGATGGTGTGCTACAAACTCCGAGGAAGACGCTTCAATCACTGCATTTGAGGCTGCAGTCAACGCCTCAAGCGCCTCGTCCAGCGCCTGTTTGTGCCGTAGCGCCGTAATTGTAACACCTTCAACATCTTGGGGCCCCGAACCCAACAAGCGCGCACAAAGCGCCTCTTGCAGCTCAGGCATTCCCGCGCCTGTTTGTGCCGAAATTGAAATTGTCTCCGACAATTCACATTGCTTTGGCAAATCGCTTTTATTCATAACAACCAAACTGCGCTCTGGATCCAGCTGCTTAATGAACTCCGTCTCAGAAGCGTTTAATGGGCGCGACCCATCGCAGATCACCAACACCAAATCCGCTTCTTCCATTTTTTGATGGCTGCGTTCGATGCCAATTCGTTCAACCGTTTCATCTGCACTGCGAAGGCCCGCGGTATCCGTTAGATGAACAACGATCCCATTTAAGTTCCATGCCGCATCAACATAATCACGTGTCGTTCCAGGAACATCATGAACAATGGATCTATCTTGCCCCAGAAGCGCATTCATCAAAGAAGATTTACCCACATTGGGTGCGCCCACCAGCACAACGCGTGCCCCATCCTTTAACAATCGTCCCGCATGATACGTTTCTGCCAGACGACCGAGTTGACTTTGGATGGGTAGAAGCCTCTCCTTGATTCCTGCATGTGCAATCATCTCAATATCTTCTTCAGGAAAATCAATCGTCGCTTCCACAAATGCACGCAATTGGGTCAGCGACGACATTGATTGATGAATGATTTGAGACAGCCGTCCCGACAACTGCTCGGTGGCATGGCGTCTGGCGGATTCACTTCCCGCATGGATAATGCTAGCAACAGCTTCGGCTTGGGCTAAATCCATTTTGCCATTCAAAAAGGCACGGCGTGTAAATTCACCGGGATGGGCCAGGCGCGTCCCGGCATCCAAACATGCGGCCAGAACCTCCTGAACAACAACACTCCCCCCGTGGCAATAGAGCTCCACCATATCCTCACCCGTATAGGAGCGTGGTGCTTCAAAACAGACCACCATGACCTCATCTATTATAGAGGGTGCATCTTCTGGCGTGTGGATATCTGGGGAAATAGCCTGAATTTCTAAGGCTGGTTTTCTGATTTTTCCATAATAAAAACGGTGGGTTTCCATATTTTCCACAGACCGGCAGCTACTTATCCACAGCTCTCCCAAAATCCGACGCGACTGGGGCCCCGAAAGGCGCACAATAGCAATTGCCCCAACCCCAGGAGGGGTGGCAATTGCGGCAATGGTATCCTGTGTGAGTGGCGTTTTCATGGGCGGTGAGCCCATAGCGCGGGGATCTCTGCTTGTAAACTGCTGATTTTACTGGCCCGTTGCGTCATTTGCTTTGCCGCACTGCGTATTTTGACCCACATTATACGATGCTAGAAGCTCGGCAGGATGAAAAAGACCTCTTTCTATCGTTTGGCCACCGGACTTTTGCTGGCCGCAACCCTGAGCGCCTGTAATGGCGCAACCGGGCAAGGCCCCAATTTGTCCAGCGAAACCACTCCTGACGTGTCCCAGGCCCCAGGTCCCAAAACCACCGTCCAAAAATTCAATTATACCTTTGGGCCATTTAAACTTTCCGCCAAATCTGGCGCCACCCCAATGGCCAATAAAGATGGTAAGCTGAGTTTTCGTGTCGATACGCCTGTTTGGATGACGGGATTTGAGCCGCATGTTGTGGATGCGAAGGGCAATGCCATTTCAGGCGACGTTGTTCAACTTGTGGTTCTATCCAACAACAGTGAGGCCAACCCGCTCTGTACAACCCGCCAAACAGGCAACCCATTTGCAGCAACAACATCCCTATTACAAAAGGTGGCTCTACCGGATGGTTACGGCTACCCACTGCTTCCTGAAGATGTGCTTGAAGCAAAGATTGTGTTGCGCAACTCTAGCGAAGAAGACCTACGAGATATTTACTTTTCTTTCACGCTCACCGCAGAACCTATGGATGTCGCGAGTCAAAAGAAAGATGTCATGCCCCTACTTTTAGACACTGATCCCTGCGATCATACACCTATTTCGGTACCTCCGGGCGGAATGATTCAAAAGAAGGCATCGTCTGTAATTCCAGAAGATGGCGGCTTAATTAAAGCGGTTGGCCTTTTGCAAAATTACGGCATGTCCGTAGCCATTGATGCGGGGAAAGATAAGACTGCATTTACTTGGAGCACAATGTCGCAACTCAACGATGCCCACCAAATTATCTCTTTAGAGTCTTTTGAAAGCTCAAAGGGCGCACCCATTAAAAAGGATGAGTCTATTCAACTTGAAGTTGTCTACGATAACTTCAGTGGCGACTGGATGGATGACGCAACAGCTGCGGCTATGATTTATATTGCGCGCGATAGCCAGGTCTCAGGCACAGAGCGCCGCCCAAGCAGTGACGGCAGCCGCACGGAAAACCAACCCACCATTACCGCAACAACCACCCAAAAATTATTGTTCTAGTATCAGCTTTGGTTTGCAGAAAACCGACCGCGCAAGACATCACGCCATCCGATATCCTGTGAGATCATCCATTGTTGGACAACGCCCATCACCGTATTCACTAAAATGTAGAGAACTAATCCTGCCGGCAAAAAGAGCATGAATGATGTAAACATGACTGGCATAATGAGCATCATTTTTTGCTGTGCGGGATCGGCGGACGCTGATGGCGTCAGCTTTTGTTGCAAGAACATAAAAATTCCCAACAAAACTGGTCCGATAAAATAGGGGTCTGGCGCAGAGAGATCTTTGTAATAGCCCAAGAACGGCGCGCGATAGAGTTCGATCGCATTCCAAAGCACCCGATAAAGAGCAAAGTAAATGGGCATCTGAATCAACATTGGCAAACATCCGCCCATGGGATTGACACCATGGCTCTTGAAGAGTTGCATGGTTTCCAAGTTCAATCTCTCACGATCATTACCATATTTTTCTTTGAGCGCTGCGATTTTAGGCTGCAAATCCTTCATCGCTTTCATGGACTTCATCGCCTTCTTATTAATGGGGTGCAGCAGCAACTTAATAACAATGGTTAACAAGATAATTGCCAATCCGTAATTGTGCAGAAAGGTGTTAAAGAACTGCAACGCCATCAGAATTGGAACAGCAATTGTAGAGAACCAACCATAGTCGATAGCCTTTTCCAAGCCCACACCCATTGCCCGAAGTAATGGCGCTTCTTTAGGGCCAACGTAAAGCGTTGTGAGGTTGCTGGCGGTTCCACCGGGAGGAATTACCAACTCTGGCATGACAATGCCGCTTTCAGCAGCACCACCTGAGTTTTTAGGTGCGGGGAGTGTTTTTAAAAAGACTTTGCTCCCGACATTGCTGCGCGGAATTATGGCGGCAATAAAGTAGCGATTTTCCACGCCCGCCCACACAAGGCCTTTGTCTTCTTCCGGGGTTGTCAGTTTATCGAGGCTTGTCTCCCGCGTAACGCTGCCACCCAAATCATAAAGGGGGGTCCACAGATTGGGCGGCCCCCTCAGCAAGTGAAGAAATCCGCCCGCCTGCTGTGGTTGCACCGCCGTCCACGCAACTACGGGCTTCGCCTGCACGGGGTGGTTACTCGTATTCACAACGTCCAAATTAACATCGACGGAATATTGATCGGGGTGAAACGTGTATGTTTTGATGATGGAAACGTCTGCAGACGCCCACTCATAGCGAATACTGTTCGCTGTTTTCGAGGCAACATGAAACGGAATTACTGCGGGCAAAGAGATATTCGCATTTTCGAACTGGGTGCTTAGCGGTGGAGCGCTCTCTGCGGAAACCATATTGACAGTATCATCACCCTTGGTTGTGAGATACTTTGTCATATGCCACGCAACAGGCGCACCGCCCAACGTACTGAGTTCCACGCGCGCCACACCTAAATCAAAGCTATCCAAAACTGGTGGGGTTGTCGGCGCAACTGCAACGGGAGGAGGTGGTGGTGTCGTAGATGTTACAACGCTGGATGCAGAGGGGCTTGATGGTGCTTCTTGGGCCACAGGAGGTGTTTGATTTTCGGCATCTGGATGTGGTGCAAAGAAAAAGTACCACACACCCATCACCGCAACAGACAAAACAACCGCTATTAAACTTCGCTTATCTTGTTCCATAGTACTCCTCCAAAGTTATACGGGATCGATACCGCCGGGGTGGCCAGGATGACATCGTAAGATGCGCTGCATTGAAAGCCGCATCGCCGTCCACCAAGAATATTTCTCAAATGCCGTCCGAGCATACGCAGAACAGCTAGGATAAAAGCGGCACTGACAGCCTAATGATAAAAAAACGGGCGAAACAAAAAGTTGATATAAACGAATCAGCAACGTCACTCAATCCATCCTCTTTTTTGTAACAGCGCGCGCATCGCGTCGCGCAATTCAGCATTGCCACTCTTAGAAATTGGTGCGCGCACCATAATCACCATGTCAATATTTGGCAATGACTGATGTCTGAGAAATTCACGAATAACACGACGAAAGCGATTGCGCTGCACCGCGTTCCCAGCGGCACGACCAACTGCAAACCCAAGGCGTGCAAAGCCGCTGTTTGGCCGTGAGATCAAAACGATGCCCTGGCGAGAAGATCGCTCCCCCTGTTTTAAAATGTCGCTGAAATCAGACGGATGTGTAATGCGCCCCAGTCGCGGCCGCATTCACTAAACCTTGGTGCTGGCAGACAGGCGCTTACGTCCTTTAGCACGACGGCGTTTCAAAGTCTTGCGACCACCAACAGTTTTAGAACGCTTGCGAAAGCCGTGCGTTTTTTTGCGGCGTTTTTTCTTAGGTTGCAGTGTGCGTTTCATGTGAATACTTCCTTCTGTGATGTTTCTCGTTGATTTCTAACTGTTTTGTGATGCGCGTCGCTACTGTATTCATGCCGTAAGTGTCAATTGCAATTTTTTTTACAAGTAAACACAGGATGTTAGGTGTGCCTAACAAATTTGTCTTGCCAGATTAAGCAAGCGTCTCATAGAGAGTCTCAGTTCTATTGTTCATTCATAAACCGATGGGCTGTTGCCAATCTCTCAATCAGGCGCTTGTTTACAAAGGACTGTGAAGACACAGCAAAGGGTTGTTTTCACAACCACTGTAAACTCCTCCTGTTACTTCTGCTTGCTTGGCCAACAATCCCATTTAACCCACACAATCATATTGTGTGGTTTTGGTTTGTCCACAGCTGTGGAAAACCTTGTGGAAATGTATACATGTCTGCTTTATGGCAATCAACGCTTAACCAAATTCGTGAAAACATCAGTGAATCAACCTTCAATGCCTGGTTTTCCGGGATTCAGTGCATTGACGTGGATGAAGAGGGGGCAACCATTCATTTGGGGCTTCCGAATGGCTTTATTAAGAATTGGATCAACGACTACTATCATGATCTTATTGTAAAGTCGGTCACCGAACAGGGGCAAAAGCCTTTTCGCGTTGAATATCAGGTGCTTACAGGTCAATCGATAGAAGAGGTCCCGGGCCTTGCCGCGACTCCTCTTATCACAACAGCGCCCAGCGCAGTTTCGCCTGTTATTGCTGTTGAAGCAGTTAAGGCCCCGATTCCCGAACAGCTTAATCCCAAATATGATTTCGATAAATTTGTCGTTGGAAGTGCCAACCAGTTCGCCCATGCCGCTGCCAAAGCGGTGGCTGACCTCCCAGGCGGCCAGTACAACCCGCTCTTTATATATGGTGGGGTGGGTCTGGGTAAGACCCACTTGCTCAACGCCATTGGTATTCATGTCACACAACGCTACCCCCAATGTCGGTGCATCTATGTGTCTGGTGAGCGTTTCATGAACGAACTCATCAACACCATTCGCTTTGGCAAAATGGAAGAATTCCGAGCCAAGTTCCGCGAAGGATGCGACTTACTCCTTATTGACGATATTCAGTTCATTGCTGGAAAAGAACGAACTCAAGAAGAGTTCTTCCATACATTCAACACACTTCACGGCGCCCAAAAGCAGATTGTACTGACCAGCGACCGCCTCCCTAAAGATATGACGGGTCTCGAAGAACGGCTTCGCAGTCGCTTTGAGTGGGGGTTGATTGCTGATATTCAGCCACCTGATCTGGAAACCCGTGTGGCCATTCTCAAAAAGAAGGCTGAAAATGACCGAATTCCGATCGATGATGATGTTGCGATGTTTTTGGCCACCGCCATCAAATCCAATATTCGTGAGTTGGAGGGTGCGCTGATTCGACTCTCTGCATTTTCTTCATTGAATGGGCGCCCCATCACGCTGGAACTGACTCAAGACGTCTTCCGCCATATTTTGCGGGATCAAATGTCCGCGTGCTCCATTGAATCCATTCAAAAGCTCGTTTCAGACTACTACCAAATCAAGGTTAGCGATTTGAAATCGGCCAGACGCGTGCGCAGCCTTGTGGAACCCCGCCAGGTTGCGATGTATCTTTGCAAAAAACACCTGCATTCATCGTTCCCTGAAATTGGTCACAAGTTTGGCGGCAAGGATCATACAACCGTTATGCACGCCGTACGAAAAATTGAGGCGCTGATTCCCAACAACACAAAAATGCGGGACGATGTTGCTTTCCTTGAAAAGAGTTTAAAGAATTAGTGTGGAATACCCTGTGGATTTCCTGGGCATCCTGTGGGAATCTGCGGTTGACAAGTGTCGGAGCGGGGCGTAGGCCAAGGTAACTGTGGGTGGATGGGGATAAGAATTCACAGTCTGGCCACAAGGATTTTGCCAGAGGGATTAATGAGTTAAGTGGGTTATCCCCAAATCCACAGGCACTAGTACTACTACTGTTTATTTATATATTTATATAAAACTATAAGGGCAGGAGACATTCATGGAAATCAAGATTACTAAATCAGAACTCTTGAGCGGACTTTTCTGGACACAAAGCGTTGTCGAACGAAAAGTCACAATGCCTGTTCTTTCAAATGCGCTTTTAGAAGCAACTCCCAAAACGCTTACCATTACCGCAACCGATTTAGAGGTGGGCGTTCGATCCACACACACAGCAGATGTGGCAACACCTGGAAAAGTAACTGTTCATGCCAAAAACTTGTATGAAATCATCCGTCAATTGCCCGATGAAAAAGTAAAACTTACCGTCAAAGCCAATCATTGGGTTGAAATCGTCAGTGGTAAGTCGCGCTTTAAGATTGTGGGCATGTCTGCAGATGAATTTCCCAAGTTATCGTTTTCTGAAGGAAAAGAAGTGCAATCAGTTCCAACCGATACCGTTTTAGAGATGATTTCTAAAACAGCATACGCCATGTCGACCGATGAAGTGCGCTACAACCTGAATGGTATCTATTGTGAGGCGCGCGACGTTGAAGGAAAGCCAGGCATTCGCTTTGTGGCAACTGATGGTCACCGCATGGCGTATTGTGAACGACCAACACCCGGCAAGTTTGCGTTGCCAAAGGGTGTCATTATACCGCGCAAAGGAGTGGGGGAGTTGAAGCGTCTCTGTGATAGTGGCGGAGACGCTCCAGTTTCGCTGTACTTCGACGGAAAACAGCTGGTGGCGGCACGTGGTGCCGTCACCATGCTGGTCCGTTTGATCGACGGCCAATTCCCTCCATATGAACAGGTGATTCCTAAAGATTTGCCCAAAGTGGTTACGGCGGATCGTAAGCAATTTATTGATTCACTGAAGCGCGCATCACTTGTTGCAAGTGACATGTCCCATGCGGTGAAGATGACATTTTCACCCGGAATGATCGAAATCAGCACCACAAATCCAGATGTGGGCGAGGTTCATGAAGAAATGGCAGCCACTTACAAGGGTGAAACCTTTGATGTCGGCTTTAATGCCAAATATTTCTTAGACCTATTAGCCGTCATCAGTGATGAATCTGTGGTGATGGGGCTTAAAAACAATGTGAGCCCCTGTGTGATTCGTTCTGAGTTTGATCGTGGCTTCTTAAGTATGGTCATGCCAAGACGCTTATAAACAATCTCGTGCATCTCACCTATTTACGATTACAGCAGTTTCGGAACTACCCTCATCTGGATCTCCAGCTTCATCCCCGTCTTAATATTTTTGTGGGCAATAATGCCCAAGGCAAGACCAATATTGTGGAGGCGGTTTACTTTTTATCGGAAGGACACTCATTTAGAACCAGTACAGCGGCGGACTTGCTCCAGTGGGGTGAGGATCGTGCGCAAATTGGTACTGAGCTGATGCGCGACGACTTGATGGATGAAATTGCAGTTGAGGTATTAGCAAGTCGCCGGAATTTTTTCCGAAACGGAAAGAAAGTTCGAAATATCCCAGAGCTAACGACGGTTTTGTTTGCTCCCGAGGCCTTGCGACTTACCAAAGAAGGCCCATCGGAGCGCCGCCAATTTTTAGACCACTTATTGGGACAGCTCTATCCCAGCTATCGCGTTGCATTGCGTCGGTATACTCAGGCGCTGTTGAACCACAACCGCCTGCTCCGAAATGAAGAGATGACCTACGGAGACATGGCGCGTCAGCTGGATGGATGGAAAACTCAGCTGATCGATCTGGGTGCTGAATTAACGGTTCTGCGATCACAGGGTGTTGCGGACATCAATCGCCACTTACCAGAGGCGTATGGGGCTATATCGAAGCAAGAGGCACCGTTAAGACTTCAATACCTCCCACGCTATGGTGCTGAAGAAGCGCTTCTCGGAAAGGATGTTGTTGTGGGTTGTTTGGCAAAGGCATTTCATGATCGGCGTGATGATGAAATGCGCCGCCGCACAACACTTGTGGGTCCACACCGAGACGACCTTGCCGCCCACATTGGCAACAAGGAGGTGCGGCACTTTGCATCTCAAGGAGAACACCGCAGTGTGGTTTTGGCGCTGAAACGATGTGAAATCCGTCTTTTAGAAGAGGTGTTGGGCCATCCACCCATTTTATTATTGGATGATGTTGCAAGCGAACTCGACCCAAGCCGCAATCATGCTTACTTTAGTCAACTTTTGGCACACACTGGCCAAGTGTTCATCTCGGCGGTGAGCGCCGAGGATGTTGACCTCCCGGAAACGCAGGAAGCACGCTGGTTTTCCGTGAGCAGTGGTCAGATCGATTTCCTTAAAAAATAGCGTTAAACCGTTTACAATTTTCCAAATTTTCTGTTAAAAACCCGTCACTTAACGAGACAGGGGTATTTCATGGCAGAATCCGCAGAAACAGTAAGCAAATCCAAATCAGGCAAGTCCGATTACGGCGCTGGCGACATTAAAATTTTAGAAGGCCTAGACGCCGTTCGTAAGCGCCCTGCCATGTATATTGGGTCAACGGGCGCACCGGGTCTGCATCACTTGGTTTACGAAGTCGTGGACAACTCTGTGGATGAAGCGCTCGCCGGATTTTGTACCGAAATTATCGTGGCCATCCATATTGATAACAGCGTTACCGTTGAAGATAACGGCCGCGGAATCCCAACCGATATTCATCCTACCGAAAAAATTTCAGCTGCCGAAGTTGTGCTGACCAAACTGCACGCAGGTGGAAAATTTGAAAACAGTGCGTACAAAGTCTCGGGCGGTTTGCACGGCGTGGGCGTCTCTTGCGTGAATGCGCTTTCAGAAGCACTTCACTTAGAAATTTGGCGCGATGAAAAGGTGTGGGAGCAAGATTATAAACGCGGCGTTCCAGTGGCACCACTCAAGGCGGTGGGCAAAACCAAAAAGCGTGGCACCAAAGTAACATTTAAACCAGACGCTAAAATTTTCGAAGTAACGGAATATAGTTTTGATACCATTTCACAACGCTTGCGTGAAGTGGCCTTTTTGAACAAGGGCATCAAAATTAATATTCACGATGAACGCAGCGATAAGAAACACGAGTTTTGTTATGCAGGCGGTATTGTTAGCTTTGTAGAACATCTTAATCAGCGCAAAACACCATTACACAAACCTATTTATTTTGAAGCCAGTAAAGATCTTGTTGTGGCCGAAGTCGCGTTGCAATGGAACGACGGTTATAACGAAAATATGTTCTCGTTTGCGAACAACATTAATACGCACGATGGTGGTACCCACATGTCAGGGTTTAAGTCGGCTTTAACCCGTGCGATTAATCAGTACGCTCAAAAGAATGACCTGCTTAAAAAATTAAAAAATCCACCCGAAGGTGATGATCTTCGCGAGGGCTTAACCGCAGTCATTTCAGTAAAGCTTCCAAATCCGCAGTTCGAAGGACAAACTAAGGGCAAGTTGGGCAACTCCGAAATTGAAGGCATCATGAAGCAGTTGGTGTACGAACGCCTCTCAGACTTTTTGGAGCGTAATGGTCCTGTTGCGCGCAAGATTGTGGGCAAGGCAATTGAAGCAGCACAAGCTCGTGAAGCTGCACGTAATGCGCGTAACTTGGTGCGTCGTAAGTCTGCACTAGAAAGTGGTTCGTTACCCGGAAAGCTCGCTGACTGTCAGGAAAAAGATCCTAAACTGTCAGAGCTATATCTCGTCGAAGGTGATTCTGCCGGTGGTTCTGCAAAACAGGGCCGCGATCGTCGCAACCAAGCGATTTTGCCACTTAAAGGAAAAATCCTCAACGTTGAAAAAGCGCGCTTTGATAAAATGCTAACATCCGAAGAAATTCGCGTATTGATTACTGCGTTGGGCGCGGGCATTGGCGAAGGCAATCACGACATTGAAAAGCTGCGCTATCATAATATTATCATCATGACCGATGCTGACGTGGACGGCGCGCATATTCGTACGTTGCTTTTGACATTCTTCTATCGTCAGATGCCGCTGATTATCGAACGCGGCTATTTGTACATTGCTCAACCGCCGCTGTATCGCGTGAAAAAGGGAAAGACTGAAAAATATTTGAAAGATGAAACAGCACTCGAAGATTATTTGATTGAGTTGGGCGTAAGTGGTGTCGTGCTGAAGAGCAAGACCAATGATATTACGGGTAAGCCTCTCGGAAAACTCATCAAGCAACTTCTTCAGTACGATGCACTAGTTCACACCACCCACCGTAAGTGCGATCCCCGCATTGTTGATGGTGTTATAATGGCCAGTGATCTTTCGATGGAAGCCCTTTCCAATACCAAGAAGATCGATGCCCAGCTGGATGCCATTGCGGAATATGTTAATAAAGTGAACGAATCGATGGGTGACTTTGAAGTGGAAGTGATGGAAGACGCTGAACATGGTGGCAACAAGATTGTCTATAAATCCACATTTCATGGCTTACAAAAAACAACCACGATTGATCGCGACTTTTTTGAAATGCCAGAGGTGGTGGAGCTTAAGAAGTTAGCCGCAAGTTTTAAGGAATTTGGCAAAGGTCCATACACCCTTATCTTTGAAAAGTCGGAACAGAAGCTGGAGTTCTTAAAGCCCGTTTCCCGCGCTGTTTTAGATGATGCCAAAGAAGGTCAAACCATTCAGCGCTACAAAGGGTTGGGCGAAATGAATCCTCAGCAATTGTGGGAGACCACAATGGACCCCGCTGTGCGCACACTGCTGCAAGTGCGCGTGGAAGACGCCGTCGAAGCCGATGGTATCTTCACCGTGCTCATGGGTGACCAAGTCGAACCCCGCCGCGAATTCATCGAGCAAAATGCGCTCAACGTCCGAAACTTGGATGTTTAATTAGGAAATTTTTAGCGACTTCAAGAATGCCTGAAATGGCTTGTAGTAGGTTTCAAACTGATCCGCAGGGAAGCTGGCGGTCATGTTGATGGCCAGGGTGTCTTTGAGCAAGGTGACCTGAATTTGCTTCACCATTTGACCCGGCTTGACCTGCGGTGCAGGTTGACCCGGGTTTTCTTTGCTCATCATGGCGGCCATGGCAGACACATCCCATTGGCAGATCATTAACTTGCCTTTCACGCCGGAAATCGCTAAGTCGCGCTCGTCCGTGATTTTAAGGTCTTGAATACCCCGCTTGGTGATCGAATCTTTAATTCGGCCAAAGTATTCATTAAGCCCTGTTGGCGCCGGAAGGTATTCCTTGGTTAGGATCACGTTCGGACGGACGTTTTTGTCTGGGCTAGGCAGGGTCAGCGTGAGCATGCCCTGGGATTGCCAGTCTTGTGGAAGATCGGCCTCGAGGCCACCAATGTTGATGTGTGTTGTCATAGTGGACGCCCACTAGCAGGGACGTAGGATAGGAGCAATGTTTTTATGAGCCAAACAATTGTAGAAAAGTCAGAGGCTGGAATGCGGTTGGACCAGTGGCTGGTTAAACGCAAGGTCTTTGCCTCGCGCCACGCTGCCAAGGCCGCCTTGGATGCGGGTCTCGTGCGGGTGGGTAGTCGTCGTGTGGTGATCGCCAAGTGGGAATTGAAAGCGGGAGACGCCGTTGCTGTTTCTAAGAAACAGCTGTCTAATCGGTCTCGTGAGAAGATTGCGGGAGAAAAGCCACTGCAGGTCCTTTACGAAGATGCCAATCTGATTTGCATTAATAAGCCGGCAGGTGTGGCTGTTGTGGCAACTGGACATAGCGCTACACTCACCGTTGTGGACATGGTGCGGTCTTACTTGCGCCGTAAATATCCAAGCGCGCGAGGCACCTATATCAAAGCGCTTCATCGCCTGGATGTGGACACCTCGGGGGCAGTTGTTCTGGCCAAATCCAAAGTGGGTGAACAAATTTCCAAACAATTCAAAATGCACTCAATCGATCGCCGCTACATTGCAATTGTGACGGGTGTAATTAATGAAGAAGCCGGCACTATTTCTATGTCGCTTGAAAAGGGCGAATTTGGTCATGGTAAAAAAGTGGCCCCCGCAGCGCTTGGAGAAGGCAAGGTCGCCATCACCCACTTTAATGTGGAAGAGCGGTACACGGATGCAACCTTGCTTAAGCTGCGCGTGGAGACGGGCCGTACTCATCAAATTCGCGTTCACCTTGCGTCTCTGGGACATCCTATTGTAGGTGACAAATTATACGGAGGGCCAAACGATATTAAAGGATCACGTCTGGCGCTGCATTCAGAGTTTCTAAAATTTTATCTGCCAGACTCCGGAAAAAAAGTGGAGTGTCGTGCGCCACTCCCGGAAGATATGAAACAGATGATCGATGACTGTCGGGAGAGGTGCTAAATGGCATTGCAATGTGGAATTGTTGGATTGCCCAACGTTGGAAAATCAACACTCTTTAATGCGCTCACAGCGGTGGGTGTGGCGGCGGAAAATTATCCCTTTTGTACAATTGATCCCAATGTGGGTGTTGTGGAGGTTCCAGACACGCGACTGAAGGATATTACTCAATATATCAAACCGCAAAAGGTAGTGCCCGCAGCGGTAGAGTTTGTCGATATTGCTGGTCTTGTTAAAGACGCCAGCAAAGGCGAAGGCCTGGGCAACCAATTTCTGGGGCATATTCGGCAGGTAGATGCGATTGTGCATGTGGTGCGGTGTTTTGAAAATCCAGATGTGGTGCATGTGCATGGGGGTATTAATCCAGCGCATGATATTGATATCATTAATACCGAACTAATGTTGGCGGATTTGGACGCAGTAGAAAAGCGATTTGTGCGCACCGAACGTGCGGCGAAAACCGGCGACAAAAAAGCCAAAGAAGAGTTGCCCGTTTTGGAGAAACTGCGTGCAGCTTTTAATGAAGGAAAGCTCGCACGTAATGTTGGTCTGGATGACAAGGAAAAGGAGCTGGTGCGAGAGCTGTTCTTGATTACCATGAAGCCCGTTCTCTATGTTGCCAATATTTCTGAATCACAAGTGGGTAAAGAGGATGATCCCGCGATTGCAGCAGTTGAAAAAATTGCGGCCAGTGAAGGCACGCATGTTGTGCCTATTTGCGGCAAAATCGAATCCGAAATTGCACAGCTGTCTGGTGAAGATAAAGAGATGTTCCTGAAAGATTTGGGATTAACCGAGTCAGGATTGGATCGCTTGGCACGTGCAGGTTATGAACTACTCAACTTGGCCACCTATTTTACGGCCGGTGAAAAAGAAGTGCGTGCGTGGACGATTCACAAGGGAATGACCGCGCCCCAAGCCGCTGGTGTCATTCACAGTGATTTTGAGCGAGGGTTTATTCGCGCCGAGATCTATCACTATAATGATTTGATGCAGTACAAGAATGAACAGGCCATCAAGGAAAAGGGCCTACTCCGCAGCGAAGGCAAAGACTATATTATGAAAGACGGCGACATCTGCCACTTCCGATTTAATGTATAAATTTTAAGGTATTTGAATGGCAACGACGGTATTTGGCAGGCATCGTTCGTCGCCGCCATATCGCACGACGTCTCCGCGTTGGAGTTGGTCTAACCCGGAGTTTTCTTTGCTGCGGTCCTTGTCCAGTCGGGTGACGCGAAGCATCTTTCCATTTTCACCGCAGAACAAAATTTCAACCTTACCCTTGCTCTTCATGGGGGCAGAGACAACGCGCCACGTGTCCCCGATTTTTTGTTTCGGAACATTTTGGACAGCACTCATAACCATATACGACATCTTTAAATATTCTTTTCGATTTCCCACAAGCATGTCGAGATCCGCGATCACCTGTGGGCGTTCCCACTCCAGATAGCTGTGGCACCAGTCGCGTGGGTTGGCGATGCGCATGGGGCATAGTTGTTGGTGTAAGCATGGCGCCAAAACACGCGCCACCTTTTGTTCGGTGACGAGTTGGTCACGCAACAACATTAGATCACGAGTAGAGCGTTGTAGTGCGGGATCAATAATAACAAGCCGTCCGTTGGGTGTTAGGTGTTGGGACATAAGGCGGCTGACAAAATCGAAGCGTTCTTCAGTGGACCTCAGTTCATTTAATACATTGGCAACGATTAAGATGTGAAAGCGGTTGTTTCCAAGCGCTTTTCGTAACTGTGCGAGTGTTGCGGCATGGGTTGTAAGTGTGGTGCCATCTTTTGAATTGTGCTCAGTGAGCTTGTTGAGAAGGTTGCGACCATCTTTAAGCATAGCCGTATTTTGATCGACTGCAACGCAGGAGAGTTTTTGTTGCGGTGCGTGGGATTGCCAATACTGGGCTGCCGCCAAAATTCCGGTACACGGACCACAGCCAATATCGGCAATGCGAACCTCTGTTTCCTCAGAAAAGAGGTCGGCAAAATGTTGCTGCTCAAAAATCCATTGAACCTTTAGCATATTGGGCACAAGAAAATAGAGCAGGTAGCTGGAGCGCGCTTCTTTTGTGTTAAAGTAGTTGGCGTGTCGGGAATTGCGCTCACTGGTAAATGCTGCAGAAAGCTCAGCAACCGCCGGCGCAAAGAAATGAAGATCGCCCGACGTAAACGAATCTGGATACTTCGGGTTATGGCGCTTTGCAGGCAAGTAGGTTGACTTGATGTATGCAAGTAGCGTCTTCAAAAATATGGGCTGGACTTGCATCATAAAGTTGGGGGCCTGCCGCAGGCTTTCTATTTAACAGTCCAAACGTCGCCCGACTTGAGCAGCTGTTCAATCGTCAGTGGACGTGTCTTCTTCGCAGTATTAATTTGCTCTGTTGCCACCTCTTCGTAGGTGGTTTTTTGAATGGCAAAGAAGACGCCCATGGGCGTTGGGAATTTTGGAGCAACCATTTGGCTGAGCATGTAGGCAATGGCTGGGTTGGTCTCATCATGAATAAGACAATCTTTTTCGGACAGCCCATCCTTAAATTCAATGACTTCAGCCTGCATTTGACTGTTCATGCGAATGCCCTTGTCGTTGTTCTTTCCAAAGACCATAGGCTTGCCATTTTCCAAACGAAGCTGACGATCCAGTTTGTTTTCTTTGTCGGTGGTGTAGTCAAACGCGCCATCGTTAAAGATGTTGCAGTTCTGAAACACCTCAACAAATGAAGCACCTTTGTGCTGTGCTGCACGCAAGAGAACTCCGGGCATATGCTGGTTTTCGACGTCAATTGAGCGAGCTACAAAGGTGGCGCCCGCACCAAGAGCGATACCAATGGGGTTAAATGGATGATCAGGGGATCCATAGGGTGTTGACTTGGTGATCTTACCCTCTTCCGAGGTTGGAGAATACTGCCCCTTAGTTAGCCCATAAATGCGGTTGTTAAAGAGAAGAATTTGAACGTTCAAGTTGCGACGTAAAATATGAATTAAGTGGTTACCGCCGATGGAGAGACCGTCACCATCACCTGTTGCGATCCAGACACATAAATCTGGGCGCGAAATTTTAAGACCAGAAGCAAGTGTTGGCGCGCGACCGTGTATGGTATGAAACCCATATGTATTGATGTAATAGGGAAAGCGGCTGGAGCAACCAATGCCTGAAATAAAGACGATCTTTTCACGCGGCACGCCCAGCTCTGGTAAAACGCGTTGTACCTGAGACAAAATGGCGTAGTCACCGCAACCGGGACACCAGCGAACGTCTTGGTCAGTTACGAAATCTTTACGTGTGAGTTTAACAGCTGCCGTTGCTTCGGTTGTCATTGTACAGCCTCCAGTTTACGACCATCCATAATTGCTGAAATTTTGGTAACCAATTCACTGATTGTAAAGGGCTTGCCCTTCATTTTATTAATACCAATGGCATCCACAAGAAAGTTTGCACGAATGAGCATGCGGAGTTGCCCCATATTCATTTCGGGAATAATCACCTTCTTATAGTTCTTTAAGAGGTCGCCCAAGTCCGATGGTAGTGGATTGATATAACTAATGTGGCTATGGGCAACGGAGCGCCCTTCCTTCTGCAGCTGTTTAACGGCTGCATGGATGGGACCAAATGTAGAACCCCAACCCACAACGATGGCGTCACCGCTCTTGGGACCCATGACACGCATGGGTGGAATTTCTTGCGCAATGCGCTGCACCTTTTCTGCACGAAGCTTGGTCATGAGTTCATGATTGTCGGGATCTGAGCTAATATTGCCACTCCCATTTTGTCCTTCAAGTCCCCCAAGGCGATGTTCTAGTCCCGGTGTTCCCGGAATGGCCCATGGACGTGCGAGCGTCTTTTCGTCACGGGAATAAGGCTTGTATGTAGCAGCATCCGTTGCAAATTTAACGGTGATGTCAGGTAGCTGATCTACTTCAGGCAGCTTCCATGGCTCAGAGCCGTTGGCAATATAGCCATCGGTCAAGAGGATAACCGGCGTCATGTATTTAACTGCAATTCGAACAGCTGTGTAAGCGCACATGAAGCAGTCGGCCGGTGAGGCGGCCGCAATCACAGGTAGTGGGCTTTCACCATGGCGGCCAAACATTGCGAGCAATAGATCGGATTGTTCCGTTTTAGTGGGCAATCCTGTTGAGGGGCCTGCACGCTGAATATCGGCCACAACAAGTGGTAGCTCTACCTTTGCAGCAAGCCCCAAGGCCTCAGCCTTCAAGTCCAATCCAGGCCCGCTTGTTGTGGTGATGCCAATGGCACCACCAAAGGCCGCACCGATTGCGGAACCAATGCCGGCAATTTCATCTTCAGCTTGGTATGTCACCACGTCCAACGCCTTATATTTTGAAAGCTCATGCAAGACATCGCTTGCAGGTGTGATCGGGTAAGATCCTAAAAATAGGGGACGACCCGCGCGCTGAGCTGCCGCAACAAATCCCAGCGCCGTTGCCGCATTTCCAGTAATGTTGCGGTACGTGCCGGCTGTAATGGGTGCAGATTTTACTTCGTAAGATTCTGCAAAAAGCTCAGTCGTATCCGCGTAATTATAACCCGCCATAAAGGCGCGGCGGTTTGCCTCAGCAAGCCCTGGTTTGTTCTTAAATTTCTTTTCAATGTGTTGAATGGTAATTTCAGTAGGGCGGTGGAAGAGCCAAGACACCAACCCGAGGCAGAAAAAGTTTTTGCAACGTGTGGCTTCTTTGGTTGAAAGCCCCATGTCGTTTAGCGCGGCTGTTGTGAGTTTTGTAATATCAATTTTGAACAGTTGGTACTTATCAAGTGAGCCGTCTTCGAGTGGGTTGGCCTCGTATTTTACTTTTTTCAAATTCTGTTCAGTAAAGCTGTCGGTGTCGACGATCAAGATACCGTTTTGTGCAAGGTCTTTAATGTTGGCTTTTAACGCAGCAGGATTCATGACAACCAAAACGCTGGGTTCGTCGCCCGCGGTGAAGACTTCATGGTCGGAGAAATTGAGTTGGTATCCGCTAACGCCGTGAATGGTTCCGGCAGGGGCGCGAATTTCGGCGGGGTAGTCTGGAAATGTTGCAATGTCATTCCCGGCAATGGCGGCTTCTGCTGTAAATTGAGCGCCTGTTAACTGCATGCCGTCCCCAGAGTCACCCGCAAAACGAATAACCACATCGTGTTTCGGTGTAACGGTTCTGGTGCGGCCTGATGTTGAAGTTCCTGCTGTAGTCATACGGTGTATTTCTCCTTTAGTCATTCTGTGCTCGGGGCGGGACTCGAACCCGCAATCCTTTCGGAATACGCACCTCAAGCGTACGTGTATACCAATTCCACCACCCGAGCTAATTTTCTATCCTTACTTCTTTTCAGCAGGCGCAGCATTTTGTGTTGCTGGCTTTGCTGATCCGTCTGTTGGTGCTGCTTGTTGTGTTGCACTATTATCTGTTGCGTCTGGTGCGGTATCTGTGGCACCAGCTTGTGCGGGTGCGCTCACAGGTGCTGCAGAATCAACGACGGAAGAGACAGACTCTTTTTTTGCCAACTGTGCCAGCGTGAGCGACGTAAACAAAAAGATAATCGCTGCGCCAATTGTAATTTTATTTAAAAAGGTCGCAGGACCGCGTGCACCAAAAACAGTTTGGGATCCGCCCGACCCGAATGCGGCACCAATGTCAGCGCCTTTTCCTGCCTGCATTAAAATTGCACCAATCATGAATGTGCACACGATATAGTGAATAACGGTTACAATGGTTTCCATAACAATTCCTTTACTGTGCTGCGACAGCCTTGACTTCGGCTGCCTTTATAATTTGTGCAAACTGCTCACCATCGAGACTGGCACCACCAACTAGTAATCCATCAATCTGAGATTCTCTTAAAAGTTCTTCAGCGTTGGAGGTCTTCACGCTGCCCCCATAGATAATGCGAACCAAATCTGCTGTGGGCGCATCATAGAGTTTGCCCAAGAGGTTGCGAATAAAGGCATGTACCTCTGCGGCATATCCGGATGTGGCTGTTTTTCCTGTGCCAATGGCCCAAATGGGTTCGTATGCAATGACAATGGACTCCAGATCGCGCGCACCAATGCCAACAAGCGCCTGCTTTATTTGACGCTCAATTACTGTGTACGTTTCCTTTGCATTGTATTGATCGAGCGTTTCACCCACGCAGCACACCGGCTTTAAGTCGTTGCGCAGTGCTGCATCAATTTTGCGATTAACAGCTGCATCCGTTTCACCAAAAAACTGACGACGTTCAGAATGCCCCACCAAAACGTAGCTACAGCTTAAATCTTTTAAAAAAACGGGCGAGATCTCGCCTGTGTAAGCACCAGCATTTTCCCAAAAGCAATCTTGCGCCGCGAGCTGGTATTCCGATTCTTGTAGTGTGACGCCAACTGAGTACAAAGCGGTGAAAGGAGGTGCGACAGCCGCTTCACATCCGATAGGGGCCTTTAATGATTGCATCAGCACCGTGACGAGTTTTAAAGATTCGCCAATGGTACCATTCATTTTCCAGTTCCCAATAATTAAGGGTGTCCGAGGTGCGGTCGCCATAAGGCGCAAGTTTCTAGCCCAACGCCCTAATACCCGGCAAGGATTTTCCTTCGACAAATTCAAGGCTTGCGCCGCCACCGGTTGAGATGTGGGTGATTTTATCCGCCACACCCGCTTGGTGAATGGCGGCGATAGAATCCCCCCCACCCACAACCGTGGTGGCATCGGTTAATGTGGCCAAGACTTGTGCAATGGCCAGGGTGCCCGCCGCAAAATTCGGATTTTCAAAAACCCCTAAGGGCCCGTTCCAAAAGACAGTTTTGGCAGATTTGAGAGCTTCAGTAAATTGGGCGATCGTTTTGGGGCCAATATCCAAGCCCATCATCCCTGCCGGAATATCGGTGCCAGCCGTGGTTTGAGGGTCAGCGGATTCCAGGCCAGATGCCACAACATTATCAACGGGCAGGTAGATGGGCACACCTTTGGTGTCCGCACGCCTTAAAACCTTGGTGGCCGAGTGGACTTTGGTGTCATCAACCAGCGAAGCGCCGACGTTAACACCCTTGGCCTTCAAAAAGGTGTAGGCCATGCCGCCACCAATGCAGAGGGCTGTGACGTGGTCCAATAGGTTTTCAATAACCGGCAATTTGTCCGTGATCTTCGCCCCTCCCAAGATTCCCACGTACGGTTTGGTTGGATTTTTGGTGATTTGAGAAAGGAAATCGACCTCTTTTTGAAGCAAGAAGCCTGCTGCCTTTTCTTTGAAATACTGAACCATGCCAACGGTGGATGCATGTGCGCGATGGGCAGTCCCAAACGCATCGTTCACATAAATATCCGCAAGGCTTGCCAATTCTTTTGAAAATGCAGGATCATTCTTTTCCTCGCCGGCGTGGAATCGAAGGTTCTCCAACAACATTAATTTTCCGGGAGTTAAATCGTGAGTAAGTTTGCGAATGCCGTCGCCAACACAGTCTTCTGGAAAAACAACTTCGACCTTTGGCAATAATTCAGAAAGCCGTTCTGCCACAGGCTTTAGACTATACTTTTCTTCGAAGCCAGATCCTTTGGGGCGTCCCAGGTGTGAAGCCAAGATGACTTTGGCATCGTGGGCGAGCGCATATTGAATCGTTGGAAGTGCTGCACGAATACGTGTGTCATCCGCGATGGCACCAGTTTTTTTATCCAATGCAACGTTGAAGTCCACACGAATGAAAACACGCTTTTCAGAAATATCAAGATCTGTAATGGAGTGCATAAAATCCTCAGGCTATCTTGGCGCCAACAAACTCTGTCAGGTCGACCATGCGGTGAGAAAAACCCGCTTCGTTGTCATACCAAGAGAGCACATTGACCACATTGCCCATGGCCTTGGTGGTGAGTCCATCAATGATAGAAGAAAGTGGGCACCCAATGTAGTCCGTGGATACCAAGGGCTCATCTGAAAATCCGAGGATTCCCTTCAAGGCGCCATTAGATGCGGTTTTAAAGGCGTCGTTGACTTCCTTTGCAGTGACTGCGCGCTTGCACGTTGCAACCAGGTTCACGCACGATACGTCTGGTGTGGGAACACGAATGGAATAACCGTCGAGTTTGCCATTCAACTCAGGCAAAACGAGCCCAACTGCTTTGGCTGCACCCGTTGACGTTGGAATTTGATTTATGGCGCCTGCACGTGCGCGCCGCAAATCTTTGTGGGGACTGTCCATAATGTGTTGATCGTTGGTATAGCTGTGAATGGTGACCATGAAGCCCTGCTCAATTCCAAATGTTTCATGCAGAACCTTTGCAAATGGCGCCAAGCAGTTGGTGGTACAAGATGCGTTGGAAATCACAAAATCCGTTTCGGGATTGAAGCGATCATTGTTAACACCCATCACAATTGTGATGTCCTCATTTTTGGCAGGTGCGGAAATAATCACGCGCTTGGCGCCGGCGCTCAAGTGTTTGGCTGCATCTTCTTTATTGGTAAATCGCCCCGTACATTCTAATGCGATATCGATGCCAAGTTTTTTCCAGGGTAAAAGGGTGGGATCTTTTTCTTTAGTCACTTGGAATGTTTTGTCGCCAACCGTGATGCTGGTATCCGTTGCTGTTACAGTCTCTTTAAGGGGGCCGAATATGGAATCATATTTAAGTAGGTGTGCAAGCGTTGCAGCGTCTGTTAAATCATTGATCGCGACGACTTCAACCTTAGGATTGGTTAGGGTTTGGCGGACAATGTTGCGGCCAATGCGCCCAAATCCATTAATAGCGACTCTAATTTTTCCCATAAACGCTCCTTTGTGGGGTCAAATGCGGTTCGCCGCCTAGCACTATACTATAGACAGGTCAAGACTTGGGCCCACACAACTTTTTGGTGATTTGGACGATACATAAGTTATAGGAGACCTTATGGCAGACACAGCCTCACGACGGTTATTATTCACACGAATTGAGCGTACAAGCAGCGCATTTCGACTTACCCAGTCTTTTGATACGGGATGCCATCAAAAAGAGGCTGACCCGACGCCAAATAAGTCACGTCCCGCCTGCGAAGTTCGCACATCGGTTGCTGAAATTCCAGGACGCTGGGTACATAGTATCCTGCGCCGGTTTGCAGATGGCACGTCGCTGGATGTGTACCGTGAAGCAAGTCACGAATATCCAGAGGGAGATAAGGATATTTGGATGATTGCACAGCTTAAGCTCGATGCCGCTTGGCGGATATCCACCTCGCTGCTGACGGTCTTACAAGAAAACAAACACAGGCTTTCATCGGGGACGATGGTGTTCGAAACCGCTGTCGGGGATGTCTATGCAACGCCGCATTGTAACGGAAGCAATCTGGTTGATATTGCGTTTTCGTACCCTACCCATGGTATTCAAATTAACATTTCGGATCATTTCGAAATTGCGCCATACGAATATTCCTTATGTCGATGATCACCCACAACTGAACAAAGCAATTGTTTTGCTGTCGTGAATATAATACTGCCAGAATATGCGTTGCCAATGGGGGATAGTTGTTCTGCTTGCACTGCTCATTTCAGCCTCAGCTCTAGCTGCGGACGATGCCGGTCGTGCTGAAGTTGCTTTTTCCGAAGGGCTTCTAGCCTACAACAACCAAAACTATAACCGCGCTGAGAGGGACTTTTCAAAAGCGGTGTCGCTTAACCCCAAATTACAAAAGGCCCAGCATTTTTTGGGCATGACGGAATATCAGCTTGGACGCTACGAAGCCGCTCAACAGGCGTTTGGCGCTGCGATTGCTCTGGGAGATGTTGCGTCGGCAACCCGCTTCTATCGTGGGTTGTCGTTGTATCGCATTGGACAAATGACTCAGGCCAGATCTGATTTTGTGCGCGCGCAGGAGTTGGCGCCACCGGGTGATATTGATAACCTCTCAAGCAGTTATGTGCGCAATATTGATTCAGGAGAAGAAATCCAATCGGTAGCTGTGGGAGAATCGAAGCGATGGTATGTGTATGCCAGCTATTCAACGTCGTACGACAGCAACGTTTCGCTTAACCCTGATAATCTGGCCTTGGCCAACCTTCCGTCAGATTCGCGCGATGCAGAGTTTGCACTACGGGGGGGCGGCGGCTATCATGTTGTTGATACAAAACATCTCAAGATTACGCCTGAGGCTTTTTACTATCAATCATTACATCCACGCCTTACTGGGTTTAACTATGGACTTGCGCACATTGGATTGCAAAATAAGTTCATAGAAGGTCGTTGGACGATGGGTATTCCCACCACGTATGAGTTTTCGACGTTGGGTTCGACCAAGTTTTTGGGGGTTGTGGCGGTCAATCCCAATGTAACTTATTTTTGGATGAATCGCATGTTGACCCAAATTGGCATGCCAACGTCCTACGATGACTTTTTTCAAACAGTGACCAACAACCCTCAAGATCGTGACGCCTGGAATTTGTTGCCGGGGATTACTCAGTACGTATTTTTCAACGACAAGAAACACTATGTTGCGCTGGCCTATAATTATGAAAAGAATTGGGCGAGTGGTAATGACTGGGATTACCACGCTAACACAATTGTTGCATCCGGATTGCTGCCACTGCCATGGCAAATGGATTTATATGTGTTTGGCAGCTTCACCTTCGATAAAAACTTTAATAATGTGGATTCTGTTATCGGCACCCGTCGAAAGGACACCCTGTATATGGCGGGCGCTAATTTGACGCGAAAGTTTTTCAAGTACATGGACGTGACGTTGCACTATAATTATTGGAACGAAAATTCCAATCAGGCATTTTTTACCTATGACCGTAACCTTGTGGGGGTGACCTTTGGTGTCGCATATTAGGCGAATTTTTTTGGTTGCGCTGGTGATGATGGTGCCGCAGGTTGTACATGCAGAGGCAACTGTTGGGCATGTTGTTTTGGTTTCGGGTGCAGCAACGCTTCAACAGATATCAAATGCACCAGTTGAAGCGAAGTTTGGGGCGGATGTACATAAGATGGATACGCTCGAAACTCACAATGGAAAGCTCAAAATTTTGTTCAACGATAAGACGCTTCTAACTCTAGGTGCCAATACCAAGGTGCTTGTTACTGAGCATTTCTACAATAAGAAGAGAGCTGAGCGGAGTAGTGTCTACGATATTGTACATGGGACAGTGCGCGCTATTGTTGACAAGCCGGGTGACTTGAAAACAAACGACGTGCAGTTACAAACGCCCACCGCAGTTGCCGGTATTCGTGGAACGGACGTGGCTGTTCATGCGGCGGGAAAATCGGCGCGCATGGCGTGCTTCAACGGTGCATTCAAGGCCTATGCCAAATCTAATCCAGAAAATGGGGTGATGGTAAAGACCGGTGAGTGGACGGATATTTCAGGACCAACACCAACGAAACCACTGCCTGTGACGGCAAGTGCACTCAAGCAATTTTCAGATGTTATGAATGGAGAAAGTGTTGAAGATATTTTAAATCAATTGGGGGCTGGCGCGCTTTCTGAGACGCCTGAAAAGATACAGCCACAGCCTCAACACCAAGAACAACCCCCTCAATTGCCATATTTGCCTGGTGGTAATACCAACACTCCAAGCGATGCCGGGACGGGGGGCGATAGCCCCACTCCCCCTGGTGAATAATAATGATGCGACGACTTCTGTTCATTGTATTACCACTGGTTGCCTGCATCAGCTTGTCTGTGGTCAATCCACCTGCGTTGCGTTGGTTGGAAAGTAAATCCTTGGATTGGCGCTTTCTATGGCGCGGCCCTATTAAGCCTACGGGCGATATTGTTGTGGTGGCAATCGATGATAAAAGTGTGTCGCATGTAGGGCGTTGGCCTTGGCCGCGCGAGACCGTTGCACAATTAGTTACAAAGCTTGCCAACGCACATCCCAAGACAATCGCATTGGACATCATTTTTTCTGAAGCGTCTATTGGAGACGACCTTTTATCTCAGGCGGTGAACCGAGCAGGCAATGTCGCTCTGGGATATTATTTTTATCAAACGCCGCAAGAAGTTGCTGCTGCTGATTTTTCTCAAAAAGTCTTAGATAAGAGTTTTGAAACTATTTTGCCTGTTGCCCTTCCTGATCTGGGCGCGTCCCAACTCATTGCGGCGTCGGGTATTGTGGCCACAATTCCAGAGCTAGCAGCATCCGCAGCGACCCAAGGATATATTAATGCTTTTCCTGACCATGATGGGGTGTTGCGTCATGTTCCGCTTGTTCTGCGGTACCGCAATCATGTGTTTCCATCAATGGCGCTTAATGCGCTATCGCGGCAACAAGGTGGGTTTGCGCCGGTTGTGACTTCCAAAGAAAATGGTGTGGTTGGAGGTATTGTTGTTGGTAAACAGATAATTCCAACTTCTCCGTTGGGAGAGGTCCTTATTAATTACCGTGGCGGTTCGGAGATGTTTAAAGTGGTTTCTGCAGCAGACGTGTTGACAGGTCAGGTGGCCCCGGATGTGCTTGCTAATAAAACAGTGTTGGTTGGTGCCACCGCTGTTGGCATTTACGACCTGCGAGTCACACCCATTTCGCCGAATATGCCTGGTGTTGTGGTGGGCGCCAACTTGTTAGATATGCTGTACAAAGGCGACTTGCTTCGACAGGGTTCCGTGACACAGTATTGGAATCTTTCAATGCTTGTCTTGCTGGCAATTGTGTTGGGCTCCATTTTGTTGAGCACGCGATTGCTACTCGGCGTTGCGATAAGTCTTGTTGTGATGATTGTCTATGCATGGAGTGCACAGCTTTGGTTTAAGCAGGGTTATGTTGTCGCCTTAGCAATGCCACTTTTGGAATGTGTGATTCTTACTGCAATTGTTATTGTATATCGTGGTCTCACCGAAGAGCGTCAGAAGAGACAGATCCGCCGCGCGTTTCGTGCCTATTTGCATCCGAGTGTTGTTGCTGAACTTACCGAACATCCCGAAAATCTGAAGTTGGGAGGGCAACGCAAAAATTGCACAATTTTGTTCTGCGATGTTAAAAATTTTTCCACAATTTCTGAAAACATGGCGCCGGAGAAGTTGACGCAACTCATGAACACATTCTTTGATCCAATCTGTCAGGCGGTTATGGCTGAAGGCGGTTATGTTGATAAATTAATTGGTGATGCAGTCATGGCTGTTTTTGGCGCACCATTGCCAATGGCGGACCATGCAGTGCGCGCTTGCAGGTCAGCGATTACTATACAGCAAAAGGCGAATGATTTAGCTCCACGAATTCAAAGGGAGTTTGGTGTCGCCGAATTCAAATTGCGAATAGGCGTTCATACAGGTCCTGTGGTGGTGGGAAATATGGGCACCCGCGATAGGCTTAATTATACCGTTATGGGAGATGTAGTGAATTTGGCATCACGTCTTGAGGGGGCCAATAAAGAGTTGGGTACAGATATCTTACTCAGTGAGGCAACGGCAGAGGCTGCAGGAGCTGAAATACAGTCGCGTTATGTGGACACCATTCAGGTCAAAGGCAAGACCGAGTTTGTTAAGGTATATACGGTGAGCTGGACTCTTCCTCTTGCAGAGGTTAAGGTAACGGCATGATAAGCCTTCAGCAAATTATGGCGCGCAGCCGACTCTTATCGGGAGTTCCAGAGTTTGCACGATCTCCAACCGAAATTTTGATGGGCCTTTCGAAGCTTGCACGAGAAGAGCAATTTGATGCTGGAAAAGTGATTATCCAAGAGGGAGAGCCAGGAACACGTCTTTTTGTAATTGTATCTGGCGAAGTTCGGGTGACATGCCAATCAAAGGAAGACACGGTTGTTCTGGCGACTCTGGGCAAGGGAGATATGTTTGGGGAGGTGGCCGTTGCCATTCCCAACACTCCCCGCACCGCAACAATTACCGCATTAACTGCAGTTACCGCGTTTAGTATTTCTGTAGAAGATTTAGATCGCATGTGCGCTGAGCATCCGCCGGTACGTCTTAAGCTCGAAGCCTTGGCAAAAAAAATTCTACTCCTTAATTTTATCAAGCGATCAAGCCCATTTTCGGTGCTGCCACAAGATAAGGTCGATGCTCTTATTAAGCGACTCAAGCTGTTGCGGGTACAGCCCAACACTACAATTATCGATCAAGGAGACAGGGGACATTACTGCTACTTATTAAAATCGGGTTCTGTGGATGTGGTCTTGAAGAGGGCGTCCGAAGAAAAGAAGGTGGCCACATTGTTTCCGGGTGCGTTGTTTGGGGAGGCATCGTTGCTGGCAAGTAGTACGCGAAGTGCGGCTGTTATCAGCCGTGATGTGTGTGAAATTTTAGCCGTTGGAAAACAAGATCTGTTCGATGCCGTTTTGACAGATCGGCAGCTCGCATCTCATATGATGGAATTACTGCGATTGCGTGATCGGCCAAAGCGGAATCCTGATGTTGTAGAGCAGGTTGTTCGACAGGATGAACGCGGCGAAGCCGTAGTTTTGAAAAACACGATGGCGGGCACCTATTATCGACTGACTCCCGAAGGAAAGTTCTTATGGGACTTATTAGATGGGACTCGAACCTTGCGAGATTTGTCGCAAGTGTACTTTGAAAAATATAAAAGCGTTACACCTCAAGCTATTGCAGAGGTGGTGGGTGGTTTGGGTAATGCGGGATTTTTAGAAAGTTCTGCATGGAATAAATCCGCACAGAAGTTGCTCGTGCGCCTGCCACCTCTGGCGAAGGCAACAGCGCGAATAAAGAAAGCATTAACCGTTGTTGTTATGAAGCGACACGTAGATGAGTGGTTTGCGCGTTGGCATCAGCGGATTGTAAGACACTTATTTTCGGTACCTGCTTTGGTTGTTGAAGCGGGAATTGCGGCAGCAGGTCTGATTGGTTTTTCGATAATGACACCTGCGATTATTGCATTGCTTCCCAAATATCCACCAACCCAGTTTTTAAGTTTATTACCATTCCTTTTAATTGTGGGTGTGATGCAGGAGTTGGGGCACGGGTTTGCAGTGAAGTATTTTGGTCGTGAAGTTGTTGGTGTGGGATTTGGTTGGCGCTGGATGGCACCAATTGTTTTTGTGGATACTTCGGATATGTGGCTTGAAAGTCAACAGCCACAAATTTTGGTGCAACTTGCAGGGCTTGTCACAAGTCTCGTATTTGTGGGGCTGGTGATGGTGCCCGCTTGGGTTGTGGGCGCTAGCCACCATTATTCGGTATATGCATGGGTGTTTTCCGCAGCATCATACGGTATTGCGGTGATCAAGCTTCTGCCATTTTTACGCAAGTTGTTTTAAAAAATCGGGTCCAACATCATTGTTTTTTCGTCCCGCAACCGCAAAATAATACAAGGGCTTTCCTTCGATTGACAATCGGTGACGATAACGTTCCATATGGTACAAATTTAAATAATCTGAGAAAATTAATTCACGAATGGCACGTGAAAATCCGGATTGATCCTGATTGTCCAAAAATGTTTCCTTAATGTTGAATGCAACCCAACCTTGATCTTGAATCAAGTTAAAGGCCTTAAAAAAAGCGGAGGGGGGAATATCTCCAAAGCCGAGTGCTGCAACGGTTGTAAGACAGTTAAGTGACCACGATGCAATGTCGTCTTCCGTTTGCTTATTTAAATTGCAAAAGTCGGCAACATAATAGGCATCATACATACCAGGCCGATCTCGTTGCAATGAAGTTTCAGCTTCTGGAATAATATCAGCACCAACGAGGCGTGCGACACCAAATTTCTTCATGGCCTCGCCCATCATGCCGTTTCCGGCACCCAAGTCCAAAACGCGAAGTTCAGTAAAGGCTTCTTGAGTTTGAGCAACAGCGGCCCTTAAAATTTCTGAGACTTTATTGGGAGATTGGCATTTTAATCGATCATAAAAAAGCTGCTCGTAGAGCCCGGGAATCTTATAAATGGCGTCATAGTCATGAAAGCGGATCTTCTGCCTTTCATTACCCTGGATTAGATAAAAATAGGTTTCGTTTTGATTGAGATCATCGGACCAGTTCTGTGGAAATTGAATTAAATGACGCTTTTGCATGGATCCTCCTTAATTTGCAGGTGATACTCCATAGCGGACTGAGACTGAGGCACAACCCTTTTCTGAGGAGTCAACTCGCCAAAAAGATGACGGTATCAATATTGAATTACCACAGAAGGGTATCAGGAGGTGCTCAGGTGCCAGTTTTAGTGGTGCTGAGCCTTAATTTTGGCTCGAATCTTGGCATGGCCTTTGCTCTTAGAAACCCTGGGGTTTTGTAACCAAGGAGTGAGGCGATGAAGCTAAAAATGACAGTAGTGGCAGTTATCTTGGCCGTATTCGCGGTGGCGTGTAGTGAAGGAAATTATGACCAGGCCGTTCAGGATGACTCTAAGACGAACTTCGATTTTAAAAATCCTGGCTCAGAATCCCCCGGCAATCTCGGTTTTTCGGGAACACTTGGTTCTAACGGTAAAGATGATGAAGGTAACAAGGATCAAGAAGCCAAGCTAAAGAAATGCGCTGAGGATGTTAATGCGGGCCTACCAATGACTGATGATTGTCAGGCCATATTTCAAGAAGTGGGAGCATCAGCAGCAGCGGCAATCTCTGAAACTTCAAACTCAATGGCCGCTGCAGCAAACAGTGTAGCAGCAGCGATTAGCTCGATGAATTCTGCAATGAGTTCTGCAGCGGGAGCCATGCAGCAAATGTTTAGCGGGATGGGAAATCCCTTTGGTGGTTCAAAGACCCCAGACAAGGCAGGCGAAGTAATAGATAAATTGCCGGATCAATGTGTTCAAGATGGCGATGTGGGACAAGTGTTTATCGATAAGGATTTACGTGAAGCGGTTTTAAAGAGTTTAAAAAAAGATCCTAATAAAGGGATTACAGTGCAAGAGGCTCTTGGCCTTAAAGTTTTAAATGCATCGGATATGGGAATTGTCAATTTGGCTGGGTTACACTGTTTCCCGAATTTGAAAACATTAAATCTGTCCAGAAATCGTATTGTTTCTATCGATGAGCTGGGACAATTAAGTCAACTCGAGGGGTTGGCGCTGAATGCGAACCACATTTCGGATTTATCACCACTCAAAACGCTAAAGAGTCTAAAGAATATATTGCTCGAGAGCAATTATATTACTGATATTACGCCGCTTATTGATAATCCCAACATTGTTAAACAGAAGGAGTTTGGATTTAACATAAATTTGCGTTGTAATAATGTTGATGCAAGTCAGGTGGGCAAGCTTTTAGGTAAAGGCATTAATGTTATTGTGGGAAGCTCAGCCAAGGTTTGTGGCAAGAGCCAAGTAGGTTCTGTTATTGTGAGACTTCATACCGATCTTCCACCAAATCCGCCCAATGGACAGTACAACAATAAAGTGAGCTTTGTGTTTTCAGACAAGCCAGGTTCGTTTGATGATTATGAAAATTCATTTCACTATGTTGCATCTGGAACAATGATGAATAATTACGGTGAATATCCATTTGGGGAATTTAATCAGCTGGGTAATGATGATTTAGATAAATTTAGATATGTCCGGCTGGAAGTTTCTGGAACAAGCCCACTCCATGTTAAGGGTATTCAAATAGATATTCATTTGGCCAATGGAATTGTTGTGCACAGTTATTTTAATCCATGCCTAGACCTGATCTTAGATCCCGTAAAAGCGCTACCAGCCCCATTTTCAGCTGTAAAATTTGGGCCTAAAGATACAGCAGTATGTATGGTATCAGTTGGAAATAGCGAGTCGGGTGGTGCGCACACACTTAAAGTGAGTCTTCCAAGGTCATCGGATCCAATCGGAAATCTCTATTCAATGAACGCAACTGTCAAAAATGACACGATTGATTACGCCTATATCTTAAAAGAATCGAAGAAAGTGCCCTTTCAGGGCTACTTTGTGTTTGATCAATACCCATTTAGTAAAAAGCCAAAGACAAAAATAAGCGGGCCATCAATCGACACTCCGAATTGGTTGGGCTTTGATTTGACTGCAGAGCCAAAGTCCGGTGTGGTTAAAGGCGGTCTTATTGGATGGCTATATTCTCCAGGATCTGTAGATTTTCTAGATAATAATACGTGTGCTCAACAAAATATGGCTTACGATCTGCAGAGCTGTAACTCATTTACCTGGGTTGGTGCCAAATTTGACCAAAATAGTAACAAGCCTGTTTGCCCCGGCCACCCACTTTTTGATCCCTACAACCTTCTGTATGAAAGTGATGGGGCTGACTGCACCGCCCTTAAGGGCATCTTTTTAGGTAACACCAAATATTAGATAACAGTCTTGACACCGGGACCACGCCCCTCTAGAAGGGGCGTCGTTCTAAGTAATCCGATCTTTCACAACGGCAGTGCAATTATCCAGAGTAGCTGAGCGCATCCCGACAAGGGTGGCGCTCTAGGGACGGGCCCGAAAACTACAGCAACCTCGCGACACACATCGTGTAGGTGCTAATTCCCGCCTGGCTGAAATGCCAGGGCAGATATAGTGCGGTCGTTATTCCCAAACTATTTAACTGAAAGAACCAACCCAATTACTATGGGCGGTGTGTCGTCGTTTCTGGAAATGTGCTGTCGTATAACGGCGGAGTATTTTTAGGAATGGTAGCCCCACTAATTGCAATTGGTGCGTATGAACTGATAGCCGCTGGTGCCGCAGGTACCGGTGCTGCTGCGGTCGCGATTGCCAGGCGTAAAGGGCTGGCAGAAGGTTTGGGCACGCTTGCCGAAACTGCCAGCGCAGCAACGGCCGAAATGGCCGTCAAAGCCCTGCCGTGGATCATGGCACCCGTGATTGGTCGTGCACCGACCATGTGGCGTTATGATACGGATACACCGCCACTCCCCATCACCGAAGCCGGTGGTTTGGATTTGGATATTGGTGCGATTCAGCCTTGGGCGCCGCCGATTGTGCATATTGAAGCGCCATCTGTGCTGCCAACACAACCTGTAACTGCTCCGTTAAGACGCATTGATGGTGGTGCAGGTGAGCCACCACCACCCGGTCAAGATCCCAAGTGGCGTGAATTGTTGAAAGCTGCGCGTGATGCAGCGGCTAGAGCTAAAGACGTTGCCACGCAAGTGGGTCAAAATCCTTGGGTGCAAGGAGCAGGTACGCTGTACCGTTGGTATATTTATGCCTCAACGGTATTAACCTCCGCCGAAATCGGCCGTCGCATGGCAACGGGAAGCAAAGACCATGGTCCGATTCTGTATGATTATGTTTATGAGCCCCTCTTTGGAGAAGCTGTAGCCGCTCGAACGATTCTGGGTGCGCATCAAGTGATGGCTGCTGAAACGACAACGGGTACGATGGCAATTGCACTAGCAAGTCGTTTTGTGGGCGGACCCTTGGCTGCCAAGTTGGGTCCAGAGTTTGTTACAAAGTTCCTTGCTCAGCTTCCATCGTTTGGTGCAATTCATGCTATGTCAGCACTTGGAAATTTGGCCTTTTTTGAACATCAAATGACAGCAAACGATGTGGATTTGGCAAGTGTGGATATTGATCGTGCCACACGCACCGCCGGATTTTTCGGATTCACAAGCACCTTCTTTTATCCACTCGTGGGTATTTTGAGCAATGTACCGCGGATTACTATTGGCCGGTTTTCGCTTGAAGGCATTGGTCGTATTGGCTTTCGCGAATGGTGGATGAAATGGGGAACAGCGCGTTTTTCACAGGCCGTTCACGCATCTGATTATGGCAACTGGGCGGTGGCACAGCTCTGGCATGGTGCCCAGTGGTTACTGGGTAAACAAGTCAGTCAAGTGCTTGCACCCCATTACATGCCCAGCTTTCGGACGTACGCACTCTATGCAATATTTGCTACGGTCTATCGTAATGGGACCCAGGCGATTGCATCCCTTTCGCCATTTGAAAATTCGAATATTTCAGAATCGATGGCCATGACCAATGTTCGCAATGTAACGTCAATTGCTCTGTTTGATCATTACCTCTACCTGTGTGCTAAAGGAAATAGTGCCCGCGCCATCTTTGGTGCGCAGTTGATATTCATGGGGTTGATTGGTTTCATTAACCAATTCTTTAGTCCGTTTGATGGTGAAGATGTTGCGGTGAATGAAGCGGATCGGGCCCTACAAAAGGCTGCGCAGCAAGGTGAAGAAGGTGTTCGTGAAACAGTTTTGAGCAAACCGCTGACCCAGCGCAACTTTTTGGTTCCACCATATATGGACTTAAGCACTGCAACCTGGGCACAGCTCAGTAGTCGCTATGCTACTGCGAAAAACTTGGACAAGGCGTTTTTTGAACAACTTGCTTCAACCATGCAAAAACTACTTTTGTCGAAAGATGTGGATGAGCGGCGCGTTGGTATGGCTTTGGGTGTATTGCTGACACAGGTGTCCTTTAATCCCAAGTGGCAGTCCCTGCAATCTAAGCTCCATCAAGCAGGGGTTGTGTTGGACCCGAGCCGTTTCAACCGTCCATTGGCTATCGACGACTTTGAACAGGTCTTTGAAGAGATTAGCGATGGTGTATACGATAAGACACCTCTCTTCCGGTTCCCGTTAAATTAATCCCGATTCATCAGTTTTTCCACAGGGGCCCCTTGACATCCCGCGAATGGGGCCTATATAGGGCCCCGACTCTTAAGTTGGCAGTCTCGCAGGGAGAGTGCTAATTTGAAAAAACCATTCAATTTCAAGGAGGTAATACATGGGTGCATCATGCTGCGGCGGCGACACAAACTGTTCGACCGACGCCAAGAAGGTCCGTCCACTGGGCGACCGTGTTTTGGTTCAACGTTTAGATGGTGAAGAAAAGACTGCGGGTGGTCTGTATATCCCCGATTCCGCCAAGGAAAAGCCCCAACAGGGTAAGGTGGTTGCGGTTGGAAATGGCAAAACATTCGAAAATGGCACAACCAAGCCACTCGATGTGAAGGTGGGCGATAAGGTCCTCTTCAGCAAGTATTCCGGTAGCGAAATCAAGTTCGATGGCGAAGAGTTCCTCATCGTTCGCGAAGACGATATTTTGGGCGTATTGAACTAACATTAAAGGAGACAAACAATGTCAGCCAAAGAAATTCTATATCAAGAAGAAGCACGTGATTTGATTGGCCGCGGTGTTAACAAGTTGGCCAATGCAGTCAAAGTGACCATGGGCCCAAAAGGTCGTAACGTGGTCTTGGAAAAATCCTATGGTTCACCTGTAGTCACCAAAGACGGTGTGTCAGTGGCCAAGGAAATCGAACTCGAAAATAAATTTGAAAACATGGGCGCCCAGATGGTGAAAGAAGTCGCCAGCAAGACCAGCGACATCGCCGGTGATGGTACCACCACCGCAACCGTATTGGCACAAGCGATTTACGCCGAAGGCGCACGTTTGGTTGCTGCCGGTCACAACCCAATGGAATTGAAGCGCGGTATTGAAAGTGCTGTGGCCACCATCGTTGATGGTTTGAAGAAATTGTCCAAGCCAACCAAAGACCAAAAGGAAATCGCTCAGGTCGGCACCATTTCTGCCAACGGTGATACCACCATTGGTAACATCATTGCTGAAGCCATGCAAAAAGTCGGTAAAGAAGGCGTCATCACAGTTGAAGAAGCCAAGAGCATGGAAACAACACTCGATGTGGTTGAAGGTATGCAATTCGATCGCGGTTACTTGTCACCATACTTCGTGACCGATGCTGAACGCATGCAGTGCCATTTCGATGATCCATATATCTTGATCAACGAAAAGAAAGTTTCCAGCATGAAGGAATTGCTTCCTGTGTTGGAACAAGTGGCCAAGATGGGCAAGCCCCTCTTGATCATTGCTGAAGATGTGGAAGGCGAAGCATTAGCCACACTCGTTGTGAACAAACTCCGTGGTACATTGCAAGTTTGTGCCGTTAAGGCCCCAGGCTTCGGTGATCGCCGCAAAGCCATGTTGGAAGACATTGCCACATTAACTGGTGGTAAATTGGTAGCCGAAGAATTGGGTATCAAGCTCGACACATTGACATTGAATGATTTGGGTCGCGCAAAACGTGTCACAATCGACAAAGACAACTCCACCATCGTTGACGGCGCAGGCAAGAAGGCCGACATCGAAGGTCGCGTTGCTCAAATCCGTGCACAGATTGCCAACACAACCTCTGACTACGATCGCGAAAAGCTCGAAGAGCGTCTTGCCAAGATGGTCGGTGGTGTTGCCGTAATCAACGTTGGTGCAGCAACTGAAACTGAAATGAAAGAAAAGAAAGCCCGCGTGGAAGATGCATTGCATGCTACACGCGCAGCTGTTGAAGAAGGTATCGTCCCTGGTGGTGGTGTTGCTTACCTCCGTACCGTTTCGGCCTTGGACAATCTGAAGCCAACAAACGCTGGCGAACAATGGGGTGTCAACATCATCCGCCGCGCTGTTGAAGAACCGCTCCGCCAAATCTCGGCTAACGCCGGTGTTGAAGGTGCGATCGTTGTGAATAAAGTTAAAGAAGGCAAGGGCGCATTTGGTTACAACGCTGCTGACGACAAGTATGAAGATATGCTTGCTGCCGGTATCATTGACCCAACCAAGGTGAGCCGCATTGCATTGCAAAATGCAGCGTCAGTTGCCAGCCTCATGATCACCACAGAAGCCATGGTTGCTGAAAAGCCAAAGGCTGATAAACCAGCTGCACCAGATATGGGCGGTATGGGTGGTGGAATGGGTGGAATGGGCGGCATGTACTAATGACCGCTTTCCGAAAACGGCCACCTGCGGCGTTTCCCGCATCGGCCGCTCCCTGCGGCGTACGTACTTAGTACGCCTCAGTCGGGCCTCAGCGGGTGTCTTGCATCTGGCGCGTTTTCAAAAAGCTATAAACCCCCTGTCTCTTACGAGGCAGGGGGTTTTTGTTTTGTAGCGACTTAAAGTATTAAGATGCTTTCTTATGCCAGACGTCTTCGCTCCACTTCTGAAGCCAGACAGTGCCTTGATCACCAACGCTTAGCCAGTCTACTGGTAGGGCTTTAAGCGGAGAGCGAATTTCTTCTGGAAGCTTATCCTTTGGATAGTCAGTGCGTGCCGGGCGTTTATAATATTTGTTAGCAGCAAATTCCATGGCAGGAACAGTGTGCAAAAATTCCACGTACTTTTTGGCGGCATCAAGGTGGGGCGCACCTGCAATAATCGCGGCAGGTTCTGGCATCACAAAGGCGCCGCTTGATGGATAGGCAACCGCAAGAGGATAGCTCTTTTCATTGCGGGCCATCCAAACATCGGCTTCATTGAGGACGGAAATCTTAGCTTCACCACGAACAATAGCGCCCAACAACTTGTCATTTGATGCTACATAGTTGCCATTCATTTGGTCATTCAACTTCTGGAAGAAGTCAAAGGCCTTACCTTCCCCCCAGGCCTTAATTAATGCGATATAAAAGGCACGGGCAACTCCTGATTGGGTGGGGTTTCGGATTAAAATGGCTTCCTTCCATTCAGGTTTGACGAGGTCTTCCCAATCTTTGGGGGCCTGATCGGGTGTGACCAGCTTGTCATTATAGAAGATGATTCCAGGTAATTGGTAAACGGCATACCATGTTTTATCAGGATCTTTCATGTTGGTTGGGATTGTTGCGCTGCCGGAAAGCTCATATGGTTGAATCAAGTTGTGTTTCTTCAATTGCAGGTACGTTGTTAAGTCACCCGCAAACATAACATCGCCTAATGGCTTTGCTTTTTCTGAGCGGATACGATCTTCGAGTAGGGTGGTGCTAGCACGAACTGTTTGAACAGTAATCCCAGGATTTTGCTCTTCGAATAGGCGGTTAATTTCGGAAATGAAGCCCTCGAACATAGGCGTGTAGACGACCACCACATTTTTTGACACGTTAGACTGTCGGTAAATGCCAACAGCAACACCCACAACAACGAGCAACCCCAAAACAACGAGAAGTTTCTTCATGGCAAAGTCTCTCCTTAATTTTAATTAATCCATCGCCTGATTGACGGCATTGCCGAACAGGCGATTGACGCCAAAGATGAGCATGGCAACAACCGCCAACTGGACTACACCAAGAGCGGCGGCTCTGCCAATATCAAAGTCGTTAATAAAGCCGACGATGGCAATGGAGATGGTGGGCCAGGAAGGGGGGTAGAGGAGGATTGTGGATGATAACTCACCAATAGATGTTACAAAACTCATAATGGCGCCGGTGACGATACCGGGGACAATGAGTGGAAACACGACATTTTGAAAAGTGTACCACCATGAGGCGCCCAGATCCTGGGATGCTTCTTCGGTGTGCCGATCCATTTGTTGCAAATTGGCATTTACAGACTGGATAACAAAAGGGGTGTGGCGCGTGAAATAAGACAGAATCAGGATGAGTGCAGACCCCGCCACAATGTGACCACCTGTAAACCAGTGGGGCTGGGTAAATGTGATCAAAAGTGACATACCCAAAACGGTACCAGGTAGTGCGTATGGTAGTGTTGTTGTCAAATCGAGTAGGCCACGAGCGCCTTTTGATGTCCTGTGCATCAAATAAGCTACAACAATGCCAAATAGGATGTTGCCGATGGTTGCAGCTCCCGCCAAGAGAAAACTGTTCACAATGGGATCGTAAGCGTGGGCTAAAATATGAACGTAATTGTCAATCGTCCATCCTGTTGGAAAAATGGTGGTAGTCCACTGATCTGTAGTGGTGAGCGAACTCATGACCAGCATAGAGGTGGGTAGAAAGATGAGAATAAATGTGATTGTGCAAATGATGGTGCACATCCAGCGTTGCCAAGGCTTATCCATTGGTTGGGGGCGAGCCGCGACTCCCTTGCCACTATTCCCAAAGTGTTTGCGACTGACATAGAAACGGTTCAGGAAAAAATATAGTAATGAAAAGCTCATCAGAATGACTGCGGCGGTCATTGCAAGAGGGTAGTCACCCAACACCTTCTGTTGCAGAATAAAGGTGGAGAGCACGGGGTAGTTGGGGGCCATGACATACGGTGTGCCGAAGTCTGCCATGCTATTCATAAAGACAAGCAAGGCGCCTGCAGTAATGCCGGGTAGAAGCATTGGAAGTGTGATGGTGCGCATCACCAGTCGTTTGCGCGCACCCAAGTCCCGTGCGGCTTCTTCGAGCGAGGGGTCGATGTTAGCAAATGCGCCGCGCACTGACAGAAAAATATAGGGAAAGAAGTTAATCATTTGCACCAAAATGATGCCTTGGGCGCCTTCGATACTCCAGGGTGCTGCATGTAGATTAAATAGCTGCATGACAATGCGTGTGATGACACCACTTTTCCCTAATAGTAAGTGAAACGCATATGCACCCAAGAATGGCGGCATAATCATGGGTAGTGTGGCGAGCGTTGAAAAGAAAGTTCTCCCAGTAAATTGAAAACGCGTGAGAATGAATGCGAGTGGTAGTCCCAAGCAGGTAGTTGTAACAACGGCAGTTCCCGATAGCCAAAGCGAGTGCCATAGTGCCTGGTTATATGTGCGTGTTGGGTTGAAAAATTCAAAGTAGTTATGCAGCGTTGGGAATGCGTCGTCCGTGTGGAGCGAAAATAAGATTAACTCGAGCTGTGGGTATAATAGATAAATACCAATGAATGCCAGCAGTCCCAAGACAAACCAAGTGCGATAATATTTGAAGATGGATAGGCCCATAATCAGTTACACGGAAAAAAGTGAATAGCGCGTGGTAATAGGTTGAGTGTCAACTTTTGCCCTGCGGCAATGGCCAGATTGTCGAGCGTGTTGGGCAAATTTAAAATAAGGGGAACTGCATGGTTCTTGGCTAATTTGAGGTGAAGTTGCAAGTGGGACCCCTGAAACTCACGATCAGTGACGACGGCTTCAACAAGATTGGCGGGCTGTTCAGGTTCACCAGAGGGAACGCGAATCGCTTCAGGCCGAATAGACGCAAAATGTTCTTGGCCTGGTGTGATGCGGTGAGTGAGTTTGGATTCTCCTCGGATGACCACGCCTTCGGCTGTTGTTAACACAGGTACCGATCCATCCATTTGAATCTTTCCACGAAAGAGGTTGGTGGCGCCAATGAAGCGGGCAACAAACTCATTGTGGGGATAGAGGTATATTTCCTCAGGGCGCCCCACTTGAACCAATGTTCCTTCGTTCATAACACCGATCCGATCTGATATTGCCATGGCTTCAGACTGATCGTGTGTAATATAGATAGTGGTAATTCCTGCCTCGCGTTGTAAACGCTTGATTTCAAGGCGCATTTCGATGCGCATGATGGCGTCTAAGTTACTTAAAGGTTCATCCAAAAGCAAAACGTGGGGTTCCACGACCAAAGAGCGTGCAAACGCGACGCGCTGCTGTTGACCACCCGATAGTTGGGATGGATAGCGGTCTTTGCGGCGTTCCATGCGTATCATTGTTAGGGCGCGTTCGACCTTTTGATTAATTTCAGCTGTTGGCAGCTTTGCAACTTTAAGCCCGTAAGCAATGTTTTCGAAGACGGTCATGTGAGGGAACAAGGCATAGCTTTGAAAAACCATGGCGGAGTTGCGCTTTTCGGGCGGAATGTGAGTCATGTTCTTTCCGTCGATGAGGACATCGCCAGAAGTTGGCAAAATGAATCCCCCTACAATGCGGATTGCAGTGGTTTTACCACAACCAGATGGCCCCAATAGGGTAAACAACTCTCCTTTGGTTACATCTAGGGATAGGTCGCGCAGTACGGTGGTGTCACCAAACTGCTTAGCTATGTTGTTCAATCGGACTGACATAATGAGTGTGCGCGGAATAGCCCAACCAGCATCAATAGAACAAGCTTTTTTCTTGCGGTTTTGGGGTATTCTCTCTATGAACCGCCCATGCGTTTCGGGGGCAAAGTCCTTACAATTGTATTGTTCGTTGTTTGTTGGGCAACACCTTCGGTGGCCTTCGACTTTACCATGCATGGTTATTATCGAACGCGCTTTATTCCACTCTATAATATTGATCTTCAGGGTAATAACACCAATATTGCCAATAGTAATAATTCAAATTCGCTCATGTATTTTACGCAACAACGCTTGCGTATTGAGCCCACTGCAAAATTTAATGATTATCTGCAAATCAGCTCTCAGATCGATTTTTTAGACAACATTTTATACGGGACCAATACGCCAGTTCGACAACAAATTTTAGATCCTGTGATTGGAACCATCACGGCGCCAGCCACAGCGGGTGCAGTGTCTATTGTGGGTGGGCCCGCGGGTGAAGGCGGTAGTATTAATGTGCGCCGCATCTGGATGGATATCATGACGCCGATTGGTAAGTTGCGTATCGGGCGCCAGCCTTCTCACTGGGGTCTCGGTATTTTCCAAAACGATGGTAACATTCGTCAAGGTGACTTTGGGGATACATTTGATCGTGTACTCTATTTGGCTCAAATGCCGGTGGGGCCAAAGGGCGCGCTCACATTGGGTGGTCTTTGGGACATTCCATTTGAAGCCCAAACGGATCCTCTGACGACCAACCTATCGACATCTACAGTCGCAAACGGTCAGAACATGGGGCAATACGCATTTGTGGGTTATTATGAACAACCGGAATTTACAATTGGCACATTTTCAGGAATTCGACGCCGCAGTGGTGGTAATGGCACCACAACAACGGCGCGTGATATTAATGGGACCTTGCAGGCTGCGGGCATTGATGGCCCAACCCTGATGTACTTTTTGGATGCCTATGCACGTGTCAATCTGAAGCATCATCGCTTTCAATTTGAATATATCTATCTGGGAGGTCATGTCTCAACAGGTATTGCGATTGATGCGATTCCGTTTACGGGACTTGCAGCACCCGGAATCATTCAGTTGCCAGCCAATCAATCGATTGGTGTGAATATGGCCGCTGCCGAAGCCAAGGGGTTTTATGACTTTGGCGGTGAATGGGAAGCAAGGGGCGGCTTTGCGCAAGGGGATTCATCGCCACTATCCAACAAAATCACACAATATGGTTTCAGGCATGACTATCAATTGGGTTTGATGATGTTCTACTACCCATTAGGAACATCACCATCATTATATAGCTCTGCTACCGGGGCCAAATTGGCAGGCGGCCAGGCGATTACGGGTAACAATATTAATAATGCTATTTTTGCGACGGTTAAATACATGCAAGAGATCAATGTGAAAAACGCCATTCCCCAAGCCAACTACTTAAAGGTGGGCATTAAAGGCATTACGGCATGGGCAGACAAGCCACCCGTGTCATTAAATTTTGCACAAATTCTAAATAATGCAAATATGCCAGTTATTGAAAGTCGCGGCAAATGGTATGGCGTTGAAACAGATCTTATTGCGGAAGCACAGTTTTTTGATCATCTCTGGACCAGTTTTGAAGCCGCAATTTTATTCCCGGGATCTGCATATAATATCAACGTGAACGTTACGGATCCGGGCGGAATCATTAATCCTATCCCATATGATCGTGCTGAAATGTCATATGCGGGCCGTTTGACACTCAGCTTGGAATTCTAACGCATTTTTAAAGGAGATTCGAATGCTGTCAAAAAAAATGGAAACCGCACTCAACGAACAGATTGTGCGTGAATTTGCAGCAGAGCAGCTGTACCTTTCAATGGCTTCGTGGTGTGAAACTAACAAATTGCCCGGAGTAGCGAGTTTCTTTTATCGCCAGTCTCGGGAAGAGCGTGAGCACATGTTGAAGCTTGTGCGTTATATTAACAAAACGGATGGCGTAGCCGAGGTGCCAGCATGCAAGGCCCCACAAAAAGCGTTTAAATCTCTTTTGGAAACAATGGAACTGTCGCTGGCAGGTGAACGCGCCGTCAGTAAGGCAATTAACGCGTTGGTCGACATGTCATTAACCATAAAGGACTACCAATCATTTAACTTCCTTCAATGGTATGTTTCGGAACAACATGAAGAAGAGGCGCTCTTCACAGATGTTATCGATATGATCAAACTCTTTAGCAAAGATGAAAAGGGGTTGTTCTTCCTAGATCGTGAAATTCCAAAAATTGGGCAGAATAGTGACCAGATTGAAAAAGTGTAGCGGCTTATGATAAGCCCATTTCGAAACGATCTACTCAAAGACCATAAAATTTTAATAACCGGTGGTGGCTCCGGTTTAGGAAAGTCCCTGGCGTTGGGTTTTGCAACGCTTGGCGCATCGGTAGCCATTTGCGGTCGCCGCCGTGATGTTTTAGAAGAAACAGCGGCAGAGCTTAACAAAATTGGCGGCACGCATTTCTTTGATACCTGTGATGTTCGTAAACCCGATGAAGTAGCGCGCGTTGTTGATGGTGCCTTTTCTTCTTTGGGTCAATTAACCGGATTGATTAACAACGCCGCCGGAAATTTTGTCTGCCCGACCGAAGCACTTTCAGCCAATGCATTTAATGCCGTTGTGGGAATTGTATTGAACGGCACATTTCATTGTACTCAAGCGGTTGCCAAACACTGGATTGAGAAAAAGCAGGCCGGAAGTGTCATCAATATTTGTACAACATATGCATGGACGGGTTCTGCCCTGGTAGTTCCTTCGGTATGTGCAAAAGCGGGCGTTTTGGCCATGACACGCTCTTTGGCGGTAGAGTGGGGGCGTCACAATATTCGATTGAATGCCATTGCACCGGGACCTTTCAAAACAGAAGGAGCTTGGAAAAATTTGATGCCCGCCGGATTTGAAAAATTTTTAGTCGATAAAAATCCCATGAAGCGATTGGGCACGCATGAAGAATTGGTCACGTTGGCGGCGCTGCTGCTTTCTGGTTCAGTGAACTACATCAATGGGGACTGTATTACGATTGATGGGGGAGAGTGGCTTCAGGGGGCCGGCCAATTCAATGGCTTGTTGACCGTACCCCCCGAGCAACTCGAACAACTCAAACGCTAACCCTTCGTTGGAACAAACGTTAAGCTTACATATTCATCAGACACCGTCGGCGTTGGATCAGTGTTCCATGGCAGATCTAAGACTTCAAACGTTGCACCGCCATCTTTGGAATAGAATGTTGCGCCAGGCCACTTGTTATCAGCACCGCCATCTTTTCCGGGAGCTTCAACCACCACGACGATCTTGTCACCATCGGTGACCATTTTACGGTAGCTGTAGAAATTGCGCTTGGAATCTTTGGCGACCAATTTTTCAGGTGTTGCTTTTGTCCATGTTTTGCCGTTGTCGGTAGTTCGATACACAGCATCGTAGTCGGCATATACAATGCCGGTACCAACACCAACGAATCCAATACCCATTGCTTCGTTACGTTCTGTAGGTGCTGGAATGGTTGTCCAGCTATCACCCTTATCAGTAGTGGTGGCAAGCACTGGACCTGCAGGACTAAAGTACCATCCCTGAATCAAAACCGTCTTGTCATCGGGTGAAACTGTGCAGTAGCCCTTGAAGCCATCACCTGCACCGCGAGCACCTTCTGCAGCGGGACGTGTCTTTTTAGTCCAAGTGGAGCCCCCATCTTCTGAGACAAAGAAGTCACCACGGGAGCTGAGCGCATAGAGTGTTTTTTCACCGGCGCATAGTGCGTAACTTCCATGATCCCCTTGTGGATTATTTTCGTTAGGCGCGACTTTGTCCCATTTCTTACCATCCTTAGATGTTGTGATGGTAGGAGTTGTACCTAAATTTGAAGCATAGAGCTGACCTTTGCTATCGGCACTGAGCCAAAGTAGCCAGTCCTGTACATCATTTACCTTTGTCCATTTGCGGCCATCAGTAGACTGAAAGAGGGCTTTGTTAGGATAATACCACATTAACAAGTGGCCATTATTTCTTAAGCTTGGTGATTTGTTGCACGCCACCATTCCCATCATCATGGCAATTACAACTGTGATTGTTGCCAGTTGAGTAAGTCGTTTCATTGGACCTCCTTAGTTTTGTTTGACCGCAGTTATCTGGAAGATTTTTTCCCCACGTGCAAGGTATTTCTGCTCGAAACCTGTTCGTGGCTGAGAAGGTGTTGAGTTTATTGAGATTTTATAACCAAGATGAGCCAAATTGTCAGCAGCTTCTTGGGTGTAAGATTCGCTATTGCTGGCAATAAGCATGCTGCCCCCTGACTTTAGACACCGGTCGAAGACATGAATTGCAGAACCAGAGAAAAAGCGTTTGTTTGCCTGTCGAGATTTTGGCCACGGATTTGGAAAGAAGAAATAAAATTCATCTACAGACTCAGGTGGGCACTTCGCATCTAATAGCAAAATAGCATCTGCACGAATGGGTGTAAGGTTTGAAAGTTCAACCCGGTGGGCGTTTTTAAAAAACTGCTGAGACCGCGCTTGAGTACTTTCAATACCAATATAATGTTGGTTAGGGTGAGCTTCGGCCTCTTTGCAAATCCAATCCCCAGCACCACAGCCCACTTCGACAACAACATAGTGCTGCCAATCAATATGATCGAGAACGGCCCAGTTCTCTGGTTCGTGATTGTATCCACGCGTGTAGGGACGAGGTAGTGGTGATTTTGAAGTCATCCTTATTCCTATGCAATGAGTTGTCGCAGCGCCCAGACAGATAGAACGCCAACAAGAAGTGCAAATAGTAGATTGCGTGTTTTCCACGCGACAAGTCCCGTGAAGGTTCCAGCAATTATTTCGGCGAGACCTGCGGTTAATAATGCAGGAGCAACAATGGAAACCACGATAGTGCCAGGAAGCGATTTTAAAATAATTTCTGTGCGGGGCGTCATGCGAATGCGATTGGTCAAAAATAGTCCGGTGACGCGTGTAAGATAGGTAATGACCGCCATGCCTAAAATAGTCAGATACGCTTGGCTATTTGCGTCCATATCGCCATCCTTCCAAAAGACTTCCTGATAGTGCACCAATTAAAATGTACCACTTTCCCGGAAGTAAAATATGTGCAGCCGTTGCTGTGGCGGCCGCGACAGTCCATGGCAGCAGCTCCCGCTTTCCTTGCCAGAGTGAAAGCGCAAGAACAATAAAGACGGCAATGAAGGCAAAATCGAGTCCATAAACACTCGGATCTTCGACGATAAGACCACCCAAATAACCAATCCATGCAGCGGTTACCCAAAAGACGTAGATGCAAAGACCGCTACCTAGAAAAAATCCACCATCTGCCTCTCCCGACTTGAATGCTTTAATCGATAGAGCCCAATTTTCATCGGCGCAAAAGAACAAGCTGCCATATGCCTTAATAGGGGATAGTTGGCCGACCCAAGGTTGAATTGCTGCTCCCATGAGAACGTGTCGCGAGTTGACAATAAAGGTGGTGATTAGGATGGCGGCAATAGGGAGAGGCGAGTGCCAAAGTTCCAGCGCAATAATCTGAGATGCACCCGCAAATACGGTAAGACACATGACAAGTGCTTGGGCTAAAGTAAGCCCCGCCTTTGATGCCAACATGCCATAAACCAACCCATAACTGCCGACACTAATACCTAAGGGGATACATTTTTGAAAACCACGTATGATGCCGCTAATGCTAAATATGATCATGATAGCAAAGGGATTTGAGTAGGCCGGTTTCAAGTTCGTAGAGCCATCCATGAATAGCAAGTCCTTGGCCACGCTCCCATGCCTTTTGTATGATGGGGCATTGCTTTAGGTTGTCTACTTGTGCTTCAATATTCCATCTTACTAGGGTGTTTTGTTGCTCTACCTGTGACATTGTTGCTAATTGGGATGCCTGCTTACCTTTAATTTCATAAATTGGTTTTAACCATTCTTTGACGATGCCCGTGGCTGTATCTGTTTGTGCCGCAATAACACCTCCGCAATGTTCATGTCCGCAAACAATGATGTGATGTACTTTCAAAACGTCCACCGCATATGCGAGAACGCTTAATACGTTGTTGTCATCAAGGTGTGCTTGGTTAGCAATGTTGCGATGAACAAATAGTTCACCATAGCCTGAGCCCGTTAAATGTTCAGCGGGAACGCGGCTGTCAGAACATCCAATCCAAAGAAAGCGCGGCTCTTGACCTTCGGCGTGGCGTTTGAAAAAGTTGGGATCAAAATAGAGGTGTTGCTTTACCCACGCCCGATTTTCTAAAAGGAGTTCTTCGTACGATTTCATGTGGCACTGCTCCTTCTAAAGTAGGGCACCAGCGCATGCGCTGATCGTTTAACAATTACTTCAATACCTTTGTGTTTGCCTACTGTGCAAAATTCGCCAATAGCATCAATCACGTCATGATCGATGAAGAAGGATTTGGTGCCATCAATGACAACGGTTGCGCCCTTTGGCAGCTTTTCAAGTGTGCGCATTAATCGCAACTTATTAACGAAGGTTACCTTCTGTTGTAATTTGATAATGTAGGTATTGCCCTCGTTAGCGACAAAGAAGGCTGATTTTAAATTGGCTCGCAGTACAAATCCTAATCCAATCACAAGTCCAAATGCGACACCCATTAATAGGTCGGTAAATAGAATTGCTACCACGGTTGCAATAAATGGCAGAAATTGGCTTAATCCCTCTCGCCACATTTTTTGAAATAGAGCGGGCGTTGCAAGCTTGTAGCCTACGAGAACAAGAAGCGCGGCCAGTGATGCAACAGGAATGCTATTCAAAACGTTGGGAATGAACATGACGCAGACCAAGAGCCATGCGCCGTGAATGATCGCAGAAGTTTTTGTTTTGCCACCCGCTTCAATGTTGGCGGAGCTCCGCACGATAACAGCTGTGACTGGAAGGCCACCAATAAGGCCTGCACAAAGGTTGCCCACCCCTTGGGCTAAAAGTTCGCGATTGGGCGGCGTGACGCGATGCTGCGGATCAAGTTTGTCGATTGCACACACACTCAGTAAAGACTCAAGGCTGGCAATAAGTGCAATTGTAATAGCGGCCATCCAAACGTTGTGCGAACCCACTTGGCTGAAGTCCGGAAAGTGTAGATTAGAAATCCAAGCCCCCATGCTGTTTGCGGTGGGTACATTGACCAGATCATCTGCTGTGAGTGCCCATGTGGTGTTGGACAGAAGAAAGGTGCTAACGAGGCTTCCTATAATGATAGATATAAGAGACGAGGGGACTGCTTTAAAAAATCGAGTGTTTGCAATTTTGGGGTGCTGAGTGGCTAATAGCGAAAACAGTGTTGTTGCAAAAACAACCATCGCACCCGGAGAAATTTGATTGATCGCAATTTTGAGTCCCGAAAATGTGGTGTGCCCATCGCTTTGAAAGAAATCCAAATCACCCAAATAGTCGGTATCGGCACCAAAGGCGTGGGGAATTTGCTTAATAATCAGAATAATGCCAATTGCAGAAAGCATCCCTTTGATCACCGCATTGGGGAATAGGTATCCGATAGCGCCTGCCTTAGCGTAGCTCAAAAGAATTTGAATAAGTCCCGCTAGAACAACCGCACTTAAGAAAATCTCAAATGACCCCAAATCTTGAATGGCGGCAGCTACAATGACAGTGAGGCCTGCTGCCGGTCCAGAAACGCTGAGCTGAGAACCACTGATGGCACCTACGACAATGCCGCCAACGATACCCGCCAAAATGCCGGATATGGGAGATGCACCAGATGCAAGTGCAATGCCCAAGCAAAGTGGAAGGGCAACTAGGAAAACAACGATGGATGCCTCAATGTCGTATCGAAGTGTTTTCATGGCGTAATGTTAAATGTTTTGGCTAATGCATCAAGTGTATTTTGTCTTGCGGCATACATTTCACGCAGACAACCGCCTGCATAAACACCCAGACTCTTCTTGCAGGTTTTATTACGCTTTTTGATCCATGCCGTCTGTTCGTCTTTAAGTTGGGCGGCATCTGTCGGAGACAGCTGTTTTAGAAGTGATTGATAAGTGGTGTAGAGCTGTAAATCCATGGCCGATAACCCATCACTATCACAAATAATGTCTTCTTGTGCCGATCGGGTGTGGACACAGTCAAAACTGGGGCCATCATCGTCCGCAAATAGTTGAGGAGCAAGGGCGGTAAAGAAGACTGTGAGACAAATGGATAATTTTTTCATAGTGGGCTAGTATTAAAGGAAGTGGTTGCTGATGTAAAGGGGGGAAAGCCATGGAAATTTTGTGGAATTCACTTTTTAGCGAAGACTATTGGTTCGCGCGATTTTTGATTCAGCGCGGATTGGCGCTAGTTTACTTGATTGGATTTTTTGTTGCCATTAATCAGTTCCGACCGCTACTGGGCGAAAATGGATTACTCCCCGCAACCCAATTCTTGCAAGCGGTCAACTTTCGCGAAGCGCCCAGCCTCTTTCATTTCTATTATTCGGATCGCTTTTTCTCCGTTGTGGCGTGGCTCGGTGCAACATTGGCCATGGTCGCATTGCTCGGCCTTTCAGAGCGCGGCCCCATATGGATGTCTGTGGTCGTGTGGACGGCCATGTGGGTGCTGTATCTCTCAATCGTCAACATTGGTCAGACCTTTTATGCCTTTGGCTGGGAGTCGTTATTGTTGGAAGCCGGCTTCTTGGCGATTTTCTTGGGGCCCTTCAAGACCATGGCGCCGTTCTTGGTCATTATATTAATGCGGTGGTTGGTCTTTCGTTTGGAATTTGGGGCAGGGCTCATCAAGTGGCGTGGTGATCCCTGTTGGCGCAACCTCACATGCATGATGGTCCACCATGAAACCCAACCCATGCCCAATCCATTGAGTTGGTTCTTTCATTATCTGCCCGCGTGGTTTCATCGTTTGGAAGTGGTTGGGAATTTCTTTGTACAATTGGTAGTGCCGTGGGGGCTTTTTCTGCCGCAACCATTTGCAGGTATTTCAGGCGCGTTGATTATCGGCACGCAAAGCTGGCTCATGTTGAGTGGGAATTATGCGTGGCTTAATTTCATCACGATTGTGCTGACCTTCAGCGCATTCAATAATGGGTGCTTCACACGCTTCTTGCCGTTTTTACAGATTCCGCAGGATTTGATTCGTAGCAGTATTCACGAATGGTCCACCATGCTGCTCACCGCGTCGGTGGGGATAATGAGTTATTGGCCGGTGCGCAATTTGTTGTCGGATCGGCAAATGATGAACGCAAGTTTTAACAGCTATCATTTGGTGAATACCTATGGCGCATTTGGCAGCGTGACCAAAGAACGCTATGAAATTATTTTGGAAGGATCGGAAACTGCTGGAGATCCTGATTCGATCGAATGGAAAGAATATCAGTTCAAGGGAAAGCCTGGCGATCCCTTCTATCGCCCGCGGCAATTTGCGCCATATCACTTGCGGCTAGATTGGCTTATGTGGTTTGCGGCTATGACGCCCAAATACAACTACTACCAATTCCCGTGGTTTGCATCGCTCGTTGAAAAGATGTTGGAAGGGGATGCGGCGGTTTTGGGATTGCTGCGCGTCAATCCGTTCGTCGATAATCCACCCAAACAACTCCGTGCACGCCTCTATCACTATCATTATAGCACGCCCGAAGAGCGCAAGGCGACAGGCGCATGGTGGCATCGGGAATTGGTGGGTGATTATCTGCCGCCGGTGGGTTTATAGTTTTCGACTGTCATACGCCCAATGTAACAATGCCTGGCGCTGTTTGGGGCGACAAGACTTGTCGCCGCGCACACAATGTTTTTTGACTTGAGCAATGTGCCGCCGAATATTTTTCCAACGTTTGATTTGAATGTCGTCATATTCCATGAGGCGGCGCCCCATGTAGTAGCGGCAATACCACTGAAACCAACCACGCGGATCTTCGGGATAAATCCAGCCCTTCTTTTTCCACACCGATAAAGGTTGCGATGCATTAATACCAAAGTAATTCAATTTGGGGTCATGTTTCTCCGGGCACAGCTTGGCGATTTTAAACCAATCTGCCGGAAACTCCTTCTTACAATCGGTCATGTACTTGCCACCAAAGACGCCCAGCGCAAGCATCTGTTTGGGCGTAAGCTCTGGTTTAAATTCGGGATGAAACTGTTTTCCCGTTGGGGCAGTCAATGCATAGCGATAGTTCTTTTGCATCTTGTCAGAGACCGTAACGGTTTTGAATTTTTTGGAAATGAGTCGAAGCTTTTCGGCGCGCGTGAATTTTTTGAGCTGTGCCTCACGTTTTAATGCGAGTGATTTTGTGGGAAGCGTTTCTTGATAGCACAGTTTTGCCACGCCAAACGCGCGCGTGAACTTAGCGCCTTTCCCGGCTTTGTGTGCAGCCAAGCGTTTTTGAATGTTGTTGGTATAACCGATGTAGAATCGGCCATCCTTAGATTTTAGAATATAAACGAAGTGAGAGGGTTGCTTCATTGCGAATCGCGTAACAAGCCAAAATTAATAAGACCAGTAAAAAATGCTTGGCATTGTCTTGGGGAATTAGCTGTGGCATATCAAATTGATTCATGGGGGGGATAGATGCAGTTATTCAAGACGTTCTTAGTGGTTGTTGTGGTGAGCGAAATTTTATCTTGCTCTAAAACACCTCCGCCAACTGAAGCTTTGCAGCCATCTACAATCAATATAACCCACGCCAAAGAGGCGCCATTCCTGGATGTGCCTCTAGGCCTCACGCACGATAATCTTAACATTCCTAAAACAAGTACACTTACTCAGAATGAAGTCGAGTTGGGCCGCATTTTGTATTTCGATCCGCGCCTATCCGCAGACGGCACGGTGTCATGCGCCACGTGTCATAAACCTGAAGAGGGCTGGGGCGAACATGAAGCGGTCTCTACCGGAATTCGGGGGCAGAAGGGTGTGCGCAACGCCCCAACCGTTGTGAACTCCACATTTATGGGATCACAATTTTGGGATGGCCGCGCGGCCAGTTTAGAAGAACAGGCCTTGGGGCCGCTTGTAAATCCCATCGAGATGGGAAACAAAACAGTCAAAGATGTAGTGACACGCATCAAAACCATCCAGGGATACTTGCCGTACTTTGAAAAGACATTTCATCAAGGACCAACCGAAGAGAATTTGGCGCGTGCCATTGCCGCATTTGAACGAACTGTTTTGAGTGCCAACTCTCGATATGATCAGTATTTAAAGGGTGATCAATCGGCTCTTAACCCCGCAGAAGTGCGCGGTCTGGCCGTCTTTATGGGTAAAGGTAGGTGCGTGCTGTGTCACGTGGGCCCCACGTTTAGCGACAGCCAGTTTCACAACATTGGCGTTGGAATGGCAGCAGAAAAACCAGATATGGGTCGACATGTGGTGACCAAGAAGAAGGAAGACGTTGGTGCATTCAAAACGCCGGGCTTACGCGATTTGCTCAAGACGTCGCCCTATATGCACGATGGATCGCAGTTAACATTAGAAGAAGTGGTGGAGTTTTATGACAAGGGCGGCGAGCCCAACGACCACTTGGATCCGCGCATTACACCACTCCATCTGACAGCAGAAGAAAAGGCCGACCTCGTTCAATTTATGAAGGCGTTGGAAGGCAATCCTTATCCATTTGTCAAAGCGCCGGAACTGCCTCAATGAAATTTGATATGCCAGTATTTATGATTGTTATGGCGTGGCCGGTTTATCGTTATCGTGAATGGTGAGTGTGTAGTTGGACTGACCTAACATTGCATTTTGAGGGTCGGATAGCGTGATGGTTAGCGTTTCGTCTCCCTCTACAGCTTTATCATCCTTAATCGGGAACGTCAGTGTCTTACTGGCCAAGCCCGGCGCAAATGCAATTACGCCATTTTGTAGAGAATAGTCACTCTCTCCTGATGCTGAACCACTGACTCTATAAAAGACAGAAACCTGATTGCTAGTGGGTTGACTTAAGACAATGGTCACACTTGCCTGCCCCAGACTTTCGTTGGCATTGCCTTCACTCTGTGCAAACCCTATCGTGGGTACGGTTGGAATGGGTGGAATGACAGGGGGGCGTTCAATTGGAAAGGGATTCGGATCAGCCAATACCACTGTGGCAATAAGTAGAAAAAAAACCCCAAAAGCGGAACGTATAATGGTAATCATACGGCTATGTTAGCAAAGCAAATTCAATTTTGCATCAAAAAAGGACGTATCGGGCTTGTTCCGATACTGTTCTTGGCGATTGTTGCGTGTGCAGGATCACAGCACGCAGCATATCATCATTATGAAATTGATACTCAGGTGCTTTCGCAATCGAATGTGCCCTTGGTGATGAATGACAAGGTGTTGGCGTGGGTTAATTATTTTGCAGGGCCGGGCCGTAAAACATTTATTGCATCGATACAGCGCGGGGGGCGCTATGAAGGGGCAATCCGCCGCATTTTGAATATTTATGGACTCCCAAGTGATCTCATTTATTTGGCGATGATCGAGAGCGGTTTTTCAGAGACAGCGCGATCGCCTGCGGCGGCGGTGGGAATCTGGCAATTTATTCAAAGCACGGGAGAGCGCTATGGTCTGAAACAAGACAACTGGATTGATGAGAGACAGAATGTCGAAAAGGCAACGCATGCCGCAGCACAATACTTGTATGATTTACATTCAGAGTTTGGGGATTGGTACTTAGCAATGGCGGCCTATAATTCTGGCGAAGGTACGGTGCGACAAGCAATAGCCCGCTATGGAAGTCGAGATTATTGGGACTTGTCTGATCCACAGAAGTCGGCTTTTCGTCCTGAAACACAGGATTATGTCCCCAAATATATTGCAGCAGCCATCATTGCCAAAAATCCAATGTATTTTGGCTTTAACGCTATTCAGCCCGAGCTTCCCACTTCATATGAAGAAGTGCTCATTGATACACCTATTGATGTGGGTGTTGTTGCCAAATGTGCGCAGGTTAATGTGAAAGAAGTGGAACGCTTAAATAGTGAGCTCAAGCGAGGGATTGCTCCCGCGCACTATCCCATCAAGCTGCCGCTGGGAAAGACCACGCAATTCAAGTTAGCCTTGGCCAATATTAAACCGGAACACCGGACAAAAATGAAAAAACTGCTAGAATCGAAGGATGAACCTCACACGTACTATTCGAAAAAAATGTTACCCCTGTCTATTGAACGCGTCTCTATGCATCTTTCTAAAAATGTAGATGAGGTGATTTCGTATCAGGTGCAGGAGGGTGACACGTATCTGAGTATTAGTCGGCAATATAAAATTAATGCCACTCAGCTTAAGCGCTTATCGCAAGCGCGAAAAGGTGGGTTGCGACCCGGTGACTTGCTTACATTTCGTTTGGATGGATAATTTACTCTTGTGGCAGCGTTGGCTTATCTGAAAATTTGGGTTTATCATACCGGAGTGTATTAATTTTTTCATATGACTCGGGATATACGGGTATTTGAGGAACGTTTTCCACGATAGTGGGCGTAATAAAGATAAATAACTCTCGCTTATTGCGCTTCCGAGTCCGGCTGCCAAAGAGTGCTCCCAATATTGGAATGCGGCTTAGTACAGGGACACCATTAATCGATTTGGATTTTTGAATTTGAAAGAGGCCGCCAATCACAGTTGTTTCACCGTCCCGAAGCATAACAGTTGTGGTGGCAGAATTGTCATTAATGGACGGGGTACCATCCACGAGGTTGCTAAAGTCAGGTTGTGATTCTGTAACGTTGATAGCCAGGCTGACACGATTATCGATGGTGATTTGTGGTGTGACCGTCAATGTAATACCCGCGCGGATTTCCTGAAGGTTGGATGTAGCGGCTGTTGTGCCCGAAGCTGCACCGCCAATGGTTACGTTACCAGGCGATTTGACATAGAATTTAATACCACTGTTGATTGTCGCGGGTTGATTGTTGAGTGTGACCACAGATGGACGTGACAACACGTTGAGCAACCCATTCTGTTCGCCAGCCGTCAGCTGCACATCTGTAAAGACACCTTTGAAACTGCCCAACGCTACCGATGCACCACTGAAAAGTGGATTGGCTACATTGTTAACCATGAGAGGGCGCCCTTGGTCGTCGAGCCCCACATTGGTTACACCACCAAAGCTGGCACTATGGCCGGCGCGATTAACTCCCCACTGAATACCAATGCTCTGTGTGAAATCTTCGGAAGCTTCAACAATCTTAGCCTCAATCAGCACTTGCCTATCTGCATGATCAATACTTGCAACCAACTTGCGAATATTATTCATGCGTTGTTGGGTATCACGAACGGTAATGGCATTGGTGCGTTCGTCTACGATTACTGTGCCACGATCTGAAATGAGAGATTTTGCTTGAGATGCCACTGGAATGGATTTGGAATATTTGAGTGGAATGGTGTCTTGTTCGAGATCGGCGCCCATTTTTTCCAACACTTCTTTTGAAGCGACTTGAACAATGCCATTATCTTCAACATATCCAAAGCCATTGGCCTGCAGAATTGCCTTGAGTGCTTCAAGTAGTGTGGTGGACCCAAAGCTGGCAGTAACACGTGTGTCAATGTTGGCGGGGACCACAACATTTTTGCCATCCAATTTGACAAGCATTCGTGCCAAATCGCCAAGCGGAGCGTCACGCACTTCAACGGAATAATTGAGATCGGCTGCAACGAGTGCCGGCATTATCCCCACAAGAATCATCATGGCAATTAGTGCACGCTTCATTGTGCCCTTCCACTGAGTGTGAGACTAAAAATACCATCGTCATTTCTCATGACAACGCGCTTGGCCTCGATGTGGACCACTTGGCTGTCGCCAACATGGTCACCTTCCTTGACAACAAGATCATTGATGAGGGCGGCAGCACTCCCAGGGCGATATACAATGGCGGTCAGGTGCATGTCCTGGACACCAATTGATTCAACGGTCTTCACAAATGGATTATTTTCCCATTTGAGTTGTCCGGGTTTGCTGGTGTCAAATTCGCCGAGATTAAGACCAGACATTGGAGCAGCACTTTTGGAAGCTGCGGGCGCGGTGGGTGTTGATGGCGCCTGCGCATATATAGGCGAGGCGCAGACAACCAAGGTAGCGATGATTACTTGTTTACTTATCCATACCATAAAAGCGTCCTTTGATATCGGCCAGCACCTTACCTGATCTATCATCATTTAGTGCAAGCGAAAAGTCCTCAATTACAAGTGGTGCCGGTAGGGATTCCAAGGACTCCAGATATTCCGCCATCGAATAGAAGCTTCCCACAAGCTGTAACTCCACATTTTGACTCACAATATTGCCCTCATGCTCAAGGTCCGTGGTTTTAACCTCTTGTATCTTGACGCCCCGTAATAACAGCGGTTGCGAGATTGTACCGATAGCAGATTGCACATCTTTGAGACTACCAATTCCTGCTGTGCTGCCTGATTGGGGAATCTGGGGTATGGTGGCGCCTGCTTGTGGTGTGGCTTGAAGGTGAATGGATACGGATTTTTCTTGTTCCAGCTTATGTAGCTCTTCCTTCAAATCAGATAGTGCCGACCGACTGGGAAACCAACAGGCCTTGAGAAAGCCCAGAAAGAATACAATCATTGCCGCAAAGAACATGGTGCGTTCTCGTGCATTGGGTTTTTGCTGCCAATCGACAGACTGTAATCCCATCATTTGAGCCGCCCTTCGATGTCAAAGAGTATCCGTTCAGTGGACTTACCTTTGGGTTTGTCCTTTTCGTCCAGCTTTTCCTTGTCAGCGCCTGCTTTTGACGCAGCACTTGTGGATATCGATTGTAGGGTTACTTTGGCGAGTAAGGGGATTGTTGAAAGATCTTCGGTATAGTGTGAAGCAGATGCAACATCGGCGCATAGACCCTCCAAGCCGACAGTACGCGCTGCTGCACTTCCCTTAATATAATTTAGAGCGATTGTATCGGGTGTTTGGTTGGCAACGGCATTGATGACAGGTGACCACAATACGCGGTGTTGCAGGCTTGATAAAATTGAAGCGGGAGTCGCGCCAGGTTTGGCTTGGCCGGCACCTCGGGCTTTTTGCGCTTCAGTCGTTGCAATGGCTACGGCTTTGTTGAGGGAACCAACGCGATACCGTTGGATAATGCCATAGAGGAACATCAAAATCAGCATGCTGCCCGCAATTGTCATGAGCCAAAAGTAGTTGAGCTCAAAGTTTTTAAGATTGAACTGTCGTAAATTAAATTTTGGTGGTTCCAAAAAATTAATGTGTGCCATGACAATAACCTCTACTCCAGCGCCAGTCCGCAGGCCAATGTATAGTATGCTTTTTGCGGTGCTAATACATCCATTCGAAAGCGGCCGAGGTTGATTTTTTGAAATGGTTCCACGATTTCTGCGGGGATGTTGAGGGTGCCCGACACACGTTGGATAAAATCTGGCAATTGACTGCCGCCCCCCGTAAAATAAATTTTCCCAATAGATTTTCCTGGAAACTGTGCGCTAAACGCATCGATAGACCGTTGAATTTCGACCACAACGGTTGTAAAGAAGTTATCGATAACTGTTTTGATTTTTGACATGTGGATCTCTGGAATAGACGGTGCGGGATAGGTGACTTTAAACTGTTCTGCTTGCGCATCATCTACGCCCACTGCGCGGCTGATCTGTTTGGTGAGTCCGTCGCCAGAAATATTACCTAAAGGTCGAGAGAAGAAGAGTCCTTCATTGCCGAGAACCGCAAACAAACTACTTGTACAGCCCATATCAACCACAACACAGCGGTCCTCTGGTCCCAGGTCATAGCTTTGTCGCACAGAAATTCCCGTCGCAACAACATTGGGCTCCACAATAGATGGCCGTGGTATACCCAGTTGGGAAAGAAAGTCGAGTTTTGCTGCCAATGCTTCACGTAAGAGTGCAAAAATCAGGAAAGGCTGTTCGGTGCGCGCCGGATCAGCCGGCAGTATTTGATGGCGAAAAATATAATTGTCTACTTCGCCACCCACAACATCTTTCATTCCCCACTTGATAATTTCTGGAAGTTCGTTGCTTGGAACCTTTGGTAGGTCTACGCGCCGAATTTTGAGCGAAGGATCAGAGATGTTAACCCGTATATGGCCAGAGTGGATTGCGGGTGTTGCAAAGGCGGCCTTTATTTGAGCAACGTTATTGCGGGGCAAAATCCCGTGGGCCATGAGTCGATAGTGCGCGTCTTCCTTTTGTAGGCAGACAAGTTTGATTTGTGAGGCACCCAAATCTACGCCAACGGTCCAATGTTCTGCGCCGAGTGACATATTATTCTCCGCTTAGATCATGGATGCGAGATTTAATCTTTCCAATCATATCGGCGTCCGATGTTGGGACCAGCTTCAAAAAGGCGCGGTAATTTTCCACGGCCTTACCAATGTTGCCCTGCTTTTCATATAGGACAGCAAGGTTAAAATAAGGGTCCGGATAGCTGGGATTGAGGGCAACGGCCTTTTGTAGATACTTCTCGGCCTCCATGGGTTGGTCGAGTATGGTTTTGAGATAACCCAGGTTATTGTAACACTCTGCACAGCTGTCATCGAGCTCTAGGGCTTTGGCAAAGTGTGTTTCTGCGCTGGTATAGAGTTCCTTCTTCAAAAGAGCCAAGCCCATATCATTATGAATGGATGCGTTATTGGGATCCAATTCAACGGCTTTCTGAAATGACTTGAGACTTTCATCATATTCACCTGCCGAGTATTGCGACCGGGCAATACGAAGATCGTTTTCAGCTGCCGCTTGTGTGTTAGGTTGTGCTGCAGGCGGCGTTGCCGCTGGTGCTGGCATGGCCGCAACCGTTGGTTTTTTGGGTATGGGCGCTGTATCTGTGTGTCGGAACAGGCGCAATACAACCGCTAAAATAATTGCCGCGATGAGAATAATCACCAGAATCAGTGTGCGCTTGTTAGAGCCTGGGCCACCTGTGCCGGGTGTGGGAGTTGAGGTATCAACCTGAAAGGCATTTCCAGAATCACTTGTACCTGCATCTTGAGGCGCAGAATCAGCCCCCTCTTGTTGAGAGCGCAGGGCCTTTAATATAACGGACATTTAACTTCCCCCTAAAACATGGATTAAAAAAGGCGGCGCCACCAAGGTTCGATGGGCCGTAATTTCACATCGCGTAGTGCTTCTTTGACCACTGATTTGTTAACTGTGTGCACGCGTCTTGCATAGGCTTCTAATAATGAACGATCGCATAAAATATTGATCAGTCTCGGAAACCCACCTGAATATAAGTGTAGTCGGCGAATTGCTTTATTTTCAAAGCTGACTTGTCCATCACCTCCAGCGCACAGGAGGCGATGCATAATGTAATTGTGTGTTTCACTTAGATTCAATGTTCCAAGATGGTGACGGATGCTAATACGTTGATTAAGGGGCCGAAGGCGATATGATTGCAGCGTGTTTTCAAGCTCTGGTTGCCCCACCAAAATAATCTGCAGCAACTTTTGGGTATCCGTTTCCAAGTTTGAAAGCAGACGCACCGTTTCTAAAGCTTCAACGGATAAGTTCTGCGCCTCATCAATTAAGACGACGGCATTATGACTCTTTTGAGCTTGGGAAATTAGGAAACGATGGAGGCCATCGAGCTGTTCTTCGACCGTTTTACCCCGCACCTTATTACCAAAATCGGTATTGATGGCTTTGAGTAAGCCGAAGACTGACAGTAGGGGGTTTAAAATGACAGCAATCTCAATATCTTTATCTAAGCGATTAATGAGCTCGCGGCATATTGTTGTCTTGCCAGTACCCACTTCGCCCGTGAGCGTCATAAATCCTTTGCGCTGCCGAATACCGTACAAAAGTGATTCGATAGCGGCTTCGTGTTGGGCGGATAGAAATAAAAACCGGGGGTCCGGTGTCATTGAGAAGGGCTCTTCACGAAGGTTAAAGAAGCGAGAATACATGTGTATTCTGTACCAGATGTCGCTTGGGGCGTCAAACAATAGGCGGGGCTATTGGGTATCAATCGTGAATATCTTGTTGGATCCGTCCCCGAAATTAAATTGAATCGTGTAAAGACGGTTTTGAATGTCACTATTCCAGCGAATAAAATCAATTGTATGAACGCTGGCATCGGCAATGGTGGTATCAACAATATCTATTGTGTCGCCTGACGGTGCGCCGCCAGATCCAGTCTCGCTGTAGACATTACCGCCATCAAATTTGATTTGTTGGATGAGCTCATCGTAGTTGGGTGACCAGGTGACTATCATGGATGTGATGGTTACAGGGCCACCGCAGCCGGGTTGGAGCTGAAATGTGATCCCGATCAGTTTCTTGGGAGGTGCGCCATTGCTGGCATCGTGGGCATTGCTGGTGTCGACTGTTAATAGTGTTCCCATGCTAGGCGGCACGGGGTCCGTGACACTGAGTGCGGTGGAGGCACCCCCCTTACTGCCGACCACGTAGATTTTGTTGTTGATTCGCGTGACGGAAATGCTGTTGCCCAAAAAACTATCCCCCAATAAATTACTACTGAGTGGGTCACAAGGATTGACCCCATTGGCAATTAAGCCCAACACAACTTCAATGCCACCTTGTGCCGAGGCGAATGATTGGTCTTTATAGAGCTGTTGATTGCGCGTTTCTTGATTGGTGGCAACGAGAACCGCCATGGCGCCCCCCATAGCCGCCAAAATCATAATGGCGATGAGTATCCCCAGAACCGAAATACCTTTATGGGTGTGTGACGACATCCTGTTACCTCGTATCGACTTCGATTACCTTATTTGAGCCGTCTAAAAAATTAAATTGAATTGTATATAGACGATTTTGAATATCACTATCCCAGCGAATAAAGTCAATTAAGTGTACATTGGCATCCGTTATGCTTTGGTTGGTGATATCGATTGTGCCTCCAGATAATACACCTGCCGCATCGTACACGTTGGCGCCATCAAATTTGACCTGTAAGATGGACTCACCATAATTTGGAGACCAACTGACAACGAGCGATGTAATTGTTACAACTTGTCCACACCCTGGCGCCAACTGAAAGGTAATGTCAGTTAATTTTCGGGGCGGCGCTCCGTTGCTTGCATCTTTAGCATGGTTGGCATCTACCTGCAGGACCTGTCCCTCGCTGGGAGGGGTGGGGTCGACAATGCTCAAGGCGGTTGTCGCAGAGCCCTTGCTGCCAGTGACATAGATTCGGCCATCCTCGCGTGTCACAATAATTGTATTTCCAACGAGAGAATCGCCTGCCAGATTCCAATTGAGGGGATCACAGGGGTTGATTCCGGTACTAATGAGGCCCAATGATACTTCAAGACCGCCCTGTGCAGTCGCAAACGATTGGTCTTTAAAGTATTGTTCATTACGAGCCTCTTGATTGGTGGCAACGAGAACCGCCATGGAGCCCCCCATTGCAGCGAGAATGATAATCGCAATGATAATTCCCAGGACCGAAATGCCTCGGGTATTATGGGCTCGTAAAGTTTCCATAATTATTCCCCATGTTTCTTAAAAAGACAGTCGTTGTCAGGGGTAACGTTCCTTGGGCAGAGGGTGCATTCATGGTGAGCCGAATTTGAATTGTGCGCACGTTTGAAGCGGTGCTTGTCTCCGTACCTGCCGAATTGTAGTATTTAAATTCCAGTAGTCCAACATTGGGCGCCAATAAGATGCCATTGCGTTGTAAATCAGTCCCGCTCAGTCCGTAAGTGATTGTGGTGCCCAAGGGATATTGAAATGTAAATTGAGCAGGACCGCTGATATTAACAATTGCTGCCGCAGAAGGAATGAGGCGAATTTCTTTTACCATGCGATCCATCGCAGATCGCGCCTCAGCGAGTGTTTGCCGCCGTGACCACACAAGGCTATACTCTTTCACGGCATTCATAATCGGTGGCCCCAAGACGAGCGCCTGGATACCGATCATTGCGATCACCAGGACCAGCTCTACCATGGTAAATCCGCGCTTCATTCGATTTCCTCCGTCTGACAACTAATAATTTGCAATCAACGTCACCAAAGTAGCAGTATTCGCACCGGAGTTCCAAGAGACGGTGATGGTCACACGTGCAAATCCGGACCCCGGAGAGGCATCCAGATAATCATCTAGCCCACCATCCTTATCGGGGTCGACTTCGTAAGCGGTTACAGAGAGTGTATAGGGAGGATAGTTGGCAACAGGACTTTCACTGAAGTTGCCATTGGTAATGGCTGTTAAAGCAGAGGAGTAGCCACTGGTGTCACGCTTGGCGATGATCTTATCAATGGCGCCCCGTGCAATATTGGTAGCAACTACAGTTTGATCGGCCAGCACTGAGCTGGTACCCATTCCGTGGAAAGCATAAATAACCCCCAAGAGTCCGAAGGCCATGAGGCCAATGGATAGAACCGCCTCAATAATCGTAAATCCCAAAAGCCGATGTCGTTGCCCCCGCTTCATTGGATCACCACGCTTCCCGTTCCTGCTGTTACCAAAATATTTTTGCTGCCACTACTATTGCTAATCGTGACAAAACCCCCGGCTCCCACAGTGGGCGCACCGTTATCGTCAAATTCAACGGTGTAATTGGTTTGGATGCTCACGCCAGGGTACTTGTTCCCCAGTGTTGTAATCATATCCAGATGGGTGAGGGGACTCAGAATAGGGGTGCTAATGTCGGTTTGATAGGCGGTATAGTCCCCGCCAGCCACAAACTGAATACCGTGGGTAACGGTGGTCGACATTGCCAACTGCCGCACATGCTCAATATCCGATTGGACCTGCTTGGATGCAGCGTCAAGCCGCGCCGGGTATCCAGATGGAACCAAGACCACAGCAGCCAGCCCCAAAATACCCAGTAAGGCCATGACGCCAATAATTTCGACAACGCTGATGCCCGATGAGTTTTTCATAGGGGTTCATATCACCCCCGCCCTATTATGGACACGTGGCGCCATCAGCTGCAGCATACTGGAAGGTGCCAGATGCCGGTGTGTACTTATAGGTATTGTCGCCCGCACCAAACGCGCCATCACCACTCGTATCCGCAGCATAGCAGGTGTCACTGATCTTAGACCATTTACTCGTCACACCATTGGTCAGAACGCTTCCTAAAAGAGGCGCTGCTTTCGATGCAGCTCCTGCAGCAGCTGCATCCAGTGTTGCTGGATATGATACTGTGTTTCCGGATGCGACTTGGTTAGCCGCATAGAGACTGATACCCGTTTGCACTGCACCAACAACCGCATCTTCCGCATTCTGACGCGCTGTGGATAGTGTGATGTTGAACAAGTTGGGCAATGCCGCTACTGCCAACACGCCCAAAATGGCAATCACCAGCACCAACTCGATTAGCGTAAAACCACCTTGTTTTCTCATATGCTCGTCCCCCTCTGTTTAATTAAGCACTCCTCACCATGATTCATAACCAGCCGTTCCTGATTTCACCCATCCGCTTTTCGTATCAAAACGATAGGGTGCGCCAAACGGATCAAGTGGATTTCCAGATGCATCCTTTTCAAAGGCCCACTGGATGGGTACTACCTTGCCATCGATTGTGACCACCATTGCTGCCTTTAAATCGATTGGCTTTGCTTTCTGAACCATCTCATACAATTGCACGGCTTCGCGCAATTGCTTTAACTGATAGATCATGGCCTGTTCTTTCTCAGCCTTTCGGGCAGCGTGAATATTGAACCCCGCAAACCCCACTGCAACCACAATTGCCGCGACGATGATACTGTACCAGTTTTGTTTGCTCAGTGTCATAACGACCCCCTCGGCCTCGTTTATACCGAGACACCACGAAACTTATAAAGAACCTTCCACGAACCAAAAGTATACGCCTATTCCTAATATCCCTCCAAGCAGTTTTTTATCACTGATGGTTGACGATATTGGAGAGGTTCCAAACTGGCATGTAAACTGCAAGTGCCAACAATCCTACCATGCCAAAAATGCCAAAGAGGAGTAGGGGTTCTAAGAGCGTTGTCAAATTTTTGAGCATGTCGTCGACTTCTTCATCATAATAGATGGCAGTTGTTTCTAGCATTTCATCGAGCTTTCCGGTCTGCTCTCCTACGCCCGTGACTTCTTTCATAAGGGGAGTAAAATACTTGGCTTCTTCCATCGCTACAGAAAGTGAACGACCTTTATCCAGCTCCTCTTTCAAATGCTTCACGTCGCGGGCGTAGCGCAAGTTATCAATGGTATCTGCCACGACTTCAAGTGAGCGTGAGAGGGGAAGTCCGGATTTATAGAGGGCACCAAGTAAATGACCAAAGCGGGCGTTGGCAGCCAAGAGGTTTAGTTTTCCAAAAACGGGAAAGTGGAATTCGAGATAACTGGTAAACTCTTTGCCACGGTTTGTTCTTTTGAACTTTTTCCATCCCCAAATTAATGCGCCAGTCACAATAGCTGCAAGCCACCAATACCCGACCACCACGTTGCTAGCGAAAATCAGGATTCGTGTGGGCACCGGCAACTTTGCGCTGTAGCCCGCATAAAAATCATTAAAAACTGGAATCACAAAAATTAACATGAGTGTTGCTACAACAACGAGCGCAAAAATGACGATCTTGGGGTATAGCGTCGCTGACTTGACTTTCGATTTAATCCGATCCTCTTTACCTAAGATGCCGGTCATACCTTTGAGTGTGCGATCTAACACGCCGCCAATCTCACCAACAGCCAACATGCTGGTATAAAGATGACCAAAATATTTGGGGTGCTTAGCAAAGGCATCAGATAGACGCATGCCGGAAGAGACGTCCTTATGAATTTTACTCAACGCATCTTTAAGACCTTCGTGCTTGGTTTGACGAGTCAGTGTTGCCAAGATGCGATCCATGGGGGATCCTGCAGCGAACATGACTTCGAATTGTCGTGTAAGATTGACGATGTCGCGTGTCTTGATCTTGCGCTGCAGCAATTGCTGGATCGACATGTCAAAGCCGCGCGGTTGCACAGATACCGGGAATAAGCCTTGGCTGGCCAGTGCTTCTTTTACAACGGTAACACTAGGACCTTCCAGTGTTCCAGAAATGAGTCCTCCTGTACGATCGCGTGCCTTATAAACAAATGTCGTCATACTTCCGCCGTTACGCGCAGCACTTCTTCTACTGTAGTGATGCCGCGACGCACCTTTTCAATGCCATCATCCAAAATTGTGTGAAACCCTGCAGATGTTGCCTTCTCTCGCATACGTACTTCAGGTGCACGTGTATTAATCAAGACACGAAATTCATCATCAAGAGCTACCAACTCAAATAGACCAACGCGGCCGCGATATCCTGACATGCGACAGTCTTTGCAGCCACGTCCCTTATAGGCCTTTATACCAACGCCTTGCGGGTCAATAAGCTGCTTTTCATAACTGCTGAGTTCCACCTCCATTTTGCAATTTGGACAAATGCGCCTAACCAATCGTTGTGCCATAACACCGAGTAGTGATGACGAAATAAGAAATGGTTCAACACCCAAGTCGATTAGGCGTGCAATGGCACCCACGGCAGTGTTTGTATGTAGTGTGGAGAAAACCAAGTGGCCTGTCATGGCCGCTCGGAAGGTGATGTCGGCAGTCTCTTGGTCACGAATTTCACCGACCATAATGACGTCGGGATCTTCACGCATCATGGCGCGAATAGTTCCTGCAAAGGTAACGCCGGCTTTTAGGTTAATTTGGGTTTGGTCAACACCTTCAATTTCGTGTTCAACTGGATCTTCAACGGAGAGTACGTGTTTGGCCTTTCGATCAATCTTATGAAGAGCTGCGTAGAGTGTTGTTGTTTTTCCGGAACCTGTGGGGCCTGTAACTAAAAAAATGCCATGGGGCTTGTTGATAGTTTTGCTGAAGATTTCCAGGTCCCTTTCCAAGAAGCCAAGTGCTTCCAATGTGATGACCTGTTCTTTGATCAGAAGTCGAATTGCCACAGCTTCACCAAACATGGTGGGATAGGTGGCAATGCGCAGATCCATTTCGCGACCACCCACTTTAACGCGTACACGGCCATCCTGAGGGATGCGATTTTCAGCGACGTCCATTCCCCCCATGATTTTGATGCGCGAGATAACGGCTTTGTGCATCGATTTTGGGAGCGCCTGTAATTCTTCCAGCATACCATCGATGCGCAGTCTTATTTTAAGTGAATCGCGTAGTGGTTCTAAGTGAATATCGCTGGCGCGCTCTTTGTAAGCTTGAATGAGAACGTTGTTGGCGGCTGCAACGACGCGAGCGCCTTCAGCCTCGCGTTCTAGTTTGGCCAAAGGTGATTCGGTAGAATCATCGCTCGATGTTTCTTCATGTTCGTAGCGTACCACTTCAATATCGATTTTTCCATCAATGGGCAGCGCTTCTTCGACACTACTATACCAGCGCTGTATGGCACTTTGAATGTCACTGGGAGTTGCAAGAACAAAGTCCACATCTTGGCTAAGTGCGGTTCTCACTTCGTCCATAGTGGATAGGTTAAAAGGGTCTACAATTGCAGCGGTAATTTTATCCTCGACCTCGAATAAGGGTATGACTTGCCATTGCTCTGCTTGTTGTGCCTTGATGCGCTTGAGTAGTTTGAGGTCAGGGTTGTAATGTGTGAGTGAAACGACAACTGTGCCGCTCCTTTTCCCAACGCCTCTGATGAGATCGCTTTCGGTTACAAAGCGTCGTGAAACAAGTATGTCGGCCAAGTTTCCGCCCAAATTTTTTTGAGATTCGATTGCGACAGCGAGTTGGTCCTGAGTTAAAACGCCCGTTTCTACTAAATCTCGCGCAATCTCTTCGACTTTGGATGATGAAATGGGCATCGTTTATTCCCCCAAGAGCCCTTTAATCGTTTCTAGCAAATTTGGATATTCGTATGGCTTTGTCAAAAATGCATCAGCACCAACCGATTTGCCAATCTTGTGTTCATTGTCGGAGTTGTGAGCGGTCAGAATAATGACCTTGATTGCTTTAAGGCTGTCATCAAATTTGATGAGGCGGCAAACCTGAAAACCATCCATTCGAGGCATGCGTAAGTCGAGGAGAACTGCATCTGGTTTTTGTGTTTGTACTTTCTCATAACCATCTTTGCCATCCAGGGCCTTGAGGACCTCATAACCATCCGCTTCGAGGTGTGCGGCAAGCGCGTCCACCAAATCAATCTCGTCATCTACGATTAATAGACGCTTAGACACGTATCCCCCAAGGTCATGCAAAACAATGTCTCTCAAAATGAGAGAGGTATATAAAACGCATAGCACATGGTACTGCGGAAAGAGGTGTCATTCAATTTATATTTAGGACGAGCATATGTGTGGTCTGTATCAATTTGCTTCTAATTACACGTGGATGGGCATATTCTGTACCTAATATAACCCATGAATATTCTTGTTACTGGCGCAACTGGATACATTGGTGGTCGATTGGTGCCGCGGCTTTTAACTGCGGGGCACAGTGTCCGTTGTCTTGCTCGAAATCCAGATATCTTGTTGGACCGTCCCTGGTCGAAGGAAAGTCACCACTTAAAAGTGGTGACCGGAGATTTATTGAAGCCCGACACTTTGGTTGATGCGATGTCTGGTATTGATGTGGCGTATTATTTGGTTCACTCCATGATGGCGGGTGAATCTTCGTTTGAGGAACATGATCGTCGTGCTGCTGAAAATTTTGCGCGTGCTGCGCATCAGGCCGGCGTTAAAAAAATTATCTATCTGGGTGCCCTGGGCAGCGATACAAATGAACAGCGATTGTCGCACCACCTAAAAAGTCGTCAGGAAGTTGGGGATATTCTCCGACTCTCTGGTATTCCAGTCACAGAATTCCGCGCAGCGATTATCATTGGCTCTGGTAGTGTATCGTTCGAAATTATTCGTTATTTGGTCGATCGCCTTCCCGTCATGCTTTGTCCAAAGTGGGTTTTGAGTCGTTGTCAACCAATTGCTGTGCGCGATGTGTTGACCTATTTGGTATCAGCGGCGGATGAACCAAAATGCGATGGAAAGATTTTAGAAATTGGTGGGAAAAATGTTCTTACGTATCATGATGTCATGTTGGGATACGCAAAAGTTCAAGGCTTACGACGATTTTTGATTAGTGTTCCAGTTCTAACGCCAAGATTGTCTTCGTATTGGATTGATTTGATCACACCTATTCCTGCTTCAATTGCACGACCGTTGGTTGAAGGCCTCAAAAATGATGTGGTTGTGCGAAATGATGAAGCTCGGAAGATTTTTCCATTTGAACCCATGTCATATGAATCTGCGGTGCGCTTGGCGCTTGATCGTGTTCAGCAAGGTAATATTGAAACAATTTGGTCGGGAACAGAATCTTCAATTGTACGAACGCCATCACAGCATATGAGTGTGCGAGAGGGAATGATTGCCGAAGAAAGGCATTTACCGATTCACGCATCACCCCAAAAAGTATTTTCGATTGTAAGTCGTTTGGGCGGCCAGTTTGGATGGCTGTACGCTAATTGGGCGTGGAAACTCCGCGGTGTGATGGATCGTCTAGTAGGTGGTGTGGGGATGAGACGTGGACGTCGTGATCCCAACTCCCTTCGTCGCGGTGATGCTGTTGATTTTTGGCGTGTTGAAACAATCAAGGAAAATAGCCTGCTGAGACTGCGTGCCGAAATGAAGTTGCCAGGTGAGGCATGGTTGCAATTTAAAATTGATGCAGACCCAGAAAATTCGAGAAGATGCTATTTAACGCAGACCGCATTTTTTGAGCCACGTGGGTTGATGGGGACCCTGTACTGGTATCTTCTTTATCCGGTACACCGCATTATATTTTCAAAACTCAGCGTGCGAATTCGAATGGTAGCTGAGGGTGCCAAATGATTTTAAGTCGATATTTTCAGTTGCGCCATACGTCCATGCCATTTATTTTAATGGTCATAAAACAGAGTAAGGGGGCCATATGAAAAGCCAGATTATAAGATTCGTTTTTGTGGCGGTGATGGCGGCTGTCTTTCCGTTGTGTGCGTATGCAGGCTCATTTCAAGAAGCGCCGCCGCCACCGGAAGGTTACAGTCTCGTTTATCTGTATCGCATCAAAGTGCCCCCTTCGATGCAAGCTCCTAAAATTCTAGTAGATGGCGATGCTATTTTGAAATTGAAGAATAATTCATATGGTTGGTTCTATTTGGCCCCAGGATCCCATTCCATTAAGACAAAATGGGGTTTTATGTCGGAGGTGCCCGATTTGGAAGTAGTGACCCAAATATATCCCAACCAAGTTCATTATATTAAACTCGATGGGTCAATGCGTGCATGGGGGTTGAATGCAACAAAGACGTACACGAGTATCAAAGAAGTATCTGAAGCAGAGGCGATGAAGGATCTGGCCAAGGTTAAAAACTATGTCCAATCTGATAAAACAACAATTGGCAAAATTGCAGAAGCTGCAGCAGAAAATTCAACAATAGATTCAGAGTTACTTTTAGCGCCTCCGCCCTCAGAGGGAAAAGCGTTGATATATTTGTATCGTACAAACTCAGATCCGAAAATGCATCGTCTAGATGTGAGTGTGGACAATACGCCACAAGTTAAGATTGGGAAAAAGAAGTATACTTGGTTTTATGTGGATGCGGGAAGCCACACTATTCAAACCAAGTTTGGAATCTTTCGTAAGAGACCCGATGCTGTGCTGACGATACAATCAGAGTCAGGCGGAACATATTATGTGAGATTGAGCGGCATACGTGTGCCTCAGAGAACATACGATGATTACAAAATTCGCTTGGATGCAGTAACATCCAGTTTGGCCGAAAAAGAAATGAACGGATTGAAATTGTTGGAACCTTAAAAAAGGTTCAACAACCCCCATTTCCTTAGAGTTGAATAACCAGCACGCTCATTAGAATTTGAAATGCAAAAATAGCGATGCCAAATGCGAGCGCTACCCGTCCGTGTTGAAACAATGTCTTCAGTGTAATTTTGGATCCAATGGCAACCATGGAGACGAGCAATAGAAATTCGGCAATTGATTTGATGGGTCTTATCCATGTGGCTGGAATGATGTGAGTGGTAGCCAAAATAGACATGGCAATGAATCCCCAAATGAAAAATGGAATGCCGTGTGCTTTGGTCTGTTGACCATCTGCCACGCGAACACCTCTTGCGATGATAAATGCCAGGGCTAAGCTCACAGGCGTGAGTAAAAGTATTCGGGCCATCTTAACAATTAGTGCGGTTTCGCCAGAAATGGAGTCCAAGTTAAAGCCGCTGGCAACCACTTGCCAAACAGCCTGCAGTGTATTGCCAAGCAAAAATCCGGTGTTTGTGGAATCAAGGTGCAGCCACATGGTGGCAAGTGCGGGTAGGGCAAAGAGCCCAATCGTTCCAAGAAGATTGATAACGGCAATCGCAATGGCAGCATCTTTTTCTTCACTCTGCAAAATTTTTTGAGTGGCAACAATTGCTGCACTGCCGCAAATGCCGCTTCCAATTCCGATCAATAGCGCCAAACTTTGATTGAGTTTGAAAATGCGTCCCAAACCATAAGCAAGTGAGAGTGTTGAAGTGAGGCAAATCACAATAAATCCAAAACTTTTCCAGCCAAGCTCTTGTAAAATACCGTAATTCAAATCCACACCCAATAGGACGATGGCAATAGACAGAATATGTTCAGACAGTTGCAAGCCTGGCTTCAGTCTTTTGGAAATCGAAAATGACGAGTTTGCAAATACGCCGATTAGAATACCCCAAGTGATCGCGCCAATTGCAACCTTTGTGGTAAGCCACTTTGAAAGGAAGGCAATTGCGATACAAAACAGGATTCCGATTATAGTCTTTCGCTCAAAATGTTTCATGGAGCCTTCCTAAGTTGGGCGGTTTTAATCAATCATCTTGGCGATGAAGTATTCATCAGAATTCATTGCCAATGCCTTGTCCCCCAATAGGGTTTAAGGATCATCATGCCAAACAGCGCAACATTAATGCAAAAACGGGTGGAAGGAAAACAAAAAGCCCCTCAACTGATGCCTCTATGAAACGGGTGGTGGGGTTTCGGTTGGTGCAAAAGTGAAAAGTCAATACTCGGCCCCTTTTCTTTTCCTAGGGTGAACGTGCTTTAACCCCGCTCAGCTAGCAGGTAAGACGCAAAGTCGATGGTCTTGTGGTCCTTGCAATAATCTTTTTCAATATCCGGCATTAATCGATCCGAGAGAACCTTGATGGGATCAAACAATTCCACAACCGTGTCGTGCGTGAAAAAGGTGTGGAGCAATTCGCCCCTTGGAGTGATTGTTTTAAACAGGGTTTTGTAGAGCGCCGTTTCTGTATCTTTGGGGCGGAAATAATCAAACAAGATGGGGCTTCCCTTAGCCAGAAACCGCGCCAGGGTTTGCATTACCTGTTTTAAGGCATCAATGGGAATGTAGTAACTAATCCCTTCCATCATCACCACCGTCGGTTGCGACCAGTCCCAGGCCAGTTGCTCAAAAGACGCGGTGATGTCGGTTGAAAGATCCGTTGGAACGTAATCCACTTTGACGGGCGGCGGCTGCAAAATGCCTTGTTGGGTGAGCTGACGAACCGCCGCTTGTTTGTAAGTGATCATGTTGGGGAGATCAAATTCCGCATAGTGTGTTAACCCCGTTGCCGCGCTGTGCCGGTATGGAAAGGTATTGAGCCCGGCGGCCATGTTGATCATTTGGACGGCGCCATTGGCGATGTAGCGCCCGGCGGTGTCTTCCATGTAGCGGCACCGAAGCGCGCCATGACGGGAGAGGCCGGGATAGGTCGCAAGCCACGCATCGCCAAGCACCTTGGCCTCATCGGTGACAAAGTGTTTGGCAAAAATATCATGGCTGACGTCCACATCCAGCGAACGCATATACGCCATTGCCCGTGCGGTGATTGCGATGTCGGTCATGGTGTCCTTTCAATCATCTTGGCGATGAAGTATTCATCTACAAATTGCCCGTCAATGAGCGCTGCCTTTTTGCGAGTGCCCTCAATTTCAAATCCAAAATTTTTGTAGAGTTGTATGGCACGCTCATTGGTCACGCGCACGAGTGCTTCTAGGCGAATAATGCCCATCAATTGCGCATGTTGGATTAGTTTTCCCAAGAGCTCTTTGCCAATGCCTTGTCCCCAATAGGGTTTAAGGATTATCATGCCAAACAGCGCAACATGTCGCACCCACGGGTGTTCCTTGCGATCTGGGTGAAGTCCGCAGTATCCCACTAATGTGTTTCCAGAAAAACATCCCAAGAAACTTTCCACGGACGAATCAGACAATGCGTTTCGCCAGACCGAAACGAGTTCTTCTCTTGGGCGAATGCGTCCTGGAATTTGGAGAGTGTGGGTTGTTTCAGTGGCCGCCTGGTGTTGAAAGGCAACATAGCTGTCGTAATCGGACGGTTCGGGGGCCCGCAGCAGGAGCGGAGCTCCAGACTTGGTGGTTATGGTGGATGGGGCTATGCGTGACATGGGAATCGACACTAATGCAGAAATTGGCGGAAGAAAAACAAAAAGCCCCTCAACTGAGGGGCTTTTTTGCTCCGCAAGGCATGTGCATCAATGAAACGGGCGGTGGGGTTTAGAATAGACCTAGTAGGCCAAACGCAATTATTCCGAGTGCGCTTAGTCCGTTTAGAGCAATTTTCCATTTGTGATGTATGAGAAACGTTTTTAACACGGATCCCAAAGTTGCTAAGGATATTTGTACCACGAGACTTCCCAAGAATAGAGAAAATGCTGCGGGCACAATGGACATAAAGTGATTCAACATGTTCACTTGGGTTGCAAATGCGCTGAACATGATTATGGTGAGAGGGTTGAGCAGGGTAAGTGTGTAGGTTGTTTTTAGGCCGCATACCTTTGGTGTGTTTGCTTCGATGGTTTTTGTGGTTTTGAGTTGGGCCAACGAATTTTTCAGAAACCATAATCCAAGTAAAATAAGAATGATGGATGCGGCAATTTTGAGGATGTCTTGATGCCCTTTGAGAATGGCCGAAATTTGAATGCCTATTGTGAAAGATACAATTGCAAATGTTAAGTCGGCCAATGCGGCCCCAAGCCCGCTTTTTGCTGCAACAGCAAAGCCGTGATTTAGTCCATTGTTAACAATGATTAGCGCAATCGGACCAACCGCTATGGCCACTGCAAACCCAAATGAGAATGATTTGATGAGAACCAAGGACATGACTCCCTATAAAACAAAAACCCCAATCAAGTCTATGACCTAATTGGGGTTCCGTGCTCCGCGAACGCTACCCAAACACAAAAAGGGTGCTGAGGGTGAGTTTGGGTGTTACTTGGTAGATTTCTCGAACGTAGCAATAGACTTGATATCTTTGCGGGAACTCAGGCATTCATCGGCCCACTCGCGAATCTCATTGTAGATCGGCAACTCTGAATATTTAATTTTGTGTTTGAGTTGCTTCAGGGTTTTTAATTTCTTGAAAATATAAAGTGTGTTGCCGCTGATGAACGAACAGTCGAGCGCGATCCCCGATTCTTTCAATACGATCTGCATTTCCTTCTGACGCCTATTCAATTTTTTCAAAAACGCGATGGTCCTTTTCGCTTTGCCAGGTCTGATTTTGAGTTGGGTGAGGATGGCGGTCATGTGGGCTCCATTAGATTGATCTGCAGAAATTTAAAAAGTTTTCAGTATTTTGAATTTTTTGCTCAACATCCCATGTGGTTGGCTTATTGTGGTGCCGAAGAAATAGTTTTCTAATTGGAGGCTCTGGTCCCTTGAATCCATCAGAGAAAAGTGTGGGCCACATTATACAGTCGTATGTCTTAACGGCTTCTCCATGTTTTAGTGGTGCATTGTACTCAACTATCAGTTGGACAGTTGACCCGCGCACTTTTTTGTATTGTTCTTGATGTAAAATTCCCGGCGCGATTATTGCGCCACACCAGTCCTGTTTTTTCTCCAATTCATAGGCATCTACAAGTGCTCTTCCTACAATATCTCCTTGCCCCTTTCCAACGTGCAGTTCGCCATGGGTAATTGCACCACGCGCTGGGAATCCTTCCCCCAGTGACTCAAAAAGAAAGCGACTCACGCAGGCCACGAGTCCCAGTAGTGATATATCGGAATCATCTTCGGTATAGAAAACAATGGTGTCAGAAAACCATGCGAACTCAGCGAGTTTCCAACCTTCAAGTTCTACTGTTCGCTCAACACAAATCCGGATTTTTTCAACCTCGGATAGCAACCAAGCCAATCCCTTACTTGGATCAGGAGATTTTACCAAATTTTTGAAGCCAAGTAAGTCAATCAGTCCAACAAACCTCATGTTGTTATTCGCCATGCCAATGCTCCCCTTGGTGGATAAAATGTGATTCAAGTGCTTTTTATGGCCGACCCTCGTGGGGATCTGGACCCAAGAAAGTTTTTGCTTGAGTCTCTTTTGCTCCGCACGAGCTATGCATCGGCGAAGCTGGTGGCACTTCTGTGGAGGTCAAGCCGGTTCTCAATGACTGTTTAAACATATTTTGCTAAATTTACTCTCGCATATAGATGTCTCAGTAGATGGGGATGAAGAAGTTCGTGAAGTAAAACAATAAAAGTATAATATGTGAGTTCAGGCCTATCACAAGCGCAAATCCACTGCTGGCTATCGTGTTTTCGACCCCACACGCCCTTATCGAGAATGCACACCAAATCCGCATTTGGTTTTATGGTGATTAAGTGATTTGAAATGGTTTCATTCTTTAGTCCGGAAATGGCAAATACGGCAGTAACCATCTTCGGCACATTAATGTTATTATCTCTGCCTGGGATTGTAAGCGTTCCGCTAAATCCGCCAATTCCAATAACAGTTTGCATATAGTGGCTTAATGAGGTTGCCTCATACACCCTTTTCAGTTGGGCGATTGAATCAAATTTCTTCTTCGCGTCTTTTAAGGCCGCCTCATCCAAGAAACTTTTTGCCTCAACACAACAGAACACAGATTCAGAAAAAAATGTCGATATGGTCCCATGAGATTGAAAAAGTGGCATAAAGTGTTTGTCATAGCCAACGATATCATGTTCGCCTGTCCTGTTGCCGAAAGTGTCAACTATTTCACCTTTTCCAAACTCAATACCGGAAGGTAACCTTTGCATTAGCTCCTTCCTAATTAAATCCTCTTTGATAGACCCATTTGTATTTGGATTTTTGTAAGAAGAAGTTTTTGTAAAATCAGCCACCAGGCTTGCAGCGGCATCATGTAGTTGGTTTTGAAGTAGGGTCATATTCTAAATCCAATTTACAAGATAAGAACAGGGGGATCAAATCCTCACTATTCGTTTTTGAAATCTGGAAACAAAAAACCCGGGCCCCATGGAGGGACCCGAGTCTTTTTTGCTCCGCGAACGCTATCCAAACACAAAAAAGGTGCTGAGGGTGGTCCTAGAGTTGTGGCGCCATAAGTTGGTGGCCTGACATACCTAAACACCGGTATTAAGGCGGATTTGTCGTCAATGGTGCCACTCTTCCTATTCTTTGGTCAAAATGACTCATTAAAACTGCTCCGGGCTTCTTATTGAACAGAAATGGTATTTGTGCTTACAATCCACTCAATTGGTTTACTAGTCTAACAGTGATTATTTTATAGCATCCGCTACAAGGAAATTAATGATGATCCCTTGGTTCGAAATAGAAAATGCTTTGAAGGAATTAAAGGCGAACGAGGGTTGGCTAATCTTTCAAAGAGTCGCTGTTAGCATCATTCAACGGATGGATCGTACATTCATAGCCTGTGAGCGCAGGGGTGATTTAGGTCTTGATGCACATGCGCCTGCCTCTATATCGCCTGGTGGGGTTGGCAAAGGAATGGCCGCCTCGCTAACGGCGGATCTGGGAAAAATTTCAGGGGATGCAATAAAAACCAAGAAAAACTATGATGATATTGGTGTGCTAATTTTTGTGACCACTGAATATGTTACAAAAAAGCAGCAAAAGCCCTGGATTAAAAAGATTAAGGAAAGATTCGGGTACCAATTAATTGTGATGTCTCGTGAAGACATTGTTGTACGCTTGAGAGACCCTGCCAATTTAGATCTCTGTCGCATCCTTGGCATTTCCACACCAACAGAGAAAGATGTCGTGGATCTAGCAAATAATGCTCAAGTGGCCGCCTCAAAATTTATAGATGGTCGATTTTCTAGCGCCCCTCTTACAGGAAAACCACTACTCCTATTAAGATCAATGAAGGTTGATGGTGAAGGTTGTGAGACCGGATAAATCCTTCAACTCAATGATGTGAGTAGAATGTTGGCTCTTGGTAGTCGAATTATCCTAGAAGCACCAGCTGGACGGGGAAAAAGCACGACAATGTTTCAGCTGGCAAAAGACTGCATCGAAAATGGATGTATTGTATTTCTTATTGACTTGCCTATGTGGACAAATTCAGGAAAGGATATTTATGAATTTATAGCAGGACTACCATGTTATCGTGCACTGAATATTGATGCTCAAGCCATCGTAAAAATTTGTAATAGTAACAAGGTTATATTCCTTCTTAATGGTTGGAATGAAATTTCTGAAAACAATTCTGATAAAGTCCGCACAGAGTTGCTGGAACTTGAGTGCACATTCCCAGCTGCGGGTATCGCTATCGCAACGCGAACTCATCATCTAACTCCACTACTTTCAGGTGTGCAGCACATACGGTTATTGCCGCTCAATAGGCTTCAGCGTACAGAATACCTGAGGATGGTTGCTGGGCAGGCAGGCGACATTCTTCGCTCAATGCTCGACAATGATCCTGTTCTGGATCAGATAACAAGAACCCCTTTGTTTTTATCAAAGGTGGTGGATATCTTTTCAGCGGGGCGCCCAATTCCAACAACAAAAATAGGTGTACTTGATGCGGTCATGAGTTTAGCTGAACAACTCCCAGAACATAGAAATCAACTTAAGAAACCTCCACTGTCTGGTCATTCGCGCACATATCTGTGCGCGCTGGCGATACAAATGACCTTTCGAACATCTGTAGAGATTTCTGAAGAAGAAGCCCGTTCAATTGTAAACTCCGTTAGTATTAACCTACAAACTTCTGGACAGATCTCTGCTATACCCGAGCCACAATCAATTATTGAAGAACTGTGCAAACGTCATATCTTAGAAAGACATGACTATCCATCGATTGGGTTTCGGTTTGAACATCAGCAATTTCAAGAATTCTTTGCCGCATCGCGGCTCAAGAATGAACTGCTAACGCTAGCCAGAAGCAGTGATGAAAAGGCGATTCGAGAATTTACGAAAAAATATGTGAATGAACCGGTTTGGACAGAACCTCTTCAAATGCTGGCTGAAGAAATTGGCGTTCAGTGTGCCAAAAGGTCCGACGAAGAGGTTTTAATTGAAGCAGGTGTATTGCTTGTTAAGATGGCTTTAAGCGTTGATCCGATCTTCGCTGCAAATTTGGCTCGCCTTTGTGGGCCAACTGTTTGGCAGAATATTGGACCTGCATTGTCTGATTGTCTTCGCGCATGGTACAAATCAAAAAATGTAGATCATCGGGAATGTGCCTTGGCTGGTATGATGGCCAGCGGATCACCCGATTTTTTAGACATTATCCTCCCCCTTCTTACAAGCAATGACCACCAAGTTCGCCTCAGCACATACCGAGAGTTGAATGAATTTCATCTGTCTACGCTAGGGCCTGATTGGAAGAGTGTGCTTCAAGGATGGAAAGAAGAAGCCCGAATTGATTTCGTTCGAGAAGTAACACAGCATCGTTGGATGGCAGAGATCGTAGAGGAATTTATACTGAAAGACCCCAGCATGAAGGTGCGGGTTGCAGGGATGGAATGGTTAAGTTGGGTTGGATCTCGCGAGGACGTTGGTAGTGTATTGGAAAGGATGGACCAACAAACATTTGATCAGGCCATCAAACAGATGTCTCCAGAAGAAATTCCATCTGTAGTGCGATCTCGAGTCCTCAATGGTTACAAAAAAATCTACTCTGAATCGACTGACACATTGCCTCGTTTGCGAGCCCTATTAAATCAAGCCAAACTTGGGGAGACAGGTATTGTGGATGGGCTGAAAACTGAACTTGAAAACCTTGATCGTACCAAGATGAAAGATATTGGTGAGTTTGTAATAAAACCTGCATTGGATATTATTAAAAAAACAGATCCGCAGTGGGTTAGTCACTGGGTTGCAGAGCGCGTCGCAGATGGTTCGTTATGGTTCAATCATTGGAGTGCATTTATAACGGCTATACCCGAAAAGACTATGACCGATTGGTTCCAGAAGCTCTCAAGCGAAGATCTTGAATACCAGCACCACACTCATATTAACGAACTACTTTCTGTTGGTGCAGATAAACTTTTTGCCGAAAACATTTTTTTAAAACTCTGTGAGTTCAAACGGCTAAAGGTTTCTACTCCTGACCAAATACAAAAAAAAGAACATGCTATTGTAAGGCAATTAGAAGATTTGTTTAGAGCGATCCCTCCAAAGATTGCAGTATCAGGCTTATCAAAATGCTTTGACTCCAAGCTTGATAATATTGAATTTCTTGTGGTCATTGATGTTCTTAATTCCGTGGGAAGATCAGAGCCAAGCTTACACGATACATTGGATCCTGATCTGCGTCAAAAAATACGGGCATACTTGAAAGGCGCTATCGCTTTTGTTCTTAATGAACCTGATTCGTCAGGAAGCATTAAGGCTGAACTTGCTTCCTGTTTAGGAAGAGTTGGAGAGCCGGAAGACATGGCAGAGCTAGACCGTCTTCTTCAAGCAGATCTTAAAAGACTTAAGGAAATTTTAAAGACTCGGATAGAAGGACGCCCAGTAACAATAACGAGCCAGTGTGGCCATTATCTCAAGGCATTAGTTCAATTAGATCCCGTAGGAGCTGAAAACATTATTTTAAATTTAATCAGTGAACCAATCTATGATTGTGAGAGTGCATCGGTACTCATTAGCCTGGCAAAAGAAGATAGATCCGAACCACCTTTTGGTGGTTATAAGCATGGGTATGCCAACATCTGGGAAGCGCGTGCCGATCAAGATGTTAATCAATTTAATGAAGATCGACGAATAAAATTTTCATTCGCAATCCGTGAGAGAATATTAAGCCTTTTGAGGGAATGCCAATCTGACAAAGTCGCAGTACCCTACAATGTGAAGAATTTAGCGAAATCATTGGCCGCTCTTGATCCAAAGGGATCCGCAAATCTTATTTTCGAAGTGTTATCGTCGCTAGGAGAACATGATGATTGGTCCAAAATTACTGCTCTCGAAAACCTTCTGTATGGAGGAGCAATATTGCCGGCCGACCCAATACTCAAGCTGTTTGAGGTAACGCTGCAACATCTTCGTAAGCACGGTTCAAACGATGATGGTGAAAGACTTTTAAGACATTTCCTCTGTATTCTTCCATTTGTAGATGATCCTTCTGAAGCAATTAAAAAAATCAGAGAAGCTGTCTCAGAATTCAGATTCCCCCGGCATGCGCAACGGGAGGTTCTCACTGCAATTGGTCATAGCCAATGCAAGGATGCCGTTCCGCTACTTCGTGAACTTGCTGGTTCAAATGGGGAATGTATAGAGGATTTGGGAGAACAATGGGTAGATGCACTTGCAACTCTTGATACACCAGAATCGAAAAAAATACTCATGAGCTTTGTTGATCCAGAGATAGCGATGTTCGGAGCCAATCCAAAATTTGGCCGAGCTAATATATTGGCTTCGCGAATTGCGGACATTGCACGTAAGGACCTCAGTGTTTATCAAAGACTTATTCAATTGTGTGGTCTCACACTACCCCCAGGCAAAAGATTGTTGTTATCAGAAGTGTTTGTTCGTCTCGACATAGAGGAATCTGTAGTTGCGAGTTTAAATCTCATTGATGACTCTTCCGGCCCATCTGTGCCACATCCATTGAAGCGAAAACTTGAAACTGTTTTTGTCGAACAAAAGCCTTATGGCCAATCTGGATCTACCCACACGCTTTCTTCACAGAGCTTTAACGTTGTGAGGGAAAAACTTTTTGAGATGTTTTTGAATGACCCCCGACGGAAGAAATCAGCCTATGCTCTTTTAGGGCAAATAGAAAGATGGCGTGTCGAATACGGGAAGCCCCCAAATGAACCGCGACACCCTTCATTCGAATCTGGGGAAAAGTGGCCAACGGAAGAATGAATTGCGTTTACTAGGATTTTACGGAGGCTATCTTGCCCCTCAAGACACAACCAGGAAATCCTCATAAATTAAAGATTAACCAGCATTTTCATACAGCACACTGCATTGGTAGATTTTCTGACAAGACTGGCTTGGTGCAGATCAAACTCAACTCTTCGGATAAAATTATCAAGAGGGGAAGAAGATCGAGGGAGTTTTGTGTGTCATGGGTATGGGATCAAAAAGCTGAAAATGGCTATATGAAACGAATAGAGGATGCCTTTCATCACGAAATTGATTGTATCTCCTTGGGCAGCATCAAAAATAACATGGCAATATCTGAATACCACCTTCTCTGGAATTTAAGACATAAATACCAGCACTTTCGATCAGATATCTTTCTAAATGGAATTGATGGCTCAAACCTCACCAAAGACAATGAAGAGATAATTGAAAGGAAGCATGGCATGTTTGTTAGAGATGATGGGGCTGTTCCAGCCCGCTTTTTGGTCTCGTTTTTAATTCAGCGTGATCTAGATAAACACATTCACAGCTACGCAAAGATTAAATGGGCGCTACTTCAGGCCGAAGAAGGTGAGTTTTTAGTTGCCGACTGCTATCATGAAGGGGCCATCATGCCAATAAGTCCAAAGCTGTGTTTTGTAACAATGACCGATGACAGAATGATTACCCGAGAAGAGGTCGCTGCGATTAACAGAAAATCACTATCACTTGCCTCAAAGTTTTGTTTTGCACAGGACTTTGAGAAATGCCCTCTCTAAGGAATATGTAAAGGTACGCAAATCTAATGCCTCGTAGCCTTTTGAGATGATGTTTTAACAGGTTGTAATAGGTTGGGCTGATCTGTTCCATTTTAAACTTCAGGCGCCACCTTGAAGGGGAAAATTTAGCTGAGCCAAAGCAGCAAACTGTACAACGTCCCAACATTAAGATATAGAATGTCGAGTGGCATCATCTCACAAAACAACAAACCAATTTTACAATTCCAACTATGTATGGTGGATGGAAGGCAACACTTTGTTTCTCCAATCCAAACCGAGAATTACATGGGTTGGCTTTCTCATAATAACCTCTTTTCTAGTTGTATTGACCGCCTACTTTGCATCTCCCCTGGTCGCTATCGGTCTACTCGGATTGGGCATTTTAGGAGAGGTTTTCTATTGGTGGGCATACAATCCAGCATATAAAATTGTAATTAGCCCAAACCAACTTACCATATATCGCCACTTCAAAAAGGAAATTGTCCCTATGGACAAGGTGCTTTATTTTAAAATACTTCTAGGTGGAAATTTGGGGGTAAGCGAAAACAGCGGCGCCCCAGATCGCCTCTCTGCAATAACACTCAATAACCAAGAAACATATCTTATGATCCCTCCCAGTATAGACGGGAGCGATCAAAGTCACATGGATTTCTATGCAGAACTAAAAAAGTTTAAGGAATTACGATTGCCACAGGGATATTAGATTAGGGAGACATCAATTATGTCCTCAACCATCGAAGACTATGCATATGAAATGGCCCTGGCTGATGAGTACGAAGAAAGGATGATTGAGGACTCGTTGAAACATGTATCAGAAGAAAATGTTAGGGATTATTTGGGTACATATGGGGATTGTATTGAGAGTAGAGTTCGCTATTGCCTTAAAGAAGGGAAAGAACTTCTCGAATCAAATCATTACAGTTCCTCCCTCATAATGAGCTCCACTGCTACAGAGTTGATTGTTCGTTTCTTCATTTTAATGCCTTTGGTTCATGGGGCACTTTTGGATTACAAATGGGTACAAATATTGACGAAGGCGATAATATCAAGCAGGTCTGCTAACGATCGAAAACTTTTGCCTCAGGTCTTAGATTCATGGGGCATAACCATTAGTGAGCACAGATTAAGCAACAATAAAGGAATGTGGGAAACTTTCGTCGAACTTTTATGGCCAAGACGTAACAAGTGTATTCACACTGGGGAAAACACAGTGCGGGAGTTTGCTGAATTAGCACAAGAATGCGCCAACTCTTTTCTTGAACTCGTTAAACTGATCGCAGATAAATTTGGGCACTCATGGCCTAAAAGTGGTATTTGGAATGAGATTAGATTAAGCGAAGGCGTGGGTATGATCAGGAGTTATACTCAGAAAGATATTTTTTCGGAATGAATGATATTCGCCACCTTTAAAACACTTAGCACTGCCCAATCTAATACCCCTCAGCCTTAGGAGATGGCGTTTTAACAGGTTGAATTGAGGTTACACTAAGATGCCTTAGATAGATTTCCAACTGTCCCAATGACAATTCTGATCGAGGCATGAGTTTGCGGAGTCAGTGCGCGATCAACGAGTGGGTCTTGCTGTAAAAGCCAGATCAGCTCATAAACAAGCGCTGTAAATCGCAATTCAATACAAACGTTATCCAAGTAGACAATATCGCCCTTAAATTTGGCTTTTCGGGTCTCTTCTGTGAAGATTTCTGGAAAATCAGCGATTTGCTTTTCAAGCGAAGCATCGATTTCAACTTGCCCCAAGCGACTTGAAAGAACCAGATAGGGTTTCGCCTCCTTAAACAATCCCCCGATTGCATATTTCACGGCCAGGGATTTCAGAATTTGCTTAGCCGCGGTTACTGCTCTTTCCAGATCACTATAGAACATAGACTTTATTAAAATTGGGCCAATGATTGATGGGAGGGCGTCCTTCTGATAATCACGCATCGTCCCTAGTCATATATCGTTTTCGATTGAAGTGTTCGGCGGTTTTATATGCACTCACCACGTTCCCTATCCATACAACAACCGGCAATAAGAACGGAATGAAAACAGCGCCAACAACAGCATACTGAGCCGCCTGAGGCACCATAAAAAATGCGATTAGAGCCGTTAGGGGCATAACTACAATCATAACGATAATACCCCACAGAATCTGGCCGTTATAAATTTGACCTAGACCCGGCAGGAAGAAGGACAGCACTGCTGCTACCCCCGGATTTTTAAAGGGCTGCGGTTGATGTGTGTGGCTGTAGTGAACAGGTTTCTCAAGCGTCATATCAGGCTCCTTGTGTTTTTCGAGTGCTCATATAATGACGCTTTCAAAACTTAAACCGGTCATTTGTTAGATTTTGGCAGATGGCAATAACGCCCTTGAAAACTCTGACTTTAAAAATTTTCCAAACATCATCAAACACTCATCAATTTTTTTGAGGGGGACGTCGCCCTGCATCAAACCGCGAGCAAATGGCACATACGAATTCGCGTATAACTCTTCTTTTGCTCGCTCTTGTTTGGAGTAAGGAATCACCTCAAGACTTTCCTCAACCTCCCTGACAATACCGTTCACCAAGAAATAATGGGCCCGAAAAACGTGTTGGTCGAAAATCGGAAACTGGTTTGGAGAAATAATGTGCCTCAAAAAGATTTTCCAGACCGCTCCAGTCGCGCTCCCAAAATGTTCATCAAATATTTTTGCATCGTAAGCCTGTTTCAGCGCATTGATCACATCCAGCTTGGCAACGAATTGCCTTTCAACTGATGACTGTTTATCCTGACTAAGGTTTGTTCCATTTTTCCACCTGTACAACTGTCGAACATCATCAGCATCAAACTGCTCCTTGTCGATTCGCTCCGCATAAAGTTTCTCAACAGGTGGTGAGCCATACACCTTGCTCCAGAATTCGACAAATTCTCTCAAGGAGACCGTGTTAAAACAAAAGATCGGGTATGATTGCATGGCAACTCCTCTCTTTAGAACGACCATTGGGGGAAGCCGCTGGTTACACCTTGTGCAGTTATCGTTGTTAGGGCTTTAAGGCCGGCGCCATCTGCTCCGACGACCCAAATATTTTGAGTGCCACCGTTGATGTCGCTACCATCCACCTTTCGATTTGATTGAAAGACAATCATGGAACCATCAGAAGACCATTGGGGATTGGCACACGCGATTCCTGAGGCAGTTACGGACGTGACAGGCTTTTGATTACTCCCATCCGCATTCATTATCCAAATATTAAC